>DATANB010000078.1:0-40421 GCA_036266415.1 Bradyrhizobium sp. | reverse complement strand
CCCTCCAGGAGGGGCGTTGCGCAACGTCATCGACGCGGGGCGGGATGCGGTGGACGCTGATCGTGCTCCTGACGAGGGCGCGTGAGGCGGACGGAGAAGTCGTGTGGTCCTGACGCCCCGGTGCTGGCGTCAAGTTTCGTGGAGTTATCCGCGAAGCGACGGTGGCAAGAAAGCCGGTCACCGAGGAGAGCCCGAAGGAAACCGTTAAAACCATTGCGCGGGGAATGCCGGGCGATTCCGGTGTGACCTGACTAACGCGTGTGCGTCTCTCACTACCATTGCACACGTGGCTATCGGGCGCATCGGGCGCCCGGCATTCCCTGCGCCCTCTCTGTGGAGAGGGCGGAGAGCTCAGAGCAAAACTCGGGCAAACCATGCCGCGAGAACGCGGAGTTGTGTGTGACAGCATCGTCATTCCGGGGCGATGCAAAGCATCGAACTACGATGTGCAATTGCACATCGGAGAATCTCGAGATTCCGGGTTCGCATCTTCGATGCGCCCCGGAATGACGGTCTTGCAACGACAGGGGCGATGTCGAGTGTCGCATCCGCCGGAACGCGCGCCGCCATGGCCACATTTCGGTCATGGATGCGTCGCGCGGCAACACGGAGGCCACAGCTTCCGGAAATCTGGGGAATGACAGCACACGGTCCTTTTTATTTTGCAGTGCAGCAACTATTTGTTCCAAGTGGCGTTAAGAAGTCTCTCGCCAAGGAGCCTGCCGGTGTCACTCGCCAAGAACGTTGAATTCCTGCGACGTCTGCCAAAGCTGAACGGAATCAACGGCTTTGGGCATTATGGACGAAACCTGCGACCGGGGCTCCGCAGCCCGCTGGCTGAAACCCGCGGATTCGGCTCCAATCCGGGCGCGCTCAGGATGTTTTCCTTCGTGCCAGGCAGCCTGCAGCAACCGCCCGGGCTGGTGGTGGTGCTCCATGGCTGCGGCCAGACCGCCGCCGGCTACGATCTCGGCGCCGGCTGGTCGACCCTTGCAAAGCATTATGGTTTCGCGTTGCTGATGCCCGAGCAACAGCCCTCGAACAACGCCAACGGATGCTTCAACTGGTTCAATCCGGAAGACACCGCGCGCGACAGCGGCGAGGCCTGCTCGATCCGGCAGATGATCGCGCGGATGGTCGGCGATGTCGGCATCGACCCGCAGCGCGTGTTCGTCACCGGGCTTTCCGCCGGCGGCGCCATGACGTCGGTGATGCTCGCAACCTATCCCGAGGTGTTCGCGGGCGGCGCCGTCATCGCCGGGCTGCCGTTCGGCGTGGCCAGCAATGTGCGGGAAGCGTTGAACGGGATGTTCCAGTCGTCCTCCCGCCCGGCCGGCGAATTGGGTGATCTGGTGCGCAACGCCTCAAATCACAAAGGCCCCTGGCCGAAACTCTCGGTGTGGCACGGCAGCGCCGATCGCACCGTCAACCCCGCCAACGCCAACGAGATCGTCAAGCAATGGCTCGACGTGCATCAGCTTCCGTCCACTCCGATGTCGGAGGGCATTGTCGACGGCCATCCGCGGCAGGTCTGGTGGAATGCCGAGGGCGAAACCATGGTTGAATCCTACACCATCACCGACATGGCGCACGGCACCCCGCTCGGGACGGCCGAAAACGACGAGCAATATGGCGCGCAAGGCGCGTTCCTGATCGAGGCGGGAATCTCGTCGTCCTATCACATCGCAAATTTCTTCGGCCTGACCGAATGGATTCGCAAGTCGAGGGAAGTTGCAAAGGCGGCTTCTGCCGCGGCCGCGATGCCGGCGGAGAAGATCATTCCGATGGTCGCGCCGGCGCCGGTGCCGATGCCGGATCTCACCAAGGTGCTGTGGCCGCTGACGACGCTCACTCGCCCTGCCGAGCCGCCACCGCAGCCGAAGCGTCGCGCGATCGACGTCGGCGCCGTCATCACGCGCGCGCTCACGGCGGCCGGCCTCATGAAATAGGCGCCGTCTCGGCAATCAGTTCGATCGGCGTCACCGTGACCTCGCCGCCGGCGACCTGCCGCGTCTTTTCGGTGTAGTGCTTGAAGAAATCGCGGCCCTGCAAAGTCTTGACCGCCTGATCGTCCGCCGCCGCGGCGAAATGAAAGTAGCTGGCGTCGTCGCGATTCTTCATGACGCGGTAGCCGATCCTGCCCTTCAGGTCGGGATCGCTGCTCAGCGCGGCGATGAACCGGGCGACTTCGCGGTGCCATTCTTCCGTGGTGCCGTTGGCAAACTGATATTTGATCATGAAATGCTTCATCGAGAGCTCCTTGACGTTCGCGCGCCGACAGCCCGGTACCCCGCAATCTGGCGCCGGCAGGAGCAATAATGCAAGTATGGACAAAATTGATACTATGGACATTCCTGCCGCTGCCCGTAGCCTGCGACGGCACAGCAACGCATCCTCGGAGGTGACGCCATGGCGAACGCAAGATCAGCACCCGGCTGCGGTTGCCCGGTCGCGGCATTCCAGAAAATGATCAGCGGCAAATACAAGCTGCGGATCGTCTGGGATCTGCAGGCTGGCCCGAAGCGGTATGGCGAAATCCGCAGCGGCCTGCTGCGCGGCGCAAGCGGCGCGGAAATCGCGCCGCGCGTGCTCTCGCGCGAATTGAAGGCGCTGACCGAGAGCGGCCTGATCGAGCGCAGGGATTACGGCGTCGTCCCGCCCAGGGTCGAGTACCGCCTGACCCGCAAGGGCAGGAGTTTTGTCCCGGTCATTTCAGCGATTCGCGACTGGGGTGCGCGCCACCTCGATCAAGCCGATGCGGTCGCGATGGATGCAGCCGAATAGAGGGCGTCGCGCGTTACATCGCGCCGGTGAGAAACGGATTGGTCATCCGTTCCTGGCCGATGCTCGATCCGGGACCATGGCCGCAGATGAAGCCGACATCGTCGCCGAGCGGCAGCAGCTTTTCGGTGATCGACCTGATCAGCGTGGCGTGATTGCCGCCGGGAATGTCGCTGCGCCCGACCGAGCCGCTGAACAGCACGTCGCCGACATGCGCAAAGCGCATTTCCCTGTTGAGAAACACCACGCTGCCCGGCGAATGGCCGGGGCAATGCAGGATGTCGAAGGTCAATTCGCCGACCGAGACCTGGTCGCCTTCATCGAGCCAGCGGTCCGGCGCAAAATCGCGCACGCCGGACATGCCGAACCGGGCGCCGCTCGTCACCACATTGTCGAGCAGGAATTTGTCGGCGATGTGCGGACCTTCGATTCTGACCTTCAGCGCATCGCGCAGCTCGGCGGCGCCGCCGACATGGTCGATATGGCCGTGGGTCAGCCAGATCCGGTCCACGGTGACGTTTGTCTGCTTGATCGCTTGCAGAATTTTCGGCACGTCGCCGCCGGGGTCGATCACGACGGCCTTCCTGGTGGCTTCGCACCAGATCAAGGTGCAGTTTTGCTCGAACAGCGTCACCGGAATGATGACGGCGCCGGCTTTGGCCCTGGTCTCGGTTTGCTGGGTCATGCCGGCACAATGCCGATTTTTCGCCGCGAGCCAAGTGGAAATTGCGTGATTTCGAATGCCGCGCCATTCCTGCAATGTGTTCTCACCGTAACGAATTTGTATTGTCGGGGCGCGAACCCAAATGATTTCCGAAGGCCCCGGAATCGGCTAGGCTGCTGCCGCAATGGAACCGCAAGCCCAAAAGATCAATCCCGTGCCGCCGCCGGACCGCCGCCAATCCGAGACGGCGCTGGCGATCGCGCGCGGCACCGCGCGGCTGCTGCGCGCGCTGGGATTTTCCTGCGTCAGCGAATTGCCGCTGCCTTCGGGGCGGCGCGCCGATCTGGTGGCGCTGAACGAGCGCGGCGATATCTGGATCGTCGAGATCAAATCATCGATCGAGGATCTGCGCGCCGACCAGAAGTGGCAGGACTACCGGATGCATTGCGACCGGCTGTTCTTCGCCTTCACGCAGGATTTGCCCTGCGAGATTTTTCCCGAGCAAACCGGCCTGATCGTCGCCGACGCCTATGGGGCGCATCTGCATTGCGAGGCGCCGGAGCACCGGCTGCCGGCGCCGACCCGCAAATTGATGACGGTGCGGTTTGCGCTGGCCGCGGCGCAGCGGATCAACCGGCTGATCGATCCGCAGGGCCACGGCGAGTTTTAGCCAATATCCATCCGACAATATCTATCGCGGCGCGCGCTTGGCCAGGATGCGCTGCAGGGTGCGGCGATGCATGTTCAGCCGCCGCGCGGTTTCGGAGACGTTGCGGTTGCACATCTCGTAGATGCGCTGGATGTGCTCCCAGCGGACGCGATCGGCCGACATCGGATTGCTCGGCGGCTCGGACTTTTCGGTGCCGCTGGCGAGCAGCGCCGCCACCACATCGTCGGCGTCGGCGGGTTTCGACAGATAATCCACCGCGCCCATCTTCACCGCGGTGACGGCGGTGGCGATATTTCCATAGCCGGTCAGCACGATGGCGCGTGCGTCCGGCCGCTTGCGCTTCAGCGCCGACACCACATCAAGGCCATTGCCGTCGCCGAGCCGCAGATCCACCACCGCAAAGGCCGGCGCCGCCTTGGTAATCTGCGCCAGTCCATCGCTTACGCTATCGCAGGATGTCACGGTGAAGCCGCGGGTTTCCATGGCGCGCGACAGGCGCTCCAGGAACGGCTTGTCGTCCTCCACGATCAGGAGCGAGCGATCGGTGTGGCCGGTCAGTTCGGCGATTGCATTCACTGTCGGGTATCCTTGTGTCAGGCTTCCCATCATATGGCGTGGCACCGCGGCGCTGCCAAGGCCGCACAAGGTCGACCCGTCGCAAAGGCCGGCGGCAGTCCTAGGATGCCGGTTCGGCGGAAATCTCGCCGGCCTCGAAGCGGGAGCGGGGCCAGGCGATCTGAACCACGGCGCCATGGTCCGGAAAGATCCGGTTGGAGAAGGAGACCTTGGCCCCGGTGCGCTCGAGCAGGGTGCGGGCGATAAAAACCCCGAGACCGAGACCGCGGTAGCCACCCTGGACTTCGTCGGCGGTGCGCCGCCGCGACAGATAGGGTTCGCCGATCCGCTTGATGATATCGGGGGCGAAGCCCGGGCCGTCGTCGGAAATGACGATCTCGACGGTCTCGGTGTTCCACCACGCATTGACCTCCACCGTCGCCCGCGCGAAATCGACGGCGTTCTCAAGGATGTTGCCGACGCCATACAGGATCGCCGGATTGCGGGTGCCGACCGGCTCGCGGGCGCCCGCGACCGCGATCCGGACCTTGATCGTGATGCCGAAATCGCGATGCGGCGCCACGGTTTCCTCGATCAGCGTCGACAGCTTCATGCGATCGAACGGCGCACCGGTTGCCGACAGTTGCGTGATCTTGGCCAGGATATCGCGGCAACGCTGTGCCTGTTCGCGCAGGGTCCTGATGTCGCCCGCGAACTGGCTGCTGTCCTGCAGGCCCTTTTCCAGCTCGCGCGAAATCAGGAAGATCGTCGAGAGCGGGGTGCCGAGTTCATGGGCGGCCGCGGCTGCAAGGCCGTCGAGTTGGGTGAGATGCTGTTCGCGGGTCAAAACCAGTTCCGTCGCGGCCAGCGCGTCCGAAAGCTTGCGGGCCTCCTCGGTGACCTGAAACGCATAAAGGCTGGTGACCCCGATCGCGAGCACGATCGAGAGCCAGACGCCGAACAGGTAGATCGGCGGCAGCACCAGCGGCTCGTCCGCATCCCACGGCAGAGGCAGATGGAGGAACACCAGCATCGAGGCACAGGCGACCGCGAGAGCCCCGAGCGCGATCGTCAGCCGCACCGGCAGCGCCGTCGCCGAAATCAGAACCGGGGCAAGAAACAAAAACGAAAACGGATTTTGCAGGCCGCCGGTGAAAAATAGCAGTCCGGCCAATTCGACGATGTTCAAGGCGAGCAGCGCCGCCGCGTAGACCGGCTCCAGCCGCTGCATCGGGTTGAATGCCGTCTGCAGCACCAGGTTGAGCAGGGCGGACAGGCCGACGATGGTGACGCAGGGAGTGACCGGAACGTCGAATTCGAGGCCCTGCACCACGATGAAAATGGCGGCCAGTTGGCCGAGCGCCGCCAGCCAGCGCAGCCGCAGGATCGTGTCCAGTCTAATATGGCGGCGCGGATGTCGAAAATCGGGGAGGGTAATGTCGGTCATATCAGGACTTTAGCCGCGCAGGGTCATGACCACAAATTGACCGGTCCGCCGTTGCGCAGGCCAGGCCAGCGTCTTGCGCTCGCCGCCGCAATAGCCCAATGAACGGCCCGCATGATGAATGACGGCCCAGCCCCGCCTCCGTTGCCCGCAGCCGATCCGGCAGGAGCGGCGATCGAGGTCGTGCGCCTGGTAAAACTCTACAAGACCACCCGCGCCGTCGACGACGTGTCGTTTCGCATCGCGCGCGGGAGCGTCACCGGACTGCTCGGCGGCAACGGCGCCGGCAAGACCACGACGATTGCCATGATCATGGGGCTGGTGTTGCCGACGGCGGGGCGGATCGAGGTGCTGGGGTGTTCGATGCCCGACCAGAGCGCCGAGGTGCTCGGCCGGATGAATTTCGAAAGTCCCTATGTCGACATGCCCTCGCGGCTCACGGTGCGGCAGAATCTCTCAATATTCGGCAGGCTTTACGCCGTGGACAATCTGCACGAGCGCATCGAGAAGCTCGCCGCCGATCTCGATCTCGGCGAATTTCTCGACCGCGCCAACGGCAAACTCTCCGCCGGGCAGAAGACCCGCGTGGCGCTGGCCAAGGCACTGATCAACCAGCCCGAGTTGCTGCTGCTGGACGAACCGACGGCCTCGCTCGACCCCGACACCGCCGACTGGATCAGGCGGCATCTGGAGACCTATCGCAGGACTCATGGCGCGACCATCCTGCTGGCGTCGCACAACATGCTCGAAGTGGAGCGGCTGTGCGACCGCGTCATCATCATGAAGCGCGGCCGCATCGAGGATGATGACAGTCCGAACAACATCATGGTCCGCTACAACCGGGCGACGCTCGAGGAAGTGTTTCTCGATGTCGCGCGCGGCCGGGTTCAGGAGGCGATGCCGTGAACAAGCTCGCCCTCGGACTGGATATCGCGCCCCACCGCATCAATGCGATGATCCTGCGCTACTGGTATCTGCTGATGTCGTCGTGGCCGCGTCTGCTGGAATTGCTGTATTGGCCGGCGCTGCAGATCATCACCTGGGGCTTCCTGCAGACCTACATCGCGCAGAATGCCGGGTTTTTCGCCCGTGCCGGCGGCACCCTGATCGGCGCGGTGATCCTGTGGGACATCCTGTTTCGCGGTCAGCTCGGCTTTTCGATCTCGTTTCTGGAGGAAATGTGGGCGCGCAATCTCGGCAACCTGATGATGAGCCCCCTGAAGCCGATCGAGTTTCTGATCTCGCTGATGGTCATGAGCCTGATCCGGCTCGCGATCGGCGTCATTCCGATGACGCTGCTGGCGATGTTCCTGTTCCATTTCAATTTTTATGGCATCGGGCTGCCGCTGATCGCCTTCTTCTGCAATCTGATTTTCACCAGCTGGTCGGTGGGGATTTTCGTGTCGGGGCTGGTGCTGCGCAACGGCCTGGGAGCCGAAAGCATCGTCTGGACGCTGATGTTCGGTCTGATGCCGCTGGCCTGCATCTACTACCCGGTAACGGTGCTGCCGAATTGGCTGCAATATGTCGCCTGGACCCTGCCCCCGACCTACGTGTTCGAGGGAATGCGGGCGCTGCTGATCGAGCATGTGTTTCGGGCCGACCTGATGGTGTCGGCGCTGGCGATCAATGCCGTGCTGCTTGTGGCGTCATTTGCGACGTTTCTCGCGCTTTTGCGCAGCGCCCGCCGGCACGGCTCGCTGATCCAGGGCGGCGAATAAGGCCGACTTATCCCACGGATTTGACGATCTTCGGCTTGTACGGCCGCTAGATATGCCGATCTGTGCATTGACGCTTTGTTACGCATTCGGCACTATGCTGCGATGCAAAATGGGGATTGAGGGTTAAATGCCGATTGGTGAGTTTGGCGGCGCACCGCCCCTGGTGGCCGAAGGCAGTCCGGCGCTCACGACGCCGATGTACTGGATGTACGAAATGGTGCACGCCTCGCTCAATCCGGCGCGCGCCGTAACTGATGCGACGAAGATCCTTTTTCAGAACCCGCTCAATCCGCTGTCGCACACCGAGTTCGGCAAGTCCGTCGCCGCCGGCTGCGAGTTGTTCGAGCGGACCACGCGCCGCTACGGCAAACCCGAATGGGGCATCAACGACACCGAGATCAACGGCGTACGCACCCCGATCGAAATCCGCGTCGTCTGGGAAAAGCCGTTCTGCCGCATGCTGTATTTTGATCGCAAGCTGACGCGCGCGTTGCGCGCGCCGCAGCCGCGGGTACTGATCGTGGCGCCAATGTCCGGCCACTACGCCACGCTGTTGCGCGGCACGGTCGAGGCCTTCCTGCCGACCCATGAGGTCTACATCACCGACTGGTCGGATGCCCGGATGGTGCCTTTGACCGAGGGCCGTTTCGATCTCGACGATTATGTCGACTACGTCATCGAGATGCTGCACGTGCTCGGCGGCAACATGCACGTAATCGCGGTGTGCCAGCCTTCGGTACCGGTGGTGGCGGCGGTTTCCATCATGGAAGCCGAGCGCGACCCCTTCGTTCCGCTGTCGATGACGCTGATGGGCGGTCCGATCGATACCCGCCGCAATCCGACGGCGGTCAACGATCTCGCCGCCCAGCGCGGCATCGAATGGTTCCGCAACCATGTCATCACCAAGGTGCCGTTTCCGCATCCAGGGGTAATGCGCGACGTCTATCCGGGCTTTCTGCAGCTGAACGGCTTCATCAGCATGAATTTCGACCGCCACATGGACGCGCACAAGAACCTGTTCAAGGATCTGGTGAAGGGCGACGGCGATCTGGTCGACAAGCACCGCGATTTCTACGACGAATATCTGGCGGTCATGGACCTCACCGCCGAGTATTATCTGCAGACGGTCGACACCGTGTTCGTCAAGCATGCGCTGCCGAAGGGTGAAATGACCCATCGCGGCAAGAAGGTTGACCCCTCCAAGATCACGCGTGTCGCGCTGATGACGGTGGAAGGCGAGCACGACGACATTTCCGGTCTGGGGCAGACCGAAGCCACCCATGCGCTGTGCAGTTCCATTCCCGCCCACCGCCGGGTGCATTACGTGCAAAAGGGCGTCGGACACTACGGCGTCTTCAACGGCTCGCGCTTCAAATCGGAAATCGTGCCGCGCATCTCCGATTTCATCATGTCGTCGGCGAATGCGAAGCCGAAATTGGTCGCGGCCGCGGAATAACACCGGTTTGCTAAGCCGACATTCGATCGACGATGCGAGATTGCGATATCGGTGTCGATCCGAGGGGGCTGGTAACCCCCTGAATTGGATCATAGAAACCCCGATTCGGGACGCCTTGAAAGAATGAGTATGAACTCAGCCTTTGAGGACGCTCCTGGGGCGCTTTTTTAGCCGAAATTTTTTGCGCCACCCCCTTCCTATAGGGCAGATGACGCGGTCAGCCCCTGTATATTGGGCAAATGATTTGTTTTTGCGCCGAGCGATTTCACTGGCGGCGGATATGGCAGAATCCGGGCGAACTCCTGATCCCCGGAATCGCAGACATGGCCACTCGCGCCCTCCTTTATCGGCGGCCTTACGAGCCCTCGACTCTTCTGGTCAAGCACGGCTCGCAGATCTACTCCGTCCGGCTGCGCCGGCATCGGCGCGCGCGGCGCTACACCTTGCGAATTCATCCCAGCGACCGCGAAGCGATCCTGACCATGCCGCCGCGCGGCACGATCGCCGACGCCAAGGATTTCGCGCAGCGTCACGGCGGCTGGATCGCCGCGCGCCTCGGGCGCTTGCCGAAGGCGGCGCCGTTTCTTCCGGGCACCGTGGTGCCGCTGCGCGGCGTCGCGCACAAGATCGTGCATCGCGCCGGCGTCCGCGGCACGGTGTGGACGGAAACGCGCGACAGCGGCGAGCGGATTCTGTGCGTGGCGGGTGCGGCCGAGCATATCGAGCGCCGGATCCACGATTACATGAAACGCGAAGTGCGGCGCGACCTGCACAAGGCCGCGCAGGCCTACGCGCAGGCGCTTGGGGTCAAGGTGAAGCGGCTGTCGATCCGCGATCAGTCGAGCCGCTGGGGCTCGTGCACCTCGGCCGGTTCACTGTCGTTCTCGTGGCGGCTGATCCTCGCCCCGCCCTATGTGCTGGATTATCTCGCCGCGCACGAGGTCGCGCATCTCGTCGAGATGAACCACTCGGCGCGGTTCTGGAGGGTGGTCGCCAGGGCCTGCGGCCATGTCGAGCGCGCCAAGACCTGGCTCGACACCTGCGGCAATGACCTGCACCGCTACGGCGTCCAAGACTGACGCGCGACAGGATTTACTCGATAATTTCGTCCGCCCGGCCGAGCAGCGAGTTTGGAACGGCAATATCGAACGCCTTGGCGGTCTTGAGGTTGAGGATCAGCTCAACTTTTGTCGCCTGCTGCACCGGCAGGTCGGAGGGTTTTTCGCCCTTGAGGATGCGGCCGGTATAGGTGCCGACCTGGCGATATGCATCGGCAAGACTGGTTCCATAGCTTATGAGGCCTCCGGCCGCGGCGAACTCGTGGAACTCGTAGATCGCCGGAACCCTTCGAGCGAGCGTCAACTCGCCGAGCTGGCGGCTCCGGCTCGTGAAGAACGGATCGCCACCAATGATCAGCGCGTCTGCCCGAAGTTGGGCCAGAGTTGCAAAGACCGCATCAAAATCGCGGTCGTTTGCCGCATGCAGAACGTGGAGTTGGAGCCCGAGTACGCGGGCCGCCGCCTGCACGTCTCGCGCTATGGCTTCAGCAGCAGGAGTGGTCGGATTCACAAGCAGGGCCACGACGGTTGCGGTCGGGATCAGCTCACGAAGCAGCTCCAGCCGCTTCGGTCCTATTTCCACATCCAGGATACTCACACCCGTAAGATTGCCGCCCGGCCGGCTCAGGCTGCTGACAAGACCAAATGCGAGCGGGTCGAACCCTACCGCGAAGACGATCGGGATCGTTGAGGTTGCCGCCTTTACCGTTTTGATCGGAGGGCCGTTCGAGACGATCACGGCCACTCGACGGCCGACGAGGTCGGCTGCCAACATGGGCAATCGGTCGTAGTGGTTGTCCGCCCAGCTATATTCGATCGTGACGTTTTGACCTTCTATATAGCCGGCCTCTTGCAAGCCCCGACGGAACGCCACCAATATGGTTTCATTTTCTCCTGCTCCCCTGCTGTTGAGGAATCCAACCACCGGCAACGCAGGCTGCTGCGCTTGCGCAGCAAGCGGCCGTGCCGCTGCAGCGCCGAGGAGAAACGTCATGAACTGGCGGCGCTTCAATGCCATGCCTCAAATGTTGACGGCTCCAACCTAACACCATTTCAGCGGAGACGTCTGGCAGAAAACCCTCGACCAGCGCGGCACTTTGGCAGGCTGCTGTGAGATGTGCCGCTTGGCTGATGTCGGGGATGAGTCCAGGAGCAGACGGCAGGCGTCTGACGGCGATGGCGACGTTGTTTCAGTCAGCAGAAATCAACCGGTTTGCGGCTTGAACCGAAATGGCGCGCGTCACAAGGCCTGCAGCACGCCCTTTGCCCAGAATTCCCGCAGCTTGAACTTTTGAATCTTGCCTGATCCGGTCAGCGGAAACGTCTCGACCACGAACCAGTGTCTCGGCGTCTTGTGATGGGCCAGCGAGGCGCGCATGTAGGCCGACAATTCCTCCTTGTCGATGACGGCGCCGGGCGCGGGGCGGATGAAGGCGGCGACCTCTTCGCCCCATTTTTCGTGCGGCAGTCCGACCACCGCGACCTCGCCAACCTTGGGATGGCGAAACAATAATTCTTCGAGCTCGCGCGGGTAGATGTTCTCGCCGCCGCGGATGATCATGTCCTTCAGCCGGCCCTCGACCGTGCAGTAGCCGCGCGCGTCCATCGCGCAGAGATCGCCGGTATGCAGCCAGCCGCCGGAATCGATCGCGGCCGCCGTCGCCTCCGGCATTTCGAAATAACCGAGCATGACGTGATAGCCACGCGTGCAGAACTCACCGATTTCGCCGATCGCGGCCGTTTTCCCGGTGTCGGGGTTGACAATCTTGGTTTCCATGTTCGGCAGCGGCAGGCCGATGGTGCCGGCCTTGTCGTTGATCGTATCGGTCGTCATGGTCATCGCCGCCACCGGCGAGCATTCGGTCTGTCCGAACACGATGGTGAAGGGCGCGCCGAGCTTCTGCTCGAGCAAGGTGACGAGCGCGGCCGGCACGGTCGATCCGCCCGAACAGATCGCCTTGACCGAGGAAAGATCGGTCGAGGCGAAGGCGGGATGCTCCAGCATAGCCACCAGCATGGTCGGCACGGCGATCATCGCGTTGCCGCGGTAGGTTTCGAACAGCTCGAGCACGAGGCCCGGTTCGAACGCCTCCAGTAGCACCTGGGTCGCGGCCTTCGACACCGCGCCGATCACGCAGCAGACGCAGCCGCCGGTGTGGAACAGCGGCATCGTCGTGACGAATACGTCGCCCGGGTCGATCCCCATGCGCTCGGCGGTATCGGCGCCGTTGGTGGTGAGGCCGCGATTATGCAGCAGCGCGCCTTTCGGAAAGCCCGTTGTGCCCGATGTGTACTGGATCATCACGGGATCGGTCGGCTTGACATCGGGCAGCGCGATGCGGCCGTCGTCGCCGGCGGCGATGAAGGCCGGCCAGTCGTCGAAGCAGACGATATCCCGAAGTTCCGGGCAGCGCGGGGCCACCTCGCGCACCGTCTCCAGCATCGGATTGCCGCGAAAGGAATTGACGACGAATACGCCGGCCGAACGGGATTGCTTCAGCACATATTCGAGTTCGTTGGCCCTGAAACCGGGATTGACGGTGACCAGAACCGTGCCCGCCAGCCCCGCACCGAACTCGAGCATGACCCATTCGGGCAGATTCTGCGCCCAGACGGCGATGCGCTCGCCCGGCTTGAAGCGGCGAAGCAGGGCGCGCGCCGTGCGTTGCGCCTCGGTGTAGAGTTCGGAATAGGTCCACTGGCGGCGCAGCGCCGGGTCGGGAACGCCGGCAATCAGCGCGATCCGGTCGGGCGCCGAGCTTGCGGCCTGCTCGAGTAGCCGGCCAAGCGTGATGTCGCGTACGGCGGGAGCCGCCGGTCCCGCGATGTAGGATTCCGTCAAAGCCATCGACCCCTCCCCAAGCTGGCTTTTGCCGGCGCTCCAACGCCGGCGCCAGCGCTTGATCCAACCATGACATCGGGCGCTTGTCATTGCAGCCATATAGCGAAGAAATTGATGGCCCTTGCGGCGGCCACCGCATCCACCCGCGCGATTAGCGGCTGCCCGCATTGGCCTATGTTGGTCCTCGAAGGGACTTGCACGCTGGCGAAATCTAGCGCCCGAACAGCCGCTGCATCAGCCAGCCGTCGAGTCCGCTCGCCGCTTCGGGGCGGACCGACGTTCGCGTCGGCGCCGGTCTGCCGGTCACGCCGCTTACAGCCAATGGCGCGGGCTGCGCGGATGTAGCGGGCGCCGACGGCGCGCTAACCTGCGAAGCGGCCTGCATCAGGTTCGAGAACAGGCCGCCGGAGTGCGAAACCGGCAAGGCAGCGACGGCCACGCCCTGATGCGCCGCTTTCATGAAGCGGGTCCAGACTTCCACCGGCAGGCCGCCGCCAGTGGCCTTCCTGGTCGGCGAATTGTCGTCATTGCCGAGCCAGACGCCGGTGACGAGATTGGCGGTGTAGCCGATGAACCAGGCGTCGCGGAAATCCTGGCTGGTGCCGGTCTTGCCGGCGGCCATCCAGCCCGGAATCTCCGCCTTGCGCGCGGTGCCGGAGAGCAGCGTCTCCTGCATCATGGTGTTCATGGCCGCGACATGACGCGGCTCGATCACCTGGCCGAGCTGGTCGGGCTGCCGCGCATAAAGCACCTTGCCCTCGCTGGTGCGGATCCTGGTCACGACATGGGGGGAGACGCCGAGGCCGCCATTGGCGAACGGCGCATAGGCGCCGACCAGTTCGGTGAGCGAGACCTCCGAGGTGCCGAGCGCGATCGTGGGGTTGGCGTCAAGCTTCGATGAAATGCCGAGCCGATGCGCGGTGCGCACCACGTTCTTGGCCCCGACTTCCAATCCCAGCCGCACCGCAACCGTATTGAGCGACATCGCCAGCGCCTGCGTCAATGTCACCGCGCCGAAATATTCGTGGCCGTAATTCTCCGGCTTCCATCCCTTGACGTCGAGCGGCGCATCCTGCCGGATCGTCTCCGGCGTAAGACCCGCCTCGATCGCGGTGAGATAGACAAACGGCTTGAACGCTGAACCCGGCTGGCGCTTGGCGATCAACGCGCGGTTGTACTGGCTTTCGGCATAATTGCGTCCGCCGACCATGGCGCGCACCGCGCCGTCGGGCGTCATCGCCACCAGCGCGCCCTGGCTGACATTGAATTTGACGCTTTTGGCCGCGAGCTCGTCGATCACGGCGGCTTCCGCGACGCTCTGCAGTCTTGGATCAATCGTGGTTTCGACCACGATGTTCTGGTCGATCTGGCCGACGAGATCGTCGAGCACCTCGCCGATCCAGTCCGCCACATAGTTGATGGTCCCGGCGCCCGCCGCCTTCACATTGTAGAAGGGATGTCCGATCGAGGCCTGCGCCTGCGCTTGCGTGATGAATTTGGCGTCGGCCATCGCGGCGAGCACGGTCTGGGCGCGCTTCTCGGCACCTTCCGGATTGCGGTTTGGCGCCAGCCGCGACGGCGACTTCACCAGGCCCGCGAGCATCGCCGCCTCCGCCAGCGTGACGTTCCTGGCGGGTTTTCCGAAATAGCGCTGGGCCGCGGCCTCCACGCCATAGGCGCCGGAGCCGAAATAGACCCGGTTGAGATAGAGTTCGAGAATCTCGGATTTGGAATGCTTGCGCTCCAGCCACAGCGCGAGTTCAACTTCCTGCAATTTCCGCCGCAGGGTGCGCTCCTGCGTCAGAAACAGATTCTTGGCAAGCTGCTGGGTCAGCGTTGAGCCGCCCTGCGAAACGCCACGATGCAGCACATTGGCGACGGCGGCGCGCGCGATTCCCAGGGGATCGACGCCGTGATGCGAATAGAACCGGCGGTCCTCGATGGCGATGAAGGCCTTCGGCAAATAGGGCGGCAAATCCTTCAGCGAGACATTGGCGCCGGGCAATTCGCCGCGGGTCGCCAGCACGCTGCCGTCGAGGCCTGTAATCTCGATGGTCGGCGGCCGCTTCGGAATTTCCAGCGCCTGGATCGCCGGCAGATGCGCGCCGACCCAGACGATGACGCCGACCAGCGCGATTGCCGCCCACAGGCCAAGTACCGTGCCCCAGTAGAACAGGCGCAGGATGCCGCCGCGCGACCAGCCCCTGGATTTGCGCTTGCGGCTCGCCCGGGCGGCGCGCGGCTTTCGCACGGGTGCTTCGTCCTCGTCGTCGTCGGGATCGGCAGGCTTGCGTTTGGGGGATGGTTTCTTAGGCTTGTCGTCGTCGGTGATCGGGACGCGATCCTGCGGGCCGAGCCGCAATTCCGCCAGCGAAGCGGCGAGCCCGAATTGTGGCTCCCGGCGTCCGCCGCTCTTTTTTCGTCCCCACGCCATACGCGAACGCTCACGCCACCCGATGTGGCAGAGTAGCGGGCGGGGTTTAAAGTCGCGTTAAGCGATGATTAAGGCTGACGCTCCGGCGGGGTCGCAAGTGCTGCCTTATAAACAAGGAGTTCAGGCACTCTTAACCCTACTTTCCGTGCCATCCCCCACATCGGATCGAGCGGATCCTTGCCGCAGCTCATAGCAGATGACGAACTTACGCCAGCCAGAGCAGAATCAATGCCACCGCGGCGGGCGCTGCCTGAACGTAAAGAATCCTGCGGCTGACGCTGGCCGCGCCATAGACACCCGCGACGATCACGCAAAGCAGAAAGAACGTCTTGATCTGGAACCCGAAGGCCGGGACGTTCTGCAGCAGTCCCCAGACCAGGCCCGCGGCGAGAAAGCCGTTATAGAGCCCCTGGTTGGCGGCAAGCACCGCGGAATCGGCGGCCTTTTCGGGCGAGTTGCGAAAGGTCTTCAGACCCATCGGCTTGGTCCAGAGAAACATCTCCAGAACCAGAAAATAGACGTGCAGCGCTGCGACCAGCGCCACCAAACCGTTGGCGATCCAGATCATGTCTTATGCTCCCCGATATGACAGATGCTTTGCCTCGGCACCCCGGCACGCGCGGGGCGATCACGCCGCCGGCTGCGCCACGGTCTCTTCGTTGGCGAGCAGGTGGATCAGCGCGCTCTTGATCGCGGCCTGCCGGGTCGGCGCGCTGATCTGGGCGCCGAGCAGATCAGTGACGTAGAACACGTCGCGAGCGCGCTCGCCGAAGGTCGCGACATGGGCGGAGGCGATGTTGAGGTTGAGCTTCGATATCGCGGTGGTGAGTTCGTACAACAGGCCCGGCCGGTCGAGGCCGGACACCTCGATCACGGTGTAGCGGTCCGACCACTGATTGTTGATGATGACTTCCGGCTCGACCACGAACGGGCGCGCCTTGCCGCGCCCCGCGGCGCGGCGCGCCACCACTTCGGGCAGCCGCAGCTTGCCTTCGAGCACGTCCTCGATCATTTCGCCGATCCGCGTCGCGCGCCGTCCCTCGTCCTCGTCGCGGTCGTACTCCCGCTTGATGGCGATGGTATCGAGCGCGCGCCCGTCGGTGGTGGTGTAGATCTGCGCGTCGACGATGTTGGCTCCGGCCGAGGCGCAGGCGCCGGCGATAATCGACAACAGCCAGGGGTGGTCGGTGGCGAGGATGGTCAGTTCGGTGACGGCGCGCGCCTCGTCGAAGCCGACATTGATCGCGAGCTTGTGGCCGGCCGCTTCGCTGGCGCGCAGGAAGCGGGCATGGCGGAGCTTATGCGCCAGGTCGACCTTGAGCCAGTATGCCGGATAATGCCGCGAGATGTAGGCGTTGAGCTCCTGCTCCGGCAACTCGGTGAATGCCGCGCGGAATTCTGCCTGCGCCACCGCGATGCGCTGGGCGCGGTTGACCTCCGAGAAACCGCCGGTCAGCACCGGCTCGGTTTCGTAATACAGCGTGCGCAACAGTTGCGCCTTCCAGCCGTTCCAGACGCCGGGACCGACACCCCTGATGTCGGCGGTGGTCAGGATCGTCAGCAGCTTCATCTGTTCGACCGATTGCACCACGGAAGCGAAATTCTCGATGGTCTTGCGGTCGGAGAGGTCGCGCGACTGCGCCACTGTGGACATCACCAGATGCTGCTCGATCAGCCATGCCACCAGTTCGGTGTCGGCGGCATTGAAGCCTAGTCGCGGGCACAGCCGCCGCGCCACCCTGGCGCCGGCGATCGAGTGATCCTCGGGACGACCCTTGGCGATGTCGTGCAGCAGCGTGGTGATATAGATCACCGCGCGGTGCTCGGGGCGGATCTTGCGGAACAGGTCGCTGGCGACGGTGAACTCGTCATTGCCGCCGCGCTCGATCTCCTGCAGAAAGCCGACGCAGCGCAACAGATGCTCGTCCACCGTGTAGTGATGGTACATGTTGAACTGCATCATCGACACGATCCTGCCGAAGGCGCGGATGAATTGGCCGAGCACGCCCGTTTCGTTCATGCGCCGCAGCACGATCTCGGCGTCGTTCGAGGTCAGGATTTCCATAAATAGGCGGTTGGCCTCCGGACTGCCGCGCAGCTGCGTGTTGATGAGGTTCAGCGACCGCGTCACCGTGCGCATGGCGTCGGGGTGAAAGGCGAGATTGTTTTTCTGGGCGAGGCGGAATATCCGGATCAGGTTCACCGGGTCATGCTTGAAGATATCGGGCGCCGCGAGATTGATGCGGTTGTTGTCGACGATGAAATCGTCGCTGTCGGGCACCCGCCGCCGGTTCAGGCTCGGCCGCAAGCGCGCCATCATGCGGCTCAGCACCGGCGCCGGCTTGGCCTGCTGATCTTCCAGCTTGGCGCACAGGATCGCGGTGAGATCGCCGACGTCCTTGGCGACCAGGAAATAGTGCTTCATGAAGCGTTCGACATCCTGCATGCCGGGATGCGAGGTGTATCCGAGCCGGATCGCGATCTCGCGCTGCATGTCGAACGACAGCCGCTCCTCGGCTCTCCCGGAGAAGAAATGAATATTGCAGCGGACCGACCACAGGAAATCGGCGCAGCGGCGGAAGGTGCGGTATTCCCGCGCGTCGAACACGCCGCGTTCCAGCAGTTCGTCGGTCTCGCGCACGCGGTAGACGTATTTCGCGATCCAGAACAGCGTATGCAGGTCGCGCAGGCCGCCCTTGCCGTCCTTGACGTTGGGTTCGACCAGGTAGCGCGACTGGCCGGCGCGGCGGTGGCGCTCCTCGCGTTCGGCAAGCTTGGCGGTGACGAATTCGGCCGCGGTGCCTTGCACGACTTCCTTGTCGAACCGCGCCACCAACTCGTCGTAGAGCGGCTGGTCCCCGGTCAGGAATCTGGTCTCGAGGATCGCGGTGCGGATGGTCATGTCGCCGCGGGCCTGCCGAATCGATTCATCGACCGAACGGGTAGCGTGGCCGACCTTCAGACCCATGTCCCAAAGGCAATACAGAATGGCTTCGGCGACCTGCTCGCCCCAGGCGGTTTGCTTGTAGGGCAGGATGAACAACAGATCGATATCGGATTCCGGCGCCATCAATCCGCGGCCATAGCCGCCGGTGGCGACCACCGCCATGCGCTCGGCGCCGGAGGGAATCGGCGAGCGGTAGAGATGGCGCGTGGCGGCCGAGAACAGGATGCGGATGATCTCGTCCTGCACGAAACACAACCGCTCCGCGCAGCGTCGCCCATGACGATCCTTCAACAGCACCGCCTGTGCGATCGCGCGGGCCGCGATCATCTCGGCCTTCAGCAGCTGGGCGGTGGCGGCGCGAAACACATCCTCGCGTCCGGCATGCTGTTCGGCGAGCGCGTCGACCGCGGCGCTGATCCGCGCGCTATCGAAACGATCGTCAGCTTCCGGCCGGGTTTGTGTCACGACGCTATCCATGGCTTATCCGGATATCGGACGGCGCCGACGCTGTCACGGGACATTCCGGAGGGGATAACAGCAGATCCATACTGGAATCCGTTCCCTTTCAGCAGAGCTGTTCTCTTCGCGGGACCATGAAGCGCACGTATTTTCTCGTTGACGTGTCCACTTAACTAATTGAAAGAAAATGAAGTTTTTCAAGCCGCCGGACTGACGCTTCTCTCGCTGCCTGCCCGGATCAAACCGCTTTCCATGGAGATAGTGACGATGCTCAAGGTTTCACGACGCGCACTGGCAGCGTTCATCGCCGTCTCGACGCTGATGCCCGGCGCCGCCGTCGCCGCCGACGCGCTCAAGGAAATTCATATCGATTGGGCAACCTACAACCCCGTATCGATGATCCTGAAGCAGAAAGGCCTGCTGGAAAAGGAATTCGCCAAGGACGGCATCAGCATCGTCTGGGTTCAGTCGGCGGGTTCCAACAAGGCGCTCGAGTTCCTCAACGCCGGCTCGATCGATTTCGGTTCCACCGCGGGCTCCGCGGCCCTGGTCGCCCGGATCTACGGCAATCCGATCAAGTCGATCTATGTGTATTCGCGGCCCGAGTGGACGGCGCTGGTGACGACCAAGGATTCCAAGATCGCCGCTGTTGCCGATCTCAAGGGCAAGCGCGTTGCGGTGACGCGAGGCACCGATCCGCATATCTTCCTGGTGCGCGCGCTGCTCGGCGCGGGGCTCACCGAAAAAGACATCACCCCGGTGCTGCTGCAGCACGCCGACGGCAAGACCGCGCTGATCCGCGGCGACGTCGATGCATGGGCCGGTCTCGATCCGATGATGGCGCAGGCGGAAATCGAGGACGGCGCGAAACTGTTCTTTCGCAAGCCCGATGCCAACACCTGGGGCATCCTCAATGTGCGCGAACAGTTCCTGAAGGATTATCCCGATATCACCCGCCGCGTGCTCGCCACTTACGAGGACGCGCGCAAATATTCGCTCGCCAATTACGACGAGCTGAAGAAGACCTTTATCGCGGTCACCAGATTGCCCGACACGGTGGTCGACAAGCAGCTCAAGGAGCGCACCGAACTGACCCACAGCCGGATCGGTGCGCCGCAGCGCGAATCCATCCTCGCCGCGGGTCTGGCGCTGCAGCAGGCCGGCGTCATCGAGGCCAAGGTCGACGTCAAGGCGACGCTTGACGCACTGATCGACGACCAGGTTCCGTTGCCGACGAACTGATACCGTTGTCGTCCCGGCCAAGCGAAGCGCGAGCCGGGACCCATAACGATCGGTGTCGATGTTTGACAGAGCTGGAGCGGCGTCGGGTACAATAATGAAGGTCGGTGGTTGAAGGTCGGTGGTTATGGGTCCCCGCGTTCGCGGGGACGACCAGGAGCGCTCGCATCCCCCATTCGCCAACTTGCAATCCGCCGCGAGAAGCGTTCTTGCTATGGCCATGACGGTCGAACTACCCGCACTTGAACAAGCCAGCCCGATGGCGAACCCTGCGCCGTCCGGCCGCCTGCGGCGCTGGGCGCGGCCGGCGATCGGGCTGGTGCTGCCGGTTGGCATTGCGCTGACGTGGGAAATCGTCGTCTGGTTCGGCTGGTCCAACGGACGGCTGGTGCCACCACCCTCAAAACTGTTCGCAACCATTGCCGAACTGGCGCACAGCGGGGAGCTCACGCGTCATATCGTGGCAACGCTGGCGCGCGTCGCGGCGGGCTTCGGCCTTGGCGTGCTGATCGGCACGCTGCTCGGCGCGGTCTCGGGTTACTGGGGCCTGGCGCGGCGGCTGCTCGATCCCACCGTGCAGGCGCTGCGCGCGATTCCGTCGATCGCCTGGATACCGCTGTTCATTTTGTGGCTCGGCATTTTCGAAACCTCGAAAATCGCGTTGATCGCGGTCGGGGTGTTTTTCCCGGTTTATCTCGGGGTGATGGGAGCGATCCTGTCGGTCGACCGCAAGATCGTCGAGGTCGGCCGCACCTTCCGCCTCTCCGGACCGGCGATGATCCGGCGCATCCTGTTGCCCGCGGTGTTGCCGGCCTATGTCGTGGCGCTGCGGGTCGGTCTTGGTTTGGGCTGGATGTTCGTAATCGCCGCCGAGTTCATGGGCGCGTCCGAGGGCCTCGGATATCTCGTGATCGACGGCCAGCAGCTCGGCAAGACCGCGCAGATCCTGGCGGCGATCGTGATCTTCGCCGTTCTCGGCAAGACCGCAGACTGGCTGATCGAGATCGCATTCGCCCCGCTGTTGCGCTGGCAGGACGCCTTCGGCGGCAAAAGCGGAGCGACCTGATGCTCGTCCTCGATCGCCTTGGCAAGGTCTATCCCAACGGCGTCAATGCGCTGGAGCGGTTTTCCGCCGATGTCAGCCTTGGCGAGATCGTCGCCATCATTGGCGGCTCCGGCTGTGGCAAGTCGACATTGCTGCGGGCCATCGCCGGGCTCGACCGCGCCACATCAGGCACGGTGACGCTCGACGACATCTCGATTGAGGCGCCGCACGCGAAAATCGGCATCATCTTTCAGGAACCGCGGCTGCTTCCCTGGCTCAGCGTCGCCGACAATATCGGCTTCGGGCTTTCGGAGCTGCCCGCGGATATTCGCCGCGAGAAAGTCGCGCGCGCACTTCATCGGGTCGGTCTTGCCGATAAGGCCAATGCGTGGCCGCGCGAACTGTCCGGCGGGCAGGCGCAGCGCGTCGCGATTGCGCGTGCGCTGGTACCGCAGCCCGAAGTGCTGCTGCTGGACGAGCCGTTCTCGGCGCTGGATGCGTTCACCCGGCGCGATTTGCAGGATCATCTGCTCGATCTCTGGGCCGACACGCGGCCGACTTTGGTGCTGGTCACCCATGATGTCGACGAAGCCGTGGTGCTGGCCGATCGCGTGCTCGTGATGCGGCCGCGGCCGGGGCGCCTGTTCGAGGAAATCAAGGTCAATCTGGCGCGGCCGCGCGACCGCAATTCGCCATTGTTCGACAATTTCAAGCGCCGCGTGCTGACTGCGCTGGATCGCTCGCTCGACCGCAGCCTGGCGGATGCCGATCCGAAAACGACGACGGGCGAGGCGATGTGGTGGTGACATCCGCCTTTCGACCCATTAAATCCGACACGCCATGCATCATCCGGGAGACAACAAAAATGGACGCCGCCCAACTCCGCGCCACCCAGGCCCCGATCAAGGAGCGCTATAAATCCGATCCCAGGGCGGCCATGATCACGCTGACCGCGAGAGGTTCGCTCGAGAACGAGGGTATCGCCTGCAAGGTCGAGACCGGCCGGGCTCTCGCGGTGGCCGGCCTGCATCCGGCGTCCGGCGGCTCCGGGCTCGAATTGTGCTCCGGCGACATGCTGCTTGAGGCGCTCGCCGCCTGCGCCGGCGTGACCCTGAAATCGGTATCGACGGCGATCGAGGTGCCGCTGCGGTCCGGACATGTGACGGCCGAGGGCGATCTCGATTTCCGCGGCACGCTCGGCGTCGACAAGGAGGCGCCGGTCGGTTTCGCCGAAATTCGTCTGCGCTTTGACGTCGATACCGATGCGCCGCAGGAAAAGCTCGATCTGCTGTTGAAGCTCACCGAGCGCTATTGCGTGGTCTATCAGACCATCAAGCACGGCCCCAAGGTTTCGGTGACGATGCATCGGGTGTGATTTTTATGTCGTCCCTGCGAAAGCAGGGACCCATACGCCGTGTCCCTTCGTATCAAGACACGCTGTTCGATGGCTTCCGCGCCACAAAAACAGCCGTGGTTACGGGTCCCTGCTTTCGCAGGGACGACGGATTAAGATGCCCCCCGACCTCGCCTTCATCCTGATACTGGCACTGCGCATGGCGGTGACGGCGGTGTTCGTGGTGTCGGCCTCCGTGATCACCGAGCGCTCCGGGCCGGTGATCGGTGCGCTGGTCGCGACATTGCCGGTCTCGGCGGGGCCTTCTTACGTGTTCCTCGCGCTCGATCACGATGCTGATTTCATCGCCGAGGGTGCGCTGACGAGCCTGCCAATCAACGCCGCGACGATCTGGCTTGCCTTGACCTATGTGGTGCTGGCGCAGCGCCGCAATGCGCTTGAAAGTTGTGGTGGCGCCGTCGCGGTATGGCTCGTGCTGGCGGCGCTGACGCGTACGGTGCACTGGACGCTCGCCGGCGGCGTCGTCGCGAATGCCGTTACGTTTGCGATTTGCCTGCCGCTGCTGCGGCGTTACCGAAACGTCAGGATGCCGCTGATCACGCGCCGCTGGTACGATATCCCATTGCGCGCGTCGCTGGTGGCGACCCTGGTGGCAACCGTCGTCACGCTGTCGGACTGGGTTGGTCCCGGCATGAGCGGTCTTATCGCCCTGTTTCCGGTCGTGTTCACCAGCATGATGCTGATCCTGCACCCGCGCATCGGCGGGCGGCCGACCGCGGCCGTGATCGCCAACAGCGGGTGGGGCCTGATGGGACTGGGCGTTGCGATTGCGGTGCTGCATGTCGCGGCACTGCGGTTTGGCTCGGCGATCGGGCTCGGCCTCGCGCTTCTGACCTGCGTGAGCTGGAATCTCGGTTTGTGGTGGAACGGGCGCAGGAAGCTGGTGCTCGCGAAGTAAGCCCTCATGGTGAGGAGCGCGTCTTCGCGCGTCTCGAACCATGAGGCCCCCGCGTCCATCCTTCGAGACGCGGCCAAGAGGCCGCTCCTCAGTATGAGGACACTTACCCCTTCGGCAATTTCGCCTTCAGTGCATAGAGCGCCTCCAGCGCTTCGCGCGGCGACATCTCGTCCGGATGCAGCGCCTTCACGGCTTCGATCAACTGTTCCGCCTCGCTCGGCGGGGCTGCCTCGGCGGCAGCGCGCGACGGCACCGCAAACAGCGGCAGGTCGTCGGCCAGCGCGCGCGCGGTCTGGCCGCGGTCCTGCGCCTCGAGTTTTGCCAGCACCGATTTGGCCCGGGCGATCACCGGCTGAGGCAGGCCCGCGAGCCTTGCCACCTGAATGCCATAGGAGCGGTCGGCCGAGCCCGGCAGCACCTCGTGCAGGAACACCACGTCGCCCTGCCATTCTTTGACCCGCACCGTGGCGTTGAACAGCCGCGGCAGTTTTGCCGACAGCGCGGTGAGTTCATGATAGTGGGTGGCGAACAAAGCCCGGCAACGGTTGGTCTCATGCAGGTGCTCGATCGCCGCCCAGGCGATCGACAAGCCGTCGAAGGTCGCGGTGCCCCGGCCGATTTCGTCGTGGATCACCAGCGAGCGCTCGCTGGCCTGATTGAGGATGACGGCGGTTTCCACCATCTCCACCATGAAGGTGGAGCGGCCGCGCGCCAGATCGTCGGCGGCGCCGACGCGCGAGAACAAGCGATCGACGATCCCAATTCGCGCGCGTACCGCGGGGACAAAACTGCCGATCTGCGCCATCAGCGCGATCAGCGCGTTCTGGCGCAAAAAGGTCGATTTGCCCGCCATGTTCGGGCCGGTGATCAGCCAGATTTGTCCTGCCCCCACCCTACCCTCCCCCGCAAGCGGGGGAGGGTAGGGTGGGGGTACCGGCGACAGGTCGCAGGCATTGGCGATGAACGGCTGGCCGCCGCGCTTTAAGGCCTGCTCGACCACAGGATGCCGGCCGCCCTCGATCGCAAACCCGAGCGAGCTGTCGACCTCGGGCCGCACATAATTGTCATCGACCGCGAGTTTTGCCAGCGCGGTCGCGACATCAAGCGTCGCGAAGGCATGCGCGGCGGCGCGCAGGTCCTCGCTTGCGGCCATCACGTCAGCGCAGAGCCGCTCGAAAATTTCCAGCTCCAGCCCGAGCGCGCGGTCACCGGCGTTGGCGATCTTGGCTTCGATCTCGCCCAGTTCCGATGTGGTGAAGCGGGTCTGGCCCGCCAGGGTCTGGCGATGGATGAAGGTCGCGTTCAGCGGCGGCGCCATCAGCTTGTCGCCATGCTGCGCCGTGACCTCGACGAAATAGCCGAGCACGTTGTTGTGGCGGATTTTCAGGCCCTTCACGCCCGACTCCTCGGCGTAACGCGCCTGCATTGCGGCGACGACCAGGCGGGAAGCGTCGCGAAGGCTGCGGGTCTCGTCCAGCGCCGGCTCATAGCCTTCTCTGACAAAACCGCCGTCGCGTTTGATCAGGGGTAGTTGGTCGGCGAGCGCGCGCTCGAATTCGCGTGCAAGGTCTCGCGGCGGGCGGCGCAGCGCCTCCATCACGGCGGCGATTTCCTGCGGCGGATTTTCAAGCCGGGAAAGGCGCGCCAGCGCCTGGTCGGCGGCGAGGATGCCGTCGCGGAGCCCTGCGAGATCGCGCGGGCCGCCGCGGCCCACCGACAATCGCGCCAGCGCGCGCGACATGTCGGGCGCCGCGCGCAGCGTGGCGCGGAGTTCGTCGCGCGCCGCGCTGTCGGCGGCGAAAGCCGCGATCGCGTCCAGCCGCCGCGCAATCGCGGCGCTGTCGGTGAGCGGCGCGGCCAGTCGCTGGGCCAGCAGGCGCGATCCGGCCGCGGTCGCGGTGCGGTCGATGGCGTCCAGCAGCGATCCGCGCCGTTCGCCGGAAAGCGTCCGCGTCAGCTCCAGATTGGCGCGGGTGGCGGGGTCGATCGCCATGGTGGTGCCGGCCGCTTCGCGCGACGGCGGCGCCAGCGGCGGCCGCTTTCCCACCTGGGTGCGGTCGATATAGGTGACGGCGGCGGCCGCGGCGGTGGCCTCCAGCCGCGACATCGCGCTCAGCCCATCCATGGTGGCGACCGAAAAATAATCGCACAGCCGCCGCTCCGATGTGGCGCTGTCAAAGTAGTCACGGGTCAGCGGCGTCACCGCCGGCAGTTCGCGCAGCAGCGGGCCCAGATCGGCATCGCCGTACAACGCGTCGGTAACGATCGCCTCGTTCGGATTGATACGCGACAGCGTCGCGGCGAGTTCGCCGGTCGAGCACTCGGTGACGATGAATTCGGCTGTGGAAATGTCGATCCAGGCCAGCCCGATGCGGTCGCCGCCGGTAGAGGCCCGCGCGCGGGCGATCGCCAGCAGATAATTATTCGCCCTCGCGTCCAGCAACGTATCTTCGGTGAGCGTGCCCGGCGTCACCAGCCGCACCACGTCGCGGCGCACCACGCTCTTGTTGCCGCGGGCGCGGGCCGCGGCCGGATCCTCCGTCTGCTCACAGACCGCGACGCGATGGCCCTGCGCGATCAGGCGATGCAGATAGTCGTCGGAGCGCTCCACCGGCACGCCGCACATCGGGATATCCAAGCCCTGATGCTTGCCGCGTTTTGTCAATACGATGCCGAGCGCCTTCGAAGCGATCTCGGCGTCCTCGAAAAACAGCTCATAGAAATCGCCCATCCGGTAGAACAACAGCAGGCCGGGATGGGCGGCCTTGATCTCGAGGTATTGTTCCATCATCGGCGTGACGCGCGATGCAACCTCGGCCGGCTGCGCGGCTTCTGGTGGCACGGGGATGGACTGCTGGATCGTCATAGGCTGGGCAAACTACAAAATTTTAGCCGGCGATCCTATCGGTTTGCCGCCGCATTGGGTGTTTTCCACGTCCTCCGCCGCACCTCTCCCGCTTGCGGGGGAGGTCGACGCGCTCGATAGAGCGCGGCGGGTGGGGGAATGCTTCAACAAGCGCTGGCGTATGCTGAGACACCCCCACCCCGACCCTCCCCCGCAAGCGGGAGAGGGGGCGATAGAGCGTCAATTGACCTGCCGCTGTGGCGCTCCTAAAATTCGCCATCAATTCGAGCCGTTCAGCGCAGAAATGCGGCATTCAGGGAGAGGTTCAATGGGCGATGTGTTTGTTTGCGATGCCGTGCGAACCCCGATCGGCCGCTTTGGCGGCTCGCTTGCCAAAGTGCGCGCCGACGACCTGGCGGCTGCCCCGATCAAGGCCCTGATGGCGCGGCATCCCAGGCTCGACTGGTCCGCGCTGGATGAGGTCTATTTCGGCTGCGCCAACCAGGCCGGCGAGGACAACCGCAACGTGGCGCGGATGGCGCTGCTGCTGGCGGGCCTGCCGGAGACGGTTCCCGGTCTCACACTCAATCGTCTCTGCGCCTCAGGGCTGGACGCAGTCGGTGCGGCCGGCCGCGCGATCCGTGCCGGCGAGATCGATTTCGCGATTGCCGGCGGTGTCGAGTCGATGACGCGGGCGCCGTTCGTGATGGGCAAGGCGCCGGAGGCGTTTTCGCGCTCGGCGGAAATCTACGACACCACCATCGGCTGGCGCTTCATCAATCCCTTGATGAAGGCGCAATACGGCGTCGACGCGATGCCCGAGACCGGCGAGAACGTCGCCGAGGAATTCCAGGTCTCGCGCGCCGATCAGGACACCTTCGCGATCCGCTCGCAGCGGCGCGCGGGCCAGGCCATCGCGTCTGGCTATTTCGCCGAGGAGATCACCGCGGTCTCGGTGCCGGGCGGCAAGGCCGGGCCGATCTCCGTGGACAAGGACGAGCATCCTCGCCCCGAGACCACCCTCGAGGGCCTGGCGAAGCTGAAGCCGATCGTTCGCAATCCCGGCACGGTGACGGCCGGCAATGCCTCGGGCGTCAATGACGGCGCGGCGGCGATGATTCTGGCCTCGGAAGCGGCGGTCAGGAAGCACGGCCTGACGCCGCGGGCGCGGATTCTCGGCCTTGCCTCGGCCGCCGTGCCGCCGCGCATCATGGGCATCGGTCCGGTGCCGGCAACCCGCAAGCTGATGGAACGGCTGGGCCTGAAAATCAGCGATTTCGATTTGATCGAACTCAACGAGGCCTTTGCCAGCCAGGGCATCGCCTGCCTGCGCCAGCTCGGCGTCAAGGACGATGCCGATTTCGTCAACCCGCATGGCGGCGCCATCGCGCTGGGTCATCCCCTCGGCATGAGCGGCGCGCGGCTGGCGATGACCGCGGTGCACGGCATGGAGAAGCGCGGGGGAAAACGCGCGCTGGCGACCATGTGCGTGGGCGTCGGGCAGGGCGTGGCGATGGCGATCGAGAAGCTGAACTGACGGCGGCTACCGAAGCATCGAGAGTTCCGAGGCATCCAGCTTTCTGTCATTCCGGGATGGTACGTAGGACTAGACCCGGAACCTCGAGATTCCGGGTTCGATGCTTCGCATTGTCCCGGAATGACGGCTTCCAGGGAGTGCAGAATGATCATCGAGCGTCAGCAGGATGTCACGGTTGCGGCGATATCGGTGATGGAAAAGACTTCCGACCCGCGGCTGCGGGAGATCATGGTGTCCCTCGTCAAGCACCTTCATGGCTTCATCCGCGATACCAGGCTGACCGAAGCGGAATTCCGCGAAGCCACCGCCATTCTGGCGGATTTGGGTAAACTCTCGACCGACACGCACAACGAAATAGTGCTGATGGCCGGCTCGCTCGGCGTCTCGTCGCTGGTATGCCTTCTGAACAATGGCGATCAGGGAAACGCCGAAACGGCGCAATCGTTGCTTGGGCCTTTTTGGCGATTGCACTCTCCCCGGGTCGAGAATGGAGCGTCCATCGTCCGGTCCGATACGCCGGGCGCGCCGCTCTTCGTCAACGCCCGCGTGGTGGACAATGCCGGCAATCCGATCACCGACGCCGAAGTGGATGTGTGGCATGCCTCGCCGGTTGGTCTTTACGAAAATCAGGATCCCGAACAGGCGGAAATGAACCTGCGCGGGAAGTTCACAACCGATGCAAACGGATGCTTCCGGTTCCGCTCGGTGATGATGACCGGTTATCCGATCCCAACAGACGGCGTCGTCGGCCGTCTGTTGGCGTTACAGAACAGGCATCCTTATCGACCGGCTCATCTCCACGCGCTGATCTTCAAGCCGGGTTTCAAGGTTCTGATTTCCCAGGTCTATGATCCCGCCGATCCGCACATCGACACCGACGTGCAGTTTGGCGTGACCCGGGCGCTGATCGGCAATTTCGTGCGCCACGAAGAGCCCCATCCGACCGAACCCGATGTCAGGACGCCCTGGTACTCCCTCGACTACGTCTACAAAATGGAAGCAGGCGATGCCGTGCTTCCACGCCCGCCCATCAAGTAACGGAACGGCCGGCGTGGTCGCAGCGGCACGTGAAAATAGTCCGGCGGATTCATCCACGGAAGCTGGATCCGCCCATGACATCCGCTGCCGGCATAAGCATTTCCAGCACGGCTCGGGGCTTTTACTCATGCCAGAACGTGATAGCTGTTAGAAGGGGCGGACGGTGGCGGAGCCGAAGTCGAGCCGCCAGAATGGAAAAGTCCAATCACCGGGTCAAACTCCTATGCAAACCGCAATCCCCAGTCTTTTCATGCGCGGCGGCACCTCGCGCGGGCCATTCTTCAACGCCTCCGACCTGCCCGCCGACATCCCGACTCGCGACAAAGTGCTGCTGGCGGTGATGGGCTCGCCCGACAAGCGCCAGATCGACGGACTTGGCGGCGCCCATCCGCTCACCAGCAAGGTCGGTATCGTCTCCCGGGGCTCGCGGCCCGGGGTCGATCTCGATTTCCTGTTCGCGCAGCTGCAGCCGGACAAGGACACCGTCGACACCACACCCAACTGCGGCAACATGCTCGCCGCGGTGGTGCCGTTCGCGCTCGAGACCGGGCTCGTCAAGCCGCGCGGCGACACCACCACGCTGCGGGTGCTGACCCTGAACACCGACATGCAGTGCGACATCACCGTGCAGACCCCGAACGGCCATGTCGAATATGAGGGCGCGGCCCGCATCGACGGCGCGCCGGGCACGTCCGCGCCGATCAAGATCAATTTCCTCGATACCGCAGGCTCGGTCGCACCGGGACTGCTGCCGACCGGCCATGTCCGCGACGTCATCGACGGCATCACCGTGACCTGCATCGACAACGGCATGCCGCTGGTGATCTTTAGGGCCGCCGATGTCGGCCGCACCGGCTATGAGAGCGTCGATCAACTGAACGCCGATACCGAGTTGAAAGCGAGGATCGAGCGGTTGCGCATCGCCTGCGGCCACGCCATGCAGCTTGGCGACGTGACGGGCAAGAATTACCCGAAGATGACGCTGATTGCGGCCCCTCGCGCCGGGGGCGCGATCAGCACGCGCAGCTTCATCCCGCATGTCTGCCACGATGCCATCGGCGTGCTGGCGGCGGTGACCGTTGCCACCGCCTGCGTGCTCGACGGCTCGACCACGCAAGGCATAGCCGTGGTGCCGGGTCAGAATGTGAAGACTATCTCGGTCGAACATCCGACCGGCGAATTCAGCGTCGAAATCGAGATCGATCCTGCCAACCCGCAAAGCGTGACCCGCGCCGCGCTGCTGCGCACCGCGCGGCTCCTGATGCGCGGCGAGGCGATGGTGCCCGCCTCGGTCTGGGCCGGACACCGGACCGCCGATCGCCGCGCGGCCCCCGAACCCCGTCGCGCCCGGCAAGGATAGAATCGATGATTATCGACGTACACGGCCACTACACCACCGCGCCGCAAGCGCTTGAGGACTGGCGCAATCGCCAGATCGCCGGCATCAAGGATCCTTCGGCCGCGCCCAGGGCCAGCGAGTTGAAGATCAGCGATGACGAACTGCGCGAGTCGATCGTCAACAACCAACTCAAGAAGATGCAGGAGCGCGGCAGCGATCTCACCATCTTCAGTCCGCGCGCCAGCTTCATGGCGCACCATATCGGCGACTTCAAGGTGTCGTCGGCCTGGGCCGCGATCTGCAACGAGCTGTGCGCGCGCGTCAGCCGGCTGTTTCCCGATCATTTCATCGGCGCGGCGATGCTGCCGCAGTCGCCGGGTGTCAATCCCAGGACCTGCATTCCCGAGATGGAGAAATGCATCAAGGAGTACGGTTTTGTCGGCATCAACCTGAACCCCGATCCCTCGGGTGGGCACTGGACCTCGCCGCCGCTGTCGGATCGGCACTGGTATCCGATCTACGAGAAAATGGTGGAACTCGACATTCCCGCCATGATCCACGTTTCCACCAGCTGCAACGCCTGCTTCCACACCACCGGCGCGCATTACCTGAACGCCGACACCACGGCCTTCATGCAATGCCTGACCTCGGAGCTGTTCAAGGACTTCCCGACCCTGAAATTCCTGATCCCGCACGGCGGCGGCGCGGTGCCTTATCACTGGGGCCGCTTTCGCGGTCTGGCGCAGGAGCTGAAGAAGCCGCTGCTGAAGGAGCATCTGCTGCACAACATTTTCTTCGACACCTGCGTGTATCACCAGCCGGGCATCGACCTGCTGACCAAAGTCATCCCGGTGGATAACATCCTGTTCGCCAGCGAGATGATCGGCGCGGTGAAGGGGATCGACCCTGAAACCGGTTTCCCCTACGACGACACCAAACGTTATATCGAAGCCTCGACGATCCTCAGCGCGCAGGACAAGCGAAAAGTCTATGAGGGCAACGCGCGGCGCGTATTCCCGCGCCTTGACGCGGCCCTGAAAGCGAAAGGCAAGTGACATGAGCGGCCCGATCAACGATCTCGGCGTCGTCAGGCGCAACATCGTCCGCGCGGACAAGGCGGCGGTGGAAAAGCTGTCGCGCTTCGGCGTCGCCACCGTCCACGAGGCGATGGGCCGGGTCGGCCTGATGCAGCCCTATATGCGGCCGATCTACGTCGGCGCCGAGGCGTGTGGAACCGCGGTCACCGTGCTGCTGCAGCCGGGCGACAACTGGATGATGCATGTGGTAGCCGAGCAGTTGCAGCCGGGCGACGTGGTGGTCGCCGCCTGCACCGCCGAGAACACCGACGGCTTCTTCGGCGATCTGTTGGCGACCAGTTTTCGCGCTCGCGGTGCCAGCGGCCTCGTCATCGACGGCGGCGTGCGCGACGTGAAGGACCTGACGGAGATGCAATTCCCGGTGTTTTCCCGGGCGATCAGCGCCAAGGGCACGGTGAAGGCAACTTTGGGCTCGGTGAATATCCCGGTGGTCTGCGCCGGCGCGCTGGTGAATCCGGGGGACGTGGTGATTGCCGACGCCGACGGCGTCGTCGTGGTTCCCGCAAGCCTCGCCCGACAGGTGGCGGATGCGGCGGAGGCGCGCGAGGCGAACGAAGGCGAGAAGCGCGCCAGGCTTGCGGCCGGCGTGCTGGGGCTCGACATGTACCAGATGCGCGAGCCGCTCGCGAAGGCCGGCCTCAGATACGTCGATTGACCGCCATGTCCATTGCATCAAACCGTTGGCATGTCGGCCTCGTCGGCTATGGCGAGGTCGGCCGCATCCTCGCCGAAGACCTGCGCAAGGAAGACGTCAGGGTCAGCGCCTATGACATCAAGCTCGGCGGCGATCGGGCCCAGTCCTTGCGCGATCACGCCGCGGCGTTCGGCGTCGCGCTGATGGAGACGCACGCCGATCTCGCCGCGCAAGCCGACCTCATCGTCTCTGCCGTGACGGCGAGCCAGGCCGTGCCGGTAGCGGCGGCGTGCGCGCCGGCCGTGAAACAGGGAGCCTGGTTTCTCGACTTCAATTCAGCCTCGCCAGGGGCAAAGCGGCGCGCGGCCGTCCTGATCGACGGCGCCGGCGGGCGCTACGTCGAGGGCGCGGTCATGACATCGGTCCCGCCGTACCGCATCAAGGTGCCGTTGCTGCTGGGCGGCGGCGGCGCGAGCGAGCTTGCACCGCTCCTGGTCGAACTTGGCTTCAATGCGAGCGTCGCGAGCGACGAGCTTGGCATTGCGTCTGCGGTCAAGATGTGCCGCAGCGTGATGATCAAGGGCCTGGAGGCCACCGTGATCGAATGTTTCACCACGGCGCGGGCCTACGGCGTCGAGGACGCGGTGCTGGCGTCGCTGGCGGAGACTTATCCCGGCATCGACTGGGAAAAGCAGGGCGCCTATTTTTTTCAGCGCGTCATCGAACATGGCCGGCGCCGCAGCGAAGAGGTGCGCGAGGTGGCGGAGACCGTGCGCGAGATCGGGCTCACGCCGTGGCAGGCGGAAGGTACCGCCGAACGGCAGGCCTGGATCGCCGATCTCGCCGACGACGGCCTGTTCGGCCCGAGAGGGTCAAAGGAATTCGCGCGCAGCCCCGACTGGCGCACCGAGGCGGACCGAATCCTTGCCAGGCCAAAGGCCGAGAAATGAGCGACACGGTGATGGAATTACACAAGCCCCAATTTCAGAAGACGCCCGGCTGGCTGGACTGGTATGCCAGCCCCTCAAACCCGCGCTTCAATGTGCCTGATGGCGCGGTGGACGCGCATTGCCATGTGTTCGGGCCGGGCGCCGAGTTTCCTTTCGCGCCCGAACGCAAATACACGCCCTGCGACGCCTCCAGGCAGCAACTCTATGCGCTGCGCGACCACCTCGGCTTCGCCCGCAATGTGGTGGTGCAGGCCACCTGCCACGGCGCCGACAACCGCGCGATGGTCGACGCGCTCACCCATTCCGGCGGCAGGGCGCGCGGCGTCGCAACCGTCAGGCGCAGCATTGGCGACGTCGAGCTTCGTGCGATGCATGAGGCTGGCGTGCGCGGCGTGCGCTTCAATTTTGTAAAGCGCCTGGTCGATTTCACGCCGAAGGATGAATTGCTGGAGATCGCCGGCCGGATTGCAAAACTGGGCTGGCACGTCGTGATCTACTTCGAAGCGGTGGATCTGCCCGAACTGTGGGATTTCTTCACCGCGCTGCCGACCACGATCGTGGTCGACCACATGGGCCGCCCCGATGTCACGAAGCCGGTCGATGGTCCCGAGTTCGAACTGTTCGTGAAGTTCATGCGGCAACACCCGAACGTCTGGTCCAAGGTCAGTTGCCCGGAGCGGCTGTCGGTGACGGGCCCGCCGGCGCTGAATGGCGAGCAGAACGCCTATCGCGATGTCATTCCATTCGCCAGGCGCATCATCGAGACCTTTTCCGATCGCGTGCTCTGGGGCACCGACTGGCCGCATCCCAATCTGAAGAACCACATGCCCGACGACGGCCTGTTGGTCGATTTCATTCCGCACATTGCGACCACGCCTGAGCTACAGCGCAAACTGCTGGTCGACAATCCGATGCGGCTGTACTGGCCCGAGCAGCACTCCTGAGGAGATGACCCATGCCACTCGACAAACCCTACACCGACGTCCCCGGTACGACGGTCTTCGACGCCGATATGTCGCGTCAGGGCTATCATCTGAACCAGTTCTGCATGTCGCTCATGAAGGCGGAGAACCGCACGCGCTTCAAGGCCAATGAGCGCGCCTATCTCGATGAATGGCCAATGAGCGAGGAGCAGAAGCAGGCCGTGCTCGCGCGCGACCTCAATCGCTGCATCGCGCTCGGCGGCAACATCTATTTCCTCGCCAAGATCGGGGCGACTGACGGCAAGAGTTTTCAGCAGATGGCCGGAAGCATGACCGGCATGAGCGAAGAGGAATACCGGAAAATGATGGTCGGCGGTGGCCGCCCCATCGAGGGTAACCGCCATACTGGGGAGAAGAAGTGATGGCCCGTATTTCCGCGAGCGTCTACACCTCGCACGTGCCGGCCGTCGGCGCCGCGCTCGACCTTGGCAAGACCGCCGAGCCGTATTGGCAGCCGGTCTTCAAGGGCTACGACTTCTCCAAGCAGTGGCTGAAAGACCAGAGGCCGGACGTCATCTTCCTCGTCTACAACGACCACGCCAACGCGTTCAGCCTCGATATCATCCCGACCTTCGCGATCGGCACGGCGCCCGAATTCGCCGTCGCCGACGAGGGCTGGGGCCCGCGCCCGGTGCCCAAGGTGATCGGCCATCCGAAGCTGGCGGGGCACATCGCCCAGTCGGTGATCCAGGACGATTTCGATCTGACCATCGTCAACAAAATGGACGTCGACCACGGCCTCACCGTGCCGCTGAGCCTGATGTGCGGCCAGCCGCAGGCCTGGCCATGCCCGGTGATCCCTTTCGCCGTCAACGTCGTGCAATACCCGGTGCCTTCGGGCCGGCGCTGCTACATGCTCGGCAAGGCGATCCGAAAGGCGATCGAATCCTACGACGAGCCGCTCAACGTGCAGATTTGGGGCACCGGCGGCATGAGCCACCAGTTGCAGGGGCCGCGCGCCGGGCTGATCAACAAGGAGTGGGACAAGGCCTTCCTCGATCGCCTGATCGCCGATCCCGAGGGGCTCTCGGCCATGCCGCATATTGACTATGTGCGCGAGGCCGGCAGCGAGGGCATTGAACTCGTGATGTGGCTGATCGCCCGCGGCGCCATGAACGATGTCAATGGCGGCAAGCCGCCGACGGTGCGGCACCGCTTCTATCATGTGCCCGCCAGCAACACCGCGGTCGGCCATCTGATTCTGGAGAACAACTGACGTGGCCGGGACGATCAAAGTCGCACTCGCCGGCGCCGGCGCGTTCGGCATCCGGCATCTGGACGGCATCAAGAATATCGACGGCGTCGAGGTCGTGTCGCTGGTCGGCCGCAGGCCCGAGCCGACGAAAGAAGTTGCCGCCAAATATGGCATCGCGCACGTCTCAACCGACCTCGCCGACAGCCTCGCGCTCAAGGAAGTCGACGCGGTGATCCTTTGCACGCCCACCCAGATGCACGCGGCGCAATCGATCGCCTGCCTTAAGGCCGGCAAGCATGTGCAGGTCGAGATCCCGCTCGCCGATTCCCTATCCGACGCGCAGGCCGTCGTTGACCTACAGAAAAAAACCGGGCTGGTCGCGATGTGCGGCCATACCCGCCGCTTTAATCCCAGCCATCAATGGGTGCGCAACAAGATCGTCGCCGGCAAGTTCAATATCCAGCAGATGGATGTGCAGACCTTTTTCTTCCGCCGCACCAACATGAACGCGCTGGGCCAGCCGCGCAGCTGGACCGACCATTTGCTTTGGCACCACGCCGCGCACACGGTGGACCTGTTCGCCTACCAGGCGCGCTCGCCAATCGTGAAGGCCAACGCGGTCCAGGGGCCGATTCACCCGACGCTCGGGATCGCGATGGACATGTCGATCCAGCTCAAGGCCGCCAATGGCGCGATCTGCACGCTCAGTCTCTCCTTCAACAACGACGGCCCGCTCGGGACCTTCTTCCGCTATATCGGCGACACCGGCACCTACCTCGCGCGCTATGACGACCTCTTCAACGGCAAGGACGAGAAGATCGATGTTTCCAGGGTCGACGTTTCGATGAACGGGATCGAGCTGCAGGATCGCGAGTTCTTCGCCGCCATTCGCGAAGCCCGCGAGCCGAACGCGAGCGTTGTCCAGGTGTTGCCGTGCTATCAGGTGCTGCAGCGGCTGGAACAACAGCTCGCCGACTGAAGAAGCGCCGTGGCGCCTTCAGGCCTTCAACTTCAGCTTGCCCAGGAAATCGCGTTTTCCAAGCGGCGCGCCCTTGTGGCGGAGAATGTCGTAGGCCGTGGTGGCGTGGAAAAAGAAGTTCGGCAGCGAGAACGACATCAGGAAGCCTTCCACCGTGAACGGTAGCGCGCGGTCGCCGAGCTTGAAGGTGACGTCGCGGCCGACCAGCGCGTCGACCGCCTCCGGCTTCAGGGCCGAGAGTTCATTGCGCGCCTCCGTCACCAGTGCCTGCAGTGCGGCATAGTCGAGGTCCGGCTTGCCCGATGGCGGGACAAACACGCCGTTCCTGGCCGCCTCCATCGCACCGCGCGAATGATGTGCGACCGAGACGATCTGGAAACGGAAAGGCCGCATGTCGGGTGCAAGCCGCGACTCGACGATTTCGGCGGGATCGACGCCTTTGTCGCGGAAATGCGCGAGGCCTTTCTCAAGGCTGGCGCTGACGGCACCGAGAATCTGCAGGTAATTGGCGACGGTCGCGTCGTAGAGCGAAAAGGCCATGGGTGGGTGTCCAATCGTTTTGCGTGGCTCATTGCCGGCGCTACAATTCCCGGAATCCTTACCGATAGCAATCGGGCGGGCCATGCGAACGTCGTCCAGGTACTGCTTCGCGCGAAGGTGAGAATCCAGGGGTCAGAGCTGGAAATTTAACCTCTACTCGAGCACCGCATGCTCCGGCGCGATCTGCTGCCTGCGCAGCGCGGCCTTGGTGGAGCCGATCATGATCGCCAGGGGTATCGCGCACAGCGTGAAGACCATCACCATCTGGTAGTCCTGCGAAAATGCGATGATCTGCGCCTGCACGCCGATCATCACGTCAGCCATGGCACGGCCGGCGCTGGTGCTCATGTCGATCATGCCGCGCACGTCCGGCATCTGCATCGCGTGATTGAACGGCGTGACGTGTTCGTTCAATATCGCATAGGTCCGCCGCGACCCTTCCGTGAGCTGCGCGATGACGATGGATATCCCGATCGAGCTGGCGACGTTTCGCATCAGGGTCAGCATCGAGGTGCCGTCGGTGCGCAGCTGGTTGGGCAGCGTCAGGAACGCCACCGTGCTTAGCGGCACGAACACCAGGCCAAAGCCGAAGCCCTGCGCGATGGTGACGACGACGATGGTCTGCACATCGGTCTGGTCGGTCCAGCCGGTCATGTAGAACAGCGAAAGGCAGGTCAGGCTGAGACCGCAGATGATCAGCGTGCGGGCCTCGATGTATCGCATCATGCGGCCGACCAGCATCATGGCGACGAAGGTGCCGCAGCCGCGGCTCGCCAGCAGCAGTCCCGCGGTGATGATCGGATAGCCGATCACGTTCTGCAGGTAGGGCGACGACAGCGCCATGGTCGAGAACAGCACCAGGCCCATGACCGCCATGAATACGCAGCCGCCGACGAAATTTCTGTCTTTGAAGATCGCGAACTGGATAAACGGCGACGCGGTCGTCAGCGAATGGGCGAAGAAATAATAGAAGCCGACGGCCGAGACGATGAACTCGGCGATGATTTCGCCGGATTCCGTCCAGCCGAGCTGTTCGCCGCGGTCGAGCGCGATCTGCAAGGCGCCGATGCCGACCGCCAGCGCCGCGAATCCGAACCAGTCGAAGCGCAGCTCGCGGTTTTTCCGGGTCTCGTCCATGAAGACGAGCAGGCCGAGCACGGTGAAGATGCCGAACGGCAGGTTGACGAAGAACACCCAATGCCAGGAATAGGTCTCGGTCAGCCAGGCGCCCAGCGACGGCCCCATGATCGGCCCCATCATCACGCCCATGCCCCAGATCGACATCGCCTTGGCGCGCTCGTGCAGGGCGTAGGAATCCAGCATCACCGCCTGCGATAGCGGCACCAGCGCCGCGCCGAACATGCCCTGCAGCAGGCGAAACAGCACCATCTGGTTGATGTCCTGGGCCAGTCCGCACAGCACGGATGCGACCGTAAAGCCGCCCGAGCACAGGATGAAGATGCGCTTGCGCCCGAAACGGTTGGCGATCCAGCCCACCGGCGCGGTCATGATCGCTGCGGCGACGATGTAGGAGGTCAGTACCCAGTTGATCTGGTCCTGCGACGCCGACAGCGAGCCCTGCATGTAGGGCAGCGCGACATTGGCGATGGTGGTATCCAGCGCCTGCATGATGGTCGCGGTCATGGCGCAGATCGTCACCATGTTCCGGCGCAGGCCGGGAGCGACGATGGGCGCTGCGGCCGAAGTCGACATGGCCGATTAGTCCTTTGCGGCTTCTGCCGACGAAAAGCCGAGCAGGGCCGCGAGCGAGCGGCGATGGCCGGTGTCGATCGAGGTGTAGGCGCTCATGCCGGCCTTCAGCTTCTGCACATATTTGTCATTGCTGTCGAAATAGATCCGCACCGGCACGCGCTGCACCACCTTGACGAAATTGCCGGTGGCGTTCTGCGGCGGCAGGATCGCAAATTGCGCTCCGGTGCCGGGGCTGAGCGAACCGACCGTGCCCTTGAAGACATGATCGGGGAAGGCATCGACGTCGATGGTGACGGATTGTCCGACCGCGACATAGGTGAAGTCGGATTCCTTCGGGTTGGCGTCGACCCAGGGCCTGGAAGTATCGATGATGCTGAACACCGGCGCACCGGCCATCACGAAACGCCCCAGTTGAATCTGTTCGACCTGGGTGGCGACGCCCTCCATCGGCGCGCGCACCGTGGTCAAATCCAGGTTGCGCTGGGCGTCGTCGAGCGCGGCCTTGGCCTGCTGATAGGCCGGGAACTGCTCGAGCGGAAGATCGGGATTGCCGAGCAGCTGGTTGAGCGCGGCTGACCTTTGTTGCTTGACGAGCTGGAGCTGGGCCTGCGCGGTGACGACAGCGGTGGCGCTGTTGTCGAGGTCGAGCTGCGAGCCGAAATTGTTCTTGACCAGCGCGGTCTTGCGATCGACGTCGCGCTGTTTGAGCGCGATGCCGGCATTCACGATTTCGATCGTCTGGTCATACAGCTTGACGTTGGCGACGAAATTGTCGTGGCTGCTCTTGGCGTCGGCCAGCTTGGCTCTTGCCTGCGCCACCGCGAGCTGGAACGGCACCGGATCGATCTGGAACAGGATGTCGCCGGTCGAGACCCGTTGGCCTTCCTTCACGGCGATATTGATGATCTTGCCGGGGACGTCGGGGGTGATCAGAATCTTCTGCGCGCCGACATAGGCGTCATCAGTGGTCACGTAACGCCCGCCGTTGAGATAGAAGGTCAGGCCGGCGATCAGCGCCACCAGCGGCAGCACCACCAGCAACAGCACCCGGCGATAACGCCGCATGCCCGCCATCAACCGGCGGCGCGGTTCCGCGGCAATTTTTATCCTTGGCGCCGCCGGGCTGCCCTTCTGGTCGGGCGGAAATTTAAGGATCGGATCAGCCATAACGCTGCTCCTTGCTCGGCGGCTCAACCGGCGAATTCTGTATTGCGTTCCGCACGTTTTCCTTGATCGCCTCCAGTTGGGCGAGCAGGCGATAGGCATCAGCGGGATTGATGCCCTCCAGCGCGGTCGCCGTCAGCTCGGAACGCAGCCCGCCGAGCTTGCCGAGCAACGGCCGCGCGGCCTTGCGCAGATAGAGCCGGTTGACCCGGCGGTCGGTCAGGTCGCCGCGGCGTTCGATCCAGCCATTGTCGCAGAGACGATCGATCAGCCGCGTCAGCGTGATCGGCTGCATTTCCATCTGCTCGGCGAGTTCCGACTGCTTGAGGCCCTCGGTGCGTTCCACCTTGGCCAGCACCGCCCATTGCGCGCGGGTAATGCCGTAGCGGGCCGCCTGCTTGTCGGCATAGGCGCGAACCAGGCGCTGCAACTCGCCGAGCGTAAACAGGAAGTTCATATCCACGGAACCGCGGGGCATCGGGTAGTCTCCATGAGCTTTAGATATAATAAGCTAGCTTATGAATATCACACGGCGAGTTAAAAGAAAGCTGGTCCGCTTGCAGCACATGGCTTGGAATCCGGAAATCGGGCCGGAATTTCGAAAAGAGGGTCAAGTGTTGTAAAATGCGGTGATGCAGATTTTTTCCGCCCTGGATTAGACGGACCGGGCCCGCCGCGTTACATGATCGTCTGGATGACCCTGGCAAAACCGACATTCCCGCCGCCCGACCATGACCACGACCGCTGCACCGCGGACGCGATCGATCACGCCGAACGGGT
>DATANB010000077.1:0-1826 GCA_036266415.1 Bradyrhizobium sp. | reverse complement strand
TGGGGTGACGGGAGTGGGTTTGAAGCTGAATCCTGAAAACATCTCCCTCGACCAGCTGCGCCAGCTCTGGACGGGAGCCGAGGCTCGCCTCGACGATGCAGCGATGCAGCGCGTTGCGAGTTCCGCGGCCGCGGTCGAGCGCATCGTCGCAGGCGGTGAGACCGTCTACGGAGTCAACACCGGCTTTGGCATCCTTGCCAACACGCGCATTCCGGATGATCGGCTGGCGGAGCTCCAGACCAACCTCATCCTCTCGCACAGCGCTGGCCTCGGCGACCCGCTGCCGCGCCATGTCACCAGGCTGATGATTGTCCTGAAGCTTCTCGGGCTCGGTCGCGGCTATTCCGGCGTCCGGCCATTGGTGATCGAAGCGCTTCAGCGCCTGCTCGATGCCGATGCCATGCCGCTGATCCCCTCACAGGGAAGCGTCGGCGCGAGCGGCGATCTTGCGCCGCTGGCGCACCTCATCTCCGCGTTGATGGGCTACGGACGGATTTGCTGCGCCGGAGAAATAGTCGGCGCGGCCGCCGCGCTCGACCGCCTCGGTCTCAGTCCGTTGCAGCTCGGGCCGAAAGAGGGCCTGGCGCTCATCAACGGCACGCAGGCCAGTGCCGCGCTGGCGCTCGATGCCTTGTTCCAGGGCGAACGCGTGTTCGCTGCTGCAATCGCCGCCGGTGCGCTGTCGGTCGATGCGCTCAGGGGGTCGGCCAAGCCGTTCGACCCACGCATCTCCGAGTTGCGCGGCCAGCCGGGCCAGATTCGCGTGGCCGCAGCGATTCACGCTCTGCTGCAAGGCAGCGAAATTTTGACGAGCCATGTGAAATGCAGCCGGGTGCAAGACCCCTACAGCTTCCGTTGCCAGCCGCAGGTGATGGGTGCTTCCCTCGACCTGCTGCAGAATGCCGCCCGGACGCTAACCATCGAGGCGGCTGCGGTGACCGACAATCCGATCGTCTTCGCGGAGGACGACACCGCAATTTCGGGCGGCAACTTCCATGCCCAGCCGGTCGCCTTCGCCGCGGACACGATCGCAATCGCGCTGTGCGAAGTCGGCTCGATCTCCGAGCGGCGAGTGAGCGTCCTCGTCGATCCCAAGATGAGCGGACTTCCCGCCTTCCTCGCCGAGGATTCGGGCGTGAACTCCGGCCTGATGATCCCGCAGGTTACCGCGGCGGCATTGGTCAGTGAGAACAAAAGCCTCGCCTTCCCCGCGAGCGTGGACTCGATTCCGACCTCCGCCGGACAGGAGGACCATGTATCGATGGCACCGATCGCCGCGCGCAAGGCGGCGCAGATCGCACGAAATGCGGCCGGCGTGATTGCTGTCGAGCTGATGGCCGGCGCCGAGGGCATCGATTACCACGCGCCGCTTCAGACTTCGCCTAAACTGCAGGTGGTCTACGCAGCGGTGCGTGCGCGCTCGCCGCACTTTACGGCGGATCGGTACTGGGCCGATGAGATGAGCGCGCTTCAGGGCGCGGTGCTTGCCGGTGAGATCGGCGCCGAAGGAGTGGCGGTCAGCTGACTCGAGTCCAGCGCTGCTCCGAACAGACTAGCCCGAACAGAGCGCAGCCTTTGACCATCATCACGTCCGGGCCGAGCTGGCGGACCGTTGCCGAGCCGTGCATCTGGCGTTTGGGCTCGAACGCATCGCCCTTGTAGACTCCGTCGCCGGCGGGCCGCAAGTCGCTCAGCACCCGGATGCCGGGTACCGTTCCCTTTTCATGGTTCCTGGCATTGGACCAGCTCACCACGCCGCAATAGGCACTGCCGCAGCGCGCCACGTTGACGATCACCGTGTGATGGGGGTTCGCCCAATGCCCTTC
>DATANB010000076.1:0-26648 GCA_036266415.1 Bradyrhizobium sp. | reverse complement strand
GATCCTCGACTACGACAAGCTGACCATGACCATCGAGACCAACGGCGCGATTAGTCCCGATGATGCGGTGGCCTATGCGGCGCGCATCCTGCAGGATCAGCTCAACGTATTCGTCAACTTCGAGGAGCCCCGCAAGGAAGTGGCGCAGGAGATCATTCCCGATCTCGCGTTCAACCCGGCGTTCCTCAAGAAGGTCGACGAGCTCGAATTGTCGGTGCGCTCGGCGAACTGCCTGAAGAACGACAACATCGTCTACATCGGCGATCTCGTGCAGAAGTCGGAAGCGGAAATGCTCCGTACTCCGAACTTCGGCCGCAAGTCGCTGAACGAGATCAAGGAAGTGCTGGCCCAGATGGGTCTGCATCTCGGAATGGAAGTGCCGGGCTGGCCGCCGGAGAATATCGACGAGCTGGCCAAGCGCTTCGAGGATCATTATTGATTGAACGATAATCGTGATGGCCGGGCACTGGTGTCCCGGCCATTGCATTTTGGGCGAACGCAGGCGGCCCACCTGAGCAGATTGTCCGGCGAGCCGTCGCGACAGAGAAGAGTTTGAGGAATAAGACATGCGTCACGGCAAGGTTCATCGCAAGCTCAATCGCACCGCTGAACACCGGCGCGCGATGTTCGCCAATATGTGCGCGGCGCTGATCAAGCACGAGCAGATCGTCACCACGCTGCCGAAGGCGAAGGAGCTGCGCCCGATCGTGGAGAAGCTGGTGACGCTCGGCAAGAGGGGCGGTCTTTCCATGCGCCGGCAGGCGATTTCCGAGATGCGCGACCTCGACCAGGTGCGAAAACTGTTCGACGTGATCGCGGCCCGTTACAAGGACCGCCAGGGCGGCTATACCCGCATCATCAAGGCCGGCTTCCGCTATGGCGACAACGCGCCGATGGCCGTGATCGAATTCGTCGACCGCGACGTCGACGCCAAGGGCCTCGATTCCGGACCGGTACAGGAAAAGCCCGCGGCGGAAGCCGCGTAAGCGTTTCCGAATTGCTTCTAAAAAGCGGCGCGGTGGGCGCCGCTTTTTTGTTGGGTAGAGCGAATTGCCAAAACCGTCATTACGAGCAAAGCGAAGCAATCCGTCGAACAAATACGACCGCTATGCATTGCTTCGTCGCCGACACTCCTCGCAATGACGGCAATGCCATCTTGTTGTAACTACCACCCCTCCAGCACGATCTTGCCGCGCGATTGGCCCGATTCCAGCAATGCATGCGCCCGCTTCAGGTTGCCGGCATTGATGCTGCCAAAGCTCTGGCCGAGCGTGGTGCGCAGCACGCCCTTGTCGATGAGATCGGCGACGTCGTTCAGGAGGTGATGCTGCGCGATCATGTCCGGTGTCTGAAACGAGGAGCGGGTGAACATCGCCTCCCAGTGGATCGAAACGGCCTTGGCCTTGAAGACGCTGACGTTGAATTCGGAGGGATCGTCGATCAACCCGAATTTGCCCTGCGGCGCGATGATGTCGGCCAGCGCCTTGTAATGCTGGTCGGTATTGGTCAGGCTCGCGATCAGGCCGGCTGGCGGTACTCCCGGCTTCTCGATCTGTTCCTTCATCGGTTTTGCATGATCGATCACGGCATGCGCGCCGAGATCGAGGCACCATTTTTGCGATTCCGGCCGTGACGCCGTGGCTACGACGGTGAGGCCGGTCAGACGGCGCGCGAGCTGGATAAGGATCGAGCCGACGCCGCCGGCACCGCCAACGATCAGAAGTGTGCGCAGATCGAGGCTCTTGCCCGGCACCGCGCCGAGCCGGTCGAACAGCAATTCCCACGCGGTGATCGAAGTTAAGGGGAGGGCCGCGGCTTGCGGGAAAGACAACGTCTTCGGCTTGCGGCCGACGATGCGCTCATCGACCAGATGAAATTCCGAGTTGGTGCCTTGCCGCAGGATCGAGCCGGCGTAGAAAACCTCGTCGCCGGCCTTGAACAGGGTGACGCCGGGGCCGACAGCCTCCACGACCCCGGCGGCGTCGTAGCCCAGAATCTTGGTTTCGCCCTCGGGCGGTGTGGCGCGCCGGCGCACCTTGTAATCGACCGGGTTGGCCGAGATCGCCTTCACGGCAACTCGGATGTCACGGCCCTTCGGGTCCGGTTTCGCGGTCTCGAAATCGATCAGTGCGTCCGCGGCATCGATGGGAAGCGACTTCCTGTATCCGACAGCCTTCATCTGGCGTTTCTCCCTGTATCCGGCGACCTCAGCCGCTCCGGAACCAATAGGTGCTGGTTCAGCGGGGCAATTGCAAGGATCGCGCGGAAAGCCCGGGTTGTCCGACGCAAATACCCCTGCCGAATCGGCCTGACCCGGCGATGCCCGGAGGTGCAACGCCTTCTATTCGCAGGCCGGGACGCCTATATTCGCAGCTTCAATCCCCCGGGAATCCTTTCATGATCGTTGTTCGCATTTTCACGGCATTGCTGGTCCTGCTGGCAGCAGGGCCCGCGATGTCCCAGGACCGGCGCGTGCCGGCCTCCTCGGCCGAACTCAGGCTCTCCTATGCGCCGATCGTGCAGCGCGTGCAGCCGGCGGTGGTCAACGTCTATGCCGCCAAAATGGTGCACGACCGCAATCCGCTGCTCGACGATCCGATCTTCCGCCGTTTCTTCGGCGTACCCGGCCAGCAGCCGGAACAGATGCAGCGCTCGCTGGGTTCGGGCGTGATGGTGGATCCGTCCGGTCTGGTTGTGACCAACGTCCACGTCATCGAAGGCGCCGACGAGGTCAAGGTATCGCTGTCGGACAAACGCGAATTCGAAGCCGAGATCGTTCTCAAGGATCCCCGCAGCGATCTCGCGGTGTTGCGCCTGAAGGATAGCCACGAGAAATTCCCGACGCTCGATTTCGCCAACTCCGACGAATTGCTTGTGGGCGACGTCGTGCTTGCGATCGGCAATCCCTTTGGCGTTGGGCAGACCGTTACCCACGGCATCATTTCGGCCCTGGCGCGCACGCAAGTAGGCATCACCGACTACCAGTTCTTCATTCAGACCGATGCCGCGATCAATCCGGGCAATTCGGGCGGCGCGCTGGTCGACATGACCGGCAAGCTCGCCGGCATCAATACCGCGATCTTCTCGCGCTCCGGCGGATCGCAGGGCATCGGCTTTGCGATCCCCGCCAACATGGTGCGCGTCGTCGTTGCCTCCGCCAAGAGTGGCGGCAAGGCCGTGAAACGACCGTGGCTTGGCGCGCGATTGCAGGCGGTGACGCCGGAGATTGCCGAGACGCTGGGCCTTCGGCTTCCGAGCGGCGCGCTGGTGGCCAATGTTGTCTCAAACGGTCCGGCGGCGCGGGCGGGGCTGAAGCCGTCCGATCTGATCGTTGCAATCGACGGCCAGCCGATCGAGGATCCCAATGCGTTCGACTATCGCTTTGCCACGCGTCCGCTCGGCGGCACCGCGCAGATCGACGTGCTGCGGGCCGGCAAGACGGTGAAGCTGACGGTGCCGCTGGAAACCGCGCCCGACACCGGCCGCGACGAAATCGTCCTCACCGGCCGCTCGCCGTTCCAGGGCGCGAAGGTTGCGAACATCTCGCCGGCGGTGGCCGACGAACTGCATCTCGATCCCGACGCCGCAGGCGTCGTGGTGACCGGTCTGGCCGATGGCGGAACGGCCGCCAGCGTCGGCTTCCAGAAGGGCGATCTCATCCTGGCGGTCAACAATCAGAAAATCGCCAGGACCAGCGATCTGGATAAGGCGACGCGCGAATCCTCCCGGATCTGGCGCATTACGCTGGTGCGCGGCGGCCAGCAGATCAACGTCACGCTCGGCGGATGAGCCCGAAGCGACCACGCGAAGCTGCAAACCTGTTCGCCGCCGCAGGGATGGAGCAGGATGCGCCGCATCCGCTTCCGGACCGATTGCGCCCGCGCACGCTGTCGGATGTCGTCGGACAGGATCACATTCTCGGTCCCGACGGCGCGCTGACGCGCATGCTGGCGACGCGCACCCTGGGTTCGCTGATCTTCTGGGGCCCGCCGGGCACCGGCAAGACCACGGTGGCCCGGCTGCTGGCGGATGCGACCGAACTGCATTTTGAGCAGATTTCCGCGGTATTTTCCGGGGTCGCCGACCTGAAGAAGGCTTTCGACGCGGCGCGTGCCCGGCGCGAGACCGGCAAGGGCACCTTGCTGTTCGTCGATGAGGTGCACCGCTTCAATCGCGCCCAACAGGATTCGTTTCTGCCCGTGATGGAAGACGGCACCGTGGTGCTGGTCGGGGCGACCACCGAAAACCCCTCATTCGAGCTCAACGCCGCGCTGCTGTCGCGGGCGCGCGTACTGGTGTTTCATTCGCTCGACGCGGCCGTGATCGAAAAGCTGTTCCTCCATGCCGAAAAGATCGAGGGCAAGAAGCTGCCGCTGGACCATGAGGCCCGCGCCGTGCTGGTGCGCATGGCCGACGGCGACGGCCGCGCCGCGCTGACGCTTGCCGAGGAGGTTTGGCGCGCCGCGCGCGAAGGCGAGACCTTCAATGCCGCGCAATTGCAGGACATCCTGCAGCGCCGTGCGCCGATCTACGACAAGTCGGCGGACGGGCATTACAATCTGATCTCGGCGCTGCATAAATCGGTGCGCGGTTCCGATCCCGACGCCGCGCTTTATTATCTCGCGCGCATGATGGACGCCGGCGAGGATCCTTTGTTTCTGGCGCGGCGCGTGGTCCGCATGGCGGTCGAGGACATCGGGCTCGCCGATCCGCAGGCGCTGGTGATCTGCAACGCCGCCAAGGACGCCTACGACTTCCTCGGGTCTCCCGAGGGCGAGCTCGCAATCGCGCAGGCCGTGATCTATCTCGCCACCGCGCCGAAATCGAACGCCGCCTACATGGCGTTCGGCGCCGCGATGCGCGCGGCCAAGGAGGGCGGCTCGCTGCTGCCGCCAAAACACATTCTGAATTCGCCGACCAAACTGATGAAGTCGGAAGGCTATGGCTCAGGCTACGAATATGATCATGACGCGCCGGAAGCCTTCTCCGGACAGGATTATTTCCCGGAAGCGCTGGGACGCCAGACCTTCTACGATCCGCCCGATCGCGGGTTCGAGCGCGAGATCCGCCGGCGGCTCGAGTACTGGGCCAGGCTGCGGCGGGAGCGCGGTTGACTCTCGCTGAGGTTGTATTAGGCTGATCGTCGATCATTGAGGCGATACGCCGATGACCGCAGATCTCCTGATCAGAATCGGTCCGCTTATCGGTGGCGTCATCTTGATGGCCATCTGCGCGGTTGCCATCCTGCGAAACCCCGCGGTTTCAAACGTCTTTGCCGGGCTGCTCGCATTTGGCGGGTTGCTGTTCGTGATTCCCGCGCTCGCCATCTTCAATTTCAAGGGGCTCGGAATTGAATTGTCGGGGCAGGCCGCGACCACAGGTCAGGTTTCGGAGCAGGCGGCGGGCATCAACGCGCGACTCGAAGATATCAAGACCTCGCTTGCCGATCTCAGCAGAAAGGTCGCGCCGGCAGCTCCGCCGCAGCCACCGCCGTCGGCGGAATTCGGGGCTAACCGGAGTTCGACGGTTATTGTCGTGTACCCTTCCGACCCCAAAATGAAGATCCTCGCCAAGCAGATCGAAAACGATCTCTTGAAAAAGGGATATCTGGCGACGTCGGTCTTCTCCGATTATTCCGAGCTCGGCGATGGCAAGAAGGGAACGCCTGGATCGGTGCGATATGTCTTCACCGATCCGGCGAAGGCGACCTCGATCAAGCAGCTGCTGAAGCCGGAGACCGCGGGCCTGACGGTGCTGCCGGACGATCAGCGTCAGCAGATGTCCGCCGATGTGCAGGTTCTCTTGTTCTGAGCTGGCCGCTGCAGGTGCCCCGGCTATTTCCCGGCCCTGACGAAGTCGAGGATCTCGTTGCTCAGCCGCGTGTCGGTGGTGTTGATCGAATAAACCTCCGACATGTGGCTGTGCTGCGGCAGCATGAAACTGCGGGCGCAGCCATGTTCACTTTTGCAGAGGCTATCCTTCAGAAGATTGAACTGGCTGACGAACGGCGGTGGATCAAGTTCGGCCGATGCGATCATCAAGGGCGTCCTGGTCTTCAGCAGGCCGCTGAAAGACGATCGCTCCTGGTAGGTTGCAGCATCCGCGCCGAAATAGGCCTTGGTCGCGTCGGAGGGTGGCACGCTGGTCAGGTCGTAAAGCGCTGACACGATGATGGCGCCCGCCAGTCCGCTGCCCTTTGGTCCCCAAAATTCCGGGTGCGCCAGGTAGGTCGCGACATGGACCGCGCCTGCCGAGTGGCCCATCAGGTAAATACGGGCCGGGTCTCCGCCGCGCGACGAGATGTTGTCCGTCACCCAGCGCACGGCGGCCGACAGGTCTTCCGGCCCCGCCGGCCACGGCGACTGCGGGGCGAGGCGGTAGGTCATGTTGACGCCGACGAAGCCGTTCTTGACCGCCCACAGCATGATGTTGTCGTAGAACGGACTGCCGTTTGGTCCGCGCTTGTTGCCCGCGGTGAAGCCGCCGCCGTGGACATAAATCAGCACCGGGCGGGACGGCGAGGCGGTAGCCGGCATGAAGACGTCGAGAAGATTGCGGTCGGCCGCGCCATATTTGACGTCGCGCTCGGTCTTGACGGCCTGATAGGGTTCTTTTTCCTGTAGCGGCGCGTAGAGCGCGGCCGTCTTCGGCGGCTCGATGACCCGGCCGAATTCCCTTAGCTTCCAGGCGATCTCATCCGGCATCGGGCTTCCCTCCGCCCATGCCGCGGCAACCGACATGGCCACGAGAACGGCCAGGGCTGATTTCGGTAACAAGGCTGATTTCGCTAGCGACATCTGGATGCTCCCCGGTTTTTTGCTCTGACGTGGCCGATCTCGTAGGGAACTTATACCGATTTCGCCGTGACGCTCCCATGCTTTTGCGCTACGCAGGCGGCTCAGTTTGGACCCGCAGCAATATGAGCCGTCGCGTCAAGAGACCTTTGAAGGCCCGGGGCGACCGTCCGAAGGGCGCGCCGCCCTATCGGGGCTCGCAAACCGGGCGCCCGCAGGTGCATGGTGTGGGCGGCAAGCCGTCGGCACGGTTCTCGCCGTCCGCCTCCCGTGCGCCAAAGCCGCCGCCCTTCATTGCCGAGCCCGCGAAGGCGGCTGTCGAGGCGCCGCTGCCGACAAAAGTGCAGACCGTGGTCGTGACCGCGGACGAGAACAACATGCGGGTCGACCGCTTTCTGGAGGCGCGTTTTCCCGGCCTGTCGTTCTCCCATATCCAGCGCATCGTCCGTAAAGGCGAGCTGCGCGTGAACGGCAAGCGCGCCGACAGCAAGGACCGGCTGGAGGAGGGGCAAAGCATCCGCATTCCGCCGCTCAAGCTCGATGCCCCCAAGCTGGCAGGGCAGCTCTCGGAAGCCGCGACCAAGACGCTGCAAGCCCTCAAGGACATGATCCTCTACGAGGACGCCGACGTCATGGTGCTGAACAAACCGGCAGGGCTGGCGGTGCAGGGCGGTTCCGGCACCGTCAGGCACATCGATCAGATGCTGGAAGTGATGCGCGATGCCAAGGGCCAAAAACCCCGGCTGGTGCACCGGCTCGACAAGGAGACGGCGGGCTGCCTCCTGGTCGCGAAAACGCGGTTCGCCGCCACCGCGCTCACGGGATCGTTCCGCCATCGTTCGGCGCGCAAGATCTACTGGGCGCTGGTGGCGGGGGTCCCGAAGCCGAAGCAGGGCCGCATTTCGACCTACCTCGCCAAGGAGGAGGGCGAGGACGATACCATCATGCGCATCGCCGCTCACGGCGACGAGGGCGCCAGCCATGCCGTGACCTATTATGCCGTGGTGGAGACCTCCGCGCAGAAGCTCGCCTGGGTATCGCTGAAGCCGGTGACTGGACGCACCCATCAGTTGCGCGCGCATATGGCGCACATCGATCATGCCATCGTCGGCGATCCCAAATATTTCAACAAGGAGAACTGGCAGCTGCCGGGCGGCCTGCAGAAACGGCTGCATCTCCTGGCGCGCAGGATCGTTATACCGCATCCGCGCGGCGGGTTTATCGACGCCACCGCGCCGCTGCCGCCGCATATGCTGCAATCGTGGAACCTCTTGGGTCTCGAGGCCGACCGGTTCGATCCGATCGAGAATGCGCCTGAAGAATAATCCCATGACGGTTTTTCGGCTGCATCATAACGTATCTCCCAAGACCGGAGGTCAGTTTCTGTGCTGGGCGAGAAACATCCGCAAGGAATCATGCGGGCTCTCGACGTCCGAAATCATCCAGCCATCGCGGCTATTGACGAGAATGAAATTCAGCGTGACCGCCCGGCTGTTGTTGGTGAAGGCGGCGGTGACATAGGTCTTGTCGAATTGCCTGCGGAGGATCGATATCGAGACGGCGCCGATCTTCCACGCCACGCTCTGCACCAGAAAATCGTAGGGCTGGTTTTTCAGGGAGATCCAGGCTTCCCGCAAACTCGGATCGAAGAACTGGCGCGCGGCGGCGGAATCGCGCGGCAGCCCGTTCGAGAGATCGGACGACCGGCCGCCGTAATAGGCGTAGACATTCCTGACCAGCGATTCCGGCGAACGGAATCCGGCGCCTGCGGGCAAGATACCGAGACCGGCAACCAGAACCAGTATCGCTGCAAAGGTCCTCGTCATCGTCGCTTCAGCTTTATTTGCCCCTGCTATTATCATATTCTTGCGGGCAAATTGCCGACAACAAAAGACGAAAAAACGAATGCGCGAATTGTTCGAAGAAGCATCCGGAAAATCCCCGCTTGATCCGGAGGAAGCGGTGCGGCGCACGACGCGGGGTCCGCGCCGGAAACGCTTTTACGCCCACGCGGGCGTGGTCGAAGGCGCGGACGGCTTTGCAATTACGCTGGATGACAAGCCGATCCGTACGCCTTCCGGCCGCCAGGTGGTCGTGCCCGTCAGAGCGATCGCGGATGCCATCGTCGCCGAATGGCAAGCCCAGAAGGAGTTCATCGATCCCCTGACAATGCCGATGACCCGGTTCGCCAACAGCGTGGTCGATGCCGTGGTCGAGCGGGTCGAGGCGGTCACCTCTGACATCGCGAAATATTTTCAGTCCGATCTTTTGTTCTACCGCGCCGGCCATCCCGCGGCGCTGGTCGCGCGCGAGGCCGCGCATTGGGATCCCCTGTTGTTCTGGGCGGCCGATACGCTCGGCGCGCACTTCATCCTTGCCGAAGGCATCGTGCATGTCCGCCAGCCCGATTCGGCGATAGCGGCGGCGCGCGCGGCGCTGCCTACCGATCCCTGGTCGGTCGCGGCCTTGCACGTGGTCACGACCCTGACGGGCTCGGCGCTGCTCGCATTGGCGCTTGAGCGCGGCGTATTGGATCAGGATCGGGTCTGGGCGGCCGCCCATGTCGATGAGGACTGGAACATCGAAAAATGGGGCGCGGATGAAGAGGTGGCCGCGCGGCGCGCGGCGCGGCTGGTCGATTTCAGGGCTGCCGCAACGATTCTTGCGGCCCTGAATCGGGTTTAAAGCCTGAATTAGTCGGTCGGTTAACGAGAGGTTTACGACGCTGCGCTAGCCTCGATAGCCCAGCCGAGACTGCCTCATGTCGATCTCAGTCAATCCGATCCTCCCGGTGATTGCCGCCCAGGGCGCCGCGCCCGATCTCGTGCTGCAGCCGGGAAGCGTTGTTGACGCCGAGGTGCTCAAGATACTCTCCGACGATCTGGTGCGGATCGCGATAGCAAGTCTCTCGATTGATGTGCTCTCGGAAATTCCGCTTGCTGCCGGCCAGACCCTGCAGCTCGCGGTATCGCAAACGCCGGACGGAATCAGGCTCGCGGTGGTTGGGGAGGGCGCGGGATCCGCCTCCGCCGATACCGTGACGCTGGCGCCCAATGCGCCTGTCGACGCCGCGGCGGGTCCGCCGCTCAGTGCGGCGCTTCCAAGGGATATACTGACGCCGCTTGAGCGGGTAGCCGTCGCCGCGGCGGCCGAGAGCGCGGCCACCCAGCAGGACAGCCTGGCGCCTCTGTTTGCCAATCTCGGCGTCGTCGCCGGGTCGAACAGCCTGCCGCCGAAGCTTCAACAGGCTGTCATGCAGGTGCTGGCGCAACAGACCAGTCTCGACCAGAATCTGACCGGCAGCGACGTCAAGAATGCCGTGCAAAAATCCGGGCTTTTCCTGGAGGCCACGCTGGCGTCGGGATCGGTTTCGCTCGGCACCGGCATGCCCGATCTCAAGGCGGCGCTGATCGTGCTTCGCCAGGCACTTGTGTCCTCGCTCGGCGCGGCCGGCGCGACCCAAAACCCGGCCACGCCCGTGACCGCCACGCCCACGCCCGTGACCGCCCCGCCGGCGACACTTGTACCGCAGACCGCCGTGCCGGGGACACCGACGGTTTCCGCGGGCGATGGCGCGGCTCCGGAGCAGGTCGTGGCGGCGCCAACGCTTGTCCCCCAACTGGCTCCCGACATCGAGGCGCAGGAGATGATCGTGCCGCAGGCGCGGGTGCCGGTCGTCGACGAATCCGCGGGATCGAACGTTACTGTCCGGATCGTCCTCCCCGAAGCGCTCCTCAACGCCGGGCCTCGAACGATGACGGCCGGCGCCGCGCTGAATCTGCTGCAGGAGACGATGCCGCCTGCTCCGCGCATCGCGGGCAATGCGTTATTGCCGGCGGCGACGCCGCAAAATGGACCCAGCGACGACGTCACCTTCCATACCCAAACGCCACCGCCGCCATTTCGCGGGGCGTTGCCCTCGGCGCAACCGGTGGCTACGCCTTCGATCGCCCCTGGCGCGCCGCTCGCCGCTACGGCGCATCATCTGCTCGGAGATACCGACGCCGCGATCGCGCGACAGACCTTGCTGCAGGTGGCCTCACTCCCGGATCGTGTCGATACCCCGGCCGCAAGGATCGATCCGGCCGCGCCGCGCTGGAGTTTTGAAATCCCGTTCGCGATGCCGCAGGGAACCGCGATGGCGCAGTTCGAAATTTCGCGCGACGGCGGCGGCAGCGAGGCCGAATCCGCAAAGCGGATCTGGCGGGCGCGGTTCTCGCTCGACGTCGAGCCCGCGGGTCCGATTCATGCGCTGGTGTCGCTGAGCGGCGAGCGGACATCGGTGCGGATGTGGGCGGAGCGGCCCGCCACCGCGGCGCAATTGCGCGCCGGCGCCGCGCAGCTTAGCCAGGCGCTCAGCAAGGCCGAGCTTCGGCCCGGCGATATCGTGATCCGCGCCGGCGCGCCTCCGCAATCGGCGCCGGCGCGTGCAGGGCATTTTCTGGATCGCGCGCTATGAACGTGGAGACGCGGAACCAGCTTGCGGTCGCGCTGCACTATGACAGGACCGGTGCGCCACGGGTTGTCGCCAAGGGCAGGGGCAGCATCGGGGCCAAAATCATCGAGGTCGCCACCGCCCATGGCATCCCGATCGAGGAGAACGAGGTGCTGGCCGGGGCGCTCTCCAATGTCGAACTCGGAGATGAGATTCCGGCCGAGCTTTACAAGGCGGTCGCGGAGGTTCTGATTTTCGTTCTCAGGCTGACGGGCCGGATTCGATAGGCTCTTTTAATCGTCATTGTTTTACCACGATGTCATCCGCATCGTTGCTGACGTATTCTCCCCCACCTCGGACGCCGCCATGATCAATCGCCGCCATGCGCTCGGCCTTCTTGCTGCCGCGAGCTTTCTGCCGTCGCGCGGCTTTGCCAATGTCGCGCCGCAGCGCAGCGAGATTCGCGATGGCCTGGCGAAGCATTTCATCGATGCGGGAACGGCCGGCACCTTCGTCGGCTACAAGGTCGACGATTATCTTGTCATCGCCAGCGACAAGGATCGCTCGGGAGAGGCGAAGCTGCCGGCCTCGACCTTCAAGATTCCGAATTCGGTGATCGCGCTGGAGACCGGCGTGGTCGGCGATCCCGACAAGGACGTCTTCAAGTGGGACGGCGTTGTCAGAAGCATCGACGCCTGGAATCGCGACCACACCATGCGGAGCGCGATCGCGGTGTCCGCAGTGCCGGTGTATCAGGAGATCGCCCGGCGCATCGGGGCGGAGCGGATGCAGAAATATCTCGATCTGCTGGAATACGGCAACCGCGATATCAGCGGCGGCATCGACCGGTTCTGGCTGGCCCGCGGAGGCTTGCGCATCGATCCGGTGCAGCAGGTCGATTTCCTCGACCGGCTTCGGCGCGGCGCGCTGCCGGTCTCCAAGCGCAGCCAGGATCTGGTGCGCGATATTCTCCCGGTGACGAAGGCCGGCGATTCCGTCATCCGTGCCAAGAGCGGTCTGGTGGAAGCCGAGCGCGGCCAGCCTTCGCTGGGCTGGATGGTGGGCTGGGCCGAGAAGGGCAGCGCGAACACGGTGTTCGCCCTCAATATGGATTGCCCCGAACCTCGCCATATCGCCGATCGCATGAACATAGCGCTGCAATGCCTCGGGGATATCGGGGCGATTTGAACTGTCGCGGCCGATCGCATAGCCTTGCTCATTCAGCAATGGGAGCAGATATGCCGGACTTGCCACATGATCATATCCCGCGATTGACGAACGAGATCGCAAGCTTCCACGCTCACGTCTATTACGATCCCTCCGCAACACGTTCAGAGGCCGAGCGGCTGCGGAGATGGATCGACGAACGTTTTTCCGTCACCCTGGGCCGCTGGCATGACGTGAAAGTAGGCCCGCACGATCAGGCCATGTTCCAGATCGCTTTTGCCCCGGAGGTGTTTCCGGCGCTGGTGCCGTGGCTGATGCTTAACCACGGCAGCCTCAGCATCCTGGTCCATCCGAACACGACCAATCCGCGCAGGGATCATCTTGCCGATCCGCTCTGGATCGGGCCGCCTCTTGCCGTGCATGGGGAGAAGCTGCCGGAAGAGGCGGCCATGGAGCAGGCGCCGCCGCCGAATACGATGTTGGCGCAGCCTGCGACCGGCAAGGAGCCGCGCTTTCAGCAACTCACCATGGACCAGCTCGACGAGAAGCAGAAGCCGCTCGGCGAGCAGATCATGAAGGTCTCGAGCGTCGGCCTCGGCGGACCGTATAACCCGATGATCCGCAGCCCGGTGCTGGGCCAGCGGCTGTTCGACCTGTTTTATTATCTGCGCTGGCAAACCTCGGTGCCGACCCGGCTTAACGAGTTTGCGATCCTGATCATAGGACGGCAGTGGCGCTCCCAGGTCGAATGGTACGCGCATGCGCCGCTGGCGGCGAAGGCGGGGCTTTCTCCCGATATCATCGCGGAGCTGAAGACCGGCAAGCGGCCCTCGAAGATGACCGAGGACGAGTCCGTTGTGTACGACTTCGTCACCGAGCTCACGACCACCCAAAAAGTTTCCGACGAAACCTATGCGCGGGCGAAGATGGTTTTCAACGACCAGCAGGTCGTCGACCTGACCGCGGTGGCGGGCAACTACGTCATGGTGGCAATGCTGCTGGCGATGGCGGAGGAAACCGTGCCTCCCGGCAAGGAGCCGCCATTCAAGGTCGGCGAGAAGTAAGTCGCGTACTCCGTCCAATCTTCGTCAAGGGCGGTATACCGACCTGTACCGCGGAAAAAGGACGAGCTCGGTGGCGGAAAGCCGGTTTCCGGTTATGAAATCGCCGTGTTAGAACCTATCCAAATCTTAAGGCCAGATACGGGCGGGGGCCAATGAAAGACATCCTGGAAACCCTTGAGGAACGCCGCGCCGGCGCAAGGCTCGGTGGCGGCGACAAGCGCATCGAGGCGCAGCACGCCCGCGGCAAGCTGACCGCGCGGGAGCGCATCGAGCTTTTGCTCGACAAGGGCAGTTTCGAGGAGTTCGACATGTTCGTCGAGCACCGCTCGGTGGAATTCGGCATGGACAAGACAAAAGTGCCGGGCGATGGCGTGGTCACCGGCTGGGGCACGGTTAACGGCCGCAAGACCTTTGTCTTTGCCAAGGATTTTACGGTGTTTGGCGGCTCGCTGTCGGAGACCCACGCGCAGAAAATCGTCAAGATCCAGGACATGGCGATGAAGGCGAGGGCGCCGATCATCGGACTGTACGACGCCGGCGGCGCGCGGATTCAGGAAGGCGTCGCCGCGCTGGCGGGCTATTCCTATGTGTTCCGCCGCAACGTCATCGCCTCCGGCGTGATACCGCAGATCTCCGTCATCATGGGTCCCTGCGCCGGCGGCGACGTCTATTCGCCGGCCATGACCGACTTCATCTTCATGGTGAAGAACACCAGCTACATGTTCGTGACCGGCCCCGACGTGGTCAAAACCGTCACCAACGAGTTCGTCACCGCGGAAGAACTCGGCGGCGCTTCCATTCACGCCACGCGCTCCTCGATCGCCGACGGCGCCTTCGAGAACGACGTCGAGACGCTGTTGCAGATGCGCCGGCTGATCGACTTCCTACCCGCCAACAACACGTCAGGCGTGCCGGAATGGCCGAGTTTCGACGATATCGGGCGGGTCGACATGTCGCTGGACACACTGATCCCCGACAATCCGAACAAGCCCTACGACATGAAGGAACTGATCCTGAAGGTTGTGGACGAGGGAGACTTCTTCGAAATCTCGGAAGCCTTTGCAAAAAACATCGTCACCGGTTTCGGCCGCATCGCCGGGCGCACCGTCGGCTTCGTCGCCAACCAGCCGATGGTGCTGGCGGGCGTGCTGGACAGCGACGCCTCGCGCAAGGCCGCGCGCTTTGTCCGATTCTGCGATGCCTTCAACATTCCGATCGTCACCTTCGTTGACGTCCCCGGCTTCCTGCCCGGCACCGCCCAGGAATATGGCGGCCTGATAAAACACGGCGCGAAACTGTTGTTCGCCTATTCGCAATGCACGGTGCCGCTGGTGACCGTGATCACGCGAAAGGCCTATGGCGGCGCGTTCGACGTGATGGCGTCCAAGGAAATCGGCGCCGACATGAACTACGCCTGGCCGACCGCGCAGATCGCCGTGATGGGCGCCAAGGGCGCGGTCGAGATCATCTTCCGCTCCGATATCGGCGACACCGAAAAGATCGCCGCGCGCACCAGGGAGTACGAGGACCGCTTCCTGTCGCCGTTCATCGCGGCCGAGCGCGGCTATATCGACGACGTCATCATGCCGCATTCGACAAGGCGTCGGATCGCCCGCGCGCTGGCGATGCTGCGGGACAAGCATGTCGAACTGCCCATGAAGAAGCACGACAATCTGCCGTTGTAGGCAAGTTTACTGGTTGCTCCACCCGGCGATGACGAACCAGGAAGCTCTCGTCATTCCGGGGCGCATCGTGAGATGCGAACTGGGAATCTCGAGCTTATAATCTCCAGATTCCGGGTTCGCGCTAACCGCGCGCCCCGGAATGACGAGAAAACGCACCGGGAGAACGCCCCATGCCATCAGCCTATTTCGTCGTCCGCGCCACCGTCGCCGATCCCACCAGGCGGGCGGCGTTCGACAAGTGGTACGCAAAAGAGCATCTGCCGGACGCCGCCAAGGCGTTCGGCGTCAGGAAGGCGTGGCGGTTCTGGGGCGTCACGGATCCCTCCTTGCATGAGGCGGTGTACGAGTTCGCCGATCAGGCCGCGCTCGATCGCGCGATGCAGGGGGAGGATCTGAAGCGGCTGATCGCGGACTTTAACCGCGACTGGCCCGAAGTAACGCGTACGCGCGAGATTTTGGTGCTGGCGGAAGAGTTCGCAACCTAGCTCGCCGTCGTCCCGGCGAAAGCCGGGACCCATACGCCGTGGCGAAAATGAGATAGGCAGTGCTCGTTGCCTTTCTTTGCCGAGGATCGCAGCAACAAACATTTTTGGTTATGGGTCCCCGCTTTCGCGGGGACGACGAAAGTGTGTGAGCCAATCTGAATGCGCGGTTCAGCGAACATTCATCTCGGCGAATTCAAACTCTCCCTCGCATCACTCGCCACGCACGAAGAGGGAGATGTCATGGAACGCCGCCACTTCTTGAAACTCGCCGTTGGAGCCGCCGCCGGCGCCGCCGCACTGGCTGCTGCGAGCGCGCAGGCCGCGCCGCTGTCGCCGCAGCCGCTTACCGGAGCTGACCGATTGTCGGGGACGAACGCGGGCGCTCATCCCGCTGTCACGTCAGAGGCGGAGGTTGAGCATCTGAACCCCGAACAGGTCCGCTGGGGACACCACGGGCATCATCACTGGGGCTGGCATCACCGCCACTGGGGCTGGCACCGCCGCCACTGGGGCTGGCACCACCGGCATTGGGGTTGGCACCACCGGCACTGGGGTTGGCACCACCGTCATTGGCACCGCCATTACTGGTAAGACGCGATTGTCGTTAACGGCCGCATTTTCATACCGGTGCGAAATCGCCGCGTCGCGGCAAATCTGAGAGGAAAGGAAAGCGCCTATGAAGATACTTGTTGCATCAGCGTTTGCTATTTGCCTCAGCCTCGCGGCGATCTCCGCGTCGAAGGCGATCCCGTTGGCGCCGCTCGACCAGGCCGTGTCAAGCGACGTCATCCACGTGGCTGGCGGCTGCGGGCCCGGCTGGCACCGCGGTCCCTATGGCGGATGCCGCCCGATGTACAACTGCCCGCCCGGCTGGCATCCCGGACCGTTCGGCCGCCAGTGTTTCAGGAATTAGAAAAATTAAGTCGGGAGGGCGGGAATTCTCGCCCTCCCTTTTAGGAAGGTAGGCACTCGCCCGCGCGGTTAGGGAAGCGGGGCCGATGATTGGTCAGCGCTGGTGCCGAACAGCGCCGCGAACCGCTTTACGCCGTTGCGGCTGAAATTGACGACGCGGCTGCCCGGCGCGGCATCGCGTGCGGCCCATTTCAGTTCGGTGAACCGGTTCATCATCGCCGCGCCGAGCGTCCCGGCGAGATGATGGCGCCGCTCGCTCCAGTCGAGACAGGCCTTGCAGACCGGACGGCGAGGATGGGCAAGCGTCTCGGCATCGATCTGCAGGGCGCTGGCCATGAAACGCCTGCCTTCGGCCGTGAGTTCGATCGCCTGCTTGCTCTGGCGAACCAGCTTCTGCTTCTTCATGCTGTCGAGCATCTGCACGCCGAGATCGCCGGCGAGATGATCGTAGCAGATACGCGCGCGGCGCAACGCCGGATCCTTCGGCCCGGTGCGCACCCGCATGTGGCCGGCGCGCGCGGCAAGGCCCGCAAGCCCCTCCAATACGCCGGCGACATCGGGGCCGGTGAGGCGATAATAACGGTGCCGACCCTGTTTCTCCGGCTCGATCAGGCCGCCGGCTTCGAGCTTCGCCAGGTGCGAACTTGCGGTCTGCGGCGTGATGCCGGCCTGGTGCGCCAACTCGCTCGCGGTCAGCGCGCGGCCGCTCATCAGCGCCGTCAGCATGTTGGAGCGCGCGGGATCGCCGACCAGGGCAGCGACCAGGGCGATATCGGGACCTGCTTTCATAGTTCGATGTTAACCGAAGCATTGACGTCGATCAAGGGATTATTGTCAAAGCTCGTCATTGCGCGGAGCGCGAGCGACGAAGCAATCCAAGCTTGCTTCGGCCGTGGATTTGTTTCGCTTGCGCAAGCCATGACGGCTGACCGAAAACACCCGGAGGGTACCCATGGCCGTCACCGTTTTCATTCGCTACCAGCTCGATCCGTTCAAGCGGGCGATGTTCGAGCAATACGCCCAACGCTGGCTCGGCGTCATCCCCCGATGCGGCGGCGACCTGATCGGCTACTGGATGCCGCATGAAGGCACCAACAACATCGCGTTCGCGCTGATTTCCTTCGAAAATCTCGCGACTTACGAAAATTATCGGACGCGGCTTCGCGGCGACAAAGAGGGCATGGCCAATTTTGATTTTGCCGAGGAGAATAAATTCATCCTCGCGGAGGAAAGGACATTTCTGCGCAAGGTGACGCTATAGTGATCCCGACGCGCAAAGGAGACGCAAATGATAGCCGTGATCTTCGAAGTCTGGCCCAAGCCGGAGCACAAGCAGGAATATCTCGATCTCGCGGCCGAACTCAGGCCTATCCTCGAAACCACCGACGGCTTTATTTCCATCGAGCGGTTCGAGAGCCTGACCGAAAAGGGAAAAATCCTGTCGCTGTCATTTTTCCGTGATGAAGCCGCCGTCGCGGCATGGCGCAATGTGCCCCAGCATCGCAAAAGCCAAAGCAAGGGCCGCGCCAAAATCTTCGAAAATTACCGGCTGCGCATCGCCGGCGTGATCCGGGATTACGGCATGAATGACCGCGAGCAGGCGCCGGAGGACAGCCTTGCCGTGCACGCCGCGCGCTAGTCTCTTGCGTGTCGGGTGGATAACGTCGGTTAACCGGTAAAGTAGGGAGATGATCATGCCAGCGACCACGGCGGACAAGCGCGCCACATTTCACAAAATGCACGAAGCCGGCTGTTTCGTGATCCCAAATCCCTGGGACATCGGTAGCGCCAAGGCGCTGCAGCGCATGGGCTTCAAGGCGCTCGCCTCCACCAGCGCGGGCTTTGCCTGGACGATCGGCAAAGCCGACAACCGCGTCACGCTCGATGACGTCTGCGCGCATCTCGCCGCGCTGTGCGGCGCGGTCGATCTGCCGGTCAATGCGGATTTCGAGGGCGGCTTTGCGCACCAGCCGGACAAAGTCGCCGCCAACGTCGCGCGCGCGGTCAAGACCGGCGTTGCCGGATTGTCGATCGAGGATTCCACAGGCGAGGCCGCAAAGCCGCTCTACGAGCGCGCCTTCGCGATCGAGCGCATCAAGGCGGCGCGCGCGGCGATCGATGCCGACAACAGTGGCGTCGTGCTGGTCGGTCGCTGTGAAGGCTTCCTGGTCGGGCAGACCGATCTGAACATGGTGATTGACCGGCTGCAGGCTTATGCGGAAGCGGGCGCCGACTGCCTGTATGCGCCGGGCATCCGCTCAAAAGAGCAGATAGCCGCGGTGGTGAAGGCGGTGCATCCGAAGCCGGTCAATCTTTTGCTGGGGTGGCCCGGCCTCTCCGTCGCGGAAGTCGCCGAGCTCGGCGTTCGCCGCATCAGTGTCGGCGGTTCGCTGGCGCGCGCGGCGTGGGGCGGGTTCATGCGTGCGACGCGCGAGATCGCGGAGAAGGGAACGTTTACCGAACTCGGCAATGGCTATCCCGGCGGTGAGCTGAACAAGATGTTCAGCTAAAGCGCACAAAAGAACGCAGCGGACAAGTCTGTCCGCCGCGCCCGGTTCAAGTGGTTCGTCGCTATTTGCTCGGCGCGTTGGTTGCAGGCGCGTTGCTGGCGGGCGGCGTCTGCGGAGCCGCACCGGTCGTCATGCCCGGATTGGTATTGGCGCGGGGAGTTACGTCGCGCATGCCCGGAGGCGCCGCCGGAGGCGAGGACTGCGTGGTATTCTGCGCGGTCGAAGACGTGCCGTGGTTGACTGAAGAATTGTTCAGGCCGTAGAAAACCGCGCCGAGTATCACGGCGACCGCGATCGCGAACATCGCGATCTTGCCGCCGCTTGCGGGTCCTTCGGCGAGTTCGGGATCGGGCTGCAGCTCATTGTCGAGGCGGGTTGCCCGGCGACGCGCGTCATCGGCGAAATTGGGAAGATAGGGATCGTCAGCGGGGTTGGAACGATAGGGATCGTTCGGATTGCGTTCGATTGCCATGATTGGGTCCTCCTTGGCGGAGGGACAACCGCCGGGCGACACGCCGGTTCCTGATCCGAACGCTCTTTCTGCGCTTGCTTTTCCGTGCCCACGAAGGAACCTGAAGGACTCTCTCAGGGAACTCGGATCCGCGCTTTTCGCACCTGCGCCGGCGTCACCAGCGGGGCGGCGTTGCCCCAGGAATTCCGGATGTAATTCGTGACATCGGCAATTTCCTGGTCCGACAATTGTTTGGCGTAGGCCGGCATCGATCCGGTATTCGGCGCGCGCGGCGTCGTCAGCGTCTGCGCGCCGTCGAGAATGATACGAAGCGTGCTTGCGGGATCGGCGGATTGCAGATTGGCGTTACCAGGCAGCGGCGGATAAATCCGCGGGGCGCCGCTGCCGTCGGCTTCATGGCAGGCGATGCAGGCATGGGCGTAAATCGCCTTGCCCGCCATCATATCTGCCGGCGGCGGCGGGGCGACATCAGGCTCCGGCGCGCCCGCTGGAAGATCCTTCAGATAGACCGCGATCGCTCGGACGTCGGCATCGCTCATCTTCGAGGTCGAATTGACCACGACCTCGGCCATCGGCCCGCCCGCATGGCTCCTGCCGTTGCGGCCGCTCTGCAGATATTCCACGATATCCTCGGTGCCCCACGATTTCAGCCCGCCTCGCTCGGCGGCATCGAGACGCGGCGCAAACCAGCCGTCGACCGACCCACCGCCATAGGCGTAACCTCGCTTGTCCGCGCCGAACACGGATTTCGGCGTATGGCATGCGCCGCAATGCGCGGCTCCCGTGACCAGATAAGCGCCGCGATTCCATTCCGCGCTTTTCTGCTGATTAGGCTCGAATACGCCGGGCCGGAAGAACAGAAGATTCCAGGCCCGCATCACCACGCGATAGTTGAGCGGCCAGCGCAGCTCCAGCGGTAGCCGCGCGTTGCGCAAGGGTGTCAGCGTGGCGAGATAGGCCCGGATCGCCAGAATGTCGTCGCGGGTGAATTTCGTGAAATTCGGATAGGGGAATGCCGGGTAATAGCGCGAGCCGTCAGGCGCCACGCCGTAACGCAGCGCGCGATAGAAGTCTTCGTCGCTCCAGGTGCCCAGTCCGGTATCGCGATCCGGCGTCAGATTGGGCGAATAAATTCCACCGAACGGGGTATCGATGCGCTTGCCGCCGGCGAACGGCTTTGCCGGATCGGCGGTATGGCAACTCGCACAATCCGCCGCCACGACAAGCGCCTTGCCTCGCGCAATGGTCTCCACCGAGGACTCGGCCTGCGCCCCGCCGAGGCTGAATGCAGTGCACAAAAGCATACCAGCGAGAATCGCCCGCATTGCGCGACGTGTCCTGTCTCGATTAGCCCTTACCTTGGGTTATAACGCGAAAAGCACATGGCCGGGAGCGCCGGATCGTTTCGCGCCGGGTTCGCCCTGCGACACAAAGCGCAAACGGTGCCGCGTTTGCGGGCATGAAATTGCCATCTGCCGGCGCGGAACTCCATTGCCGAGATTTGTGGTGCGCTGGCTCCAAAAATCGACATAGACTGCCGCAGTTCGGATTTGGAACAGGCGTCCAGCCTTGTTCTAACGGGTTGAATGGCTAGTTAAAAACCAGCCGCCTCGGCCAAGGGCCGTTTGAGCGGCGCGAAGAGGGTGGAATGGGAATCAACCAAGGTCCGATCAGTCTCGACCAGAAATACACCCAGGGCTCCGGCCACGTCTTCCTGACCGGGATCCAGGCGCTGGTCCGCTTGCCGATGGCGCAAATCCGCCGCGACCGCGCGAGCGGCCTCAACACCGCGGGTTTCGTCACGGGGTACCGTGGTTCGCCGCTCGGCGGCTACGATCAGCAGCTTTTTGCCGCACGAAAACACCTCGACCAGTACAACATCAAATTCCAGCCCGGCGTGAATGAAGACCTGGCGGCTACCGCGATCTGGGGTTCGCAACAGCTCAATCTTTCCCCCGGCGCCCGCCACGACGGCGTGGTCGGCATCTGGTACGGCAAGGGCCCCGGCGTCGACCGCTGCGGTGACGTGTTTCGCCACGGCAATGCCGCGGGCTCGGCGAAGAACGGCGGCGTGCTGTGTCTCGCCGGCGACGATCACGGCGCCAAGTCCTCGACCGTGCCGCATCAGTCGGACCACGCCTTCATCTCGGCGCTGATGCCCTATCTCTACCCCTCCAGCATCCACGAAATGATCGAGATGGGCCTCTTGGGGATCGCGATGTCGCGCTATTCCGGCTGCTGGGTCGGCATGAAGGTGATCACCGAGACCGTGGAGACCACGGCCGAGATCGATCTGACCAGCGAGATGACGCCTTTCATCATTCCCACCGATTTTGAGATGCCGCCGGGCGGACTCAATCTGCGCTGGCCCGACGACCGCTACGATCAGGACCGCCGGCTGCAGGACTACAAGGGCTTTGCCGCGATCGCGTTCGCACGCGCCAACAAGGTCAATCGCGTCACCATGGACTCGCCGAACGCGCGGTTCGGCATCATGGCCTCCGGCAAGAGCTATGAGGACATAAGGCAGGCGCTGCGCGAACTCGGGGTGACGCCTGAAGTCGCCGCCAAAATTGGCTTGCGGCTTTACAAGATCGGCATGCCATGGCCGCTCGAGCCGCAAGGGGTACGCGAATTCGCCGTCGGTCTCGAGGAGATCTTCATTATCGAGGAACGCCGTGAGATCGTCGAGAATCAGGTCAAGCAGGAATTGTTCAACTGGCGCGACGACGTGCGGCCGCGCATCGTGGGCAAGATGGACGAGCACGACAAGCGCTTCCTGCCGTTCGCCGAGGAGCTCAGCGTCGCCTCGCTGGCAAGCTCCCTCACTGAAAGATTGTTGCGTCTGAACCTCAACCCCGAAATCGCGGCGATGCTGCGCGCCAAGGCCGACTGGTTCAACGGCCGCCAGGCCACCCAGATGCAGGCGGTGGCGCCGATCACCCGCACGCCGTATTTCTGCTCGGGCTGCCCGCACAACAGCTCGACCAAGGTACCGGATGGGAGCCGCGCCTTCGCCGGCATCGGCTGCCACTTCATGGCGTTGTGGATGGATCGCAACACCGAAACCTTCACCCATATGGGCGGTGAGGGCGTGCCCTGGGTCGGCGTCGCGCCCTTTACCGGCGAACAACACGTGTTCGCCAATATCGGCGACGGCACCTATTTCCATTCCGGCAGTCTGGCGATCCGTCAGGCAATCGCGTCCAAGGCCAACATCACATACAAGATTCTCTACAATGACGCGACCGCGATGACCGGCGGCCAGCATGTCGACGGCGAGCTCTCGCCGCAGCAGATCACCTTCCAGCTGCACTCGGAAGGCATCCGCGACATCTATCTGGTGTCGGAGAATCCCGACGCCTATCCGGCTTCCGATATCGCGCCGGGCACCAAGACCGCGCATCGCGATGAACTCGATGCGGTTCAGAAAACGCTGCGCCAGGTGAAGGGCGCTTCCGCCATCGTCTTCGTGCAGACTTGCGCTGCGGAAAAACGCCGCCGCCGCAAAAGGGGGACGCTGGAGGATCCGCCGCGCCGCATGATCATCAATGCCGCCGTCTGTGAAGGCTGCGGCGACTGCTCGGTGCAGTCGAACTGCATCTCGGTCGAACCGCTGGAGACCGAGATGGGCCGCAAGCGCACCATCAATCAGTCGACCTGCAACAAGGACTACTCCTGCGTGAAGGGCTTTTGCCCGTCCTTCGTCACGGTCGACGGCGGCAAGCTGCGCAAGCGCGCGCCGGCCGATCTCGGCGATCTCGGCGATCTGCCGGAGCCGGCCTCGCGGCCCTCGCTGACGCGACCCTACAACGTCGCGGTCGGTGGCGTCGGCGGCACCGGCGTACTGACGATCGGCGCGCTGCTCGGAATGGCCGCCCATATCGAGGGCAAGGCCAGCATGATCCTGGACATGTCGGGCCTGGCGCAGAAGGGCGGCGCGGTGCTGAGCCATGTCCGGCTGTCGGAGCATACCGCCGACGTCACCTGCTCGCGAATCGTGACCGGCACCGCCGATCTCGTGATCGCCGCCGATGAGGTCGTGGCGGCCGCCAAGGAAACCATGACGCTTTGCGAATCCAGCCGCACTTACGGCGTCATCAACAGTCACGTCATTCCCACGGCTGATTTTATTCTCAACCGTGATTTCAATTTCCAGAGCGGCAAGGTCAATCACGTGCTGGAGACGGCGTTGCGCAAGGATTCGTCGTTCTTGGATTTCACCAAACCCGCCGAAATGCTGCTGGGCGATTCCATCGCCACCAACATGATGATGATGGGCTATGCCTACCAGAAGGGATTGTTGCCGCTGACGGCGGCCGCGATCGAGCAGGCCATCGAGGTCAATGGCGTTGCGATCAAGATGAACACGCAGGCCTTCCGGCTCGGCCGTCTGGCGGCCGCCGATCCCGCGCGGATTGCGGCCCTGATGAAGGGCAAGGACGAGACCGTTGCGCCGAAGACGTTGGACGCGATGTCGCTCGACGAAATCATTGCCCACCGCAGTGCGTTCCTGACCGACTATCAGAACGCTGAGCTCGCCGAGCGATACCGTAAACTGGTGATGCAGGTGCGCGACGCCGCGCTCAATGGCGGCTTCGGTGAGGCATTGCCGCGTGCGGTTGCCATCAATTATGCAAAACTGCTCGCCTACAAGGACGAATACGAGGTGGCGCGGCTTTACACCGACGGCCGCTTCGAAAAGCAGATTCGCGATCAGTTCGACGGCGACTTCAGGATCACTTTCAACCTGGCGCCGCCGATCATGGCCGGTGGTCTCGACGCCTTGGGGCGGCCGCGCAAACGCGCGTTCGGCCCCTGGATGCTGCCGCTGTTCCGGCTGCTGGCGAAGATGCGCCACCTGCGCGGCACTGTATTCGACATCTTCGGCGAGACCGCCCACCGCAGGCTCGAACGCGATCTGATCGCCGGCTACGAGAAGGACGTCGCCCACGTCTTGTCAGTGCTTTCGCCGCTGACGCTGGATACCGCGATCGAAATTCTCTCGCTGCCGGATCGCATCCGCGGCTTCGGGCCGGTGAAGGAGAAATCGGTGCAGGAAACGAAGGCCCGTTATGCACAACTGGCCGCCGATCTCGCCAACCCGCCGCCGGCGCCACGGCAGATCGCGGCGGAGTAGGGCTGTAACAACCTGCCGTCATTGCGAGGAGCCAACGGGTCGCGCGAACGCGCGCCCGATGACAGGCTCCAGCGGGCGATCCAGTATTCCGGAGACGTCGGTGGTCACCCGAAGGGCGTGCTAGGTAGCGTGCGTACTCATGGATCAGATTTTTCCAAAAAGGATAAAGGTGTCTGATGCGCCGTGTAACGATGTCGATATTTGTTGCTTTTGCGCTTGTTATGGCGGGCGCAAGGCCGGGCGGATTGCTCGCGCAAACGGCTCCTGATCCGCAGACTCATTACAAGCACGGCCAAGGCTATCAGCACTCCTTTGACGATGCCGAGAAATGGGCCAAGGCGTTTGACGACCCTGCGCGCGATGCCTGGCAAAAGCCCGACGAGGTCTTGAATGCCCTTCACCTGCGGCGAACAGATCGTGTCGCCGATCTAGGGGCGGGCACTGGATATTTCAGCGTCCGGATCGCCAGGCTGGTGCCCGAAGGAAAGCTGTTTTCCGTTGATATCGAACCGGAAATGCTCCGTCACCTTCGTGAGCGCGCGCACCATGATCATCTCAGCGTGCTGGTTCCCACCCTGGCGAGCGCCGAGAGCGCCAATCTTCCCGAGCCGGTGGACCTCGTGCTTGTGGTCGACACCTATCACCACATCGACGACCGCATTGCCTACTTTTCCAGATTGAAATCATCGTTGCGTCCCGATGGACGGCTTGCCATCGTGGATTTCAAGGCGGATTCGCCGGAGGGGCCACCGCCAGAACACCGCATCCCACCCGAAAAAGTAACCTCGGAACTCGAAGCCGCCGGCTATATCCTTGTCGCGCCCCATCTATTCTTGCCGAGGCAATATTTCCTGGTATTTCAAGCCAAGGCTTCGTGAAAAGAAGCCAGCATCGGACCTGGCCGCGAAGTCATCAATCTGCCGGGCGGACGGCTAGCCAGCGTCCGCTATGCCCCGATAGCGACCAGATTCCGGCAGCGCAGCGAAATGACGCGATGTGCCATGAACGGAAGTCGACGGGCTTATTCGATCACCTCGTCAGCGCGGGCAATAAGGCCTGCATCGCGCGGGTTAGGTAAAGCCTTCGCTGTACTCAACATTGGCAATCCAGTTGCGCTTCCGCCGCGCGAGGCGGGGGTCTTTTCCTTCACCATCGAAGCTTGCCGACCCACGACGAAGGAGTGATTGATCAATGCTCTCGAACGCGTTGACGCTGACGACGGCGTAAAGATGGCTGTCGATCCGGCTGGTGACCACCGGCACTACGCCGCAGCGAGCGCAGACTTTGAATTCCGCGGTTCGGGTACCAAATGCGTACGTGGAAACGAGTGACGAATCCTTAACTGCAATCTTCAGAGTGCCGCTCGGATTGGAAGTCCACACGCCACCATGCTTAATGCAAAACGAGCAGGTGCAGGCGCGAGCCGGAATTTCGGCGGGATCAGGTTCCCACGTAAGAGAGAAGTATATGTTCCCGCAGTGGCACTTACCGTGGATCAACACGCGTGCGGTCTCCGTTGCTTGTGGAACCATTCATGACTTAGTAGCCGCCGCCCAGCCTATCAGTATGATGAACTCGCGCCGTAGCATGCCTGCCCCAAGGATCAGATTGAGGCAGTATATCTGTCCAAACGCAACATCTGGAAGATGTTCAGGACCAATTCGACGAAATATGTTGCGGGTCGCCGATGTCGCATGTGGGTCCACAAGCGGTCATTTCTCAGCAGGTCACTCAACTAGGCGGTGGCATCCGATGACGGTGAGGCGGGCGATCGTTGCCGCCTGACGCATTGCTGAGGTAAAAAACTGGCCGCAGGGGCCGGGCTGAACCAAAGTCTGTTGTACGAGAGGAGAAAACTACCCCTCGCGTGGCGGCGGCTAGACCCACCTCGGTGAGCGGTTTTCAATTTGTAGAAGAACCAGGGCCGCCGCAGGATCGCGGACGGGGCGAAAGCACCGCGGTTCGTCTGTCAGCCCCCGGGGCC
>DATANB010000075.1:0-7055 GCA_036266415.1 Bradyrhizobium sp. | reverse complement strand
CCTGGTGGTTCTAGCGAGGAGCTTGAACCCGATCCCATCCCGAACTCGGCCGTTAAACTCCTCAGCGCCAATGGTACTATGGCTTAAGCCCTGGGAGAGTAGGTCGCTGCCAGGCCTGCCAAGGACAAAGCAATTCCTCTTTTCGTGTCATGATCAGAAAACGCCGTCTCCTTCTGGAGGCGGCGTTTTTTTGTGGCGGCCGCGGGTCGCGCGGCCATGCCGGTTTCTTTCAGCCATGATTTGCCGCCAGATTCGGCAGGCATCGTTTGAACCGTCCGCGACCGCTGCTGACCCATCAAGACCGGTCCCAACTCAAGGAGACTCCCATGCGCCCGTTCGTTCGTCCCGTCGCCGCCGCCCTGGGCATCGCCTGCCTCGCAACCGCGATGGCCATCCTGTCCACCGGCGATGCGCTGGCGCAGGCCAAGCAGCAGATGGCGCCGGCTCAGGCCGCGCCGCCTCAGCAACCCCAGCTGAAGCAGATGGCGCTGACCGAGAAACAGATCCAGGGCGTGCTGGCGGCGCAGAAGGACATGGACGCGATCACCGAAAAACTGCCCGACAACGCCAAGCCGAATGCAAAGGTCACAGCGCAGCTCGAGGCCGTGGCAAAAAAGAACGGGTTTGCCTCCTACGACGAATACAACAATGTCGTCGACAACATCGGCTTGGTGCTCGGCGGCTTTGATCCCGCGACCAAGAAATATGTCGGCTCCGAGGCCGTGATCAAGGCGCAGATCGCCCAGGTCGAGGCCGACAATAAGATGCCCGCCAAGGACAAGAAGCAGGCGCTGGCCGACCTCAATGCGGCGCTGAAGGCGCCGGCGCCGACGATCGAGAACAAGGGTAATATCGATCTCGTCGGCAAATATTACGACAAACTCGCCGAAGCGCTGGGTGACGACCAGCAGTAGCTATCATGTCGTCCCGGCGAACGCCGGGACCCATACGCCGCGGCTTCTCGTTTGGACGAGCTGGCAGTGTAACAATAACCGCCTGTGGTTGAGTCCCGGCGAACGCGGGGACGACGGCGTGTCTTGTACGAACAGTCAGTCTGCCCGGCCGAACTTCGCTTCCATCGCGCGCCGGATCTTGATGGTGTTGTCGCCTTCGTCGATCTCGACGTCGCTCCAGCGCACCACCGCGCCGTGCGCGACGTCGTTCTTCAGCTTTACCCGGTGCGCCAGGCCGATCGGCAGTGCGCCGGCCTGGAGGCTTGCGGCCGCCGGCATCAGTCTGCCCCACACCGTATAGCCGCCTTCGCCATCAAGCATCTCACCGGCGCGCAGGTCGCGTTTTGCCACGGAGGCAACATCGCCGCGAAAATCGAAGGCCTGCCCGGTCGGCTCGCCACGCAGCACCGCGGAGAGAATCGAGATATTCAATTCCAGCCCGATCAGGTGATACGGCTTGTACATCGCCGCATAGCGGCCGCTCGCATCGGTCTTCAGACCGTATTGCCTGAAGCAGTCCGCGGCGTAATCGTTCGGCGCCTCCAGAACGACATAGACGCCCCAGCGCAGGTCGCGGAACACCGGCCGCCCGTCGCGCTCGAGCGACGACACCACCTCCACCACGCCCGACTTCTCCAGCACGCCGCCGTTGCCGCGCGGCCGCATCACATGCGGCAGATCGTCGACGCCGCAGGGCGGAAACAACAGCCCACCGGCGGGCACATCCAGCCCGGTGGCGTTGGCGATCGCCGTCATCTCGATCGCCGATTTGGTGCCGTCGAGAAACGAGTTGAACATCTGCGGGTTCATGCCGGCCGATTGCGCCTCGGCGGCCGTCAACCCGTAATGGCTCCAGACCCCCGATGGCGTGACGTCGTGATAGGCCGGCAGATATTTCGTTCCCTTGCCGGCGGCGACAACGCGGAATCCGGTGGCGCGCGCCCAGTCCACCATCTCCGCGGTCAACGCCGGCTGGTCGCCATAGGCCAGCGAATAGACCACGCCGGCGCTGCGCGCCTCCGCCGCGAGCAGCGGCCCGGCCAGCACGTCGGCCTCGACATTGACCATGACGATGTGCTTGCCGGCCGCGATCGCCGCGCGGGCATGGCGAATGCCGGCGGCGGGATTGCCGGTCGCCTCCACGATCACCTCGATGTTGTCAGAGGTTGCCTTGGAGCCGTCGGCGGTGAATGCCGTGGCCGCAATCCGCGCGGTGTCCCAGCCGACGGTGCGGCAGGCCTCGCGCGCGCGTTCCGGATCGAGATCGACGATCACTGGCACCTCTAGCCCCGGCGTATGCGGCACCTGCGCGAGAAACATCGAGCCGAATTTGCCGGCGCCGATCAGTGCGACGCGAACAGGCTTTCCGGCGGCAAGGCGGGCATTGAGCAGACGATGAAGGTTCATGGAGGGATGATCCAGTCAGATAGAGGTATTGCGTCGATATCTCGGCAAAGGAAGCGGGCCCCCTCTCCCGTGGGGAGAGGGTTGGGGTGAGGGCGTACGCTCCATCGTTAGGCCGTAACCCCTCACCCGAATTTCTCGCGATGCTCGAAAATTCGACCTTCCCCAAAGGGAGAGGTGACAGACTTTGCGACCTGCCTTACTCGGCCGCCTGGCGATGGCTACGCGCGAGCCGCAGCAGCGCATCGTCGTCCACCGTCTGGATCGGGGTAAAATCGCGATGCGCGATGTATTCCGGCCGGGTGGGGGTGCGGATATAGTTCGAAACGGCGTTCAGCGTGAGGTACACGATCTTGCGCGGGTAGGGCGTGATGTTGCCGGCCGAGCCGTGCACCAGATTGCCGTGGAACATCAGCATGCCGCCGGCCTTGCCGGTCGGCGCGACAATGCCGCCCACTTTTACCAGCCGCGTCACGGTTTCCTCATCCAGCGTCCACAGCGGATAGGAGGTGGTCTCGAGGTCGTGCGAGGCCTTGAGGTCGCCGGCGTGCTGGCTCCTTGGCACCAGCATCAGGGGGCCGTTGATCGGCATCACCTCGTCGAGGAAGATGGCGATGTTCATCGCGCGCGGCTCCGGCATGCCGTCGTCGCGTTTCCAGGTGCCGTAGTCCTGATGCCACTGCCAGACGTCGCCGGTGAAGGCCGATTTGGCGTTGATCTTGTACTGGTGCATGTAGACCTTCTCGCCGAAGATCTGCTCGACCGGATCGATCATGCGCGGATGCGCGCCGAGCAGGCCGAACGCCTCATTGTAGAGATGGGCGGCAAAGGCGGTGCGCGGCGCGCCGCTCTTCTCGCGCCACACCTCCGGACGCTTGGTGTCGTAGATGCCTTCCGCCTCGCGCGCCAACAATTTCACTTCCTCGGCGCTGAACAGTTCGGGCAGAAACAGCCAGCCCTCGCGGTTGAAATCGTCGATCTGTTGCTGGGTCAGTTTCATCGGTTCCTCCTCGCAGGTCGGGCGAAGCCCGTATTTCTTGATCCAAAGATTAGCACCGGAGCCGATGTTTACCAACCCGCGGCGGGGCCGTCGGGAACAGGCACGGCGCGGGTCGGGGAAGGACTCCTCCGCTTCCTTAGCCGGCCAGAAACTCCAGCACGATCCTGCAAAATTCCTGCGGCGCCTGTTCGAACATCCAGTGCCCGGCGCCCGGGATCATCGCGGAGCGCGCGCCGGGGATCTCCGGGCAAAGCGCGCGGGTGACCGCAGGCAACACTCCCCTGGTTTCGGCGCCACCGATGAAGAGTGTCGGCGTCTTGATCGATTGCGCATCCGCCTTGCTGAACGGCCGGCGGTTCTCGTGAATTTGGCCGATCAGCGTGAACGCATTGTCGCGCAGTTGCTGCTTCGCCGCCGCAGGCAGCCGCGCCCATGCGCCGTCGCCGTCAATCCCGTCGAAAAATACCTGCAGCCCGCCCTCTATATCGCCAGCTCTGACTTTCTCGGCCGACGCCATGATGCGCGCGCCGAGCGCGGAGGGCGCGGCGGAAGGGTCAAGCGTCGCATCGAGGTCGCCGCCTGGCTCGGCCAGAACCAGCTTGCGCAAAAGCTCGGGCCGCTGCTGCGCAACGCGAAAGGCGATGTGCCCGCCACGCGAATGTCCCATCAGATTGACCGGCTTCGGAACGATTTGTTCGATGAAGGCGATGACGTCGGCGACATGCTGGTTCATTCGATAATCGTCGCCGACGCCATCCCAATGTTCGGGAAAAAAGTGCCGCAAGGCCACCGAGATCAGGCGATGCTGCTTCGACAGCGGTCCGAATACCGCCGACCAGGTGCGGAAATCGCCGAGCGTGCCGTGCACGCAGACCAGCGGCGGCCCCCGGCCGACCTCGAGATAGGCCATGTCGTAACCGTTGACGTGAAGGGTTTGCATGGGGGACTCGTGAGGCTATGAGGGGTGGGCAGGTCCGGGCTGTTATACTCCGGACGTCATACGCGGGCTTGACCCGCGTATCCATCTATCTTCGCAACAAGCGCATTTTTTCAAAAAAGATGGATCACCGGGTCAAGCCCGGTGCTGACGAAATCTTCCGCCCATTTTCGTTGCTTTTCCGTGGGACTGCGCCATTTTTCCCCGGAATTCGGGTGGATCGCAACAGTATCCAAGACTAGATTCCGGGCCAGCATCAAGCTCACAACATGGAGCCACAAGATCTGGAGCCAGCCATGACCGACCACCAATTTGCGATCTTCGACACCGCGATCGGCCGCTGCGGCATCGTGTGGGGCCCGCGCGGCATCAACGGCGTGCAGCTGCCGATGGGCAGCGAGGACAAGACCCGCGCCCGCATCCGCCAGAGCCATGGCGACATCGCGGAGACGCTTCCATCAGTCGAGGTACAGCGCGCGATCGACGGGATCGTCGAACTGCTCGCGGGCAAGCCGAATGACCTCTCGGAGGTCGTGCTCGATCTTGACGGTGTCCCCGAATTCAACCGCGGCGTTTACGATATCGCCCGCACCATCCCGCCGGGCAAGACGTTGACCTATGGCGATATCGCCAAACGGCTCGGCGGTGTCGAGCTGTCGCGCGACGTCGGCCAGGCGCTCGGGCGCAACCCCTGTCCGATCGTGGTGCCCTGCCACCGCGTGCTCGCCGCTGGCGGCAAGCCCGGCGGATTCTCTGCCAATGGCGGCGTCGTGACCAAGCTGAAAATGCTGGCGATCGAGGGCGCCGTCGTCAACCACACGCCGAGCCTGTTCGACTGAAAGTGCGGCAGGCTCCCCGTGTTATACCTCTTCCAAAGGGAGAGGTGGGCGCGCAGCGCCGGGTGAGGGGTTATGGCTTATCGTTAGGACCCTAACCCCTCACCCGCTCGCAAGTGCTCGCGACCTCTCCGAGACGGAGAGGTGGGCACCGTGGATCCCGATCGGGGATTAGCTAGCCCGCCACCGCCTGGCAGGAAAATCCGTTGGCACTGCGGCGAATCTTTCCCGCCGACGGCGAGGGAAAATGCGCGGTGCAGCACAGCGTGTCGGTGTCGCAATAGCGCTCCAGGAAGTTGCGCCGCGTCACCGCGGCCTGCGCCGGGTCGACATCGAATTTCGGCGACAGTTCCGGATAGCGCGCCTGCAGCGGCGAGTGCATGAGGTCGCCGCTGACGACGGCCAGGTCCTTGCCGCGGCCGAAGGTGAATGCGGCATGGCCGGGCGTGTGCCCGGGCGTCGGCAGAATCCGCAGGTGATCGCCGATCGCGAAATCGTCGCGCACGATCTCCGTCTTGTTGGCTTCGACCACCGGCAGCACGCTGTCGCCGAACGCGGCGACCTCCGCTTTGGCGTGCTGCCCGGTCCAGTAATCGAATTCATTTTTCCCGAAAACGTAGCGCGCATTCGGAAAGGTCGGCACCCAGCGGCCGCCTTCCAGCCGCGTATTCCAGCCGACGTGATCGACATGAAGGTGGGTGCACATCACATAGTCGATGTTCTCGACCGAGATGCCCGCCGCCGCCAGCGCCCGCATATAGGTGTCGTCGGTCTTCATGTTCCATTTCGGGCGCAGCGGACGCGGCTTGTGGTTGCCGATGCAGCTGTCGACCAAAATGGTGTGGTGCGGCGTCTTTACGATATAGGACTGGAAGCACAGGATCAGCACTCCGTCGGCATCGAGCGCGCCGGCCTTTTGCATCCATTCCCGGTTTTCCGCCAGCACGTCCGGGGTCAGGCCCGGGAACATCTCCAGTGCCGGCAGGAAGCTGGCTTCCTGCTCGATGATGCGATGGATGGTGATATCGCCGATGGCAAGCTTGAGACTCATGGCGGCTTCCTGTGACGTTTACGCCGGTGGCGGCAAGGAGATCTTCACCGAAGGCCGCGCCAGCATTTTTTCGTGAAAGGCGTCGAGTTTTGGATAGGCCTTGCGCCAGCCGCAATCGGCGAAGCGGAAATCGGCATAGCCGAGCACGCAAGTGAGCGCGATCTGCGAGATATCCAGCGGTCGCGACAGCATGTCGGTCTGCTTATCGAAGCGCGCCATGCCGTTCCATGCCCGGTTCCAGTGATCGTCGGCCCAGGCCTGCCAGCGCAGCGGCTCCGGCCGCACCATCTTCTCGTAGCGGCACAGCAGCATTGAATCGAGCATGCCCTGCAGCATCGAATGGTCACTCTTGACCTTCCACCGCGCCGCGCCGGACGCCGGGACAAGCTTGCCGCCGCCGGCGAGTTCGTCGAGATATTCCACGATCACGTAGGAATCCAGGATGACGTCGCCATTGTCCAGGATCAGAACCGGCAGCTTCTTCACGGGCGAGATGCGCGAATAGTCCTCGTTGGGCTGGCCCGGCACCACGGTGGCCGGAATGAATTCGATTTTGTCGATCAGCCCGAGTTCGATCGCGGCGATGCGCACCTTGCGGGCAAACGGCGAGGCGGGGGAGAATGAGAGTCTCATGAGGTATTCCTTGTTCTCTTCGCCGTCATGGCCGGGCTTGACCCGGCCATCAACGCGTTTCTTTCCGCCAGACGGCTAGGACGTGGATGCCCGGCACAAGCCCAGGCCTGTCCGGTTCGATTTGAGTGGACGAAGTGCATGGCATGGATTCTTCTGTGTTTTGAGCGTTCGGCAACGTTCGAGACACGGAAGGGTACCCACGCCATGCTGCACCAGAATAGCGTATTCCACAGTCTATTGA
>DATANB010000074.1:0-24911 GCA_036266415.1 Bradyrhizobium sp. | reverse complement strand
TTCAGGATCCGGCCATCGGCGCCGATCAGTAACGTGGTGCGAAGAATGCCCTGGAAGGTCCTGCCGTACATGGATTTTTCGCCCCAAGCGCCATAGGCCTCCAGCATCGAATGCTGCTCATCCGAAACCAGGGGAGTGGTGAGCTGGTGTTTGTCGCGAAAGGCTTCCTGCGCCTTCGGCGGGTCGGCCGAAACACCAAGTAGCGCGGTTCCGCTTTCAGCAAACGCGCCCGAAAGCCGGGTGAAGTCGATGGCTTCCCTGGTGCAGCCCGGCGTGTCCGCGCGTGGATAGAAGAACACCACGAGGTTCTTGCCCGAATAGTCGGATAGGGAAACGGTGCCGCCGCCGTCGCGGGGCAGACGGAAAGCGGGCGCCTTTGCACCCGCGGTCAGAGCGGACGTACGATCTGTCTCTGCACCCGTCCGTTTGCCGACAGCCGGCTTTCCGGCCACGGACTTTGTTGCGGCCCGCTTCGATCGCGCCGGACCCGCCGGGCCTATGGCGCCCGGTTTTAACGGTTTTGATGGGGCCTCATGCGATGCTCCGGCGACAGCTTTTCCGGCTTTCCGAGTTGCGGTCTTGCCCGACTTGCTCGCCGTTTTCGTTCGTGGCGTTTTGGGCGACTTCACCGATTGGGCGCCGACCATCTTGCGAGAGGCCGTCTTGGGGGATTTCTTACGCGTGTTCTTGGACATACGCCTTCCTTTCGTCGCTTTCGGCGGATCAACCATGGGGGATTGCGGGTCTCTGGAATCAGGCCGGCGGCTGGGCAAGTCTGATGGCCCCGGAGTATGGTTACAAGGAATTCGACGCACCACCCATCCGCCCGTTGACTGCGCTTGTTGGGCCGGATGACAAGTAACAGCATTGAACGAGGATTGGCAGCGATGCCGGTACAGGAGCGCCCGTTACGTGTCGACGGGCGAGGCCTTGGCGGCGATCAATCTCACCATCAGCGCCAGCACCGAGAGGCAATGGCAAGGAATACGTCGCCCAAGGGGTCAAATCCGCGTGCTGACGTCCAGCCCTCGCAGTGGGACGATGCCGATTGGGATCAGGACCATGACGAGGCGGCCGGTCATCGCGCGCGCCGGCTGTTGTCCAAGTCGAACTCCGGCCTGCATCGGCTTGGCGATAAACTCGGCGCGCTGCGCCGATGGCTGGCCGGCGAACGCTGGGTAAAGCGCCTTGCGGTGGTGATCGCGGCCTTGATGGTGATCTTCGCCGGGTGCTTCGGCGGACTGTGGTGGCGGCTTGGCGCCGGCCCGATCAATCTTGAAATGGCGACGCCATGGCTGGCCGCGGCGATCGAGGAAAATATCGGCCATGGCAACACGGTCGAGATGGGCGGCACGCAAATCGAGCGTGCCGGCAGGATACGCATCGCCGTGCGCATCCGCGACATCGTCGTCCGCAATCGCGACCGTGCGATCGTGGCGAGCGCGCCGAAGGCCGAGGTGAAACTGTCGGGCACCGCGCTATTGATGGGACGGCTTCGCGCCGAAAGCCTCAATCTGGTGGATGCCGAACTCGCGGTGCGCATCACCCCGGATGGCTATGTGACGGTTTCCGCCGGCGACAACGCCAAGCCGCTGGCCACCGGCGTGGCCTCAAAAAAACAGGCGGGCATCGCCCCCACATTTCCGCGGCAAATCCCCGGCGCGCCGCCGCGAGGGGCCGCAGCTCCATCTTCATCCGCTGCCGCAGCAACCCCTCCCGATAGCGCGCAAAGCGGACTGCTCGCCGGCCTCGATTGGCTCGACAGCCTGAGCCTGACCGGACTCGATGGACAGAATCTCAACGAGATCGGTTTGAAGAACGGAAGCCTGATCATCGACGATCAGCAGCGCGGCAACAAATGGACTTTCGACAACATCTCCTTGAGTCTTCGCCGGCCGAGCGGCGGCGGGGTAGCGTTGAGCCTGGGCGAAGACGGCAGCCATGCCTGGTCGCTGCGGGTCGTGATCGGGCCTCCCGCCAACGGCGTGCGCTCGGTCGATATTCGCGCCGACAAGGTGTCCACGGCGAATATCCTGCTGGCATTGCGGCTGAAGGATCTGACCTATAGCGCGGACTTGCCGCTCACCGGCGAACTGAAGGGCGAACTGGGCCGCGACGGCCTGCCGACCTATTTCCGCGGCAAAATCACCGCTGGCGCGGGAAACGTCATCGACAGCGACACGCCCGATTATCCGATGGCGATCGATTCGGCCGAAGTGAACGTCGAATGGGATTCCGGACGGCGCGTGCTGGTGGCGCCGTTCAAGATCATTTCCGGTGCCAACCGCATTACGCTGCTGGCCCATCTCGAGCCGCCCAATGGCAGCATAACCGACTGGCAGCTGGGTTTTTCCGGCGGCACCATCATGCTCGCCGAAATCGACGCCGATCAACCACCGCTGATCTTTAATCGTATCGCCATCGGCCTGCGCTTCGACACCGACAGGCGCCGGGTGCTGCTCACCCAGGCCGACATCAGCAACGGCGAGATCGGCATCGCCGGAACCGGCAGTATCGACTATTCCGGCGAGCCGCGTCTGATGCTCGGTTTCGCGGGAACGCCGATGTCGGCGTCCGCGCTCAAGCGGATGTGGCCAACCCTGATCGTTCCGGAGGTCCGCGAATGGGTCGTCGAGCGGATCGAACGCGGCTCGCTTCAGCGCATCGAGGTTGGCGTCAATTCGCCGGTTCATAACCTCTCGCGGCGCGGGCCGCCAATTCCGGATGACGGTCTTGCCGTCAACATCACCGCCTCGGGCGTGACATTGCGCCCGGTGGACGAACTGCCGTCCGTGCGCGATGCCGATTTGAAGGCGCATGTCACCGGCCGCACTGCGACCGTGACGATCGGGCAGGGGGTATCGGATACGCCGGCGGGGCGCAAACTCAACCTCAACGATATCGTGTTCGAGGTGCCCGATATGGCGCCGAAGCCCGCCCCGGCCAAGGTCAGATTCCGCATCGACGGTTCGGTGCCGGCGGCGGCCGAAATCCTCGCCTCCGATCGCCTCAGCGAATTTTCCGGCACCTTGATCGATCCCAATTCGAGCAAGGGGACGGTGTCCGCCGTGGTCACGCTCGGCCTGCCGATCAAGCGCGCACTGACCAAGGCCGACACCACCTATAGCATTACCGCCGATCTCGGGGGATTCGCCGCCGATAAGCTGGTGATGAATCAAAAGCTCGAAGCCAGCACCCTGAAGGTCATAGCCAACAACGGCGGCTATCAGGTCAAGGGCGACGTCAAGATCAACGGGCAACCCGCTGCGCTGGATTATCGCAAACCTGCCGATGGCGATGCGGATATCAAATTGCAGGCAACGCTCGATGACACAAGCCGCGCCCGGCTCGGACTGGATCTCGGTCCCGCCGTCAGCGGCGCGCTTCCAATCAAGCTCACCGGCAAGGTCGGAGGGGCCGACAGCCGCATGGGCATCGAAGCCGACCTGACCGCCCTGAAGCTCGACAATATTCTGCCCGGCTGGGTCAAGTTGCCGGGCAAGTCGAGCCGCGCCGTTTTCAGCGTGGTGCAGAAGCCGCAATCGACCCGCTTCGAGGATATCGTCATCGACGGCGGCGGCGTGTCGATCAAGGGATCGCTTGAGATCGATCAGAACCGTGACCTCCTGAACGCGAACTTTCCGACCTATGCGCCGACCGAAGGCGACAGGACCTCGCTGAAGGCCGAGCGCGGTCCCGATGGCGTCTTGAAGATAACAATGCGCGGCGACGTGTTCGACGGCCGCGGCTTCCTCAAATCGGCGATTTCAGGCAAAGAGTCCGACGCCAAGGGCAAAACCAGCAGCGTCGATTTCGATATGGACCTTAAGCTCGGCGCGGTTGCCGGCTATTTCGGCGAGGCGCTGCGCAGCGTCGACTGCAAACTGTCAAGGCGCAACGGCGTGATCCGAAACTTCGCGCTTGGCGGCAAGCTCGGACGGGACACCCCGCTGACGGGAGATTTACGGGGCCGCAGCCAGGGGCGCGACGTGATCTATCTCGAAACCGGTGACGCCGGCGCATTCTTCCGCTTCACCGACACCTATTCCAAGATGGTTGGCGGCCAGTTGCAAATGGCGATGGATCCTCCGACCGTCGATCCATCAGCGAAAGAGGGGCTGGTCAGTGTCCGCGATTTCTCGGTCAAGGGGGAGGGTGCGCTCGATCGAGTGGCCGCCGGCGGGCCGAGCGGAGTTCAGAACGGCGTTTCCTTCTCGCGGTTGCGCGCGGAATTTACCCGGCAAAACGGCCAGCTCACGATCCGCGAGGGCGTCGTGAAAGGCCCGACGGTCGGCGCGACCATCGAGGGCAATATCGATTATGCCGGCAATCAGGTACGCATGAGCGGCACCTTCGTTCCCATGTACGGGCTGAACAACATGTTCGGCCAGATTCCGATCGTCGGTCTGTTCCTTGGCGGCGGCAGCAATGAGGGGCTGATCGGGGTGACCTACGAGGTCGTCGGCACGCCGGGACAGCCGGTGCTTCGCGTCAATCCGATTTCGGCGATGGCGCCGGGCGTTCTCAGGAAGATCTTCGAATTCGGCACCGGCAAGCAAAACAACCCGGTTGAATTTCCGCCGAACAACTGATTTTGCGGACCGGTCCGCTGTTTCGTGCTATCGTCGGCGCTCTGGCAGATCGACGACGACGCCTTCGCAAACCATGCGGCATCCGATCAGTTTGAATTCGAGCTTGTCATATCGGGGCTCACCTGGCTTGGCCGCCAGCAAGCCGGCGCATCCTTGAATGTTCAAGGCGGCATGTCCGGCACCGCGAACATCCGGATTCCACATCTTGCTACCGGTTTCGGTCCAACGTCGGCGAATGAGCTGTTCTCGCTCGGATTGGTCAGGCGCACCCGGAGCCGCAATTGCGTGATCGCCGCACGATTTGGAAGTAGTGACACGGCGATCAACGGCGTCGCCGGGCGCTTCGCCAAGCAACCTGACTGTGAATTCGCCGCTCCCTTGGTCGCTGCGCCGCAGTGCCGCAAATCCAGCAAATACGAACTGCAGCGCCGGGATATTGCGAAGCATCGCGGCCAGTCTGGCAAAGACCGGGAAAGGTCGGGAAGCGTATTCGGCAAGTGACATTTACGACTCTCGAATCGAGGTACGCCCGGCATGGTCGAGCATCGAACCGATTCGGTCCACTGCTAAGGTGCGCTTCTTTCTTTAGTCGCCGCGACAGAAGACGATGTTTGCCCCGCGTCCATTCAATTCCCGATAACGATACGGTACGCGTCCGGCTCATCTTGCCTGTGAGGCTGCCCGAACGAGGCGGGGCACGGCGCCCTTGCCCCTCACTTCCGCCTCCTCGAACTCGGCGGCGGCAATTGCCCGGTCGAGAGCGGCGCGCAGCTCCCTGGCGCTCTCCAGCGTCAGTTCGATTCCGGCCCGCGCCCCGGGTTCGAGACCGGTGTTGATGAAGTCGAGCGTGATGACGTCGCCGAGCGGCGCGTGGCGCGCGTGGTCATAGGCAACCACGGCCAGCGAGAGCGGGAACCATTCATCCCCGCGCTTGGCCATGCCCTCCGCACGCGCGATTTCGATAATGGACGTGCACATGTCCTTGGCCCTCCTACTTCGCCAGATGCTTGCCGAAGAAGGCGAACACCTTGCTCCAGCCGTCCATGGCCTGCTCGGGCCGGTAAAGCGGCCGGTGCCAATAGAAGATGCCGTGGCCGGCGCCGTCATAGCGGTGGAACTCGTGCGCCTTGCCGTGCTTCTTGAGCTCGGCCTCGTGCTGGTTCACCTGCTCGGGGCTCGGCGCGCGGTCGTCGTTGCCGAATATGCCGATCATCGGGCAGCAGAGGTCCTTGGTCATGTCGATTGGCGCGACGGGCGTCTTGGCGTTGAGCTCCTCCTTGCCCATCACCACGCGGCCGCCCCAGAGCTCGGCGCAGGCGTCGACGTCCTTCCTCTGGCAGGCATAGATGAAGGCGTGCCGGCCACCGGAACAGGAGCCGAAAATGCCGACCTTGCCGTTGTGATTGGACTGCGCGCGCATCCACTTCACGGCGGCCTCGGTATCGCCGACCATCTGGGCGTCGGCAATGCCGCCGTCGGCGCGCACTTTGGCAGCGACGTCGTCCGGGTTGCCCTCGCCCGCGCGTTCATAGAGGTTGGCGCAGATCGCGAGATAGCCGTGATGGGCGAACCGACGCGTCGTCTCGATGTAGAACTCGCTCCAGCCGGGGAGATGGTGGACAAGCACGACTCCGGGAAAGGGGCCCGGACCAGACGGCTTGGCCACATAAACGGTAATCGGGGTTTCCTTGTCGCCCTTGATCGTCACGTTCTCGCAGGTCATGCCTCGGTAGAACAACATCAGTCTTCCTCCATGGGCGTGAGCCCTGTCATCCGTTGGTGCATCGCAGCGCCGCGTCATCAGCGATAGGCGGCATGGCGCTCCCTTCTCCCGGGGTCGCAGCGCGGCCAGTATTCGACAATCGCATACCCGGCGCAACAAGGGTTGGACGGGGCTTTTCGTCTGAACGATACACTCTGCGAAAGGTCAGCGCCGAAGCGCCGGCACCACCAGGAACGGGATCATGCCCAGGACTACGCTGACCAGCGAAAACGCGATCAGCGGATTATAGCTGTGGCTCCAGTCGCGGATCAGGCCGCCGCCCCAGGAGCCGAATGCCGAGCCGAGCCCGCTGCCGATCGAAATCGTGCCATAGATGGTTCCGACCCGTTCGCCGCGAAAGATTTTCATGGCGGTTGCCGAGAGCAGCGGGCCGCGCGAGCCGATCATGCTGCCGAAACACACGACGAAGCCGGTCAGCAGCCAGAAGTTCGGATACCATTGCAGCAGCCACAGCATGACGATGCCGACGATGGAGATCGCATAGCTGAGCAGCACCGACGGCCTGCGGCCGATGATGCCGTCGAGCCAGCTGACGCCGAGCATGCCGAACAGCAGCACGATGCCACTAAAGCCCCAGGCGGTCGCCGCCTGCCGGGGCGGGAAGCCCGCGTCGATCAGATAGGCCACGATCTGCGGCGCGATCGCATACATGCCGATGGCGGTGAAAAAGAAGGTCGAAAACAGCGCCCAGAACGCGTGATGGCGCATCGCGCTCAGCAGCGTCCAGCCCTCATTGGCGAAGTCAGCCGCCACGCTCCTAGCCAGATGCGGCGAGCCGGTGGAGAACCGCCGCCACGGCAACCACAACAGCGGCACCAGCAGCGCCAGCGCCATGATGCCGAACATCTGATAGGCGCCGCGCCAGCCGACATGTTCGATCAGAAGCTGTGAGGCCGGCAGCAGGATCAGCACGCCGGCGCCGTTGGCGGAATAAACCACCGCCATCGCGGTCGGGAGTCGCGGGCCGAACCAGCGGCCGAGCAGGATCGAATTCGGGACATTGCCGATCAGGGCGATGCCGAGACCCACGCAAAGCCCGAGGCTCAACTGGAATTGCCAGAGATGCTCCGCATGGGCGGCGACCAGAAACGCGCCGCCGAGCAACACTAGCCCGAGCGAATAGACGTTGCGCGGCCCCGAGCGGTCGAACAGCCGCCCGATCAGCGGCGCCGCGAGGCCGCCGGCGAGCGCCGAGATCGAATAGACCGAGACCACCTGCGCGCGGTCCCAGCCAAAATTCTCCGATATCGGCTTCAGGAAGACGGTGAAACTCTCGCCGAGCCCGCGGCCGAGCACCGACAAGGTGAAACACAGCGCCAGCACGTTGAGCGCCACGCGTGCCGGTTTCGGCGGCTTTGTCTCCGTATTTTCGCGTGGCGCATTTTGGTCCATGGCCATCAAAGGGGGCTTTTCGCTGAACGCGCGTATTTCCGCAAAAGCATGCCCTCGGACGTGATCCGGGGGTGGCGTCGGTTTTGCGAATAGAATACGCGCAACTGTGAAAGAGCAGTGGTCTTGGGCGAATGCGCCTATGCAGGCTTGAGCAGGATGTGGCGCTTTTTGCCGAGCGACAGTTTGATCACGCCTTCCGGCGTGAGGTTCTTCGGCGTCAGAATCATCTTCTCGTCGGTAACGGCGAGATCGTTGACGCGCAGTCCGCCGCCCTTGATGTGGCGCCGTGCCTCGCCATTCGAGGCGACGAGGCCGGCCTTGACAAAAGCGGCGAGGACACCGAGTTCACCTTCGAGCTCGCTGCGCGAAATTCCCACCGTCGGCAGGTTCTCGGCGATCGTGCCTTCCTCGAAGGTCTGCCGCGCGGTCTCGGATGCGGCGTTGGCGGCATCGCGGCCGTGCAGCAGAGCGGTCGCTTCCGTCGCCAGCACCTTCTTGGCTTCGTTGACCTCGGCACCGCGCAGCGCTTCGAGCCGGCCAATCTCGCTCATCGGCAGGATCGTGAACAGCTTGAGGAACTTGACGACATCGGCGTCCTCGACGTTTCGCCAGTATTGCCAGAAATCATAGGGGCTGAATTCATCGGCGTTGAGCCAGACCGCGCCCTGGGCGGTCTTGCCCATCTTTTCGCCCGACGCGGTCGTGAGCAGCGGAGTCGTCAGGGCGAACAGTTGCGGGGTACCCATGCGGCGGCCGAGGTCGACGCCGTTGACGATGTTGCCCCACTGGTCCGACCCGCCCATCTGCAACCGGCAGCCCACGCGCCGTGACAGTTCAACGAAATCGTAGGCCTGGCAGACCATGTAGTTGAATTCGATGAAGCTCATCTCCTGCTCGCGCTCGAGGCGCAGCCGCACCGAGTCCATGGTCAGCATGCGGTTAACCGAAAAATGCCGGCCGATGTCGCGCAGCATCTCGATCCAGTTGAGCCTGGTCAGCCATTCGGCGTTGTCGAGCATCACGGCGTCGTCAGGGCCGGAGCCGTAGCGCAGCACCTTGGCGAACACGCCACGGATGCTGGCCTTGTTGGCTTCGATCTCCGCGACGCTGCGCAACGCGCGCGATTCGTCCTTGCCGGAGGGATCGCCGACCATGGTGGTGCCGCCGCCCATCAGGGTGATCGGCTTGTTGCCGCTCTGTTGCAGCCAGTACAGCATCATCATGGTGAGGTAGTTGCCGATGTGCAGCGACGGCGCCGTGCAGTCATAGCCGACATAGGCGGTGGCCAGCCCCTTCACAGCCAGCGCGTCGAGGCCTTCGAAATTGGAACACTGGTGGATGAAGCCGCGTTCCTGCAGGATATTGAGAAAATCAGATTTAAAAACGGTCATTTGTGTGCGACTCTGATCATTCTTACTTTTTCACGCTATTCTTAACGAGTTGGGGAACCATAGCGGAATAGGCTGCCGCCGGCCGACGCGCTGTGGCATTATAAGATGTGCTTGTTTGACACAAGCTGGGTGTCAAGGGCAGGGGCTCGCGAAGGCACCATGACGACGATGTTGACGGCAATCGGTCTGATGAGCGGCACCTCGCTCGACGGGGTCGACGTCGCCTTGATCGAAACCGACGGCAAGCGGGTGCAGGCGTTCGGACCGTCCGGCTACCGGCCTTATACCGATCAAGAGCGCAGCCTGCTGCGCCAGGCCCTGACCGAAGCAGTCAACCTGCCGCAGCGCGATGCCCGGCCGGGCATCCTGCGCGAGGCCGAGCGCGCGGTTACCGTCGCGCATGCCGAGGCGGTGGCCGCCTTCACCACGCAGAACCACATCTTGCGCGAGGACGTCGATATCGTCGGCTTTCACGGCCAGACCGTGCTGCACCGGCCGGCGCAGAAAATGACTGTGCAGATCGGTGACGCCACCGCCCTCGCCAGGGCCATCCATATCCCTGTGATGCATGATTTCCGCGCCGCCGATGTCGCCGCCGGCGGGCAGGGCGCGCCCTTTGTGCCGGTCTATCACCGTGCGCTGGCCCAGTCGCTCGATCGCGAGGGGCCGATCGTGGTGGTTAATATCGGCGGCGTCGCAAACATCACCTATATTGATGGCGCCGATACCCTGATCGCCTGCGATACCGGGCCAGGCAACGCGCTGCTCGATGACTACATGATCCGCACCATGGGACGACCGTTCGATTGCGATGGTCGCACGGCCGCGCAAGGCCAGGTGGACATAGCATGGGTGATCCGGGCGCTGGAGCATCCGTTCTTTGCACTGCCGCCACCGAAATCGCTGGATCGCAACGATTTCGCCTCGCTCGAGCTGCACAAGATGTCGGCCGCCGACGGCGCGGCGACACTGACGGCCTTTACGGCGGAAGCCATCGCCCGGATCGTTCCGATGTTGCCGAAGGAACCAAAGAGCTGGATCGTGGTCGGCGGCGGCGCCCGCAATCTCACGCTGTTGCGGATGCTGCGCGAGCGGCTGACGCCTGCCACGATCGAGGCCGCCGATGTGCTGGGCTGGTCGGCCGACGCGATCGAAGCCCAGGCCTTCGGGTTTCTGGCGGCGCGGGGCCTGAAAGGCCTGCCGCTCAGCTATCCCGCCACCACGGGCGTCCCGATCCCCATGACCGGCGGAGTGATTGCGAGGCCGTGAGCCACGGCGGGTTTCACGAGCTTTTCCTTGCGCGAACCGCTATGCGCTTCGCCTGGAAACGCCTAGTCAGCGCACGTTGGCGAGCCGCATGTCGAGATAGCCGGTCACCGTCTCCATCAGCGGCTGCAGCTTGCCGTCGAAGAAGTGGTTCGCGCCGGGGATGATCTGCTGGTCGATCACGATGCCCTTCTGGGTCTTGAGTTTCTCCACCAGCGTGTTGACGTCCTTGGGCGGCACCACCGCATCCTTTTCGCCATGCACGATCAGCCCCGAGGATGGGCAGGGCGCGAGGAATGAGAAGTCATAGAGATTGGCGGGCGGCGCGATCGAGATAAAACCTTCGACCTCGGGCCGGCGCATCAACAACTGCATGCCGATCCAGGCGCCGAACGAAAAGCCCGCGACCCAGCAGGCACGCGCCTCGGGATTAATGGTTTGCGCCCAATCGAGCGCAGACGCGGCATCGGAGAGTTCGCCGGTGCCGTGATCGAACGAACCCTGGCTGCGGCCGACGCCGCGGAAATTGAAGCGCAGAACCGAAAATCCGCGGTGCGCGAAGGCGTAGTAGCATTGGTAGATGATCTGATGATTCATCGTGCCGTGAAACTGCGGATGCGGGTGCAGCACCATCGCAATCGGCGCGTTTTTCTGCTTCGCTGGATGATAGCGGCCTTCAAGGCGGCCCGCGGGGCCGGTGAAAATGACTTCAGGCATTGATGGTCCTTGGCAAAATCAGCCGACTTTGTGCTGGCTCTGTCCGGCTCTTCGGCAGACAAAACCTCGCAAAGAAAGGGGTGATCAGGCGCCGCTGGGCGATGCGCAAACGGCGCCGGGTGAACTGGAGGCCGCGTTCTAGCATGAGGCGAGGGGCAAAAAGCAAGCATCTTGAGCATCCCGTAATATGTTCAAAGCGTTAGCGCCTGCATTGTCAGCGAAGGCCGGGATCGCCAATTGCCACGAGGGCGGACAAGGCGAAGTTGCCGCGTTTGGTGCGACAGCCGCGGATATCGCGAATATTTAGGTGTCATAATACTCTATGCCTAACCGGGTTTATCTCGACTGGAATGCGACCACCCCGCTTCGCCGCGAGGCCCGGGAAGCCATGGCTGCGGCGTGGGTGCTGCCTGGCAATCCCTCGTCGGTCCATGCCGAGGGCCGCCAGGCCCGCCGACTGGTCGAGGAGGCGAGGGCAGCGATTGCAGGGGCCGTCGGCGCGCAGCCGCGCGACGTCGTCTTTACCTCTGGGGGGACCGAGGCCAATGCACTGGCGCTGACCCCGGGGCTGCGGCGCGCCTCCACGCTTCCGGTTCAAAGGCTGGTGGTTTCGGCGATCGAGCACGCATCCGTGCTTGCGGGCGGCCGGTTTCCCGCCCAAGCGATCGCGACCGTCGGCGTTACCCGCTCCGGCCTGGTGGATCTGGACCGTCTGCGTGTGGCACTTGAGGGCGGCCTCCCCACGCTGGTGTCGGTCATGCTTGCCAACAACGAAACGGGAGCACTGCAACCGGTCGCGGCGGCCGGCGAAATCATCCATGCCGCGGGCGACCTGCTACATGTCGACGCGATCCAGGCATTCGGAAAAATACCAATCGATATCAATATGTTAAATGCCGATCTGGTGACGCTGTCGGCGCACAAGATCGGCGGCCCCAAGGGCGTTGGCGCCCTCGTTCTGGCCGAGGGGTTGAGCGGGCTTGAACCCTTGCTGCGCGGCGGGGGTCAGGAACGGGGCCACCGCGCAGGAACCGAGAATATCGCTGGAATTGCGGGTTTTGGAGCGGCGGTGAGGGCCGCCATGGCCGCACTGGAAAGCGACGCTATTCGCCTCGAAAGCTTACGGAATCGGCTGGAAACCGGCCTGCGGCAGACCCCCGGCGTCATCGTGTTCTCGGATGACGTGCCGCGGTTGCCGAATACCACGCTGTTCACGGTTCCCGGCCTGAAGGCGGAGACCGCGGTGATCGGCTTTGACCTCGCGGGGCTCGCGGTCTCTTCAGGCTCCGCGTGCTCTTCGGGGAAGGTGCAACCATCGCATGTGCTGGAGGCGATGGGAGCAGGCCGCGAGAGCGCGGAAGGAGCGGTGCGGCTCAGTCTGGGCTGGTCTACCTCCGAAGAGGAGATTGATCGCTGTCTGGAGGCTTGGCGAAAGCTCATCAGCACCCTACTTAGGGAAGAGCGACGAAACACTGCTTGAACGGTTCTAAGCAGGTGATTTCCTCCAGGAAACATCGTAATAGTCGTGCGGAATGATCCACCGCGGTCCTTGAAACCGCGAGCGGAGGATGGAATGGCTGCCGTACAAGAGACGGTCGATCGCGTCAGGCGGATCGACGTCGATCAATATCGATATGGATTTGAGACTGTCATCGAGTCCGACAAGGCCCCAAAGGGGCTTTCGGAAGATACCGTCCGCTTCATTTCCGCGAAAAAGAACGAGCCGGCCTGGATGCTGGAGTGGCGGCTGGAGGCGTATCGCCGCTGGCTGACCATGACCGAGCCGAAATGGGCGCGCGTCAACTATCCCAGAATCGATTACCAGGATCTGTATTATTACTCGGCGCCGAAGAAGAAAGAGATAGGCTCGCTCGACGAGGTCGATCCGGAAATCCTGAAGACCTACGAGAAGCTCGGCATTCCCCTGCGCGAGATCGAAGTGCTGGAGGGCGTGGTGCGTCCCGAGGGCGAGCGGCGGATCGCGGTCGATGCGGTGTTCGACTCGGTGTCGGTCGCGACCACCTTCCAGAAGGAATTGAAGCAGGCCGGCGTGATCTTCATGCCGATCTCCGAGGCGATCCGCGAGCACCCCGATCTCGTGAAGAAGTATCTCGGCACCGTGGTGCCGACCTCGGACAATTATTTTGCCACCCTGAATTCGGCGGTGTTCTCCGACGGTTCGTTCGTTTACGTGCCGCCGGGCGTGCGCTGCCCGATGGAGCTGTCGACCTATTTCCGCATCAACGAGCGCAACACGGGCCAGTTCGAGCGCACCCTGATCATTGCAGACAAGGGCTCTTACGTCAGCTACCTCGAGGGCTGCACCGCGCCGCAGCGCGACGAGAACCAGTTGCACGCCGCAGTGGTCGAGCTTGTGACGCTGGACGACGCCGAGATCAAATATTCGACGGTGCAGAACTGGTATCCCGGCAATTCGGAAGGGCTCGGCGGCATCTACAATTTCGTCACCAAGCGTGGCGACTGTCGCGGCAACAATTCGAAGATTTCCTGGACCCAGGTCGAAACGGGATCGGCGATCACCTGGAAATATCCGAGCTGCATCCTGCGCGGCGACAATTCGCGCGGCGAATTCTATTCGATCGCGATTTCGAATGGTCACCAGCAGGTCGATTCCGGCACCAAGATGATCCATCTCGGCAAGAACACCACCAGCCGCATCATTTCCAAAGGCATCGCCGCCGGCGTTTCGCAAAACACCTATCGCGGCCTCGTTACCGCGCATCGGAAGGCCACCGGCGCGCGCAATTTCACGGCCTGCGATTCTCTGCTGATCGGCGACAAATGCGGCGCCCACACCGTGCCCTATATCGAGGCCAAGAATTCCTCGGCCCTGTTCGAGCACGAGGCGACAACCTCGAAGATTTCCGAGGACGTGTTGTTTTATTGTGTGCAGCGCGGGCTGAGCCAGGAGGAAGCCGTCGGCCTCGTGGTCAATGGCTTCGTCAAGGACGTGCTGCAGCAACTGCCGATGGAATTCGCGGTCGAGGCGCAGAAGCTGATCTCGATCTCGCTGGAAGGTTCGGTCGGATAATCGTCGTGAATGAATTCTGGTTCACACCAAAGCTGAAAGGATACGGCGCAGTACCCACCACTTGGGAAGGATACACACTCGTTGTAGTGTTTGCTTTAGTGGTTTTCATCTGCGCTTTGGTGATGCTACGACGGAAGAAGACTTCATCCATCTTTCCGCCGCCGATGATCGTCGTAGCCGTTTCGACAGTCATCTTTCTGTTCGTAAGCGCTTGGAAAACTAACGGTGCGTGGGGCTAATGCCCGGTACGGAGAATGTTGGAAAAACGAATGACCGCGCTACTGGAAGTTAAAAATCTGCAAGTCCGTGTCGAGGAGCGTGAGATTCTCCATGGGCTTTCGCTCACGGTGAACAAGGGCGAGGTGCACGCCATCATGGGGCCGAACGGCTCCGGCAAGTCGACGCTCTCGCATGTCATCGCCGGCAAGCCCGGCTATGAAGTCACCGGTGGCGAGATCCTCTTCAATGGCGAGAATCTGCTGGAAATGGCGCCCGACGAGCGCGCCGCCAAGGGCGTGTTCCTCGCGTTCCAGTATCCGGTGGAAATTCCGGGTGTCGCCACCATGACTTTCCTGCGCACCGCACTGAACGCCCAGCGCAAGGCGCGCGGCGAGAGCGAGTTCTCCACGCCGGACTTTCTGAAGAAAGTACGCAGCGTTGCGGCCAGCCTCAATATCGCGCAGGACATGCTGCGTCGCGGAGTCAATGTCGGTTTCTCCGGCGGCGAGAGGAAGCGCAACGAGATCCTGCAGATGGCGCTGTTCGAGCCGAGCCTGTGCATCCTCGACGAGATGGATTCCGGTCTCGACATCGACGCGCTGCGCATCGCCGCCGACGGCGTCAATGCGCTGCGCTCGCCGGATCGCGCCATGGTGGTGATTACGCATTATCAGCGGCTGCTGAACTACATCGTGCCTGACTTCGTGCACGTGATGTCGAAAGGCCGCGTGGTGAAGAGCGGCGACAAGGAACTGGCGCTTCAGCTCGAGGCTTCCGGCTACGCGCAGTTCGAAGACGCGGCCTGATGCCCACGCGGATGTTGTCATGAACGTGGTACTTGCCAAAACAGAAACCGGACGCGCGCTGAGCGATGCTTTCGCCGTCGCGCGGGACCGCTTGCCTGGGGCCGGCAACGTCGCTGAACTAAGAAGGCAGGCGTTCGAGGCTTACGAGCGCATCGGCCTGCCGCACCGGCGCATCGAGGACTGGAAATACACCGACCTGCGTACGCTGATGCGCGAGGTGTTGCCGCCGGCGGCCGCACCGGATGCGGCGGCGCTGTCGCGCGCGACCGCGGCCCTGAAGCTGCACTCCATCGATGGCGTACGACGGCTGGTGCTGGTGGACGGGGTTTTCGCGCCACAACTGTCGGAGACGGGCAACCCCGAAAAAGGACTTCTGATCCGCAATTTGCGCGAGGTGCTCGAGGCCGGTGAGGCCAAGGCGCAGGCGCAACTGTTCGCGACCGACAATACCGATTCCATGGTGGCGCTGAACAGCGCCATGATGGCGGACGGTCTGGTGATCGAGGTCGCCGACGGCGCCGTGCTGACGCGGCCCCTGCATATCGTCCATATCGCCGGCGGCGGAACGCCTTCGGCGATGTTCACGCGCTCGTCGCTGAAGCTCGGCGAGGCGGCAAGCGCGACGCTGGTGGAGAGCTACATCGCCGCTGATGGCGCCGGGCCCTATCAGGTCCATGACGGACTTGTCGTTTCGATCGGTGGCGGCGCGCGGCTTGACCATGTGCGTCTGGTCGAGGACGGGCGCGAGGCCTTCAACATTTCCTCGCACCGGGTGACGCTGGGCGCCAACGCCCATTTCAACACCTTCGGCATGACCAGCGGGTCGAGCGTCAGCCGCTATCAGGCAGTGATCGCGTTCGCCGGCGAGGGCGCAGAGGTCGAGACCAACGGCGTCAACCTGCTCAACGGCCGCCAGCATGCCGATACCACGTTGTTTCTGGATCACGCGGTGCCGCGCTGCACCAGCCGTGAGGTCTTCCGGGCCGTGGTCGACGACCGCGGCCATTCGGTGTTCCAGGGCCGCATCATCGTTCGCCCCCATGCGCAGAAGACCGACGCCAAGATGATGACGCGGGCGCTCTTGCTGTCCGACGAGGCGGAAGCCGACAACAAGCCCGAACTGGAGATTTTCGCCGACGACGTCACTTGCGGTCACGGTGCCACCGCCGGCGCGCTCGACGAAAGCCTGCTGTTCTACCTGCGGGCACGCGGCCTTTCCGAGAAGGAGGCGCAGGCGCTGCTGATCCAGGCGTTTGTCGGGGAGGCCATCGAGTCGATTGCCAATGACGCCCTGCGTGAACTCGCGATATCGGCCGCGCAGCGCTGGCTGGCGGCACGGGGATGACCATGCACCCGGCAGTCCTGAACGGCTCATATGACGTGGCGCGGGTACGGCAAGATTTTCCCGCGCTGTCGCTCATGGTCTACGGCAAGCCGCTGGTCTATCTCGACAATGCCGCCTCCGCGCAGAAGCCGAACGCGGTGCTCGAGCGCATGAACCTCGCCTACAAGACCGAATACGCCAACGTGCATCGCGGGCTGCATTACCTAGCCAATGCGGCGACCGAGGCCTATGAGAGCGGCCGCGCCAAGGTGGCGAAATTCATCAACGCGGCGCGTACCGAAGAGATCGTCTTCACCCGCAACGCCACCGAGGCGATCAACCTCGTGGCGTCGTCCTGGGGCGAGCCGAACATCGGGGACGGCGACGAGATCGTGCTCTCGATCATGGAGCACCATTCCAACATCGTGCCCTGGCATTTCCTCAGGGAGCGTCATGGCGCGGTCATCAAGTGGGTCGACGTCGATGACGAGGGAAATTTCCTGATCGAGGAATTCGAAAAGGCGCTGACGCCGCGCACCAAGCTGGTCGCGATCACCCAGATGTCGAATGCGCTCGGCACAATCGTGCCGGTCCGGGACGTGGTGAAGATCGCGCATGCCCGCGGCATTCCGGTGCTGGTCGACGGCAGCCAAGCCGCCGTTCATCTGGCGATCGACGTGCAGGACATCGGCTGCGATTTCTACGTCTTCACCGGCCACAAGCTGTACGGCCCGACCGGCATCGGTGTGCTCTACGCCAGGCACGAGCACCTGGTGGCGATGCGGCCTTACAACGGCGGCGGCGAGATGATTCGCGAGGTCGCGAAGGACTGGGTCACCTATGGCGATCCGCCGCACAAGTTCGAGGCGGGAACGCCTGCGATCGTCGAGGCGGTCGGGCTTGGCGCCGCGATCGACTATGTCAATTCGATCGGAAAGGAGCGCATCGCCGCGCACGAGCACGATCTTCTGACCTACGCCGAAGGGCGCTTGCGCGAAATCAATTCGCTGCGCCTGATCGGCACCGCGCGGGCTAAGGGGCCGGTGATCTCGTTCGAGATGAAGGGCGCCCATCCCCACGATATCGCGACCGTGATCGACCGCCAGGGGATCGCGGTGCGCGCCGGCACCCATTGCGTGATGCCGCTTTTAGAGCGGTTCAATGTCACGGCGACGTGCCGCGCCTCGTTCGGCATGTATAATACCCGTGATGAAGTCGACCACCTGGCACAGGCGCTGATCAAGGCGCGGGAATTGTTTTCATGACCGACACGGCCGAAGTCAAAACCAGCAACATGGAAACGCATTCGGCGCTGCCGCCGGAGGAAACCGAGCGTCTTGGCGGCGAAATCGTTGCCGCGCTGAAGACCGTGTTCGATCCGGAAATACCGGCCGACATTTATGAGCTCGGCCTGATCTACAAGGTCGACATCAAGGACGACCGCACCGTGGACGTCGTGATGACGCTGACGACGCCGAACTGTCCGGCGGCGGGCGAGTTGCCCCAGATGGTGGAGAACGCGGTCGCCAGCGTTCCCGGCGTCGGCGTGGTCAATGTCAATCTGGTCTGGGACCCGGCGTGGACGCCGGACCGGATGACCGACGAGGCGCGCCTCGTCCTCAACATGTGGTGAAGCGTTCAGGGATTATAGCTTAATTACGGGAAATGGCGGCATTGATCTGCCGCAGGGACTAAATAGATGACAAACATGACACCCGCTTCACCAACGCCCGCATCCAAGCCGAAGCCGCGGCCCCGCCCGCAGGTGATGAAGCTGACCGAAGCGGCTGCGCAACGGATTGCCGAACTCACAAAGCGCGCCGATTCCGAGATCGTTGGCCTTCGGGTAGGGATCAAGAACGGCGGCTGCGCCGGGCAATCCTATACGGTCGAATATGCCCATGATATCCGCCCCACCGACGAGGTCGTGGAGGACAAGGGCGTGAAGATCCTGGTCGATCCCAAGGCCGTGCTGTTCCTGCTGGGCACCGAGATGGACTACAAGGTCGACAGGATGTCGGCGCAGTTCATCTTCAACAACCCGAACCAGACCGGCGCCTGCGGCTGCGGCGAGTCGGTGCAACTGACCGCCGCCAAGGCGGATGGCTAGACGCGCTATTCTTGCCAGCGGACTCTCATGGACCGCGATTTCCTGATCGATCTGTTTGCGGATTTCGGCCCGGTCACCATCCGCCGAATGTTCTCGGGCTTCGGCATTTCCGTTGACGGCACCAACTTCGCGCTCGCGCTCCGCAGCGGTCTTTACTTGCGCGCCGACGACCAGACCATTCCGCGGTTCGAGGCGGAAGGCTCAAAGCCGTTTCAGTATCAAACCAGAGCCAGGATCGTCACGGTCCTTTCGTACTGGCAGTTGCCGGAGCGGCTGTATGACGATCCGGAGCAATTGACCGGCTGGGCGAGGGCGGCCTTGGCGGCGGCGCAGCGCGCCGGCTTGCGCAAGCGGCCGAAAGCGCGCAAGGCGACGAAGAAAACCGCAAGGACGGATGACCGCAGCAAGTCGGTTTCCAAAAAAGGCGCGATACGAAAAGCGAGAATCTCATCCTGATGAGGAGCGCGCATGGCGCGCGTCTCGAAGGACGGCCGGGCGACGAAGGTCAGGCGACCTGACTTTGGGTCTCGGCGGCGTATTCCGGGTCGACTTCGCAGATGACGCGGTTGCGGCCGTTGCGCTTGGCGGCATAGAGGCAGGCATCGGCGCGCTCGATCAGCGAGTCGGTGTCGTCGCCCGGCTTCAGCATGGAAACGCCGACCGAGATGGTGACGCGGCCGAGGATTTCGCCAGTGGATTTCTTCTTCAACTCCTTCGCCATCACGGCGCGGCGGATATGATCGGCGACCGTCAGCGCCTGGCGCAGCGCGGTATTGGGCAACACCACCGCGAATTCCTCGCCGCCATAGCGCGCGGTGATGTCCTGGCCCTTGATGTTCTGCTTCAGCGACATGCCGACCAGCCGCAGCACCTGATCGCCGGTGAGATGGCCATAGGAGTCGTTGAACGATTTGAAGTGGTCGATGTCGAACATCAGCAGCGTGAGCGGCTCGCCATTGGCGAGCGCGCTCTGGACCGCCGCGTCGATCGAGCGGTCGAAATATTTGCGGTTGCCGAGCCCGGTGAGCGGATCGGTCAGGCTCTCGGCCCTGATTGCCTCCAGGCTATGCTGCAGAGTGCTGATCTCGCTTTTCGACAGCGTCAGCCGTTCTTCGAGCGTCTTGTTGGTTTCGCGCATCTCGCGGGTGGATTTGATCAGCGATTCGACGATGGTTTCGATCTGGTCGGGCGCGCGGGTGACGGAAAGTTTTTCGGCGGCGCCGGACAGACTGGCGTCGTAGCTCGCCGACATGCCGAGCGCCTCGCTGATCAGCGTCATGACGTCGTCGATTTCGCGGATTACGCGGGAGCCGACCTTGTCGATGCGGTCGGTGGTCTTGATCTGCGAAAGATAGGTTTCGTAGATCTGCTCCAGATCGGCCTCGGTCAACCTGCCGTTGCGCGCCAGCGTCTCGTTGATGATCTTGTTGAGCGGTGAATTGTATCCGGTCGCGTAGACGTACCAGATTTCATAATTGCGGGGGACGGCGGTTTGCCGGAGCGATTTAATCTGGCCGAGCGCGACTTCGGCAAAGGCCATGGTACGTTCGTGTTCGTCAAGCACTTTGACCACCGAACATGTCCCCAAATCCCGGGCAGCGCCGCCCATCGTGCCGCAGCAATAATTAAAACTATCGCGGACAAGCTAGTTGAGGAGAATGAACGACCGGTAAACGGGTCCGTTGGGCGGTTGCGAGATATTGGCGCTCAGACGCGGGCGCGCACCGGTCGTAACAGGAACGCCGGCAAATGCGAGTGGTCGGCGGGCTCCGACGCGGGATCGCGCGGGGCCTGGGGCGCCACGGCGCGACCGATCGAAGGCGTGCGCGAGGCCGGAGGAGCGACCGGCGGGACGAACGCCACGGCCGTTGGCTGCGGCTGCGGGCCGGAGCTGCGGCCGCCGCCGGGGCGCCGGGGTTCGCGTTCCCTGCGCGGCTTGCGGCCGCCGCGCGAACCTTCTTTTGCTCCGTCGCGCGAGCCTTCCCGTCCGCGCGATTGGCGTGGCCGTTCGGTTTCGCCGCTGGACGGCGCTGCCGGACCGTCGATCGCCTGGATCGCGACGCCGCTGTCGACGCGGGGAATAGACTGTCCGATCAGTTTTTCGATCGCGACCATGGATTTTTGATCGAGCGGTGTGACAATGGAGATCGCGGTGCCGGCGCGGCCCGCACGCCCGGTGCGGCCGATGCGGTGGACGTAGTCGTCGGCATGATGCGGAACGTCGAAATTGAAGACATGGCTGGTGGTGGGAATGTCGAGGCCGCGGGCCGCGACGTCGGACGCCACCAGCAGCGGAATCTCACCCCTGCGGAATTGATCGAGCGCGGCGGTGCGCGCCGACTGATCCATGTCGCCGTGCAGGGCGCCGACGCTGAAGCCGTGCTTCTGCAGCGATTTGTAGAGCAGCGCCACCTCGCGCTTGCGATTGCAGAAGATGATCGCGTTCTGGAGGTCCTTGGCGTCGTGCAGCAGGCGGCGCAGCGTATCGCGTTTTTCGTGCGGCTCGCGCCCCACCGCGATCTGAAACTGGGCCACGCCCGCGGCCGTCGTCGCCGGCCTGGTAACTTCGATCTTGGCGGGATTGTGCAGGAAGGTTTCGGTGATACGAGCGATCTCGGGGGGCATCGTCGCGGTGAAGAACAGCGTCTGCCGCGTGAACGGGATCATCTTGCAGATGCGTTCGATGTCGGGGATGAACCCCATGTCGAGCATGCGGTCGGCCTCATCGATGACCAGCAGTTCGACGCCGGTGAGCAGCAGCCCGCCACGTTCGGTGTGGTCGAGCAGGCGGCCGGGGGTTGCGATCAAGACGTCGACGCCGCGCGTCAGCTTGGTGTCCTGGTCGCCGAACGAAACGCCGCCGATCAGCAGCGCGACGTTGAGTTTCTGTCCCGCGCCGTATTTATCAAACTGTTCCTTGACCTGGGCGGCGAGCTCGCGTGTCGGTTCTACGATCAGGGTGCGGGGCATTCGTGCCCGGGCGCGGCCCTTTTCCAGCATGGTGAGCATCGGAAGCACGAAGGCGGCGGTCTTGCCGGTGCCGGTCTGGGCGATGCCGAGAACGTCCCGGCGGGCCAGAACATGGGGAATCGCCTGTTCCTGAATGGGGGTGGGGATGGTGTAACCGGTGGCCGCGACAGCGGCGAGCACCTTGTCGGACAAGCCGAGATTGGAAAAAGACATTGAGCCTCTGGTAGAAACCGCCGCTTGGAATCCCGGAAATAACTGTCGCGCTCAACCCCGGAACGGCACGCAGATTTGCACGGGATTTTCGGATACGCAGACAGGCGGCTTAATCAAGATATCGCGTTTCGATACCGGGCCGCGTCAAGCCGCAACATAGGGAGGAATTGGCCAAAGTCAATGGAAGAGGGGCTGGAAGCGTTGAAAAAGCTTAATGTTTTCGCACAAATGCCGCTGAAGCAAACAGGAAGGTCATGTTTTCAAAAGCCCGTCTCGATACGCTCAGTGATGGAATCTTCGGCGTCGCCATGACACTGCTCATTCTCGACGTGAGGCTGCCGGATGATTTTCACCCCAAAGACGGCGCCGAACTGGTGCAGGGGCTGATCGGCCTGTGGCCGAAATTTCTGCCCTATGTTCTGAGTTTCGGTGTGCTCGGCCTGCGCTGGCTTTCGAATGTCGAGGTGCGCACCCGCGCCGAATACGTCAACCGCGAATACGTCAATTGGTGGCTGCTCTATCATTTCCTGGTCACCTGCGTGCCATTCACGACCGTCGTGGTCGGCCGCTTCGCGCATTTCGCCCCCGCGATCTGGCTCTACGCCGGCCATACGCTGCTGATTGCCATGGTCGGCCTTCGCCTGACCTTTATAACGCCGCATCTGGAGCAGGGCGACCATCTGCGCCACCGGCAGATGTCGGCGCTTCTCCTGATCGTCTCCTCGCTCTTGGCGATCGGCTTGAGTTTTGTGAATTCGAAGGTGGCGCTATGGGCGCTGGCGCTGAACTTTGCCGGGCCCGTGATCCGGGTTTGGAACACGCGGGCGCGGGCGCGCGATTGAACCGGCGACGCGCGCTGGCTCACCGAACGCCCGACGCGATCTCAAATTTCAAATTAACCATAACGCACATGCGCGAGCGCGATTTCGCAACGTCAAGCCTCTGTCGACGAATTGGCAAGGACTCCGCGCTAAGCAGCTATTCGGGGAAACAGTTTAGGGGTGTAGAAGAGATGATCCGCGCAACATTTGCTGCCGCGCTGGCGTTGTCAGCCACTCTCGGATCCGGCGCGGCTTCTGCCGCGGACCTCGCGCCATGGCCCTACGCCAAGGCGCCGCCCTTGCCCTATGCGGCGTACACCTGGGCCGGCTTTTATCTGGGTGGTCATCTCGGCGGTTCGTCGACCAATGAAAATTGGAACAATACCGCGAACACCACGCGGTTCGGAGACCTTGGCGGCGGGCAGGGTTTCAGCCAGCACGGAAGCGGCGTATTTGGCGGCGGTCAGGTGGGCTACAACTGGCAGGCCAGCAACTACGTGTTCGGTCTTGAGGGTACGATCTCGGCGATGGACAACCGCGGCAGCGTGCTCAACACCATTTTTGGTCTTGGAAAGGACGACCTGTTCAGCTGGCGCACCAACTGGATGGCGACCGTCACGGGTCGCATCGGCTTTGCAGTGAACAACAATCTGCTCTACGTGAAGGGCGGTTATGCCGGCGTGAACAGTCACCTCGCGGTCTCTGATGTGGCTCCGCCGTTTGTCGGCTCCGGCTCGGATACCCACTGGCACGACGGCTGGACGGTTGGCGCGGGCTGGGAATACGGGATTACCCGGAACTGGATCGTCGGCCTCGAATATGACTATGCGGCCTTCGCGACCAAGAGCTATCAGCTCGCCGGCCTCGCTCCCGGGGTCTATAGTTTTGATGCGAAGCCGCGCGATGTTCAGTCCGTGGTGGCCCGATTTAGCTACAAGTTCAGTGGTCCGCTGATCACCGGATACTGATTGCGAAGCTTCAGGTTACAGGAAGCCCCGGCCTTGCCCGAGGCTTTTTTGTTTCCGCGGGGAGGCAAGAAATGGCATCCCACGAACTCTATCCCATAACGGAAAATCCGCCATCGACGGGAATCGCTGACCCCGTGACGAAGTCCGACGCGGGTGATGCGAGAAACACCGCAATCCCGGCGAAATCGGCTGCCGCACCCCAGCGCCGCGCCGGCGTGCGCGCCAGCACCCGGTCATGGAGACCGTCGATCTGCTCGCGCGCGCGTTTGGTCAGGTCGGTGTCGATCCAGCCCGGCAATACCGCGTTGGTCTGAATGTTGTCGGCGGCCCAGGCGACCGCGCAGGAGCGCGTGAACTGCACGATGCCGCCCTTGCTCGCGGCATAGGCCGGCGCGAAGCTGGCGCCGAAGATCGACATCATCGAACCGATGTTGATAATCTTGCCGCCGCCTGCGGCTTTCATGGCCGGGTAGACCGCCTGCGAGCACAGAAACGCGCTGGGTGAGGTTGGTCCTGATCACGCTGTCCCATTCCTCGAGATCGAGCGCCTGCGGGGGTTTGCGAATATTGATGCCGGCGTTGTTGACGAGAATGTCGATCCGGCCGAGCTCGCGCGCCGTCCGCGCCACCATGTCCGCCACCGCTTGCTTGTCGGTGACATCGGCGGCGATGGCGATGGCTTTGGCGCCGAGCTGCTTCAGTTCATTGACCGCCGCAGCCGATTTCGCTTCGTTGCGTCCGACCACCGCGATCGCGGCGCCGGCTTCCGCGAGGCCGCGCGCCATGCCAAGGCCGATGCCGCCGTTGCCGCCGGTGATGACGGCCACACGGCCCGATAGGTCGAACAGCTTCATTGGAGCGCTCCTTTTTCCCTCGACGCGTTTAGGCCAGCCGGCGCGGAACCGCAAACTTGCAAACGCGTTAGGTTCCGCGGGCCGGCCCAACGGCCCTTGGAGAGTCCCGAATGCTCAAGGCATCGGTCCTGACGAGCCTTCTCGCCTTCACCCTTGGGGCGTGTGCCACCGAGCATCGCACCGTGGTTGTCGCTTCCGAAGATGCCTGCACCCGCTACGGCTTCACTGCGTCGTCGGCTGACTACGTGCGTTGCCAGCAGCTGGTCGCCGAGCAACGTCGCGTCGTTGTTGTTTCGGGCTATCCCGAGGCCCGGCGGATGGCCGACTCGCGGGCGGCTTGCGCGGCCTACGGCGTGCCGCAGGGGACGGCGCAATTCGATCGATGCGTCCAGGACGAGTTCGCTGCGCGCCGGCCGGGCTGACCGGCGGGCGG
>DATANB010000073.1:0-2506 GCA_036266415.1 Bradyrhizobium sp. | reverse complement strand
CTTTCCGAACATGGCCGGCGGCGTGGCGGTGAAGGAAGGGGGCACCGCTGATGAAACTATTCAAGAGCAATCAGGCTTTTCGATCCGAAGAGGATCGCGCCGCGGGCTTGCGGCTGGAGAATATCGCGAGCCGCTATCGCGCGGTTCCGGATTCTGAGGAGCAAGCTACGTTCGAGATGCCGGACTCAGGTTCGGAATCCGCGGAACCGCCGGAATGAGCCGCCCGGTCCCGCTCAACCGCCTCAGCGACATTTCGAAACAGCGATCGATCCGCCGCCCGATCCTCGTCCCGCTTCCCATCGACGGCGTCGAGGAATCCACCAGGCGTCCGAAGACCAAGGTCGAATGGCCCGTTCCGAACTGAGGACACTCATTCTCATGCTGGCGTTCGCCGTGAGCGCTTGCGGCAAGGCTTACGAGGGTGGCGGACAAGGTTCGGTCACGGTCAAGCTGCCGCCGGCGCGGCCGGCGGCTGCCGCGCCGGGCTTCTCCTTTCGACCGTCGGCCAGCGAGCTAGAGAAAAATGAGACCGCCCGTGAGGCGGCTCGGTAGCGCGTTGCTCGCGACCGAGTCGCCGAGACCCGCTCTTACTTGGGCTTTTGGGAGGCAGGCCTCGAGCGAATAATCACCGAGACGCGATCTTGCTCCGCCAGCTTGCGCCAGTCCGTCCATCGAGTGCGATGGACATTGCGCAGGTTTGTGATCCGTTACAGTCTCCGCCGATGATCCGACGCATTTTCGTTGCGCTCCTTCCACTCGTCGCACTGGGTGGATCGGGCGGGGCCCAGCCCGCCAGCTCACCGGCTCTTCCCTTTGTGTTGAAGCAGGTCGGCCCGGGGGTTTACGCGGCGATCGACGGGCCCGAGCACAAGGCCGGCTCGAATGCCGGGTTCGTCATCGGCGACGACGGCGTGCTGGTGATCGACAGCTTCTTCAATCTCGATGCCGCGCGGGCCCTCGTCGGCGAAATCCATCGTCTGACACCCAAGCCGATCCGCTACGTCGTAAACACCCATTATCACGTCGACCATACGGGCGGGGACGAGGCGCTGCGCGAGGCTGGCGCGATCATCATCGCGCACAAGAATGTTCGAGGCTGGGTTCGGGTCAACAATATCAACCTGCTCGGCGATCGAATCACACCCGAGATGAAAAGCCGGATCGAGGCGTTGCCGTTGCCCGACGTCGTCACCGACAAGGACCTCGCGGTCTGGCTTGGCTCGCGGAAGGTCGTGGTGCGCACGGTCCTGGGCCACACCGGCGGCGACCTCACAGTATTTGTTCCCGATGCAAAGGTGCTGTTCACGGGCGACATGCTGTGGCGAAGGATTCCTCCGAACCTGATCGATGGCTCGGTCGCCGAGTGGCAGGCGACGGACAGCGCTTTCGCCGGAATGCGTGACGCCGCGCACATGGTCTATGTGCCGGGGCACGGAGACGTCGCTGATCTGGCCGACGTCAAGGATTTCCGTTCATATCTGCTCGATTTGCAGCGCCTGGTCGCCCAAGGGCGCAGAGGTAGCCTGAAGGGTGACGCCTTGGTCCAGTTCGTTGAACCGAAACTCAAGGCGCTGCATCCCGATTGGACAATCAGCGACCGCGCCGCGGCCACGGAGATTCGCTACATGGACGAGGAGGAGGCTGGCACCAAGAAGAGGCCGGTTCCCGTGGCGGATTGACCGGTCTTTACGCCTCGTTCGCACTTTAGGCGGAGAATGAACCGGTGTTTCCCCGCATGGAGGGACTCCGATGAAGGCTTTTGCGGCAGTTGGGGGATTCATCTGGCTGGTCTGCGGCCTAGCAGGGGCGTGGATGATGGGCGACTTGCACTGGAAGCCGATCGCCAAGGGGCCGATCACGCTGTCCAAGGCGTTCAACGACGATCCGGTGACGTACCCCGGACCAAGCTGAGGTAAATCGCCGCATAACGGTCGATACCTTCGCCGAGGTCGAACCATTTGCGCGCGGCGGATCGCCACCGCTTGATGTCCGGGTTCAGATCGTCGAGCGCATCGAGCGCGGTTCGATAGGCGTCAGCATTAAAGCCGCCGACGACCACTCCCGCCCCGGTTTCGTCGATGATCTGGCCGACGTCACCGACATTATCGTTGGTCATCATCGGCAATTCGAGAGCGAGGAGTTCGCCCATCTTGGTCGGGGAACTCGCCGACTTGGAAAACACCGGCTTGATGAAGAACAGCCCGAAATCCGCGGCGGCGGCCAGGCGGGGCACTTCGGCGCGGGTCGCGGGGCGAATGACGATCCGATCCGCCGGGATCCCCCGTGCCTGTGCAACGGCCGCGATCCCCTCCGCGGGCTCGCGGCTGATGATCAGGAAGATCGCATCCGGCGTGCGTTCGAGCTGGACTCGGAAGAAGTCCATCATCTCGTCGACCATGTACCAGCTGCCGAAAGAGCCGAGATAGACGGCGACCCTCGCGGTCGGATCAATGCCCAGGAGCTTCCGGGCTTCGGCGCGTGACTTTGCCGTTACCGGCGGGAACGC
>DATANB010000072.1:0-6053 GCA_036266415.1 Bradyrhizobium sp. | reverse complement strand
GCCGAGTTCGGCGGCGCCGAGTGCCGCGTTATAGACCGGATCGTTCTTCAGCCGGCCGAGGTCGAAGCTGGCACCGTATTTCTTGCAGATATATTTGCCGGCATCCGGCGTCACCTGCATCAGCCCGTAGGCCTGCGCCGGCGAAACATCGTTGGGATTGAAGGCGCTTTCCTGCCGTGCGATGGCGTACACGATGCTCCGTTCGACTTCCGGCCCGATCGACTTGAACGGCGGGATTCCGTTCACCGGATAGGCATAGAAATCGAACGGCAGCCCGCGATTGAGCGCGGCCTTGCCAAGCAGCAGCATGCCGCGCGCGTCGCCGTAGCGGGAAGCCATCTCGCCGAGTCCGACCAGCGCGTCGGGATCGCCGTTCTCGCCCATGTCGGCGAAAATCGGGACCGCGATGGCGCGTTCGTCGAGCGCGTACAATAGCTGCACCGCGCGAACGATCTCCAGTCTTTCGATTCCGTGCGCCCGGCCGCTCTGGGCGCCGTTCAGTTCGATCTGGGGCAGGCCAAGTTTCGCGCGCGCCAATTGACCGTAGTAGCTGGTCGATTGCTCGGCCGCCCGGGTGTAGGCGGCGCGGGCCTCCTGGGAGCGGCCCGCCGCTTCCGCCGCGCGGCCCTGCCAGTAGCCGGCGCGCGCCAGCGTGGTCGGGTTGACGCTGCCCACCCCGATGCGCGCGAAATGCTGCGCGGCGATGGCCGGGTCGGTCAGGAAGCGCAGCGCGATCCAGCCCGCGGTGAATTCCTGCTCGGTCTTGTAGATATCGCGCGCCGGAAGCGCGGCGTCGCGCGCGATCAGGTAGGCGGTGCGGTGCTCGCCGACGTCGAGCATTTTACGCGACAGCAGTCGCCGCTCGATCCACCATTCGTCCACATTAAAGAGCCGGCCGGGGTCCTTCGGCGCGCCGAGCATGAGACGGGCCGCCTCGGTGAATTTTTCTTCGCGGCGGAGCAACTGGATTTGGCTGAAGATGAAGCCGGGGTCGCCATGCAATTCGCGCGGGACCGCATCCAGCAGGGCCCTGGTGTTGGAGGCCTTGCGATAGGCCGCGATGCGCGCCTTGGCCAACGCGACCTGACTGGCTCCTAGCCGCTTGGCGGCACGCAGCGCGACCTCATGCTCGCTACCATACAGGAAAAAATCCATCCGCGCCTTGTGATCGCCGGGCGTCAGCAGCGCGCCGAACAGGTCGAGCGCCGCGCTCTCGGTATCCCCGGACATGGAATCGTTTCGCCAGGCGTCGCGTACCAGGCGTTCTGCATTGGGCCGGTCGCCGCGCGCGAGCATCGCCCGCGCCAGCGAGAACTTGCCCTTGGCCGACAATGGCGATTGGCTTTCGAACCATGCCCACACCGTGGCGTCGTCGCGATGGTCGTCCCAAAGCGATGCCTCGATGCGTCGGCGCAGCAAGGTCTGCGACGGCCAGCTCGGATTGGCCGATATGAAGGCGCGATAGCGCTCGACCGAGGCGCCGTTGTCGTCGCTGCGAAGGATGATCCATTCGGCGAGTTTCCTCGCGACCGGATCGACGATAGCCGCCTCGGTCTGGGTAGCATCCTCCGGCCTGTGCTTGCGCACGAGTTCGATGACGCTTTCCAGCGCATCGGTATCGGCCTGCGAGGTCGATGACGTCGCGGCCACCGCGGCGCGAGGGGGCGGCGGCTTGCGCGGCGGCGGCAGGGCCGCATGCTGGCGTGTCGCGGGCGCCAGGGCGGCGGCCCCGGGAGCGGGGATCGCGACGGGCGCGGCTTGCCTGGTGGCTGTCCCCGCAGAGGTATTTTTGGCTGCAGTCGCGGGCACGACGTTGCGCGCGATCGGCCGTGGCTTCGGCAGTGGAACTTTTGGCTTGGCCCAGGCGTCGGCCGCCAACACCGATAATCCCACCGATAGTACAAGATTTATCGCCCATGCCGTCGATCGCGATGCGGTTGCGCGGGAGGATGGGGTCACGGCGTTCCCTGACGGCGAATCATTCAATCGCTGAAGCCCTAGCTCTATTTGATTGAATATGTGGACAAAATACTAAAATACGGCGACGCCGGCGATGTCTGCGCCTGCACCGCGGCAAAATCGCGGCTAGTATCGGCCGAGGACCCCGCCAGGGCGGCCCTTTCGCCTGGTCGTCAGACCCGATATGAATTGGCAGGTCAGCAACGGCGAGGCCGTTAAAACGCGTGTTTGGAGGAAATCCATGGCAGCAAAAACGAATTTCCGGGGTTCATTCACTGCCTTGGTCACGCCGTTCAAGAATGGCTCGCTCGATGAAACCGCCTTTCGCGGGCTGGTGAGCTGGCAAATCGCCGAGGGCACCCACGGCTTGGTGCCGGTCGGCACCACCGGTGAAAGCCCGACCGTGAGCCACGACGAGCACAAGCGCGTGGTCGAATGGTGCATCGACGAGGCGAAGGGCCGCGTTCCCGTGATCGCCGGCGCCGGCTCCAATTCGACCAAGGAGGCTGTCGAACTGGCGCAGCATGCGGAGAAGGCCGGCGCCAGCGCGGTGCTGGTGGTGACGCCCTATTACAACAAGCCGACCCAGGAGGGCATGTACCAGCACTTCAAGGCGATCAACGACGCGATCGGGATTCCGATCATCATTTACAATATTCCGCCGCGGTCGGTGATCGACATGAGCGTGGACACCATGGCACGGCTGTTCGAACTGAAGAACATCGCCGGCGTCAAGGACGCGACCGCGAGCATGGTGCGGGTTTCGCAGCAGCGCGCGAAGATGGGCGAGGATTTCAACCAATTGTCCGGCGAGGACGCCACCGTGCTCGGCTACATGGCGCATGGCGGTCACGGCTGCATCTCCGTCACCTCCAACGTCGCGCCGCGGCTGTGTTCGGAATTTCATCTGGCCTGGCAGAAGGGCGATCTCAAGACCGCGCTCAAGCTGCACGACAAGCTGATGCCGCTGCACACCAACCTCTTCATCGAGTCCAATCCGGCGCCGGTGAAATACGCGCTCTCGCTGCTCGGAAAGATCGACGAGAGGCTGCGGCTGCCGATCGTGCCGGTCACCGAACCGACCCGCGCGGCGGTGCGCAGCGCCATGGTTCATGCCGGCCTGATCAACTGAGCCCGCAGCGCTGCCGTCATCGGTCTTGCGGTTTGCGAAGCCAAGGAGAAGGGGCTGTAAATGCTCAAGGAATTCCGCGAATTTGCCATGAAAGGCAACGTGGTCGACCTCGCGGTCGGCGTTATCATAGGAGCGGCCTTCGGCGGCATCGTCACCTCGCTGGTCGGCGACATCATCATGCCGATCATCGGCGCGATCACCGGCGGCCTCGACTTTTCCAATTACTTCACGCCGCTGTCGAAAGCGGTCACGGCGAGCAACCTGGCCGATGCCAAGAAGCAGGGCGCGGTGCTGGGTTGGGGCAATTTCCTGACGCTGACGCTGAATTTCATCATCATCGCCTTCGTGCTGTTCATGGTCATTCGCTCCATCAACGCGCTGAAGCGCAAGGATGAAGCAGCACCCGCGCCGCCGAAACCGACCCGCGAGGTCGAGCTGCTCACCGAGATCCGGGATCTGCTCAAAAAATCTTGACGTGCATGCGCGCCGCCGGGGTGTTATCGCTGCGGTTTGCTTGAGATAGTTTTGTCATGGCCGAAAAAAATGAGCGCGCGATCAAGGTCGTCGCCGAGAATCGCAAGGCCCGGTTCAACTATGCGATCGAGGACACGGTGGAAGCGGGAATTGCATTGACCGGCACCGAGGTCAAGTCGATCCGCAACGGCAAGACCACCATCGCGGAATCCTACGCCGATACCAAGGGCGGCGAAATCTGGCTGATCAATGCCAACATTCCGGAATACCTGCAGGCCAACCGCTTCAACCACGAGCCGAAACGGCCGCGCAAGCTGTTGCTGCACAGAAAGCAGATCAACAAGCTGATGGGGGCGGTCGAGCGCGAGGGCATGACGCTGATCCCGCTAAAGCTTTATTTCAATGAACGCGGCCGTGCCAAGCTCCTGCTGGCGGTGGCGAAGGGCAAGAAGCTGCACGACAAACGCGAGACCGAAAAGAAGCGCGACTGGAGCCGGGAGAAAGGTCGCCTGCTGCGGGCGCGGGGATAAAGGCTACCGTCATTGCGAGCGAAGCGAAGCAATCCATACGCTGCGAAGAAAGGTGGATCGCTTCGTCGCTTTGCTCCTCGAAATGACGACAGATGGAGAAACGAGCGATGAACCAGAGAAATCTGCTTGAGGTGGACTGGAGCAAAATTCCGGCGCCGGCCGACGACGGCGCGACGGCGCATCTTGTCGGCATGACAATCCCGCCGCTCGGCCTGGTCGCGACCGACGATACGTCGGTGACGCTGTCATCGCTGCCGGGGCGCACCGTCGTATTCGCCTATCCCCGAACCGGCGAGCCCGGCAAGATCGCGCTGGTGGACGACTGGGACATGATCCCGGGGGCGCGCGGCTGCACGCCGCAAACCTGCGCGTTCCGCGACCTGTTCGCGGAACTGAGGGCCGCCGGCGCCGCGCAGGTATTCGGCCTGTCGACGCAGAGCAATGCCTACCAGACCGAGATGGCCTCGCGGCTGCATCTGCCGTTCCCGGTTTTGTCGGACGAGAAGCTGAAGCTGACGCGCGCGCTCGATCTGCCGACCATGGAGGTGGCGGGTCTTACCTTGATCAGGCGGCTGGCGCTGATCATCGATGACGGGCGCATCACGCACGTGTTCTATCCGGTGTTTCCGCCCGACCGGAATGCCGGCGACGTGCTGGCGTGGCTGAAGGACAATCCGGTCTGAGCTGCCGCTTCAACCGACAGCCGTCATAGCCGGGACCAGGCAGGACCAGGCCTCGCCATGATGAAGTTCATTCTCGTCCCAAATCCGTTCTGACTTTCGCAAACACGCTACGGAACATGTCCGGCGTCAGCACCCGCGTATTGGTGTTGTAGCGGGAGCAATGGTAGCTGTCGTAGAGCTTTGCAGCGCCCGCCTGATGGATCGCGCCGTGCGCGAACGGCGCCGCGGCGCTGCGCAGGCCGAGCGCCTTCAGCGTCGATTCATGCGCGACCCGGCCGAGCGCCACGATGGCCCGCAGGCGCGGCATCGCCGCGATGGTTGCTGACAAGAATGGCCGGCAGGTGTTGATCTCGGCAGGCAGCGGCTTGTTCTGCGGCGGCACGCAGCGCACGGCGTTGCTGATCCGGCAATCCAGCAGCGTCAGCCCGTCGTCGGGCCGCGCCTGATAGCGGCCCTTGGCAAACCCGTATTCGATCAGCGTCGCGTAGAGCAGGTCGCCGGCGAAATCCCCCGTAAAGGGCCGCCCGGTGCGGTTGGCGCCCTGCAAGCCCGGCGCGAGGCCGACGATCAGCAGGCGCCCGTCGGGATCGCCGAACGACGGCACCGGTGAATTGAACCAGTCCGGTTCGCGCGCGCGCGCCGCTTCGCGGAAGCCCAGGAGCCTCGGACAGAGCGGGCAATTGTGGTCGGGTTCGGTGCGGAGCAATGGGGGCAGCGGCCGGCGGCTTGCCTTTTCGTTCTTACTCGTCGAAGTCGTCGTCATCGCCCCTCGGCGCCATCGTGGTCGCGCGCTGCAGGAATTGCGGGGCGTGGTGACGGGGCTCGCGCGGGGCCGGACGCTCGGACGGGTCGCGGCCGAGCTTGGGTTGCAATTCCATCAGATCGGTGAAGACGTCGGCCTGGCGCCGCAGCTCATCGGCGATCATCGGCGGCTGGCTCGAAATCGTCGAGACCACGGTCACCCGAACGCCCCGGCGCTGCACCGCCTCCACCAGCGAGCGGAAGTCGCCGTCGCCGGAAAACAGCACGATCTGATCGACATGCTCGGCGAGTTCCATCGCGTCGACCGCAAGTTCGATGTCCATATTGCCCTTGACCTTGCGGCGGCCGCTGGCGTCGATGAATTCCTTGGTCGCCTTGGTGACGACGGTGTAGCCGTTGTAATCGAGCCAGTCGATCAAGGGACGGATCGACGAGTATTCCTGATCTTCAATGATCGCGGTGTAGTAGAACGCGCGCACCAGGGTTCCACGGCCCTGAAATTCCTTGAGCAGG
>DATANB010000071.1:0-92878 GCA_036266415.1 Bradyrhizobium sp. | reverse complement strand
TCCATTCCCTTCGAGCTCGAAGAGTGCGCGCTGATCGATGGCGCGAGCCGCTGGCAGATCCTGACCAAGATCGTGCTGCCGCTGGCGATTCCCGGGTTGATCTCGGCGTTCATCTTCTGCTTCACGCTGTGCTGGAACGAGTTCATCTACGCGCTTACCTTCCTGCAATCGACCCAGAACAAGACCGTGCCGGTTGCGATCGTCAACGAGTTCGTCGACGGCGACATTTATCGCTGGGGCTCGCTGATGGCGGGCGCGCTGGCGGGCTCGCTGCCGCTGGTCATCCTCTATGCATTCTTTGTCGAGCACTACGTTTCGGCGATGACCGGAGCGGTGAAAGAGTGAGCGCGCGGGCCCGCGGTCAAGAATCAAGAACAACTGGGAGTCGGGGTCTTGCACATTCTGGTACTGGGCGCGGCCGGCATGGTCGGGCGCAAATTGACCGGGCGGCTGTTGCGCGACGGGCGCCTCGGTAAACGCGACATCAGCCGCATGACGCTGCAGGATGTTGTGGCGCCGGCGCAGCCGGCCGGCGTGGGATTTCCGGTCGACGCGGTGACCTGCGATTTCGCGGTGGCGGGCGCCGCTCAAGAGCTGGTCAAGGATCGTCCCGATGTGATCTTCCATTTGGCGGCGATCGTGTCCGGCGAGGCCGAACTCGATTTCGACAAGGGCTATCGCATCAACCTCGACGGCACCCGGATGCTGCTGGATGCCATCCGGCTGGTCGGTGGCGGCTACAAGCCCCGCATCGTGTTCACGTCCTCGATCGCGGTATTCGGCGCGCCGTTTCCGGAAAAAATCGGCGACGAGTTCTTCCACACGCCGCTACTTAGTTACGGCACCCAGAAGGCGATCGACGAGCTGTTGCTGGCTGATTATTCGCGGCGCGGCTTCATGGACGGCATCGGCATCCGCCTGCCGACCATTTGCATCCGTCCCGGCCTGCCCAACAAGGCGGCCTCCGGCTTCTTTTCCAACATCTTGCGCGAACCGCTCGCCGGCAAGGAAGTGGTGCTGCCCGTCTCCGAGGACGTCCGCCACTGGCATGCCACGCCGCGCTCGGCGGTCGGTTTCCTGCTCCATGCCGCGACCATCGATTCCGCTGTCGTCGGCCCGCGCCGCAACCTCACGATGCCCGGGCTGTCCGCCACCGTGGGCGAACAGATCGCGGCTTTGAAGCGGGTGGCGGGGGAAAAGGTGGCGGGGCGGATCAGGCGCGAGCCCGATCCGTTCATTATGGGGATTGTCGACGGCTGGCCGCGCAATTTCGAGCCCAAGCGGGCGCTCCAGCTCGGCTTCACCACCGCCGAAAAGTCCTTCGACGACATCATCCGGATTCACATCGAGGACGAACTTGGTGGTAAGTTCGTCGCCTGATCGGTTCTTGCAGGATTCCAAGGGAGTACAGCCATGACAGCCAGCATCGTCGGATGGGCCCACACGCCGTTTGGCAAGCTCGATACCGAGACCGTCGAGAGCCTTGTGGTCCGGGTCGCCAACGAAGCGCTCGCTGACGCCGGCATTTCCGCCGGCGACGTCGACGAGATCGTGCTCGGGCACTTCAATGCCGGCTTCTCGCCACAGGATTTTACCGCTTCGCTGGTGCTGCAGGCCGACCCGGCATTGCGGTTCAAGCCGGCGACAAGGGTCGAGAATGCCTGCGCCACAGGATCGGCCGCGGTGCATCAGGGCATCCGGGCCATTGCCGCGGGCGCGGCCAGGATCGTGCTGGTGGTCGGCGTCGAGCAGATGACGCGGACGCCTCCGGCCGAAATCGGCAGGAACCTGCTGCGGGCCTCATATCTGCCCGAGGACGGCGATACCCCCGGCGGCTTCGCCGGGGTGTTCGGCAAGATCGCGCAGGCGTATTTCCAGAAATACGGCGACCAGTCCGACGCGCTGGCGATGATCGCCGCCAAGAACCACAAGAACGGCGTCGCCAATCCCTATGCGCAGATGCGCAAGGACTTTGGATATGAATTCTGCCGTTCCGAAAGCGAGAAAAATCCATTTGTCGCGGGACCCCTCAAGCGCACCGATTGCTCGCTGGTGTCGGACGGCGCCGCGGCGCTGGTGCTGACGGATTCAGAGACGGCGAAGAAGATGGGCAAGGCCGTCAACATCCGCGCGACCGCGCATGCCCAGGATTTCCTGCCGATGTCGAAACGCGACATCCTCAACTTCGAGGGCTGCACCGTGGCATGGCAGCGCGCGCTGCAGTCGGCCGGCGTGCAGCTTTCCGATCTCTCTTTTGTCGAAACCCACGACTGCTTCACGGTTGCAGAGCTGATCGAGTATGAGGCGATGGGATTGACGCCGCGGGGGCAGGGCGCGCGCGCCATCAAGGAAGGCTGGACCCAGAAGGACGGCAAGCTGCCGGTCAATCCCTCCGGCGGATTGAAGGCCAAAGGCCACCCCATTGGCGCCACCGGCGTCTCCATGCACGTGATGACCGCGATGCAACTGGTCGGTCAGGCGCCCGAGGGCATGCAGATCAAGGACGCCGAGCTCGCGGGCATCTTCAACATGGGCGGTGCGGCAGTGGCGAATTACGTCTCGCTGCTGGAGCCCGCGAAGTAAGGCCTTAAACGATCGAGGGCCAAGCGATGAACGTTGCCGAATGGCTGGCGGCGACCGCACGTATGCGCCCCGATGCGCCTGCCCTACTTACCGGCTACGATCTCGATGCGGATTACGCCACGTTTGCGCGCCGTGCCGCGGCAATCGGTACGGCATTGTCGCGCGAATACGATATCGTGCCCGGCGACCGCGTCGGTTTGTTCGCGACCAATTGCACCCAATATCTCGAATGCCTCTACGGAATCTGGTGGGTCGGCGCGGTCGCGATCCCCATCAATGCCAAGCTGCACGGGCGCGAGGCCGCATGGATTCTGGGCGACGCCGGCGCAAGGTTGACGTTTGTTTCCGATGACACCATCGCAGCTTTGTTCGAAGCCAGGAGCGAGCTGCCGGCGGCGATGGCGACGCGGTCGATGGACAGCAGCGCCTTTCGCAAGATGCGGGACGGCGAGGGCGCGCCGGCGCCGCTTCCCCGCGAGGTCGATGATCTCGCCTGGCTGTTCTATACCTCAGGCACCACCGGCCGCCCAAAGGGCGTGATGCTGAGCCACGGCAATCTGGTGGCGATGTCGCTGTGCTATCTCGCCGATATCGACCAGGCGACACCGAAGGATGCCTCGCTCTACGCGGCGCCGATTTCGCACGGTGCCGGCCTCTATAACTTCCCGCACGTCCGCATTGGCGGCCGCCACGTCATCCCCCAATCCCGCGGCTTTGATCCGGATGAAGTACTCAATCTCGGCCGGCAGCTCGACAATGTCGTGATGTTTGCCGCCCCCACCATGGTACGGCGCCTGGTCGATGCCGCCAAACGCCGCGGCGTGAACGGCGAGGGTATCCGCACCATCATCTATGGCGGCGGGCCGATGTATCTGGCCGACATCAGGGACGCGATCGCGACCATGGGCCAGCGCTTCGTCCAGATCTACGGCCAGGGTGAATCGCCGATGACCATTACGTTCCTCAGCCGGGACTGGCATGGGTGCGTCGATCATCCCCGCTATCTCGAACGGCTGGCCTCGGTCGGAACGGCGCAAAGCGTGATGTCGGTGCGAGTCACAGGCCATGATGGCAGGCCGCTGCCGGCTGGCGAAACCGGCGAGGTCGAGGCCAAGGGCACCGCCGTGATGCTCGGCTACTGGAACAACCCGAAGGCCAATGCGGCGACCTTGAAAGATGGCTGGCTGCGAACCGGAGATGTCGGCCGGCTGGATTCGGACGGCTTCCTGACGCTGTCGGACCGCTCCAAGGATGTCATCATTTCCGGCGGCACCAACATCTATCCGCGCGAGGTCGAGGAGGCACTGCTGACGCATCCCGACGTGCGCGAGGTCTCGGCGATCGGGGTTGCCGATCCGGACTGGGGTGAAATCGTGGTCGCCTGCGTGGTGCTGGAAGATGGTGTTAAAGCCGACGACGCCAAGCTGGATGCGCATTGCCTGGCCTCGATCGCGCGTTTCAAGCGGCCAAAGCGCTACGTCTATCTCGAGGCGCTGCCGAAGAACAATTACGGCAAGATATTGAAGACCGAGTTGCGGGCGATGATGGCCAAACCTTCACCGTCCCCTGGAGGGGGAAGGTAAAGAAGAAGAGGGAGCCTTGGCGAGCAGGCCCGCGCATGCGCCCATACGCTGGCCGCCCTTGATCTTGCCTGCGCGCTGCCGTTACTAGGCCTGAGAATGCGGCGCCGACGAATGCGCCGCCGCGTCATCGGGAGCGAACCAGGCCATGGGACCGCTGCAGGGCATCAAGGTCATCGATATGACGACCGTGCTGATGGGGCCCTATGCCACCCAGATGCTCGGTGACTACGGCGCCGACGTCATCAAGATCGAGACAACCGACGGTGACGTTACCCGCCTGATCGGCCCCACCCGTCATGCCGGCATGGGACCGGTGTTCCTCAATACCAACCGCAGCAAACGCTCCATCGTCCTCGATCTGAAAAAGCCGGCCGGGCGCGAGGCGGTGCTGCGGCTGATCGCGACCGCCGACGTGCTGGTCTACAATGTGCGGCCGCAGGCGATGGCGCGGCTGCAACTCGGCTACGACGTCGTCTCCGGCATCAATCCGCGGCTGATCTATGCCGGGGTGTTCGGCTTCGGCCAGGACGGCCCTTATGCCGCCAAGCCCGCATATGACGATCTGATTCAGGGCGCGACCGCGCTGCCCGCGTTGATGGCTCAAACCAGTGACGGCGTTCCGCGTTATGTTCCGAACGCGCTGGTCGACCGCATCGTCGGTCTCACCGCCGTTGGCGCGATCTGCGCCAGTCTGGTGCACCGCGACCGCAGCGGGCGCGGTCAGCGACTGGATATTCCGATGTTCGAGACCATGGCGGGTTTTGTCATGGGCGATCACATGGGCGGTCTCACCTACGAGCCGCCGCTGGACAAGGGCGGCTACGCGCGGCATCTGTCGCGTGACCGGCGGCCCTACCGGACCTCGGACGGCTATATCTGCGTGATCGTCTACAACGACAAGCAGTGGGCGAATTTCTTTGAGGCCACCGGCCGCGACGATCTGCGCGGCAATCCCAAATTCGCGACCTTTGCCGGGCGCGCCGTCAATATTGACATGGTCTATGCCGAACTGGCCCGCATCTTCGAGACGCGAACCACCGCCGAATGGACCGAACTGCTCGACGAGGCCGACGTGCCCGTGATGCCGATGCACGATCTCGAGAGCATTTTGCAGGACCCGCATCTGGTCGCCACCGATTTCTTTCCGGTAGTCGATCATCCCAGCGAGGGCAAGATCCGCAACATGAAGGTATCAGCCACCTGGTCGGAAACGCCGGTGCAGCCGACGCGGCTGGCGCCCCGCCTCAACCAGCACGGCGCGGAAATTTTACAGGAGGCGGGATTTTCCGCCGACGAGATTGCCGCCCTGGTGCGCGACGGCGTCACCCGGGCGGCTGGCCCAGGGGATTGAGGCACATGGACTTCGCGCTGAGCGCCAACCAGGAATCGATCCGCGACGCTGTCGCGAAAATCTGCGCGCGCTTCGACGATGCCTATTGGCTCAGGAAGGACAAGGAGGGCGGCTACCCCGCCGACTTCCACCGGGCGCTGGCGGACGCCGGCTGGCTCGGCATCTGCATTCCCGAGGCCTATGGCGGGTCGGGGCTCGGCATCCTTGATGCCGTGATCATGATGCGGACGATCGCGGAATCCGGCGCCGGCATGTCGGGAGCTTCCGCGGTCCACATGAATGTGTTCGGCCTCAATCCGGTCGTGGTGTTCGGCACCGACGAGCAATGCAAGCGCATGTTGCCGGGGATTGTCTCGGGGGCAGAACGATCCTGCTTTGCCGTCACCGAGCCCAACACCGGCCTCAACACCACGCAGTTGAAAACCCGCGCGGTGCGGTCAGGCAATAAATACGTCGTCGACGGCCAGAAAGTCTGGATTTCGACGGCGCAGGTCGCGGAAAAGATTCTGCTGCTGGCGCGCACCACGCCGCTGGAAGAAGTGAAGAACCCGACCCATGGCTTGAGCCTGTTCTATACCGATTTCGATCGCAGCCGCATCGCCGTCCATGAAATCGAGAAGATGGGCCGCAAGGCCGTCGATTCCAACGAACTCTTCATCGAGAATTTTGAAATTCCGGTTGCGGATCGCCTCGGCGAGGAAGGCCGCGGCTTCGAATACATCCTGCACGGCATGAATCCCGAACGCATCCTGATCGCGGCGGAAGCCGTCGGGCTCGGCAAGGTAGCGCTGTCACGCGCGGCGGCCTACGCCAGGGAGCGCAACGTGTTCAACCGTCCGATCGGCAAGAACCAGGCGATCCAGCATCCGCTGGCCAAGAACTGGATGGAGCTGGAGGCGGCGTGGCTGATGACGCTCTCGGCCGGCTGGCAATACGATCAGGGCCTGCCATGTGGCCCGGCCGCCAACGCCGCCAAATATCTCGCCGCGGAAGCCGGGTTTCAGGCCTGCGAGCAGGCTGTCATGACTCACGGCGGCTTCGGCTATGCCAAGGAATTTCATGTCGAGCGTTACCTGCGGGAATCCCTGATCCCGCGCATCGCCCCGATCAGCCCGCAGCTCATTCTCAGTTTTATTGCCGAGAAGGTGCTGGGCCTGCCGAAGTCGTACTGAAGTGGGTCCTTGATGCAGCGCGCGACTCTTAAACCGTCATTCCGGGGCGCGCGAAGCGCGAACCCGGAATCTCGATTTTCCGGGTCTAGTCCTTCGGACCATCCCGGAATGACAAAGACAAGCGAAGTCGTGTCATCATGAGCTTCATCACCGGCGTCGGTTTGACGGCTTACGGCAGGCATGAGGGCTCTTCCTCGCTCGACCTCATGAGCAAGGCGGCGGCGCTCGCGATTGCCGACGCCGGGCTGAAACGCTCTGACATTGACGGCGTGCTTTGCGGTTATTCGACCGTGGCACCTCACATCATGCTGGCTACCGTGTTCGCCGAGCATTTCGGCATTCGCCCGGCTTACGCGCACGCCGTGCAGGTCGGCGGCGCAACGGGGCTGGCGATGACGATGCTGGCCCATCATCTCATCGAGTCCGGAGTGGTCCGGCATGTGCTGGTTGTGTCCGGCGAGAACCGGCTGACCGGCCAGAGCCGCGACGCCTCGATCCTGGCGCTGGCGCAGGTCGGACATCCCCAATACGAGGTCCCGCTGGGGCCGACCATTCCGGCCTATTACGGGCTGGTCGCTTCGCGCTACATGCATGAATACGGCGTGACCGAGACCGACCTCGCCGAATTCGCGGTCTTGATGCGGAGCCACGCGCTGGGGCATCCCGGCGCGCAATTCCATGATCCGATCACGGTGGCCGACGTCATGGCCTCGAGGCCGGTGGCGCTGCCGCTGAAACTTCTGGACTGCTGTCCGGTATCCGACGGCGGGGCGGCGTTCGTCGTCAGCCGCGAGCGGACCGGCGAGATCGGCGTGCGCGTCCTCGGCTGCGCGCAGGCCCATACCCATCAGCATGTCACCGCGGCCCCCGCCCTGAGCGAACTCGGCGCCGAGATTGCGATCGCGCGGGCGAAACAAGCCGCCGGCATCGCGATATCGGACGTGCGCTATGCGGCGGTCTATGACAGCTTTACGATTACGCTGGCGATGTTGCTGGAAGACCTTGGCCTTGCCGGGCGCGGCGAGGCGGCGTCTCGCGTGCGCGCCGGATATTTCAGCCGCGACGGCAAGATGCCGCTCAACACCCATGGCGGGCTGTTGAGCTATGGCCATTGCGGCGTCGGCGGCGCGATGGCGCATATGGTCGAAACTCATTTGCAGATGACGGGACGCGCGGGAAAACGCCAGGTGCGCGATGCCTCGATCGCGCTGCTGCACGGCGACGGCGGCGTGCTGTCGTCACATGTCAGCATGTTTCTGGAGCGCGTGCGATGAGCGGCAGGCAAGGGCTCGCGGACTGGACGACGGGCGCGGAAGCGATCGTCTATCAATCCTGCGCGGCTTGCGGGAGCGTGCAATATTTCCGCCGCAGCTTCTGCTGCGTATGCGGCGCGGCTGATCCTGACGAGAGGCACGCGAGCGGCGAGGGCACGGTTTACGCCACCTCGCTGGTGTGCCGCGCCGCCACGCCGGAAACCCGCGCGCATATTCCCTACAACATCGTTCTCGTCGACACCGTTGAAGGCTTTCGCATGATGGCCCACGGCGACAGCGAGCTTTCCATCGGCGATCGCGTCACCGCGCGTTTTGCGCCATTCGCCGGCCGCCTCGTTCCGTATTTTGCAAGGAAAAAATCCTGAGCTGGCTCAAGGCCGCTTGTTGCGCGGCGACGGCGGCGGGACCGCAATCACGGTGCTGTTTCAGGATGTGTGATGATCGTTGCGGGCCAACGGGCGGCGCCAACGGGTCGCACGAATGCGCGCCCGAGAACTATCTCGCGCCGCCCGTTGACGAGCTCCGCGGAAGCAATCCAGCGCCGACGCGATACTACTGGCTGGATTGCTTGGTCGCGGCCGCTTCTCGCAATGACGGTTTTGACCCTCATCGCCAGTAGAAGACAAAACTGGCGATGACGAGCATGGCCGTCACCGCCAGCATTTGCGCGAGCGCCTCCGAGGTCGCCCTTTTGGTGGCTTCCTTCATATCGTTCTCCCTAGACCCGGGCGTGACTCATCGCTGCGCGAACGCGCGCGAAGGTCAAATTTATGACTCGGAACACCCCACGACGATTATTCGCTTTGACGAGTCCCCACTCCGCGAATATCGACGGCGCCAAGGTCGACCAGCAATACGGCGGCATTTTGGCTCGGGCGCAGCCGGTTTGTGCGCGTGTGATGGAATTTTCAAAGCGAATTTCGAGCATGGGCTGGCCGCGCAGGTTGCGGGCTGTTGCTCCGGAATCATCGGCCGGATATTGTTTCGAAAGCGACCTGTAAAACGGCCGCCCGCAACACACGATGAACTTCCGGGGTGAACCATGGCCCGTATCGACTATTGCGACACCTCGAAATCGAGCGAGCGCACGCTGGAAATTCTGGGCAAGAACCGCAACGCCAATATTTTCAGAATGATGGCGCACTCGCCGGACTATTTTCGCCAATACTGCCGGTTCGGCGGGGCGATCCGCAGCAGGGGCGAACTGGACCCGGTGGTGCGCGAACTCGCCATCACGCGCACGGGAATCCTGTGCGAGGCGCCCTATGAAGTGGTCGCGCATAAGCGCCTCGGCAAGAACGTCGGCGTGACCGACGAGCAGAACGCCGCGCTAGCGGACTGGAAGTCGGCCGCCTGTTTCAACGATGTGCAGCGCGCGGCGCTCGCCTTCACCGATGAGATCGTCGGGCTGCGCCGTCCGACCGATGCGACGTTCAATGCCATCGCTGCCAAACTGACGCCGGCGGCGCTGGTTGAATTACAGCTCTCGGTCGGCTTCTACATCATGACGTCGAAGTTTCTCGAAACCTTCGACATCGACACGGAGTCGGTGGCGGAAGTGGTGTGACTGGTTTATCCTTTTTCAGCTCCGATTTATTATCTCATGCATTTGGAAACGCGTATTTCATTATGAACAATGGCTGGGAGCTTTCAGCGCAAGCCTGGATCGATTCCATGGGCGAGCGAGGGGATTGGGCGCGAGAGCATGTGCTTGATCCCGTCATGCTCGGCCGGGTCGCAGCAGGCCAGCATGGGCGCGCACTGGACGTTGGTTGCGGCGAAGGCCGCTTTTGCAGAATGCTCAAGGCAACCGGCATAAATACGACGGGGATCGACCCGACCGCTCAACTGCTTGAAACTGCAAGGCGGCGCGATCCATCCGGTGACTATCGTCTCGGCCGCGCCGAGCAACTTGAATTCGAAACGGCAAGTTTCGATCTGGTCGTCAGCTATCTCACACTTATCGATATCGCCGATTTCAGAAGGGCAATTGGCGAGATGGCGAGAGTGCTGAAGCCGGGCGGCTCTCTGCTGATAGCAAATCTCACCGGCTTCACCTCTGCCTGCGCCGCGCGGGGATGGGTGAAGGACGAAGAGGGACGGCCTCTCCATTTTCCAGTCGACCGTTACCTCGATGAATTTGCATTCTGGTTCGAATGGGCGGGAATACGCATCGAAAACTGGCACCGGCCGCTCGCGGCTTACATGTCGGCGTTTCTTGAATGCGGCCTGCAACTGACGTTCTTCGCGGAGCCCGGACCGGTGTCGGGGGAGCTGGCCGCTCAGGAGACTTATCGGCGGGTGCCCTGGTTCGTCGTGATGGAATGGCGACGACCAGCCAATCGCTAGGTCGCCGTCGGCAAGTGCACCTTGGTTGGCCAAGATCAGAATGTCGGCGAGCGGTTTGACGTGTACGGATTGCGTGCGGCAACGGGTCAGATTTCGATAATCGCGAGTACCTGGCCCTCGGCAACGACCTCGTCGATGCTGACGAGGATGGATTTGACGGTGCCCGCGGTGGGAGCGGCGACCGGGATTTCCATTTTCATGGCTTCGACGAAGACAATGTCGTCGCCATCGCCGATGCGCTCGCCGACTTCGACGGGCAGCGCGCAGACGCGCCCGGCCACCTCGGTCACGATCCTGATTTCTGGCATTCCGTTCTCCGGGACAGCCGCCGCGCGCAACACGATCGAAATGCGCGCATCCTGAAGGGCGGACGCCCTCGGCTTTTTGTTGTGGCCGCAGATTGCCTGAGGTAGCTTGATCTGCAAGTGGAATTATATTCCGTTTGGCGGAATGAGTGGGCAGGATGGGACGACGCTCGGAGCGGCTCAGCAAGCAGGGAATGCTCGCCAGCGATCTTGCCGGTGAGGGCGACGTTATCCAGGTGGTGTCGCGCGCGTTCGACGTGTTGCGCTGCTTCGAAGGGCACGAGGCGCGGCTCGGCAATCTGGAAATTTCCAATCGCTGCGGGTTGCCGCGATCGACGGTATCGCGCCTGACCCATACGCTGACCCGGATGGGCCAGTTGGTTTATCTGCCGCGCGACCAGAAATACCGCATCGGCCCGAGCGCGGTGGCGATGAGCACCTCGATGATGCGCGGCCTGCAGCTCCGCAACCTGATCCGGCTGCGGCTACAGGAAGTGGCCGAACAATTGCCGGGAACCGTCGGCTTCGTCATTCCCGATCGCTTCCAGCTCGTCTATCTCGAAGTCGGCCGTGCCGCCAATGCGCTCGGCCTGAGTTCGACCGCCGGCAGCCGCATTGCCATGGCAAGCACGGCGGCGGGCCATGCCTATGCGGCCGCGCTCGATACCGATGTCGGCGACGCCCTGCTTGCGGAAATGGAGCGCGAGATTCCCGATGGCGCCAAGCTGCTGCGGCCCCGTCTCGAGCACAATCGCCGCTTCCTGCGCGAACACGGCTATGTCGTCGCTTGTGGCCTGTGGAGCCCGCATATCAACGGCCTCGCGGTGCCGCTGTGGTCGCCGCAATACCAGACCTTCGTGGTGGTTACGATCGGTCTTCTGTCGGCGATGTTTGATGAGAAGCGGTTGCACAAGGAGGTCGCGCCGCGGCTTCTGGAACTGAGCGCGGTGATCGGCAGCATGCTCGACGGCCGCGACGGCGAACTGTTCAGCGATCGCTCCCCGGGCAAGCCGCTTCCGGTGCCGGGCCACAAGAATAAGATCATCAAAACGGAGGATGCGAATGAACTGGAAGCCGGAGCTCGACGACCTCGCCCGGCGCGAAGCGTTCGCGCGCGAGATGGGAGGCGTTGACAAGGTCAAGCGGCAGCGCGACCAGGGCCGGCTTACCGTTCGTGAGCGCATCGACAAACTGGTCGATGCGCGAAGCTTCCACGAGATCGGCGCGATCTCCGGCACCGCCGAATATGACGCGCACGGCCAGCTCACGAACCTGACGCCGGCGAACTGCGTATTCGGCCGCGGCAAGATCGACGGCCGAACGGTGGTGGTGGTCGGCGACGATTTCACCGTACGCGGCGGCTCGGCGGACGCCTCGATCTCGGCCAAACCGCTGATGGCCGAGGAGATGGCGCACGATTTCCGCCTGCCCATTATCCGCCTGATCGAAGGCTCCGGCGGCGGCGGCTCGGTGAAGACCATCGAAACCAAGGGTGCGGCCAATCTGCCGGGCGGCATCGGTGGCACGCGCTGGTACTGGTACACCACGGCGAACATGGCCCGCGTGCCCGTGGTGGGCTTGGGGCTGGGTTCGGTCGCGGGCCTCGGCGCGGCGCGGCTGGCGGCCTGTCATTATTCGGTCATGACCAAGAATTCGGCGATGTTCGTCGCGGGACCGCCGGTTGTAAAACGCCTTGGCCAGGATCTCACCAAGCAGGAGCTTGGCGGCGCCGATATCCAGACTCGCGCCGGCGGCGTCGACGACGCCGTCGAGACCGAGGAGGAAGCGTTCGAGCGCGCCAGGCGTTTCCTCTCTTATCTGCCGGCATCGGTCTATGAGTTGCCGCCGACGCTTGCCTGCGACGACGATCCGGAGCGCACGGAGGAATCGCTGATGAAGGCGGTGCCGCGCAGCCGCCGGCAGGTCTACAAGATGCGCCCGATCATCAATGCCGTCGTCGACAAGGGTTCCTTCTTCGAAATGGCGGCGAATTTCGGCCGCCCGATCATCGCCGGCTTTGCAAGGCTGGAGGGCCGCGCCGTGCTGCTGCTCGCCAGCGACCCCTTTCATTACGGCGGCTCCTGGACGGCGGAAGCCTGTCAGAAGGTGGTGCGGTTTGCCGATCTCGCCGAGACCTTCCATCTCCCGGTGGTCTATCTGATGGATTGTCCGGGCTTCATGATTGGGCTTGAGGCCGAAAAGGCGGCGACCATCCGCCACGGCGTGCGCGCCATGGCCGCCGTCAACCAGACCACCGTTCCCTGGTGCACCATCATCGTGCGCAATTCCTTCGGCGTCGCCGGTGTCGTGCATCAGCCGGCGGACCGGTTCTCGCTGCGTTACGCGTGGCCATCGGCCTACTGGGGCTCGCTGCCGCTGGAGGGCGGCATCGAGGCGGCCTATCGCGCCGACATCGACGCATCGGACGATCCCAAGGCAAAACTGCAGGAAATCGAGGACCGTCTCAACAAGCTGCGCTCGCCGTTTCGTTCGGCCGAACGGTTCTGGGTCGAGGAGATCATCGACCCGCGAAAGACCCGTTCGCTGCTGTGCGAATTCGCGCGGCTTGCAGAGCCTCTGCGCACGCCGGGGCCGGCGACCAATATGACAATCCGGCCGTAGCTTTTTAACCTCGCCCCGCTTGCGGGGAGAGTCGCGCGAAGCGAGCGGGTGAGGGGGCTCACCGCGGATTCTCTTCATCTTCTGGAATTGCGGAAGCAGCCTCCCTCTCCCCGCGAAGAGCGGGGAGAGGGAGCAGAACATCTCACGCCAACGCCGGTTTCGGCTGCCGCGAGATCGCCAGCACAATCAGCGCCGCGACGATGCAGAGCGCGCCGGCGACGAAGAAAGCCGGCAAGTACGTCGCAAGCACCGTCCGCGACAGGCCGGCGCCGAATGCGGCCGCGCCTGCGCCGAGTTGATGACCGGCAAAAATCCAGCCGAACACCAGGTTGGCGCGCTCCGGGCCGAAGCGCTGCGCGGTGAGCCGCACCGTCGGCGGCACGGTGGCGATCCAGTCCAGCCCATAGAACATCGCAAACAGCGATAGGCCGTAGAACGAGAAATCGGAGAACGGGAGGAACAACAGCGACAGGCCGCGCAGGCCGTAATACCAGAACAACAGCCAGCGATTGTCGTAACGGTCCGATAGCCAGCCCGACAGGATGGTGCCGAAGAAATCGAACACGCCCATGGCGGCGAGCAGGCTTGCGGCCTCGACCTGCGGAATGCCGAAATCGAGGCACATCGGAATCAGATGCACCTGGATCAGCCCATTGGTAGAGGCGCCGCAGATGAAGAAGGTAGCGAACAAAATCCAGAACACCCGTTGCCTCGAGGCATCGCGCAGCGCCCCGAGTGCGGCCGCCATGATCGGCGCGGCGCCGGGAGGCGGCGCCGGCAAGGGTTGCTTTCCGTCATCGCCGAACGGGCGCAAGCCGACATCGCCGGGACGATCGCGCATCAGCAGCAGCACCGCGCTCGCCGCGACGGCGAGCATCACGCACACCAGCGAAAGCGCGATTCGCCATCCCATCCGTTCGGTGATGGCCGCGAGCAGCGGCAGGAACACCAGTTGTCCGGTGGCGACGCTTGCGGTGAGGATGCCGACCACCAGACCGCGCCGCGCCGAAAACCAGCGCGCGGCAATGGTGGCCCCCAGCACCAGCGCGGTCATGCCGGTGCCGATGCCGATCACGACGCCCCACAGCAGCATCAATTGCCAGACTTTTGTCATGGCCAGCGACGCCATCAGCGCCGAGGCCACGATCAATAGGGCCGACAGCGTCACGTTGCGCAGGCCGTAGCGGTTCAGCAAGGCCGCGGCGAACGGCGCCATCAGCCCGAACAGGATGAAGCGGATCGACAGCGCCGAGGAAATCTCCGCGGTGGTCCAGCCGAATTCATGCTGCAGCGGCACAATGAACACGCCGGGCGCGCCGACCGTGCCGGCGCTGATCAGCGAGGTGAGAAACGTCACGCCGACCATCACCCAGCCGTAATGGATGTCGCGGCGGGCGAGGGCGGCTGACAGCCGGTCGGAGATCATGGGGTTTCCTGGTTTTCGCGCCCGCCAAAGCGGGGAGCATTGGATGACGTCTATCATATGACGCGCTGCGCAATTTGCAACGGTAATCCCGGATAAATCGTCGTGAACGCGATCGCGCTAGCGCTTGCGATCGATAAAAGCCTGCATCAGCCGGTGTGGCTCGTCGGTCAGGAAGCACCTGCCGAATACGCCGATGCTGAGGTTGACGGATTCCTTCAGCGGCAGTTCTTCCCATTGCCGGAGCAGGGCTTTTTGCGCGCGCAGCGCTTCCGGACCGCATTCCAGCAGGGCGGCTAGCGTGTTCTCGACCGCGGCGTCGAGGCCGCCTTGCGGCGCCACCACGTCGACCAGCCCCCAGGCAAGCGCCGTGGGCGCATCGATATTCTCGGCGGTCATGACCAGCCAGCGGGCGCGGCCCCAGCCGATGAGCCGCGGCAGCAGGGCGGCATGGATCACGGACGGGATTCCGACCCTGACCTCCGGCATGCCGAATTTGGCGTCGTGCGCGGCGATGCGGAAATCGCAGGCGGCGGCGACCTCGAGGCCGCCGCCGAGGCACCAGCCGGGCATCCGCGCGATCACCGGCGCCGGAAACGCCCGCACGGCCTCGCAGAGATCGCGCAGGCCGGTGATGAATTTCTCGGCCGATGCCTGATTGAGCCCAGCCATTTCCTTGATATCGGCGCCGCCGATCATGCTCTTCTCGCTCTGGCCCGCGATCACCAGCGCGCGAATCCGGCGTTCGGTCGCCAGCACCTCCAGCCCTTCGCGGACGTGGTTGATGACCGCCGATCCGAGGATATTGAGCGAGCCGGCATTGCAGATCGTCAGGCGAACGACGCCGCGAGGATCGCGATCGACGCCGCAATGGGGATTGAGCATTTGCATGAACGGTCTCGCAAGTTCTCGGGCGCACCGGCCGCGGGTCGCGCCACTTCCCGGGCAAACCAGCGACTTGTCAAGTTCTTCGGATGAGGCAGCCGCCTGCAGGAGAGGCTCAGCCGACGGAAATAGATGCAGCTTTCCCGGGCGACAGATGCTATTATATGATTTCAGACATCTTATAGGCCTGCCAATGCGTTACTCCAGGGAACACAAGCTCGAGACCCACGCGCGGATCGTGAAGAAAGCCTCGGTGCGGCTTCGCGAGAAGGGCGCGCACGGCATCGGCGTCGCCGACCTGATGAACGACGCAGGGCTAACCCATGGCGGGTTCTATGCTCACTTCGATTCCCGGGAAGCGCTGGTGATCGAGGCTTTTGCCTATGCTATGGATCGCTCCACGGATCGCTGGCGCAAGCTTGCCGAGCAGACAGCGCCGGACAAGCGGCTGGCGGCGATCGCGGAATCCTATCTGACGCCGCTGCATCGCGACGATCCCGGGCATGGCTGCGCGGTTCCGGCGCTGGGCGCGGAAATCGCCCGCGAGAGCCCGAAAACCCGCAAGGCTTTCGCGGCCAAGCTCGAGCAGATGATCGACATGCTCGCCGCGCAGATTCCGGAAATGCCGCGCAAGGCCGCGCGCAAACAGGCAATGGCGACCATGGCGGCCATGATGGGTACCCTGGTGCTGGCCCGCATCGCCGGTAGCGGGCAGTTTTCCGACGAAATTCTTGCTGCCGGGCGCGAAGCGGTGCTCGATCGCGGCAAGCTGTCGAGGCCGGCGGCGAAGAAGTCCGCGGCCAAAGAACCCGCCAGGTCCGCGCCGCGCTGACGCGGCCGCGCGGCTGCCCGCATTCGACATTGGTCGTAGGGGACCGGAAAACGCCGGCCATGTCCGCATTTTCGCAAATGCGCTGCGCGTGGAAACCCTTTCCAAACGCTGCAAAGACTGCAAGATGCCGGCAAAATCGGCACTTGCAAAGGTATGGGAGGAACGCATGCGCGCAATCGGACATTTTATCGGCGGCCGCGAGGTCAAGGGCGCCTCGGGGCGGTTCGCGGACGTGTTTGAGCCGATGACCGGCGATGTGCAGGCCAAGGTGGCGCTGGCCTCCAGGGCCGAAGTGCGCGCCGCGGTCGAAAACGCAATGGCTGCGCAGCCGGAATGGGGTGCCACCAATCCGCAGCGCCGGGTTCGCGTCCTCATGAAGTTCCTGGAACTGGTTGCGCGTGACAATGACGCCTTGGCCGAATTGCTGGCGCGCGAACATGGCAAGACGCTTCCCGACGCGAAGGGCGATATTCTGCGCGGCGTCGAGGTCGTGGAGTTTGCGCTCGGTATTCCGCAAATGATGAAGGGTGAATATACCGAGGGCGCGGGCCCCGGTATCGACATCTATTCGATGCGCCAGCCGCTCGGCGTCGTCGCCGGCATCACGCCCTTTAATTTCCCGGCGATGATTCCGATGTGGAAATTCGCCCCCGCGATCGCCTGCGGCAATGCGTTCATCCTTAAGCCATCGGAGCGCGACCCCGGCGTGCCGATGCGGCTTGCCGAATTGATGCTGGAGGCGGGGCTGCCGCCGGGTATCCTCAACGTCGTCAACGGCGACAAGGAAGCCGTCGATGCCATCCTCGACGATCGCAACATCGCGGCGGTCGGTTTCGTCGGCTCGTCATCGATCGCCCAGTATATCTATGAGCGGGCGGCGGCAACCGGGAAGCGTGCGCAGTGCTTCGGCGGCGCCAAGAACCACGCCATCATCATGCCGGATGCCGACATGGATCAGACGGTCGACGCGCTGGTTGGAGCCGGGTACGGCGCGGCGGGCGAGCGCTGCATGGCGGTGTCGGTCGCGGTCCCCGTGGGCAAGACCACGGCCGACCGGCTGATGGAAAAGCTCATTCCGCGCGTCGAGAACCTGAAAATCGGTCCTTCGATCGATCCGACCGCTGATTTCGGCCCGCTGGTGACGCGGGCGGCGCTGGAGCGGGTCAAGAACTATGTCGAGATCGGTATCAAGGAAGGCGCCAAGCTCGCGGTCGATGGCCGCGGCTTCAAGATGCAGGGCTATGAGAATGGATTCTACATGGGCGGATGCCTGTTCGACAATGTGACAAAAGACATGCGGATCTACAAGGAAGAGATCTTCGGTCCCGTGCTGTCGGTGGTGCGCGCCCATGATTACGATGAGGCATTAAGACTGCCGTCCGACCACGACTATGGCAACGGCGTTGCGATCTTCACCCGCGACGGCGACGCCGCGCGCGACTTCGCGGCGAGGGTCAATGTCGGCATGGTCGGCATCAACGTGCCGATACCGGTGCCGGTCGCCTATTACACCTTCGGTGGCTGGAAGCGTTCCGGTTTCGGCGATCTCAACCAGTATGGACCGGATTCGGTGCGTTTCTACACCAAGACCAAGACGGTGACCGCGCGCTGGCCCTCCGGCGTCAAGGAAGGCGCGGATTTTGCCATTCCGACGATGAATTGAGTCCGTCATAAAGCCGTCATTGCGAGCGCAGCGAAGCAATCCAACTTACATTGCCACCCACTGGATTGCTTCGTCGCTTCGCTCCTCGTAATGACGACCTGGTTTTACTGGTGGTTACATTGCAAGAATAAACGGCGGGCAATGAATGCAATTCGCTCTCAACGAGGACCAGATTGCGGTTCGTGATATGGCGCGCGATTTTGCCGCGGAGAAGATCGCCCCGCATGCGCTGCGATGGGACGAGGAGAAACATTTCCCGGTCGACGTGATGCGCGAGGCCGCGACGCTCGGCATCGGCGGGGTCTATATCCGCGATGACGTCGGCGGTTCGGCGCTGACGCGGTTCGATGCGGCGCTGATCTTCGAGGCGCTGGCGCAGGGATGCCCGACGGTGTCGGCGTTCATCTCGATCCACAACATGGCGTCCTGGATGATCGACGCCTACGGCAATGCCAGCCAGCGGAAAAAGTGGCTGCCAAAACTCTGCACCATGGAACTGTTGGCGAGCTATTGCCTGACCGAGCCTGGCGCTGGATCGGACGCGGCCGCGCTGCGCACCCGCGCGGTGCGCGATGGCGACCATTACGTGCTCAACGGTCAAAAGCAGTTCATCTCCGGCGCCGGCAAGGGCGATCTCTACGTGGTGATGGTGCGGACCGGGGCCGACGGACCCGGTGGCATCTCGACGCTGGTCATCGAGGGCGACACGCCGGGGCTTTCGTTCGGCGCCAACGAGCGCAAGATGGGCTGGAATGCGCAACCGACGCGCGCGCTGATCTTCGAAAATGCGCGTGTGCCTGTCGCCAATCGCCTGGGCGAGGAGGGTATCGGTTTCAAGATCGCGATGGCCGGGCTTGACGGCGGCCGCATCAATATCGCGGCCTGTTCTCTCGGCGGTGCGCAGTGCGCACTCGACAAGTCGCTGGCCTATATGAGGGAGCGCAAGGCCTTCGGAAAGCGCCTCGACGAATTCCAGGCGCTGCAATTTCGCCTCGCCGACATGGCGACCGAACTGGAGGCGGCCCGGACCTTCGTGTGGCGCGCAGCGGCGGCACTCGACCGCAAGGACGCCGACGCCACCATGCTGTGCGCGATGGCGAAGCGTTTTGGCACCGATGTCGGGTTCGAGGTCGCCAACCAGGCGCTGCAACTGCACGGCGGCTACGGCTACCTCAGCGAATACGGCATCGAGAAGATTGTGCGCGACCTGCGCGTGCACCAGATTCTCGAAGGCACCAACGAAATCATGCGGCTGATCGTTTCGCGCAAGCTGATCGAGGGCGCGCGATGACGGCTCAGGCTGCCTCCGTCGTGGGCTCCGAGCCCGACCTGATCGTGCGGCGCGAAGGCGCGGTCGGTGTGATCCGGCTAAACCGGCCGAAGACGATCAATGCCGTGACGCTTCAGATGTTTCGCGACATCGACAAGGCGCTCGACCAGTTCGAGTCCGACCCGGCGGTCGGTTTGATCCTGCTGGAAGGCGCGGGCGAGCGCGGCCTTTGTGCCGGCGGCGACATCCGGGCGCTGTATGAAAGCTCACAGGTCAAAGGCGATCTCGGCAAGATCCTGTGGCGCGAGGAGTACATTCTCAACGACCGCATCGCCAGGTTTCCAAAGCCCTATGTCGCCTTCATGGACGGCATCGTGATGGGCGGCGGCGTCGGGCTGTCCGCGCACGGCCGCCATCGCGTCGTCACCGAACGGACCAGGCTTGCGATGCCGGAAGTCGGTCTCGGCTTTTTTCCCGATGTCGGCGGCACCTGGCTGTTGTCGCGCTCGCCAGGCGAGATCGGCACTTATTTTGGGTTGACTGGCCAGACCATGAATGGTCCCGACGCGATCTATGCCCGTTTTGCCGATGCAGTGGTGCCCTCCGCCAAACTTGCCCTCTTGCGCGAGGCGCTGATCACGCTTGGCGCCGACGTGAACTCAGCCGATGTGAAGGCCGTAATCGACGCATTTGCGACCGGCGAGACGTCGGGCCCCGTCGCGGCGCTGCGGCCGCAGATCGACGGCTGGTTTGCCCATGACCGGATGCAGGATATCGTCGCCGCTCTGCAGCGCGACGGCTCCGAGCTGGCGCGATCGACACTGAAGACATTGAACGAGAAGTCGCCGCGCGGCATGGTGGTGGCGCTAAAACTGCTGCGGCTGGCGCGGGGATCGTCCTCGCTGGAGCAGTGTCTGGTGCGAGAATATCGCGCCGCGCTGCAAGTCTTCGCCAGCGACGATTTCCGCGAGGGCGTGCGCGGGGCCGTGATCGACAAGGATCGCAATCCCCGCTGGTCGCCGCCGGCGATCGAGCAGGTGACGCCGGAAATGATCGCGCCCTACTTCGCCGAAATCGGCGCAGACGAACTGGTCTTCGACAGCAGAAAATAGCAACGCCCCAGGCGGAGGGAACGAGATCATGACAAGCATCGCATTCATCGGGCTCGGTAACATGGGTGGGCCGATGGCGGCCAACCTGGTCAAGGCCGGCCACAAGGTGACCGCATTCGATCTGGTCGGGGCGTCGCGCAATCAGGCGAAGGCGGATGGCGCTGAGATCGCCGGCAGCGCCGCGGCCGCCGTGAAGGGCGCCGAGGTCACCATCACGATGTTGCCGGCGGGCAAGCATGTGCTTTCCGTCTGGGACGAGGTAATGCCCTCGATAACCAAGGGTGCCCTGATCATCGACTGCTCGACCATCGATGTCGAAAGCGCCGTGCAGGCCCATGCCCTGGCGTCAGAACAGGGCATCTTCTCGGTCGATGCGCCGGTTTCCGGCGGCACTGGCGGCGCCAGGGGTGCAACCCTGACCTTCATGTGCGGTGGCGAAGCAAAGGCATTCGCCGCGGCCAAGCCGGTGCTGGAAAAGATGGGCAAGAAGATCGTGCATTGCGGCAGCGCCGGCGCCGGCCAGGCCGCCAAAATCTGTAATAACATGATCCTGGGCGTGTCCATGATCGCGGTTAGCGAAGCCTTTGCGCTCGCCGAAAAGCTCGGGCTGTCGCATCAGGCGCTGTTCGACGTCGCCTCGACCTCTTCGGGGCAATGCTGGTCGCTGACCTCTTATTGTCCGGTGCCGGGCCCGGTGCCGACCTCGCCCGCCAACAACGATTACAGGCCAGGCTTTGCATCGGCGCTGATGGTGAAGGACCTGACGCTGGCGCAGGACGCGGCCAGGACCACCGGCGCCGCGACGCCGCTTGGCAAGCATGCGCAGGAAATCTACAAGGCGTTTGACGCCGCGGGACATGGCGGGGTCGATTTCTCCGGTATCATCCAGCATGTCCGCGGCCTGGCCGGAAAAAGCTGATAGCCAATGACGACATTTCAGGACGCCCGGGCATTCCTGCTGAAGCATCGGACGGATTACGACAAGGCGGTGGCGGATTTCCGCTGGCCGGATCCGGTGCCGTTCAACTGGGCGCTGGACTGGTTCGACGCCGAGCTGGCACGCAGTTCGGAAAGCCGGGATCGCCCGGCGCTGTGGATCGTCGATGCCGGCAGCAACCGTGAAACAAAGCTGTCGTTCGCGGCGCTGTCGCGCCGCTCCAACCAGGTCGCAAACTTCCTCCGCGCGCAGGGGCTGAGGCGCGGCGACCATCTGCTGCTGCTACTCGGCAACGTCGTTCCCTTGTGGGAGACCATGCTGGCGGCGATGAAGCTTGGGGTCGTCGTGATTCCCGCGACCACGCTATTGACCCCGGACGAGGTGCGCGACCGGCTCGATCGCGGCCGAGCCAGGGTGGTGGTGGCGACGCAGGACCAGGTCGCAAAGTTCGCGGGTCTCGGCGAACAACTCGTTCGCATTGTCGTCAACGCATCGTCGAAGCAGGAGGGCTGGCTGGCTTACGAACAGGCCGCGGATTTTCCGGAAACCTTCAAGCCGGACGAGCCGACCGGGTCGGACGATCCGATGCTGCTCTATTTCACCTCGGGCACGACAGCCAAACCCAAACTGGTGCGCCACAGCCAGCGCAGCTATCCCGTCGGCGGCCTGTCGACGATGTACTGGCTCGGGCTGCAGCCGGGCGATGTCCACCTGAACATTTCCTCGCCGGGCTGGGCCAAGCATGCCTGGAGCTGCTTCTTCGCGCCCTGGAACGCCGGCGCCACGGTGTTCGTGGTCAATCAGCCGCGCTTCGACGCCAGGGGACTGCTCGCGACCATTGGCCGCTGCGGCGTCACCACGCTGTGCGCGCCACCGACGGTTTGGCGGCTGTTCATCCAGGAAGAGCTTGCGGCCTTCAAGGTCAGTCTGCGCGAGGTTTGCGGCGCCGGCGAGCCGCTCAATCCGGAGGTGATCGATCAGGTTCGGGCGGCGTGGGGGCTGACCATCCGCGACGGTTACGGCCAGACCGAAACCACGGCGCTGGCGGGCAACTCGCCCGGCCAGAAGGTCAAGGTTGGATCGATGGGCCGGCCGCTGCCCGGCTACCGCGTGCAGATCACCGATATCGACGGCTATGTCACGAAAGAGGGTGAGGTCACCCTGCAGCTCGGCGATTTCAGGCCCGCGGGCCTGATGCAGGGCTATCAGGGCGACGATGGCAAACTGAGCGGCGCCGACGGCGACCTCTACCGCAGCGGCGACGTGGTGTTTGCCGACGACGAAGGCTACCTGACCTTCGTCGGCCGCTCCGACGATGTGTTCAAATCATCGGACTACCGGATCAGCCCGTTCGAACTCGAGAGCATTTTGCTGGAGCATGAATCGGTGGCGGAGGCAGCCGTCGTTCCCAGCCCCGATCCGATTCGTCTTGCCGTCCCCAAGGCCTATGTACTGCTGGTATCGGGCGCGGCGCATTCGGGCGAAACCGCGCTGTCGATCTTTCGGCACCTGCATACGCGGCTCGCCCCGTTCAAGCGTATTAGGCGGATCGAACTGGTGAGCGAGCTGCCGAAGACGATTTCCGGCAAAATCCGCCGCGTGCAGTTGCGTCGTCTGGAGCATGACAATGACCGCGACGATCCCCTGCGGGGCATGGAATTCCGCGAAGAGGATTTCCCGGAGCTGCAGAAGGTACGGTCGGCCGGATCGGCGGAGGCCTAATCGATGAATGAAGTCTGGAAAAAGCCGCCGATCTCGCTCGAGGCCTATCAGGCCATGGTCGGCCACGAAGTCGGCGTGTCGTCCTGGCATCTGGTCGATCAGAGCCGGATCGATGCCTTTGCCGGCGTGATCGAGGATCACCAGTTCATCCATGTCGACCCCGAGCGCGCCAGACGCGAGACCTCGTTCGGCACCACGGTGGCACATGGATTCCTGACGATGTCATTGCTGAGCATCATGTCCTACGAGGTGATGCCGGTCATCTCGGGGACGACCATGGGGGTCAATTACGGCTTCGACAAGCTGCGCTTCATCTCGCCGGTGCGCGCGGGCTCGCGGGTCCGCGGCCACTTCACATTGATCGAAGCCAAGCTGCGCAAGCCGACCGAATTGCTGTCGCGCACGAATGTGACGGTCGAAATCGAGGGCGAGCAAAAGCCCGCGCTGGTGGCCGACTGGATCGGCCTGATCTATTTTGCCTAAAGGTTTGCGTCATGGCCGGGCTTGTCCCGGCCATCCACGCCTTGTTGATTCAAAATCCTGAAAGACGTGGATGCCCGGCACGAGGCCGGGCATGACGAAACAAACCAACATCCGGGAATCCCAACTCATGACAATCAGGTTCGACGGACGCGTCGCCATCGTCACCGGCGCGGGCAATGGTCTTGGACGCGCGCATGCGCTTGGATTGGCGAGCCGCGGCGCGAAAGTCGTGGTCAATGATTTCGGCGGCGCCCGCGACGGCACCGGCGGATCGCTGACGCCGGCGGAAACCGTGGTCGAGGAAATCCGAAAGGCCGGCGGCGTGGCGATGGCTGACGGCGCCGACGTCTCGAACTACGAACAGGTCAAGGCGATGGTGGATCGCGCGACCAGGGAGTGGGGCAGCGTCGATCTGCTCTGCGCCAATGCCGGCATCTTGCGCGACAAATCCTTCGCCAAGATGGAGATATCGGATTTCGCGAAAGTGCTGGATGTGCATCTCACCGGCACGTTCTATTGCTGCAAGGCGGTGTGGGAGGGCATGCGCGAGCGCAACTACGGCCGCATCGTCGTCACCACCTCGTCGTCGGGCCTGTTCGGCAATTTCGGCCAGGCCAATTATGGTGCTGCGAAAACCGGCATGATCGGTTTGATGAACGTGATGGCCGAGGAAGGCCGCAAGAACAACATCCGCGTCAACACGATCTCGCCGACCGCGGCAACAAGGATGACGGAGGAATTGCTGCCGCCGCAGGCGCTCGCTTTGATGAAGCCGGAAGCGATCACGCCGGCGGTGCTTTATCTGCTGGCCGAGGATGCGCCGACCCGCACCATCATGGGCGCGGGCGCCGGTTCCTTCGCGGTGATCAAGATCATGGAAACCGAGGGCATCAACCTGGCCCAATCCGACTGGACGCCCGACGCGGTCGCCGCGCACTTCGGCGAGATCAGCGATATGTCAAAAGCAAAAGCCCTGGAAGGCGCGTTCCAGCAAACGCAGAAATATGTCGGCCAGGCCGCGGCAAGGGCGGGGATCAAGCTCTGACCTTTCGTCATTCCGGGGCGCGCGCCAGCGCGAACCCGGAATCTTGACCAACAAGCTCCAGATTTCGGGTCCACGCGAAGACGCGTGTCCCGGAATGACGTAAACCGCGCACATGTCGCGCTCTCCCCAAACCCAAGTCGCCATCATCGGCGCCGGTCCGGCCGGACTGATGGCGGCCGAAGTGTTGGCGCAGGGTGGCAGCAGCGTCACCGTCTATGACGCAATGGCCTCGGCGGGGCGCAAATTCCTGATGGCGGGGCGCGGCGGGCTCAATCTGACCCACAGCGAGGCGCTGCCGGCGTTCTTCACCCGCTACGGCAAGGCGGCGCCGCAACTCGCGGCAGCGATTGAAGCATTTCCGCCGCGCGCTCTACGCGAATGGAGCGAGGCGCTGGGACAGCCGACCTTCATCGGCTCCAGCGGCCGGGTTTTTCCAGAGGCGATGAAGGCATCCCCGTTGCTGCGGGCATGGCTGCGCCGACTGGATTCGCTGGGTGTCCGGTTCGAGCTGCGCTACCGCTGGACCGGCTGGGATGACGACGGGCATCTGCTGTTTCAAACACCTGATGGCGCGCGCGTCGTGGATGTGAGCGCGACCGTGCTGGCGCTCGGCGGCGCAACCTGGCCGCGGCTCGGCTCCGACGGCGCGTGGGTGGGAATGCTGGCCGGGAAGGGCGTTACGATCTCGCCGCTCCGGCCCGCCAATTGCGGGTTCACCGTTGCCTGGTCGGACATTTTTCGTAACCGCTTCGAAGGCCATCCGCTCAAGGGGGTTGCGCTGTCGTTTGGCCCGCGCAGCGTGCGCGGCGAAGCCGTGATCACGCGGGCGGGCATCGAGGGCGGCGCGATCTATGCGCTGTCGGCCGATTTGCGTGAGGCTGTCCTGGGTTCGGGGCAGGCGACCCTGCGCATCGCCTTGCGGCCTGATCTCGAAATCAGCGCCCTGATCGTCCGGCTGTCGGCGCCCAAAGCAAAACAATCGTTTTCAAACTGGTTGCGCAAGGCCGCCCAACTTTCCCCGGTCAGCATCGGCCTGTTGCAGGAGGCGGCGGTCGCTTCCGGCGTATCGCTGTCGTCGCTGTCGCCAGAAAACCTTGCCGGACTGATCAATGCCGTGCCGGTGCAACTCAACGGCACAGCACCGATCGCGCGCGCGATCTCGACTGCGGGCGGAATATCGTTCGACGAAATCGACGCCGATTTCATGATCCGCCGACTGCCCGGGGTGTTTGCATCAGGCGAGATGCTCGACTGGGAAGCCCCGACCGGCGGCTATCTGCTGCAAGCCTCGTTCGCGACGGGTGCTGCGGCGGGGATAGGGGCGCTGAAGTGGCTAAAATCGTAGGATGGGTTGGGCGGTAGCGAAACCCATCATGATTCCGCAAAAGTAACCTGTCTCCGCTCGAGATAAACACACACGAATTTCACGTCGATGCCCGGCCGCGGCTGGGCAGCGCGGCCTTCCAATCCAGTTCGCCCCGCCCATTCACGGCATCATAGAGCGGGCCGCGAGCGAACGCCTTGCCAAATCGACCTTCGCGTCCAACGTAAATAAATGCCTTGATTGGCCGGCGCTCGCCGCCGGCAAGCCGCAAGGTGAAATCAATCAGCTTACGGTCGTAAGAGCTGCCTTCGCGCTCAAGCTGGTCGAGGCGCGCCAGCGTCTCATCATTGACGGTATAGATTTCGCCGGCCAAGGGCTTGCCTTCCGGATCAGGCATGATCACGGGGAAGCCGACCTCAATCATTTTGTAAGTGGGCACGGTCGCGGCGGCGCCGAAGCACTCGCAACCCTCAAGCAAATGATGGTTCGCGAAGCCGCTCTTGAGGGTGCCGTAAACGAATACTTTGTGCGCCATGCTCCGCGCATTTCCTTTCCATTTCGCAGAGGCGCAGGTAATCGGCCTCCTCGAACATATGAAATAAACGGTAGTGACTTCGGACCGCTACCGCAGCTTCCCCCGTGCCACGACCTGCAGCGTGCCGATGATCTCCTCGCCGCGCACCATCACCACCTCGTCCATCATGTTGACGACGACGCAAACGTGATTGGGAACGATCCGCACGACGTCGCCGACTTCGGGGCGGGTATTGCTGCGCGCGAGGTCGAGGAAGCCGTGTTCCTCGGCGAAGCGCGCGATCCTCGCCTCCGGATGCTCCAGGATCAGCCCGTGGCCGTCGAGCCCGCCGCCGGTGTCCGACGTTAGCGTCTTCGAACCGGCATCCAGAATGCCCCGATCGGGTCCGGCGCGGCTCACGACGGTGGAATAGATGTTCAATGCGCAATCGTCCCAGCTCGCGACGCCGGCGGCGACCTGCATGCGGTCATTGTAGATGTAGGTGCCGGGCCGATGCTCAGTGGCGCCCTTGAGTTTGCCGACGTTCTTCAGGTTCGGGGTGCCGCCGGTGGAAACCATCGCGGCGTCCAGCCCGTGGGCGCGCACGCCGGCCAGGGCTTCATCGTAGAATTTCTGCGCCTCGGTCCAGCCGGTCTCGGTCGGGTACAGCATGAAACCGGCGAAGACCAATCCTTCTGAGGCGGCGATCTCGCGCGCTAGCGCGATGGCTTCAGTGGGCGTCTCGACCCCCGCGCGCTTGCGCCCGGTGTCGCACTCGACCACCACCGAGAGCGGACGGCCAGACACGCTTGCCGCCTGCGGTAACCCAGCGATCACAGTCGAATTATCGGCGGCCACTGTCATCTTGGCCTTGGCCTGGAGCGCGCCGAGCCGCGCCATCTTTTCCTCGCCGATGAGGTTGTAGCTGATCAGGATGTCGTCGATGCCGGCATTCGCCATCACCTCGGCTTCGCCGAGTTTCTGGCAGGTGATGCCGTGAGCGCCGGCGGCGATCTGCATCCGCGCCAGCATCGGGCTCTTGTGGGTCTTGATGTGCGGGCGGTTGGCGACGCCTGCGGCATCGCAGGCGGCCTGGATCCGGGCGATGTTGCGCTCGACGCGGTCCATGTCGATCACGGCGGCCGGCGTTCCGTATTCGCGGGCGATCCTGGCGGCGAGGGGGGTGGTCATCGGAGCCTCCAATCATGCGTCCTCGTCATTGCGAGCGAAGCGAAGCAATCCATCTTGTTGCCGGTTCAAGAAAGCTGGATTGCTTCGTCGCAAGTGCTCCTCGCAATGACGGTCGAAAATATCCTTCGGCCTAGGCCTGTTCAATCTCTTCACGCAGCACTTCAAGTTCAAGCCACTTGTCCTCGGCCTCCTGCAATTCCCGTTGCGCTTTTGCAAGCGCATCAGAGGCGGAATCAAATTTCCTGCGATCCTTCTGGAACAGGTCGGGATCGTCAAGATGGCGCTGCTGTTTGGCGATTTCGGCCTGCAATTTGGCGATCGCCTTCGGCAGCGCTTCCAGCGCGTGCTTTTCGTTGAAATTGAGCCGGCGCCGCGATACCGCGGAAGCCCTGCCTGCGGCCACTGCCGTTTCGCGTTCGACCACGGCCACCTTCACCGCCTCGCGCTTGAGGTCGGCGCCCCGCTGCGCCAGCATGTCGGTATAGCCGCCGGCATATTCGATCCAGCGGCCGTCACCATCCGGCGCGATCACGGAAGTGACCACGCGATCGAGAAAGTCGCGGTCGTGGCTGATCAGGATCACCGTGCCCTCGTAGTCGCCGAGCATCTCCTCCAGCACGTCGAGGGTTTCGAGGTCGAGGTCGTTGGTCGGCTCGTCCAGCACCAGCAGGTTGGACGGCTTTGCCAGCGCGCGCGCCAGCATCAGCCGGCCGCGCTCGCCGCCGGACAGCACCTCCAGCGGCGTGCGCATCTGCTCCTGCGCGAATAGAAAGTCCTTCATGTAGCTCACCACATGCTTCGGCTTGCCGCCGACCATCACGTGGTCGCCGCGGCCGCCGGTCAAGGCCTCGGCCAGCGTCGATTTGGGATCGAGGCTTTCGCGATGCTGGTCCAGCGTCGCCATCTCGATATTGGCGCCGAACCGGATGGCGCCGCTGTCGGGCGGTTTCGCGCCGGTCAGCATGTCGATCAGCGTGGTCTTGCCGACGCCATTTGGCCCGACGATGCCGATGCGGTCGCCGCGCTGGACGCGGATCGAGAAGCCGTCGACGATTCTGCGATCGCCGTAGGACCTGCTGATGTTCTTGGCCTCGATCACCAGTTTGCCGGATTTTTCCGCCTCCGCGGCGGTGAGATTGGCATCTCCGGTGGCGCCGCGATAGTTCCGGCGCTGGTCGCGCAGCGCGTAGAGATTGCCGAGTCGCTTGACATTGCGCTTGCGGCGCCCGGAAACGCCGTAGCGCAGCCAGTGCTCCTCGTTGACGATTTTGCGGTCGAGCTTGTGCTGGTCGCGCTTCTCCTCCGCCAGCACCTCGTCGCGCCAGGCCTCGAATGCGCCAAAACCGCGATCGATCTGCCTGATCTGGCCGCGATCGAGCCAGGCGGTGGAGCGCGACAGATTCGACAGGAAGCGGCGGTCATGGCTGATGATGACAAGCGCCGAGCGGCGGCCGTCGAGTTCGCTTTCCAGCCATTCGATGGTGGTGAGGTCGAGATGGTTGGTCGGCTCGTCCAAGAGCAGGATATCGGGCGAGGGCGCCAGCGCGCGTGCCAGCGCCGCGCGGCGGGCTTCGCCGCCGGACAGCTGCGCGGGGTCTTCATCGCCGTGAAGGCCGAGCTGCTCCAGCACGTAGCGGGCCTGATAATGGTCGTCGCCGGGGCCGAGGCCAGCCTCGACATAGGAGAGCGTGGTGGCAAAGCCCCCGAAATCCGGCTCCTGCGGCAGGTAGCGGATGGTGGCACCGGGCTGCACGAAGCGGCTGCCGTGATCGGGCTGGACGAGGCCGGCGGCGATCTTCAGCAGCGTCGACTTGCCCGAACCGTTGCGGCCGATCAGGCAAACGCGCTCGCCCGCCGACACCGACAGCTCGACGCCAGACAATAGCGGCGTGCCGCCAAACGTCAGTTTTATCTCCTTCAACTGGATCAGCGGTGGCGCCATTCGTTATCAGCTCTGTTTCTGCGCGGTGTGATCCGCGCGCTGACGCTGGATGCGTCGGATGGTCTGGTCGAGCGCCGACAGAAACGCCGAGCGGTCGCGTGGCGAATAGGATTTCGGGCCGCCGGTCACCTCGCCCGATGAGCGTAAATCGGTCATCAGGTTGCGTACCGCAAGGGTCATCCCGATCGATTGTTCGGTAAACGGCTTGCCGTTCGGCGCGATCACCTCGGCGCCCGATTTCACGCAGCGGCTCGCCAGCGGGATATCCGAGGTAATGACGATATCGCCCTTGCCCGCGCGTTCCGCGATCCAGTCGTCGGCGGCGTCCATCCCGGGCCCCGCGGCGATGCGCTCGATCAGCGGGTCCTGAGGCACCCGAATGAAGCTGCCGGCCACCACGCTGACGGGCAGGCGGTGGCGGGCGGCGACGCGATAAATCTCGTCCTTGACCGGGCAGGCGTCGGCGTCGACATAGATGCGGGTGGTGTTCAAGTCATGCCATCGGTTGAGAAGTTTATCAGTCGGTGCAGCGAGCGCCCCTGAGATGCGGGTCGTACCCCATCGGGGGCCAAATTGCGAGCAAAACACAGGCGGGAACATGCTTGCCACGGCAGTTCCTTCGCGTACGATTATCGCAGCAAAGAACCACAAAAATCAGGGATAACGGGCATGACAAGCCGGCTCCAGGCGTACCGCGTCTCCGCCTACAACACCGCCAAGTTCAGCGAAAACAAGATGCATGACGACACCGTGGCAAAACGGTTCGGCTTTTCCGGCGGGCTCGTCCCCGGCGTCGATGTGATGGCCTACATGATGCATCTGCCGGTGGCAAAATGGGGCCGCGCGTTTCTGGAGCGCGGGCTGATCGAGGCGCGTTTTGTAAAACCGGTCTATGACGGCGACATCGCCGACGTCACCGGCGAGGAGAGCGACGGCGTACTTTCGATCGAGGTCGAAAGCCGTGGCGAGCTCTGCGCCACCGGCAGCGCGTCGTTGCCGGCCTCGGCGCCCTCGGTCTCGCTTTCCGATTTCCCTGGCATCGCCGCGGTGGCCGAGCGCAGGCCGGTCAATGCAACTTCCTATCAACTCGACAAATGGCTTGGCAGCGTGCCGCGCGCCTGGGCCGGCGAAGCCGCCGAGGAATATCTGACCGACGTTCGCGAGCGCGATCCGATTTATGCGAAGGAGGGGCTTGGCCATCCCGGCCTGCTGCAGCGGGTCATGAACAAGGTGCTGGTCGACAACGCCATCCTCGGACCGTGGATTCATGTCGGCAGCCGCATGCAGCTTCTGTCAGCCGCAGGAAGCGGCGACGAATTATCCGCGCGTGCGCGCGTCACCGGCAATTATGAGAAGAAGGGCCATCGCTTCGTCGAGCTCGACGCGCTGGTCGTCGCCAACGGCCGCACCCCGCTGGCGCATTGCCAGCACACCGCGATCTATCAGCCGCGCGAGCAGGCCGCGGCGTAACTCTCACCTGACCTCGCCCCGCTTTGCGGGGAGAGGACGAAATTCTCGCTTCGCGAGAATTTCGGGTGAGGGGGACTCACCGAGCGCAATTCGTCTGCAAGAATTTGCCGAAAGCAGCCCCTCGCCCCAACCCTCTAAGAGCGAGCTTCGCTCGTCTCGACCCCGCGAAGAGCGGGGCGAGGGAGAGGAGACGGCTGCGCGCTACGCCGCCTTTTTCTTCGCGTCCCTGATGGCGCGCCAGACCTTCTCCGGCGTCAAGGGCATGTCGATATGGGTGATGCCGTATTCGGAGAGTGCGTCGATCACCGCATTGACGATGGTGGAAAGACTGCCGGCGCAGCCGGCCTCGCCGCAGCCTTTTGTCCCGAGCGGGTTGGATTTGGCCGGCACCGGGTGATCGCCGACCACCATGTCAGGGATGTCCTCGGCGCGCGGCAGCGCGTAATCCATGAACGAACCGGTGATCGGCTGGCCGCTCGAATCGTAGCTGACGCATTCCATCAGCGCCTGCCCGATGCCCTGCGCGACGCCGCCATGCATCTGGCCGGCGACCAGCAGGGGATTGACGATGGTGCCGAAATCGTTGACGCCGGTATAGCGGACGATCTGCACGATCCCGGTTTCGGGATCGATCTCGACCTCGGCGACGTGACAGCCATTGGGGAAGGTCGACGGCACCGGCTCGGTGGTGTGGTCGACGTCGAGCGAGGCGGGGACGCCGTCGGGCATCTTGCCCTCGCGCAGCCGGCGCGCCAGTTCTATGATATCGATGGAGCGATCGGTGCCGGCGATGGTGAAGCGGCCATTGCCGAATTCGATGTCGGATTCGGCGGCTTCCATCAGATGCGCGGCGGCGCGCTTGCCCTTTTCGATGACGAGCCTGGAGGCCTCGACAATCGCCATGCCGCTGGCGGTAATCGAGCGCGAGCCGCCGGTGCCGCTGCCGGTATGCACGATGTCGCTGTCGCCCTGTTCGAGTTTTATGCGGTCGAAGGGCACCCCGAGCCGCTCCGAGAGCACCTGCGCGAACGGCGTGGCATGGCCCTGGCCGTAGTCGAGCGTGCCGGTGATCAGCTTCACCGAACCGTCATCCTCGAACACGATCTTGCCGAGTTCGACGCCGGGGGGCGCGGTGACCTCGAGATAGGAGCCGACGGCGATGCCGCGCAGCCTGCCGCGCTTGCGGCTTTCCTTCCGGCGGCGGGCAAAATTGCCGTGATCGGAGATCTCGAGCGCCTTGTTGAAGACGCCCTGGAAATCGCCGCTGTCATAGGTGACACCGGAGGAGGCCGAAAACGGCATCTGCGCCGGCTTGATGAAATTGCGCTTGCGCAGCGTCAGCCGGTTGATGCCCATTTCGTCGGCGGCGCGATCGATCAGGCGCTCCATGTAATAATTGGCTTCGGGGCGTCCGGCGCCGCGATAGGCCCCCATCAGCGTGGTATTGGTCAGCACGGTCTTGATGTCGACGGTCATCAGCGGCGTGCGGTAGACGCTGGCGATGTTCTTGCCGACGTTGAGCGAGAGCGGGATCGGCGCGACGCCGGTGATGTAGGCGCCGAGATTGCCATAGCCCGAGACCTTGAGCGCGAGGAACTTGCCTTCGGCATCGAGCGCCAGCTCGCAGTGAATCTGTCCCGCGCGTCCATGGCTGTCGGAAAGAAAGCTGGTCGAGCGCTCGTCGGTCCATTTCACCGGGCGGCCCAGTGTCTTCGCCGCATGCAGGATGCACATGTATTCGGGGTAGTTGACGTTCTTCATGCCGAAGGAGCCGCCGACATTGGCTGTCAACAGGTGGACCTTCTCGTTTGGCACCTTGAGGTTCTTGGCGAGGTTCAGCCGATTGCCGGCAACGCCCTGGGTCGGAACCTGGATCGTGTAGCGCTCGCTCGCCCTGTCGTAAGAGGCCAGCGCCGCGCGCGGCTCCATCGCCACCACGGCGACACGGGTATTCGTGATATCGAGCCTGGTCACATGCGCCGCGCTGGCAAAGGCGGCCTCGACCTTGGCGGCGTCGCCATAATGATAATCCAGCGCCACATTGTTGGGGATGTGATCGTAGAGCTGCGGCGCGCCGGGTTTTGCGGCCGCCACGGGATCGGTGACGGCCGGGAGCGGGTCGATATCGACCACCACGGCTTCGCCGGCATCGCGCGCCTGCGCCAGCGTCTGGGCAACCACGAATGCCACGGGGTCGCCGACAAAGCGCACCTTGTCGGAGACCAGCGCGCCCCGGTTGGTCTGCAACAGCGGGGTGCCATCGCGGCTCTTCAGCGGCAGGCCGCAGGTGAAGGGCGCGTGATTGGCGGCGGCTAGATCGGTTCCGGTCCAGACGCCTAGCACGCCGGGCATCGCCTTGGCGGCCTTGGTGTCGATGCCGCGGATGATGCCGTGCGCGTGACTGGAGCGCACGATCCACGCATAGACCTGGCCGGGCAGATTGAAGTCGTCGGTGTATTTGCCCTTGCCGCGCACCAGCGTATCGTCTTCCTTGCGGCGGACCGGCTGTCCGACACCGAATTTTTGCAGTGCGATAGCGTTTTCCAGAGAAGGTGAAGAACTGTGATCCTGCATTGATAAGGTCCCTGAAATGCCTGGTTTTGCACGATTTCGCGGCTTCCCCAGCAGATAACGCACACCCGTCGCTACGACAACGCCTGATTGGGCATAGTCCCATGTGAACGGCTGTTGCGCCGCTGCCCAGCGCTGCTAAAGTTTCCGTGAACGGAAATTCCTCGGTGGCCTGATTTGGCCGCGGAAAGACATTTTGGATGAAAGATGACGCGCGGCTTCGCGACGGCCCTGGGCCGCGCGGAGACGATGGCAAGGGCCTGCCTGGCGACGGTCAAAGGCCGCGTGACGGTCAGGGCTCGGCCGTGTCCGACGCCGGAAACGGCGTCTACGCCGCGCTCGACCTCGGCACCAATAATTGCCGCCTGCTGATCGCCTGTCCGACCGACGACGGATTCCGTGTGGTCGATTCCTTCTCGCGGATCATCCGGCTGGGGGAAGGAATTTCGGCAACCGGCTGCATCAGCGATGCCGCGATCGAGCGCGCCATCATCGCGTTGAGCGTTTGCCGCGACAAAATCCGGTTCAGGAAGGCAAAACGCCTGCGGTTGATCGCAACCGAGGCCTGCCGCGCGGCCACCAACGCCGACCGCTTCCGCGACCGCGTCGCCGCCGAAACCGGCATCCGCCTGGAGGTGATCGATCGTGAGACCGAGGCGGCGCTCGCCGTGATCGGCTGCTCGCCGCTGATCGACCCGAAAGGACGGGGTGCCATCCTGTTCGACATCGGCGGCGGGTCGACCGAACTGGTCCGGATCGAGCGCGATCCGAACGAGCAAAACGCCGCGCCGCGCATCAAGGCATGGATGTCGATCCCGCTCGGCGTCGTCAGGCTAGCCGAAAATTTCGGCGGCAGGGACGTCTCGCCGCAGGCCTATGCGCTGATGGTGCAGGAGGTGGCGCGGCACATCGCCCCGTTCGCGGCCGAGCATGGCGCCGATCTCGCCGACATGCACCTGCTCGGCACGTCAGGCACGGTGACAACACTGGCCGGCGTCCATCTCAACCTGGTCCGCTACGATCGCCGCCGCATCGATGGCGTCTGGCTCAGCGACGCCGATATCACCTCGATCATCGCGCGCCTGCTCGGCATGAGCTATCAGGAGCGCGCCAAAAACAACTGCATCAGCATCGAACGCGCCGATCTGGTACTGGCGGGCTGCGCCATTCTCGATGCGATCCGCGGCGCGTTTCCGCTGCCGCGGCTGCGGGTGGCCGATCGCGGCCTGCGTGAGGGCATGCTGGTCGAGATGATGCGCGAGGACGGCGCCCTCGGCGGATGCCGATAGGCGCGCGGGCGCGCAATGTGCTAGAGCCTTTTTGGTTGGATCGCCGCAGACGCGAATTCGATCACCTCGCCCCGCTTGCGGGGAGAGGTCGGATCGCCTTGGCGATCCGGGTGAGGGGGACTCTCCGCGAGTCGAGTCTGACGAGAGGCCCCTCACCCCAACCCTCTCCCCGCAAGCGGGGAGAGGGAGCAATGGTCGGCACCCGTTTCCAAGAGCAACCAAACGATATGGCGAAAGACACTACCGGACGGATGAGGGTCACCGTCAAGAGCGGCGGCAGGCTCAAGCTGTCCTCAAAGCTCTGGCTGGAGCGGCAGCTCAACGATCCCTATGTGGCGCAGGCCAAACGCGACGGATTGCGCTCGCGCGCGGCCTACAAGCTGATCGAGATCGACGACAAGTACCATTTTCTCAAATCAGGCATCACCGTGGTCGATCTCGGCGCGGCGCCCGGCGGCTGGAGCCAAATCGCGGCCCGGCGGGTCGGTGCAGCCGGCGGCAAGGGCAAGGTGGTCGCGATCGATCTGCTGGAGATGCCGGAGATCCCCGGCGTCAGTTTCGCGCGGCTCGATTTTCTAAAAGTGGACGCGCCGGACAAATTGTTGGCCATGATGGGTGGTCGCGCCGATGTGGTGCTTTCCGACATGGCCGCCAACACCACGGGCCATCGCAAGACCGATCAGCTCCGCATCCTCGGCCTGGTGGAAGGCGCCGCGGCATTCGCCGCTGACGTGCTCAAGCCCGGCGGCACGTTCGTCGCCAAGGTGTTCCAGAGCGGCGCCGATGCGGCGCTGATGACCCAACTCAAGCGCGATTTTGCGACCGTCAAGCACGTCAAGCCGGCATCGAGCCGCAAGGATTCCTCCGAGCGATATGTGCTGGCGATGGGATTTCGCGCCGCTCAGGCAAAGCCGGCGTCCTGAGCGAGCCGATAGCGAGCTGTCCACCAGGCCTGCCCCCGCCGCAACCCGCCGCTTGACGAACCGATCCAGCGAAATCGCGACCCAATCCAGACATTGTCCCGGTCTATCGTCTCACTTCATTGAATGCAAACCGATCAGGTTGCCTTCGGTGTCGTTGACGAGTGCGATATGACCGTATTCACCTATCGAGAATTTGTCTTTCATGATCTTGCCGCCATTTTTGGTGGCACGGGCAGCCTCGACAGCACAATCCTCGCAAACGAAATAGACGATGATGCCCCCGACGCCGGACGGACCGTTTTCCATCTTCACAAGCGCGCCGGTGGCGCCGGCGTTATCGGGTTTGCCGGAAAAGGCCCACATCTCGGAAACGCCGGTCGCGCCCAGCTTTTCCAATTTCCTGTCAAACACAGCCTCGTAAAAAGCCTTGGCGCGAGGCATATCCTTTACGTAAATTTCGAACCAGCCGACAGAGTTCATGGCCATTGGCTAACTCCAGTTGAAATCGGGCTGATCAAAAGCAGAGACGGTGGCTTTTTTTTGGACGAACGCCCGCCATTTGCGGAAGTTCGCGGCCCATCGCGGCCTTGCGGCCGCAGGGCCAACTTCCGAAAACGACCCCAAGGCCGACGTTCCCCCCTAGTCCGATAACAAGCCCCTGTGCTTTGATGTCTGGGATTGAATAGACCGAGGCATTGTTTTGGGCGGCAAGCGTGTCGAACGACGTCTGGCAGCAGTACTGGCGGCGGATATCGCCGGCTACAGCCGCTTGATGGGCGCCGATGAGGAAGGCACGCTGGCGCAGTTAAAGGCCTGCAGAAAAAGCCTTTTTGATCCCAAAATAGCCGAGCATCGAGGACGCATCGTCAAGACAACCGGTGACGGCATGCTCGTCGAGTTCGCCAGTGCGGTCGACGCGGCGCGATGCGCGGTCGAGGTTCAGCGCCGCATGAGCGAGCAGAACGCCGACGTCCCGCAGGGCAAGCGTATTGAATTTCGGATAGGCATCCATGTCGGCGACATCATCATCGACGACAACGACATCTTCGGCGATGGCGTGAATATTGCGGCGCGTCTGGACGGGATCGCGGAACCCGGTGGCGTCTGTATTTCCGACGACGCGCACCGGCAAATCCGGGGCAAGGTCGATGTCGCCTACGACGATATGGGTATGCAGTCCCTGAAGAATATCGTCGAGCCAATGCGGGCTTGGCGCATCCGAGCGGACGGCACGCCTGCCACGGAACTGCGACCAAGTTCCGTTCAACCTGCCGAAGTCCTCGCACTTCCCGACAAGCCTTCCATCGCTGTCCTTCCGTTCCAGAACATGAGCGGCGATCCTGAGCAGGAATACTTCGCCGACGGGATGGTTGAGGACATCATCACGGCGCTTTCACACTTCAGGTCGCTGTTCGTCATCGCTCGCAATTCGAGCTTCACTTACAAAGGCAAAACCGTCGACATCAAACAGGTAGGCAGAGAACTTGGAGTTCACTACGTGCTAGAAGGCAGCGTGCGTAAGTCGGCCGGCAGAGTGCGGATAACAGGACAGCTCATTGACAGCCTCACTGGGGCTCACGTCTGGGCTGATAGGTACGATGGCAAACTGGAAGATGTCTTTGAGCTTCAAGATGAAATAACGGCAAAGGTCGTAGGTCAGTTAGTAGCGCATGTGCAGGCCTCTGAAATTCATCGTGCAAATCGGAAGTCCACTGCGAGCCTTGACGCCTATGACTGTTATTGGAGAGGCCTCGCAGAACACTGTAAATTCACGAAATCTGGTACCGAGGCCGCCCTCGCGTATTTTGCGAAGGCCGCTGAACTCGATCCGAGTTTTTCATCAACCTATGCCATGGCTGCAGTAGTCTATTCCGCCCGGAGGCAAAACGGTTGGATGGTCAACATTGCGCAAGAGAGTGCGGAGGCCGTCAGCCTTGCACGTCGCGCGATTGAAACGGGCCAAATGGATGGGGCGGCACTGTGTCGGGGCGCGTTCATTCTTGCGCTATTCGCTAATGAGCTCGATTTCGGCGCTGAATGCACGAGGCGAGGTTTGGAAATGAACCCCAATTTTGCTTATGGTTGGAGTTACAGCGCTTACGTCCAGCTTTACTTGGGCGAGTATGACATTGCGCTGGAACACTTTGGTAAGAGCGAGCGGCTGGACCCTTGCGACCCCGCTAGGATGTATAGGCAACTGGGCGCCGCCCTTTCTCATTTTTTCCTAGGGAACTACAAGGAGGGGATGCGTGTGATGGAGAAAGCCGTCAGTGAGTTTCCGACCTTCGCGTCGGGCTGGCGGGTTCTTGCAATAAGCGGAGTAATGGCTGGTGAGATTGCTTCGGCCCAGAAAGCGACCAGCAAGGCTCTTGAGCTTGATCCGTCGCGAACGGTGTCGTCGCTGGTACCGCTGCTGCCTCTGCGTCGTGCCAGCGATATCGACCGCTATAGAGAAGCTTTTCTTCGAGCGGGTTTTCCAAGGTAGATGTTCAGCCGAGCGCCGTCCTGCCAAGGTCGTTGTCACCGTTACAGAGGTCGAGCCGCGACACAGCGCGAATGCCTATGCAAGCAGCCGCGCGATGTTTGGCGGGTTGAAGAACTCCTTGAAGGGGATATTTCCCGCGAGGACGTCCATAAAACGCGTCGTTTCTTCACGGGACTGAGCGACCCTCTCATAGAGCGGCACGGTGGATGTCGGATCTTTCAGGCTCGCAGCCTTCAACGTGTATTCGAAAATTGGCATCGTCTTGTCGCGAAACGCTGACTGGTAGGTCGCCAACGAGACAGCAAGGCGAGCCGCGTCGTTCGCAAGACCATCTGCGAGTGCGTCTGCCAGAAGTTGCGCGCCTAAAAAGGCGTCGCCGATCCCCATCCCCGGGAGAGGATCGCGGTGGTACGCCGCGTCGCCGACCAGAGCCCATCCCCTTCCGAAACTCTGGCGATAGAAGTTGAGCAACTTGGAAGTCCCTTTGAAGGGGGAAACCTGCTGAGAGGAATTGAGCCGCTCGGCGAGTGACGGAGCAAGTTCAATGATCTCGCGGTAGTTGCCCCCAACGTTTCTCCGGTATGCATCCCAATCTTCGTGCGAGCGTCCTGCCCAGATGCAGGTCAGCCCGTCATGGGTAGGGAATACGAGAATGTCCCGGCCACGGCGCACGTAAAACTCGACGCCTTGAGTAGGCACACCGGCCCAGTAAGCGTAATACCCGCAGGTGAAGGAGCCGTGCGCAACATCGGTCGTGGCACCTGCAGCACGGCCGACTGGCGACCACATCCCATCCGCACCAACTACAATGGCGGCGCTCTCTTCAATCAGGCGTCCGTGGGCGTCCTGCAGGCGCGCCCCGACGACCCGACCTTCCGCCCAAAGAAGATCTCGAAAGGTGGTTCCTTCGCGTATTTCCGCTCCGGCTTCGCGCGCGGCATCAACCAAAAGGCTGTCGAGAACAAGTCGTCGCGGGGAATACATCGCGGCGGTACCATCAACCGGGTTGGGTTTGCCGCAAAGGGCTATCGCACCATAGTCGGCGATCACCTGATTGATCATCGGACACCCGGTCGCTGCCAGCTTGTCCAGCAGTCCCCACTTTGCGAGTGACGCAGTTGTTCTCGGCCACATGAAATGAGTTGAAACGGTGTCGCTTGGGAACTGCGCGCGATCAACGCCGAGAACCTTGTACCCTTTTCGCGCGAGCAGCATCGCCAGTGGCGCTCCGGCGCATCGCGTTCCCACGATCAGAACGTCATGCCGGGCCATATTGTCCAGCTCCGATTTGGATGAAGATGATTGCCAACGTGCTACCGGCGCTCACGCACCAACAGCCGAGGGTATTACAGCATTGTGCTGCGCTCCGTAAGGAGAGATCAAGAGCTTGCGAAGTTACAGGAAGCCTATCGCCTCGCCGGAATGCCGGAATGAGCACAGCGCGACCCGTAGCCTCACAATGGCGGTAGTCTACCCCAGCCGCTGATCCCTGGCGTTGGCGGTCTCGGTGGCGGCGGTTTCTTCCGGTTCGGCGTCGCGCTCCGGCGAAGTGATCACGATAACGCCGCGCCCCGATACCTGGTGACCGGCGTCGGTCGGCATCTGGAAGAAGAAGTAGGACGAAATCGTCGAGATAATCGCGACCACGATAAAGCCTGGCGCGAAGTCGCTGGCAATTAGCTCGCTCGTATGATGGACCCACAGGGTCGATTCCACCGAGAACGCACCGACCGCGACGCCGGCGGAAATCGCCAGCTGCTGGTTGACGCTGACCAGCGTGGTTGCGCGACTCATCTGCGCCGGCTCGACCTCGGCATAGGCCAGCGTATTGATCGCGGTGAACTGCAGCGAACGGAAGAAGCCGCCGACCACGAGAAGGATCATGATCAGAAGCAGCGGCGTTGCGATCGTGAACAGCGCGCAGGCCGCGAGGAAGACCGAACTCACCACCGCATTGATCACCATGATATTTCGAAAGCCGAACGTCTTGATGATGCGGGCCGCCAGTGTTTTCATGCCCATGGCGCCGACCGCCGACGAAAAGGTCACGAGGCCGGAGCGGAGCGGCGACAGCCCAAATCCGACCTGCATCAATAGTGGCAGCAAAAACGGCAAGGCGCCGATGCCGAGGCGGAACAGGAAACCGCCGATGATGCTGGCGCGCATCGTCGGCAGCCGCAGCAGGGTGAAATCCAGCACCGGCGAGGCGGTTCGCCTGGCGTGCATCACATAGAGCGTCATGGAAATGGCGCCGATCGCGATCAGCGCGATGACAACGGTCCATGGCAGCAGATTGAGGCCGGCGATCGAAAGGCCGAATGCGATGCCGCCGAGCCCGATCCCGGCCAGCAGCAGCCCGTAGAGATCGAAGCGGTCGGGGTCCTCGCTGCGGATCGGGTCGATATAGCGCAGCGCCATGAAGATGCCGAGCATGCCGATCGGAATGTTGATGAGAAAAATCCAGTGCCATGAGAAGTAGGTGGTGATGAAGCCGCCGAGCGGCGGACCGATCACCGGGCCGACCAGCGCCGGCACCGTGACCCAGGCCATCGCATTGACCAGCGCGCTTTTGTCGATCGAGCGCAGCAGCACCAGCCGCCCGACCGGCGTCATCATCGCGCCACCGGCGCCCTGCAGGATGCGCGCGATGACGAAATCGGTGACCGAGGAGGACAGCGCGCAACCGATCGAGCCCACCATGAAGACGGCAATGGCGATCGAGAACACCAATCGCGCGCCGAAGCGATCGGCGGTCCAGCCGCTCGCCGGAATGAACACCGCCAGCGACAGCAGATAGGAGGTGATGGCGAGTTTCAGCGTCAGCGGGCTGGTGCCGATGTCGGCGGCGATCGCCGGCAGCGAGGTCGCAATGACCGTCGAATCCATGTTCTCCATGAACAGGGCGGTGGCCACGATGAGCGGGATCAGGCGTTCTCTGTTCATCGGGATTCGGGGAAAGGGGACAAAGCGGGAGCACGGGCTGTATCACCCCATGGCGGCGCAGGCTATTGTGGAACAACGGAAACCAGCAATTCGCGTTAAAAAAACGGGTCAAATCAAGAATCTATAGCCCCACCTCGATGGTATCGAAGCGGAAAGGGCTCTAGCCCCTTTGATTCGTCATGGCGCCATGCTATCGACCACCGCCAACCCTACCGATGGGCGATTCGACGGCGATGCCATCTGCGTCGCCGAAGGATTATTTCATCCTGAGGTTCAAGATGCGGCGATTGTGCCGCTGAACGGAGTTGGCGATGGCAGTGGTGCAGGGACTTCAGGGGATTCGCGAAGCCTATACGTTCGACGACGTGCTTCTCAAGCCCGGCCTCTCGGATATCCTGCCCTCGGAGGCCGATATCCGCTCCCACGTCACCCGCGCCATCCCGCTCAACATCCCGATTATCGCCTCAGCAATGGACACCGTCACCGAAGCGCGCATGGCCATTGCCATGGCGCAGGCCGGCGGCATCGGTGTCATCCACCGCAATTTCGATGTCGACGGCCAGGCCGCCCAGGTGCGGCAGGTCAAGAAGTTCGAATCCGGCATGGTGGTCAATCCCCTGACCATCGGTCCCGATGCGATGCTGTCGGACGCGCTGGCGCTGATGAACGATCACGGTTTCTCCGGCATTCCGGTGGTCACAGGTGCTGCCAAGGGCGCGCCGGGGAAACTGGTCGGCATTCTCACCAACCGCGATGTGCGTTTCGCCACCGACCCCCGCCAGAAAATATCCGAGCTGATGACGCACGAAAACCTCGTCACCGTCCGCCAAGGCGTCAGCCAGGACGAAGCCAAGCGGATGCTGCACAAGCATCGCATCGAAAAATTGCTTGTGGTCGACGACCAGTACCGCTGCGTCGGACTGATCACCGTAAAGGACATGGAGAAGGCGGTCGCCCATCCCTTGGCCAGCAAGGATGCGCAAGGCCGCCTGCGTGTCGCGGCCGCGACCACGGTAGGCGAGGGCGGCTTCGAGCGGACCGAGCGGCTGATCGACGCCGGCGTCGACCTGATCGTGGTGGACACCGCGCACGGCCATTCGGCGCATGTGCTGAAGGCGGTCGATCGCATCAAGCGGCTGTCCAATGCCGTGCAGGTGATCGCCGGCAATATCGCCACCCTGGAGGGCGCGCAGGCGCTGATCGATGCCGGTGCTGACGCGATCAAGGTAGGCATCGGTCCCGGTTCGATCTGCACCACGCGCATTGTCGCCGGCGTCGGCGTGCCGCAGCTGACCGCGATCATGGATGCGGTCGAAGCCGCGCGGAAAGCTGACATCCCCGTGATCGCCGATGGCGGCATCAAATATTCCGGCGATCTGGCCAAGGCTTTGGCCGCCGGCGCCGACATCGCCATGGTCGGCTCCTTGCTCGCCGGCACCGACGAGACGCCGGGCGAAGTGTTTCTCTGGCAGGGCCGCTCCTACAAGGCCTATCGCGGGATGGGATCGGTCGGTGCGATGGCGCGCGGTTCTGCCGACCGCTATTTCCAGCAGGACATCAAGGACACGCTCAAGCTGGTGCCTGAAGGCATCGAGGGCCAGGTCCCTTACAAGGGTCCGGTCGCCAACGTCATGCATCAGCTCGCCGGCGGCCTGCGCGCGGCAATGGGATATGTCGGCGCGCGAAATCTTGCCGAATTCCACGAGAAGGCGCAGTTCGTGCGCATTACCGGCGCGGGCCTGCGCGAAAGTCACGTCCACGACGTCACCATCACCCGCGAAAGCCCGAATTACCCGGGCGGGGTGTAGTTACCACGTCAAAACAAATGATTAGAGCCTGACCGGTTCTGATTCGATCAGAATCGACCGGTTTTTTGGCCTAAATTGGCCACCACAAGGGTTTCGAAAAGCGGTACGATGCGGGCCGGGGATCGCTGCGCTGCCCGGGAATCCCGGCTCCGCGATTTCGCCGCGATTTTTTGAGAATCCTCTCAGACATAGTTCAAAAAAAAGAAGTTGGTTATTATGGTCGATTGGTCGGACGACAGAATTGCCGCGCTCTCGGATCAGGATCTGAAGAATCTGCTGGCCAATGCGGAGCGGAAATCCGTTGCCGAAGTCATTGCCCAGTGCAAGGCCGAGATGGAAAAGCGGGATGCCGCAAAGCCCCGCAAGGCGTCGAAACCGCGCACCGAGCTGAAGGAATTCGAGCACGACATGTCCGGGCAGCTTGCCGCGGTCGGCAAGGAGATGGCCGAGAAGTACGATCTGTCAGAGCAGACCGCGAAGACAAGGTCGGCGGGCGTGAAGGGATTTCGATCCCACAAGCTGCTGGATGCCAAGGGTTACGCCAAGCTCGGCGGACATCAGCGCGACGGCACGGTCGCGGTCGATCGCTATATCTCGTACCGGCGCGGCAACGACATCGTGACACTGGGGGTCTGGCTGCCGAAGGACGCGCCGATCGAGGCCCACGAGTTTCATGTCAGCGCGCCCCCGGCGATGATTGAAGGCGGCAAACCCTTTGCTGAAGTTCGGCCAGGCATCTCGGACAAGGATCTGAAGGAGCCGCGGCATATTCGCGCGTTCAAGGACTTGCCGAGCGCGGCCGCTGCATTCGACGCGGCGCTGGCGAAGGTCACGGTTTAAGGCACCCGGTCATTGCGAGCAGCGAAGCGACGAAGCAACCCATCTTGGTGGTAGCTATGGATTGCTTCGCTGCGCTCGCAATGACTAAGAACAAACAACGGAGGAAACAACCATGTCTCAGGCAAAGCGCGTCATTCTGGTCTCTCGCCCCGTCGGCGAGCCCAAGGCGTCCGACTTCCGCGTCGAGGATTGCCCGCTGCCGGCACCCGGCAAGGGTCAGGTCCTGCTGCGCACCATCTGGCTGTCGCTCGATCCCTATATGCGCGGGCGCATGAGCGACGGTCCGTCCTATGCGGCGCCGGTGCCAATCGGCGGCGTGATGGAGGGCGGCACGGTGAGCGAGGTGATTGCCTCCGATAATCCGGATTTTGCCAAAGGCGACATCGTGCTTTCACGGGCGGGATGGCAGACGCATGCGCTTTCCGACGGCAAGGGATTGACAAAAATCGATCCGAAACTCGGCTCGGTCTCGACCGCGGTCGGCGTGCTCGGCATGCCCGGCATGACCGCCTATACCGGGCTGCTCGACATCGGCAAGCCGCAGGCCGGCGAGACCGTCGTGGTTGCGGCGGCATCGGGCGCGGTCGGCTCGGCGGTCGGGCAGATCGCCAGAATCAAGGGGGCGCACGCGGTCGGCATCGCCGGCGGCAGGGACAAATGCGATTACGTCAAAAAAGAACTCGGCTTCGACGATTGCCTCAATCACCGCGATCCCGATCTCGCGGCAAAACTGAAGCAGGCCTGCCCCAAAGGCATCGACGTCTATTTCGAGAATGTCGGCGGCGCGGTGTTCGAGGCTGTGTTTCCGCTGCTCAACACCTTCGCGCGCGTTCCCGTGTGCGGCCTGATTGCACATTACAACGATACCCAGGCGGTCGCACCGAAATGGGCATCATCGATGATGCGCTCGGTACTGACCAAGCGCCTGACCATCCGGGGCTTCATTGTCAGCGATTTCGCCGCGCGGCACGCCGATTTTCTGCGCGACATGTCGGGGTGGGTGCGCGAGGGCAAGGTCAAGCATCGTGAATTCGTCACCGAGGGTCTCGACAGCGCGCCCGCCGCGTTCATGGGGCTTCTGAAGGGCGCCAATTTCGGCAAGCAGCTGGTGCGTGTCGGACCGGACAGGGCGTGAGGCAACCCACTCGATCAGCGATCCCGTGAATCGCGCTCTGGCCCCTGCAGCGTGACGCCGCCGTCGACCACCAGCACCTGGCCGGTGATGTAGCGGGCGTAGCCGCTGAGCAGGAATTTCACGGCGTGGCCGACGTCCCAGCCGGTGCCTTCGGTCTTCAACACCGAAGCGTTGGCGCGCTGGGCGCGCGCGGCCTCGCTCATGCCGTTGCCTTGGGCGTAGACCATAGGCGTGTACATCGGACCCGGGCAGATGCAGTTGACCCGGATATTGTCGCGGCCGTGATCGACCGCCATCGCCTGGGTCAGTCCGATCACCGCGGCCTTGGAGGTCGTGTAGGTGGTGAGCCCGCGCGGCCGCAGCGCCGAGATCGATGAGATGTTGACGATCGCGCCGCCCCTGGCGGTCTCGATCATGGCGGGAATGGCGTATTTGGATAGCAGGAACATGCTTTCGACGTTGATCTGCATCACGCGCCGGTATTGCTCCGGCTTCTCCTCGACGACGCTGCCGCGGCTGCCGACGCCGACATTGTTGTCGAGGAAGTCGAGCCGGCCCCAGCAGTCAACGGTCTGCTCGACCAGCCGCTTGCATTCGGCTTCGCGGGTCACGTCGCAGTTAAACGCAGCCGCGGCGCCGCCCTCGGCCTCGATTATTTCGACCGTGCGTTCGGCAAGTGCGAGATCGCGATCGGCGACCATCACCCTGGTGCCGGAGCGCGCCAGCAAGATCGCCGCTGCCCGGCCATTGCCGATGCCATCGCCCGCAGCACCTCCGCCGCTGACGATCGCGACCTTGCCGGTCAGACCGGCGTCGTCCTCGGGGCCTCTTGTCATGTTCCTCTTCCTGGATAGGCCTACGTCTGGCACGAGCCTGCGACCGCCGCCACCGGATTTCAACTGGTTTTGCCATCTCGGCGCCTCCGCGAGTTCCCGATCGGAGCGAATGTCGGCGGTCCGCCGCCTATCATTAGAATTAAACCCATCTGGTTGCGCGGGTGGTAACCAGGCTGCTTTACGCGCTCTCAAGAACTGGCGGCTAGAAAGGAGCACAGAGGTTCATGCTCTCTTTGCAGGCTGGTAAAAATGCGTAGTTTTGCAGCGGTGGTGTTGTTCGTGGTGGTCTCGATGGCGTCCGCCCAACCGGCTTTTGCGCAATCATGGTCGATGGACCATGGGCACGCAGCCGACGCCGCGGCGGCGGCGAGGTCGGCGGCGGCCGCCGCCAGGGCCAAGGACGCGGCCATAGCCGCCGGACTTCCGCTCACCCCCAGTCAATCCACTAACTTCAGCGTCAATGGCAATAGCGTCATTCACGCAGTTCCGGCGCTGACCCCGGAGCAGGAGCAGGCCAACGAGCAGGCGCGCGCCGACTGGCAAGCGCGTTGCCGTCCAACTGTGATCGAAGACCGCGACGGACTGCGCCGGACGAAATATGCCGAGCCCGATTGTGACCTTTCCCGCTTCAACACGGCCGGGAAATAGCCGGCCGGGGCCGTGCCGGTAATCGTCTCTTAAGCAGCCGTGCCCTAACGTCGTGGCGCACGCCTGACGCGCCGTGGATCCGTCACGAGCAATTCGTGGATTTCACGATCGGCTGATGCGTGAGCGCCCCGTCTCGCAAAACGCTTCCGGTCCGGTTTCATGATGAATTCCGCCCATAATCCCAACCGCAGCCTGGTTCGTATCTTTTGCCTGTCGCTGAGCGGCCTGTTGGCCGTCTACGCGACAATCGCGGTGTTCGACCTGTTGCAGCCCGAAAGCCTCACCGCGGCGGAACTGGCTGGCGGCGTGCTGCGGATTGCGCTGGGGCTGGCCGCGGTAGGCGTGCTGCTCCGCTGGGGTTGGATCGACCCGTCGCTGCAGCACGAGGTCGGACGGATGGGCGCCGCATTCGAAGCCGACTATGCGGCCCTGGATACGGGGACGAAGATCAGGCTGATCGTTCTGGTGACGATGCTCAGCCTGCTCTTGGAACTCGTGCTGATCCGCTGGCTCGCATCGATGTTTCCAGTCTATTCGTTCTACAAGAATTTCACCATGCTGGCCTGCTTCCTCGGGCTCGGCGCGGGTTACGCGGTGGCGGAACGGCAGCCCTGCGCTCCCGCGATCGTGCTGCCGATGCTGGCGCTGTTTGTCGGGGTCGTTACTCTCTTGCGCTACGATACCGGTGCGGCCTACCTGATATTCTCCGTCGGCTGGCTGAGCACGTTCGACGTTCCCGTCTACTTCCTGCTCGGCGCGAGCTTCATCATATGCGCCTGCATTTGCTATCCGGTGGGCCAGCTTTGCGGCAAGCTGCTGCACAGCTCGAATTCGCTCAATGCCTATAGCCTCAACCTTGCAGGCAGCATCCTCGGGGTCATTGCCCTGTTTGTAATGAGCCTGTACTGGCTGCCGCCGGTGATCTGGTTCGCGGTGACGGGCGGCATCCTCTTGTTGTTCGTGCTCTCGCGCGACAGCTTCCAGCCGGTCGGGATCGCGAGCTTTTGCGCGCTGCTGACCATTCTGGCCTGGCCGGTGCAGCCCGAAACGCAGCGAATCTATTCGCCGTACCAGTTGCTGGAGCGCACCGCCAAGGCCGACGGACTGATGCAGATCCTGTCGGGTGGAAGCTACTACCAGAAGGTCTACAATTTCTCCGACGACCGGCGCGGTCAGGAATCCGACGCGGATCGCTTTGTCCGCGCCTATTACGAGTTTCCGTACAATTTCAAGAAGGCGCCGGAGCGCGTGGCCATCGTCGGCTCGGGCAGCGGCAATGACGTGGCGACGGCGCTGCGGATGGGCGCCGCCCATGTCGACGCCATCGAAATCGATCCCGCCATCGCCTTCCTCGGCAAGAAATATCACCCCGAGCGTCCCTATGACGACCCCCGCGTGAACCTGTCGATCAACGATGCCCGGAATTTCTTCCGCACCGCGAACCTGCAATATGACCTGATCGTATACGGCGTTCTGGATTCGCATACGGCGTTAAGCCATGCCTCTAATCTGCGGGTGGATTCCTATGTCTATACGCGCGAAGGCATCGCCGAGGCTTACCGGCTGCTGAAGCCGGGCGGGGTGCTTTCGATTTCGTTCACGCTGGTCAACGATGCGCTGGGATTCAAGCTGTCGAAGATTCTCCGTGAGCTGCCGGGCGCCGGCAAACCGCTGGCGGTTCGGGTGCGCTACGACCACTCGCGAACCACCGCCTTCATCGCCAAAAAGGGCCTGCCGGTGGCGATGCCGGACGCGAATGCCTTCGCCTCGATCGGCTTTACCGATGTCTCCGACTATTTCATGCAGCCCTATCCGGACTCCGCCGTTCCGACCGACGATTGGCCGTTCTTTTATATGGTCGAGCGCGCCTACCCCGTCACCTACATGATCGCGCTCGGGATGGTTCTGCTGCTCAGCTATTTCTTCGTGCGCAAGACTATCGGTTTCACCGATCCGATCGACCGCAGCTACCTGCCGTTCTTCTTCCTGGGCTCCGGCTTCATGCTGGTGGAGACCAAGGCCATCACCGAACTCGGGTTGCATCTTGGCGGGACCTGGTTCGTCATTGCCGCAGCCATCATGCTGGTGCTGATCATGGCGTTCCTGGCGAACCTGATCGTGACGCGGAGCGCGCGAAGCCTGGCCGGGCCTGCCTATCTCGGCCTGCTCGTCAGCCTGTTGGTTGGCTACGGCATCGCGACCAGCCACGGCCAATGGGAATTCGGACCACCGCCGGTGCAACTGGCGGTTAGCTGCCTGGTGCTGACAATTCCACTGTTCTTCGCCGGGATCATCTTCTCCAGCCTGATCGGAGAAGCCAAAATCAACATCTCCACCGCGTTCGCCTATAACCTGATGGGGGCCCTGTTCGGCGGCGTGATGGAATACAATTCGATGTATTTCGGATTTGGATTCCTCTATCTGCTGGCGCTGGGATTTTATTCTCTGGCCTGGGTGTTTTCCTGGAATCCCAAGGCGCTGCTTCAGCCGGCGGAATAAGCGCCACGGACTCTGCGACGCCCGGCGTCGATGCGGCGTAGCGGCCGGTTACGGCTGACGAAACGAGCAGCGTATCGGGAGCGAGGTCACCCCGCTCATGAAGGTGGAATGAGCGCGGCGCACCCGGCCGGTCAACTCGATACCTTCCGTTCTGCGAAGCAATTCAAGGAAGAGCGCGCGCATTTCCATCCGCGCCAATTGATGTCCAATGCAGAAATGCGGTCCGCGGCCGAAGGCGATATGAGGATTGGGCGAGCGGTCGACGCGGAATGTGCCGGCATCCGGGAACACGGTTTCGTCCCTGTTGCCCGAACTGAAAAACAGCGCCAGCCACTCGCCGGCCCGGATCCGCTTTGACCCGATCTCGGCGTCTTGCACCGCCGTGCGCATGAAATGACGAACCGGTGAAGTCCAGCGCACCATTTCGTCAATAGCGGTATCCAGAACCGCCGGCTCGCGGCGCAGCTGCGCGAACTGATCAGGATGGGCGAGGAGGGCGTGTAATCCGCCTGAGATGGCGAGCGCCGTGGTGTCATGTCCCGCCGTGATCATCAGGATGAAGTAGGAAATCATCTCATAATGAGGGATACGCTCTCCTCGAACTTTCGCGTTGGCGATCAGGCCCGCGAGGTCGTCACGAGGTTTCGCCTGACGGTCGATGACCAGCGCCTCGAAATAATCGCGCAGGCCGACCATGGCGATCCGCATTGCTTCGTCCGGCATATCGGCGAGACGCCGGCCGGGATCTTCGGCCCCGACAAACCCCTGGGTTAATCGCAGCAACCGCCCGTCGTCGCTATCGGGCATGCCGAGCATGCGCGCGATGGCACGGAAGGTGAAAGGCGCTGCGACGTCAGCGGCAAAGTCGCAGTCGCCGCCGCGCGCCTCGATTCTGTCGACCATTTCGGCGGCCCAGCTGTCTAGCCAGCCGGCGAGGGCCCGGAGAGCGGCGGGAGCGAACCAAGGTTGGATGATCGCGCGATAGACCCCGTGATCGGGTTCATCCATTTCGGTCAGGCCACGAACGACTTGCGGCTTTCCGGTGATCTGCCCGAGCATCCGTTCGGCAAGTTCGCTGGCAAGGTAAGTGCGGGGTCCCGCCGCAAATTCCCGGCTTCGATGCTCGACCGATACGATGTCGGCGTGCCGGGTGACGGCCCAAAACGGTCGAATGCCCGGAGATTCCACCCGGTGCACCGGCGACAAACGCCGCAGCACGGCGCAGGCCGCATTCAGCTTTGCCTCGTTGGCATGGCCTTGCGGCGATATCAGCGTGTCTACCGCGTGGTTCAGCGCGGTGGTTTTGCGATCGAGTTTGCGACTGGGGGCCACGGAAGGCACGAATTGGTTCCCTTTAGCGTCGCGCTTCTCACTGCCTCAATCTCAAGCCGCTGCAACCCGGTTGCAGTGGATGAGCAGCGTGAACTCGTTCATCCCATAACCGTCGATCGTTTCGACCGAACAACCAAGGTCACGTTCGCAGAAACGAATCCAGGCTTGCGGGCCGGTGCGATACAGCTCGATGGCAAGCGGGTCAGAAGATATATCGGGTCGCGCCGCTTCGGCCATGAAATTGACAGCAAAACCAACACGGCTCGTCCGTCGCATCTCCCTTAATGTTGCGGCGACGAAGTCCTCCCAGGTCACGCGGGAATGACCGCAACTGACGTTCATGATCCCGCTTGCTACCGAATAGTCGGCGACCCGTGGGCTGGATTTGGCGACCACGAAACGGCAATCCGGACGAGAAAAGCGGCGGCGCGCCCGGCGGACCATGGCGCGCGAGAGGTCTACTCCCAGATAATCGACCCTGGAGTCGGGGTAACGTAAGGCAAGGAACGCCGCGAGCGCGCCGTAGCCGCAACCGATGTCGTTCAATGCGAAAGGGGTCGAGAAATCGCAAATCTTCAGGAGTTGGACAAACCGCAGATTTTGAGTGGCCTGGCACGACCAGTCCACCCCCAGCGGCGAGGCGCCGTATTTGGCGACCCGCGCGCTGTAATAGGCTTCGACGTCCGAATACACTTCTCCGGGAACGCTGCCGCCAGGCACCGGGCTTGCGCCATCGCGTTCCCCCAAGAGACTCATGTCTTGCTTTTCGCAGTACGCCGTTGCTTCGCCATCTCGGCGGCCTGCTGCCGTGCCTCGCGCCCGGGTGTGGTCGGTATTGATATAATCACGTGCGTGTCCACGCTGAAAATGACCGGGCGCCCCTTTGACACGGTCACGCGAGGATCGTCCTTCGCTGCATGACAGACGATCGACACCGGTAGTGGGTGCTCGGACCCCAGATCGTCCTTGAACGCCTTGACCACCCGGTCGTGACCATTAACGTCCTTCAAGTCTGAGGAGTAGGTCTTGAGATGGTCCAGGAACTTGTACCAGCGCTTGCGCTCCGACCAATCCGCCGGAACGATGCCGAGGACCGCAAACGATTGCTGCAGGGTGTGATTGTTTGAGAAGATTTTAAATTCCTTTTGCAATGCAACCATCTCATGTAGCGCGTCGGCGTCAAATCGCTTGTTCAGTTGAACGAGGATGTCCAACGTGGTGCTGTCTTTAATCAAGGCTCCCATAATATTAACCCTCCCGAGTTTGTTGGCAGGTACTTAAATCGCGTGCATTCTGCACCGCTCAACCGCGCTGTTCAAGGTACGATCGAAGCCGGGCCAGCTGGGGCCGAAAGTAAGCGGCGCCGGATACATTCAACAATCGCTCGGCCTGCTCATGCAGCTCGTTGATCTCCGCATCATCCGCGACGTCTCCGGCGGCGACCAGAGTCAAGCCCCGCACCAACGAGGCGTGGCACTCCGCAAGCCGATCGGTTCGCCGTCTGGCGACACCGATAGCCTCCTCGCTCGCCTTCAGGGCACCGTCGATGTCGCCCGCCCGATACAGCATGTCGGCGAAATCAGCCAACATGCGGGCTTCGAATTCGAGTCCCGCCCTGGCGCCGTGGGCGAAATCGATTGCCTCGCGCAGACCATCCGCTCCCGCGGCGAAGTCGCCCGCGGTGCCGTGAGCCAGCCCAGCGCATGCAATCGCAGCAACACGCAGATATGGCATCCCGGATTGCTCGGCCAACTCGGACACCCGCGCGGCATGCCGGCAAGCCAGCTGCGGGTCGCCCGTTCCCCAGGCCATTTCGACCGAAGCAAAATGCGGAATGAATTGAACGACGGGAGCGATGCCCTCCAGGGTGGGCAACACTTCAGCGAGCCGCTCCCTTGCTTCGTTAAAACGGCCAAGCCGGACCAGGATTCTCGTGCGAACGCATTTGATCCATTTTTCGACGTCAAATCCCAGAATTTGGTTAGCGTTGAGGCCGAGGGTAACGTTGGTTTCAAATCCACCCTGCTCTGCAATGGCGGCAAGTGCGACGGCTCCTGCATCCATGGCTTCGTTCAACCGTCCGGACATGAAGTAGGCTTGGCTGAGCATGCCGTTGATCGTCGCGAAGCGGCCCACGTCTCCTTCGCTTGAGGTCAGCTTCACCGCGTCCTCGACGAGGTGAACGTAGTCGTCCGCCGCCGCGGTCGCCGCCAGGATACGACCGTACGCGCCGAGCAATATCGGTTCGTGCATTTTGTCCGAGGAGCGCGCATATCTGAGCGCTTCCTCCGCATAGGGCTTTACTTCATCGGCCGACATGCCTTCTCGCCAGCCGAAGTTCAGGATCTGACCGCTGGCCAACGCTCGCAGCCGGTCATTGTGCTCGGAATGGGGTAGCTCTTGCAGCAAGGACCGGACTTTTTTCCAGCTCTTCAGCGCCTCGGCCGAGTTGGTCCGGCCGATCCACCGGGCGGCGCGTTGCAGGTGAGTGACGGCCTCGAGAATTTGACCGGCGGCCTCATGGTGGAAGGCGAGAAGGCCGGCGAATTCGTCGAGCTTTCCCCAATCAAAGTATTCGATGGCTTCGGCGACAGCCGCGTGCAGCCTGGCGCGCCGCGATCGGAGTTGCGTCTCATAAGCCACCTCCTGGATCAATGGATGCCGAAAGGCCAGCAGGCCCTGATCATAGGGCGGAAAATCGTAGAGCAGCTCCGCTTGCCTGAGTTGCGATATCGCTTCTGACAATTCGTTGCTGGGCAGCGCCGCGACGCGTTGCAGCACCGACAGCGAGACGGTGCGGCCGATCACGGAGGCGGTTTCGAGAATCTGTTTCGCGGTATCCTCGAGGTGATCGATGCGCGCCGCAACGACAGCCTGCACCGTGGTAGGCAGGGGAATCGTGTCGATACCGTGCTTCAACCGGTACGCACCTCTCTCGCCCTCGAAATCGCCGCGCTCGATGACCGCGTTGACGAGCTCCTCGAGAAAGAACGGGTTTCCTTGCGCGCGCTCGATGATATCCGCGCTCAGCACGGCCAGCGAAGGATCAACACCAAAATGCTGTCGCAGCAATAGCTGGGCCTGTTCCGCGGCGAGCGGAGGCATGACGATCTGCCGGAAATGCGGGCGCTGCATAAAGCTTGCGGCAAAGCCCGGCCTGTAGTTGACGACCAGGAACGTCGTCGTGCCGACGACCGCATCGGCCAGCACCTCGACGAATTCCTCACTGGCCGCGTCGATCCAGTGCAGGTCCTCGATCACGACGACGGTTGCCGTATCGCGAGGGCCCGAGCGCGCGAGCGTCTTGATCAGATCGAGGAGCTGGATTTTCAGCGCCCTCGGATCGAGCTTGGGTGCGGGGTGCGCAGGGTCCGCCAGGCCCAAAAATTCCAGCAGCAGCAGCTGTTGCAGCTCGGAGGAGGAGAGTGCGGCGAACCGCTCGATGACGCGGCCGCGCGCCTCCTCAGTTGACTCCCTGGACCGGATATCGAAGATATCGCGCAAAAGCTCAAGAACCGGCTGGAAGGGCGTGGCTCGCGCGTGCGCCAAAACGCGCCCTTCGTAGACGCGAATGCCTTGCCGGCGGCAGTTTTCCGTGAACTCGAAACAGAGCCGGCTCTTGCCGATTCCGGCTTCGCCGACCACACCGACCACCCGGCCATCGCCCCTGAGGGTATGCAGGAGCTCGGTTTCCAGCGCGGTGAATTGGTCGCTCCGTCCGATCAGGGAAGTCAAACGCCTGCCGCTGCGGAAAACATCGCTGGCCGGTGCATTGAGCAGCTTTGTCAGCTTGAACAATTCTACCGGCGCCGCGATACCGCGAATGGTTTGCATGCCGAGCGGCACCACCTCTATGAACTGTTTGGCGGCGGCGTAGGTATCCCTGGTAATGAGAATGCAGCCCTCGTCTGCCAACTGCTCCAGTCGATTTGCGAGGTGTACGTTCGCTCCCGCGGCGTCGTAGGTCTGGTAGATGCTGTTTTCGATCGTCTGCACGACGACCTCACCGGTGTGGATGCCGACGCGGATCTGCAGACCCGGGTCGGCGAGCCTCGCGACAGCGTCCTGCATTGCCAGAGCCGCCAGGCAGCCGCGGATAGCATGATCCTCGTGGGGTCGCGGCGCGCCGAACAGCGCCATGACGCCATCGCCCTGTATCTTGTTGACGATACCGTCGTAGCGGTGAACGGCATCCTTCATGAGATTGAGCACGGGTTCCAGGCGGCGCATGCCCAACTCGGGATCACCGAGGCTGTCGATCAGGCTGGTCGAGTTGCGGATGTCGGCGAAGAGTACGGTGAGACGTTTACGTTCCCCGCCCTTCGTGCTCAGCGACCGGAGGATGCGTTGCGATATTGGATCGTGGTTTGACGCGGCTGACACCAGCGCCGCTCCGCATTGTCCGCAGAACCGGCTGGTTGTCCCGTTGACGTGACCGCAGGCGACACACTTGATTCCGAGGGGCGTGCCGCAGCTTTCGCAAAAGTCGTTGCTGTCCCTGTTTTCGCTATCGCATCGCGAGCACTGCATGCCCAGACCCTTCAGCGGCAAGATCGCTTTGTTACCAGCAGTATAGCCCGCGCGATTGGGCAATACTATGAAGGCGTTGCACCGGCTGCCCGACCGATCGCCGCCAAGCTACCACAGGCATCCTGGCGTGGGCGGCGACCCCGCACCTGGCTGCTCAGGAGTGCGTGCGAGAGGGAATGAACGCCGCGGTTTGGGTCCCCGGTCGCTGATGCTGCGATGGGAGCACGGGGCCCGCGATAGCGTTCTGTCAGGAATATGTTAGGGTAAACTCGGTCCTGATTTGCTTGCGACGGAAGAGACGCGCGCCCGTCGCAAGAAATGGAAGATGGAAGCCTTATGGCCGCCAACACTTTATGGATTACATTCGATCTAGGTGTCGGTGGGGACTACGAGGGTCTCTATTCCTGGTTGGGCGCACATGATGCGGAAGAATGCGGCGAGTCGGTAGCTGTTCTGTCGTATCAATGCGAAGGATCGGTACCCGACGGGCTCAGGGAAGATTTGAAGAAAAGTATCCACATTGACAAGCAGACCAGCATTTACGTGATCTACAGAGACCCGGCCATTAATGAGAACAAGGGCGTGTTTCTGTTCGGGGGACGCAAGGTCTCTGCCTGGAGTGGATACTCCTCTGCGGCGCTTGAAATGAACGCAGACGACGAATGGCGGCGATATGCTTGGACTCCGCCATGCGGTACCGTCTTTCAGGTGCGCAAGTGGCCGCTGTGATCATGGATCGATGCCTCCGGCGAACTGACTGGCTTGCAACGTTCCAGTCCGCGCATTCCGGGCAGGCCTGACTGCTGGCAGTCAGCAAATCCGGATCGACATCGATCCGGTCCGGCGCCTTCGCGGAACTGAATTGGCTCACCGCACGCGATAGCGGATCGCGAAGGCGTCATGCTGCTGGTCGCGCGTTTCCTCGCCCCCGTTCGGGGAAGCGACGCGATCGGCCAGATGCCAAGGTCCGAACTGGTCGGAGCGACTGGGGCTTGCCGCCAGCCGCAGTTTGAACTCGCACTGGGCCTGGCCGGGCAGATTCACCACCACGACGCGGTCGGTGGTCCGATACGCCAGCGGCACCGAACCCCTGAGCACGCTGCGGCCCTCGCTATCGAGTGCCAGCAGATTTTGCACCTGGGCGAGCGCCTGGTTTCTGTCGGTGTGCAGTTCGATCTGGGTGTCGGTCACGGCGGACACCGCCTTCATCGGCAGGCGGATTTCAAACTCGACCGCGGGCTTTGCCGGGTTGATGCCGAGATAAGCCAGCGCGGCGTGCCGCATATCGTAGGCCACGAAGGCGAGAAGCCCGAACACGAGCGCGGCGGTGGCAAAGCCATGCCTTAGGATATCGCGCGCGCTGCGATAGCGGCTGCGGAAATAGACCGTCAGGATAATGGCCACCGCGAGCGCGGTTGCGACGCCCGCCAGCCCCGACATGATAAGGCCGAGCCAGCCGTCCGGGCTGTCGTCGGCGATCAGGCCGGTGCTGTCGCCGACCATTTTGAGAAAGGAGGTCACGGAGTCGCCGGGCAGTGCGGCCGCGTGGACCGCGCCTTTCAGGAATGGGGAGGTGAGGTTCATCGCCGTATCCCGCCGGTGGCTCGGATGCCAGTTCGAGCCTGAAATCACTGAAACTATTGTGGGTTAGTCACGGGTGTGCCGATTGTGGTTCAAGGCGGCGGGGACAGATTTATTGTCAGGGGGCGGCGCGGTCGCTATAGCGGGGGCCTTCGCGTTTTCTGCCCTGGAGGACAAATTCCTATGTCAATTCAAATGGTTTTGCTGCCGGTCTTCGTATCGGTGGGGCTCACTTTCGCGCTGCTGTTGTGGATGGGCTCGGCGCGTACCCTGGCGCTCACCGGCCGGGCCGTCAGCCCCGAGGATATCGCCTTGGGTCAGCCCAACTGGCCGGAAGGGGTCACCCAGGTCGGCAATTGCTTCAGAAACCAGTTCGAACTGCCGCTGTTGTTCTACGTCCTGATCGCGCTGGCGCTGCCGCTTCGCCATGCCGACCTCGTCATCGTGCTGCTGTCGTGGGTGTTCGTCGTTACCCGCTTTGTCCATGCCGGCATCTTCGTGACATCGAACAATGTCCGGCAACGTGGGCCGGCGTGGTTTGCGGGCGCGCTGGTGCTGCTGGCGATGTGGCTCTATTTCGCGTTGAAGATTCTGTTGCTGATCTGATCTCGAACCGAAAGTTTTAAATGACGCCCGCAGCCCGCCTCTCCGCGGCCATCGAACTGATCGACGCCATCGACACCCAGCGCGTCCCGGCGGCGAAGGCGCTGAAGGAGTGGGGAACCGCGCACCGCTATGCCGGCTCGGGCGACCGTGCCGCGATCTCCGGCCTGATCTGGGACGTGCTGCGCCGCCGCGCCTCGAGCGCCTGGATCATGGACGACGATACGCCGCGCTCGCGCGCGCTCGGCATGCTGAAGCTCGAGCGGAAGCTCGATGCCGACCAGATCGCGGCGCTGTGCGATGGCGGCCGTTTTGCGCCGCGGCCGTTGAGCGAACGCGAGCGCTCAGCGCTCAGCGCGCGATCCCTGCAGGATGCGCCCGCGCATGTCGCCGGCGATTACCCGGAATGGCTCGACGGCTATCTTGCGGAGGTTTTTGGCGATGCGCGGGTGGCGGAGGCGACCGCCATGGCAAGCCGCGCCCCGCTCGATCTGCGCGTCAACACCTTGAAAGCCGGGCGCGAGAAGATGCTGACCTCGCTCGCCCATCTCGGCGTCCGGCCGACGCCCTGGTCGCCAATCGGCCTGCGCATCGAGCTCGGCGCCGACGCGCGCAGCCCCGGCATCCATGCCGAGGAGGATTTCATCAAGGGCGCCGTTGAAGTGCAGGACGAGGGTTCGCAACTGGCGGCGTTGTTGTCGGCCGCAAAGCCGGGCGAGCAGGTGATCGACCTCTGCGCCGGCGCCGGCGGCAAGACCCTGGCGCTGGCGGCGATGATGGGAGGAAGGGGCCGGCTGATCGCGACTGACCACGACAAGCGCCAGCTCGCGCCGATCTATGAGCGGCTGTCGCGCGCCGGCGTGCATAATTGCGACGTGCGCACGCCGAAGGGGCCAAACGATACGCTCGCCGACATCCATGCGACCGCCGATCTGGTGCTGATCGATGCGCCTTGCACCGGCACCGGCACCTGGCGGCGCAATCCGGATGCCAAGTGGCGGATGCGCCCGGGCGCGCTCGAGGTGCGGCTGAAAGACCAGGTGAGCGTGCTCGACCGCGCCGCGGCACTGGCAAAACCGGGCGGTCGGATCGCCTACATCACCTGCTCGGTCCTGCCGCCGGAAAACGGCGAGCAGATCCGCCATTTCGTCACGCGGCACCCGGAATTCTCCGTGATGCCGCCCGCGCAAGCGGCCACCGTGCTTTGGGCCAAGGCCGACGATTTCATCGCCGCCACACTGCAATCCCCGGAAGGGCTGTTGATGACGCCGCGCCGCACCGCCACCGACGGGTTTTTCATCTCGGTGCTGAAAAGGCGGGCGACGTCATCGTAAGAATGTCACTTTGTCATTCCGGGATGGTCCGAAGGACCAGACCCGGAATCTCGATGTATTGAAACATTGCAAAACAACATCGGGATTCCGGGTTCGATGCTTTGCATCGCCCCGGAATGACGGTTTCGAATGCCTCCCGGAGCCTGTCATCGGGCGCGCATTCGCGCGTCCCGTTGCCTCGCGATGACGGCTCTTGCTAGTGTCAAAGCTCGATCGAGCGCAGCATCGAAATCGGGGAACCAGCATGAAACGACTGCCATGGATCGGCCTGTGGGTTACCGCAGGCCTGTTGCTCGGCCTTGCCGGCGGTCCAGCTCTCGCCGATGAGACCGTCAGCATCGGCGGCTCCCGCGCGGTGCTGATCAAACCCAGTGCGCCGCGCGCCAGCGTGATCCTGATGCCGGGCGGCAGCGGGTCGATCTCGCCGGGCGAGCACGGCGAGATCAATTCGCTCCAGGGCAACCAGCTGGTTCGCACCCGCAACGCCTATGCCGCGGACGGGCTGGCGGTGCTGGTGGTCGACGCCGGCACGCCGCTCGACGCCGCGGTGCAGTACATGGCCGCGATCAAGCGGCCGGTCACGGTGATCGCCACCAGCCGCGGCACCATCCGCGCCGCGCAGGGCATCGCGGCGGGAGCCCGGCCGGATGCCCTGGTGCTGACCTCGGGATTGCTCAGCGCCGAGTCCGGCAGCGGCCTGAACGTGATGTCGATCCTGGGCTCGCCCGCGACGCTGCCGCGCACGCTGGTGATTCATCACAGCGAGGATGGCTGCAGGCTGACCTTGCCGGCCGGTGTCGCGCCCTTCGTGAATTGGTCGGCCGGCCGCGCCAGGGCTGTCTGGGTCAGCGGCGGTGTCAACGAGGGTGATCCCTGCGAGGCGCGGGCGCATCACGGCTTCAACGGCATCGACGGCCAGATTGTCGGGCTCGCGGCCGGGTTCCGTTGAACTCCGGCGCCGCACCGGAACGGACGGGCTTTTCGTGTCGGTGCTGAAGAGGCGGGTTAACTAACGTCGTCATCGCGAGGTGCTCGCCGCTTCTCCCCTCCCGCCCGCGCGCGCAGCGCGTGGCGGGGTCCGAGGCGAGCGAAGCTCGCTCTCGAGGTTGGGGGTGGGGGGCTTATCGGCATACTCGTTCGCGGTGTGACCCCCCACCCTTGATCCCTAAGAGCGAGCTTCGCTCGTCTCGACCCCACCGCTTCGCGGGGGGAGGGGAAAAGAGCAGCCCTGGAACGACGGTCTATCCCCAATAAGCCCGTCACCGCCGGCGTCTTCGGGGTTGCGAGCCCGCCCCCCGTCGCGTAATTGCTTGCCATGACAGCAGCACAGCCAGCAGCAGAGTCGGTGCCTTCGGTGGCCTCGGCGCACGACAAGATTCTGATCGTCGATTTCGGCAGTCAGGTCACGCAACTGATCGCGCGGCGGGTGCGCGAGGAGGGCGTCTATTCCGAGATCGTGCCGTTCCAGAAGGCGGAGGCTGCCTTCAGGACGATGAAGCCGAAGGCGGTGATCCTCTCCGGCGGCCCGGAATCGGTGCATGAGGAAGGCTCGCCGCGCGCGCCGCAAGCGATCTTCGATTCCGGCGTCCCCGTGCTCGGCATCTGCTACGGCCAGATGACCATGGCGGCGCAACTCGGCGGCGAGGTCCAGGGCGGCCACCACAGGGAATTCGGCCGCGCCGACGTCGAGGTCAAGGCAGCCAGCCGGCTGTTCGATTCCACCTGGGGCGTGGGTGAAAAGCATCCGGTCTGGATGAGCCATGGCGACCGCATCACCAAAATGCCGCCCGGCTTTGCCGTCGCGGGTACATCCGCGAATGCGCCGTTCGCGGTGATCCAGGACGAGAAGCGCCGGTATTACGGGCTGATGTTCCACCCCGAGGTGGTGCATACGCCTGATGGAGCAAAACTGATCCGCAATTTCGTCCGCAAAGTCGCCGGCCTCACCGGCGACTGGACCATGCGCGCCTTCCGCGAGGAGGCGATCGGGAAAATCCGCGCCCAGGTCGGCAAGGGCAGGGTGATCTGCGGTCTCTCCGGCGGCGTCGATTCCGCGGTTGCCGCGGTCTTGATCCACGAGGCGATCGGCGAGCAGCTCACCTGCGTGTTCGTCGATCACGGCTTGCTGCGGTTCAACGAGGCCGAGACCGTGGTCGACCTGTTCCGCCATCACTACAATATCCCGCTGGTTCACGTTGATGCCTCAAAGCTTTTCCTCGGCGAGCTGGCCGGCGTCAGCGACCCCGAACAGAAGCGCAAGACCATCGGCCGCCTGTTCATCGACGTGTTCGATGCCGAGGCCAGAAAGATCGGCGGCGCCGATTTCCTGGCGCAGGGCACGCTCTATCCCGACGTGATCGAGAGTGTCTCGTTCACCGGCGGACCGTCGGTCACGATCAAATCGCACCACAATGTCGGCGGCCTGCCTGCGCGCATGAACATGAAGCTGGTCGAGCCCTTGCGCGAACTGTTCAAGGACGAGGTGCGCGTGCTCGGTCGCGAACTCGGCCTGCCCGAAATCTTTGTCGGCCGGCATCCGTTCCCCGGCCCGGGGCTCGCGATCCGCTGCCCCGGCGACATCACGGCTGAAAAACTCGAGATCCTGCGCAACGCGGATGCCGTCTATATCGATCAAATCAGAAAGGCCGGCCTCTACGACCAGATCTGGCAGGCCTTTGCCGTGCTGCTGCCGGTCAAGACCGTCGGCGTGATGGGCGACGGGCGCACGTACGAATATGTCGTGGGCCTGCGCGCGGTGACCTCGACCGACGGCATGACCGCCGACTTCTATTCCTTCGACATGAAATTTCTGGGCGAGACCGCGACCCGCATCATCAACGAGGTCAAGGGCGTCAACCGCGTGGTTTATGATGTGACGTCAAAACCGCCGGGGACGATCGAGTGGGAGTAGAGGCGGCGCCGTTAACCGGCCCTACGGGCCCGAAACGGATTGACGATCCGCAACCCTTCCTTCAGCGCCATGCCGTGCTGCATGTCCTCCGACCACAGTGTGTCGCATCCTGCGTGAAGGGCGGCGGCGGCGATCATCGCATCGTAGGTTGAAAAGCCGTAGCGCTCGGCGAGCCGCAATCTGCTCTCGCGAATTTCGACGGTAAGGGGATGAACCGTCAGTAGGCCGCGCAGCATGTTCAGAAACGCATGCGTCTCGTCCCAGGACATCTGCATCCTGCGGCGCGCGACGCTGGCAAGTTCATTGAATCTGCACGCTGATCGCGCGACCCTCGGCAATGACCGCCTCCGCCCGGTCGGAATTGGCGGTATCGCCTGACGCGAGATAGACGAGGACGCTGGTGTCGAAAAAACTAACGGGCATTCGCCTTGTCCCGGTCGAACCTGAAATCGGCGGGCAGACGGCCGCGGAAGCCGCGAAGGCGCTTCAATAGCTCGTCACGCCCGGGCTTGCGCGCCACGCCGAAATTCTTGCCGTCGGCGACGTGGATTTCGACCTCGTCGCCCTCCTTGAGGCCTAACGCTTCAACGACAACGGCCGGAAGGCGAACGGCCAGACTGTTTCCCCATTTTGCGACCTTCATGATAGTTTCCTGTTTGGATATACATCGATGATAATGTCTATCTATTGCCTGCCTCAATCAAGAAGCGCCGGGCGCCTTGAAATGGACCATTGGATAGTCGATTTTGTTGCGGAAGGTACTGGCATGCGCATATCCGTGACCGGCGCCAAGGGACAACTGACCGAATTGGTCCGCCTCGCCGAGGCCGGCGACGAAGTCGTGCTGACGCGTCATGGGCACGCGGCGGTTCGCCTGGTTCCGATCAAGCCGGCGCTGGATGGCAAGTCTCGCCGCGCGCTGCTGGAGACGGCGCGGAAATCCGGAGCCTCGAAGGCGAAGGCCGGGCCGAGCGCCGCGCGCAGTCAGGATTTTCTTTACGGAGATGACCGATTGCCGGGATGATCGCGGTCGATACTTTCGCGCTGATGGCGATCGCTCTCAATGAGAAGGAAGCCGACGCCTGCATCTTGGCGCTGGAAGCCGAGGACAACATCCTGATTTCCGCCGGCACCGTGGCCGAAGCTCTTATCGTGGCGGCGCGGCGGAACGTCGGCGATGAAGTGGGAAGCCTGATCGACGGGTTGGGTTTCGACATTCTCGCGGTTACGCCGGCTTCGGCGCGGCAGATCGCGCTGGCGGATGCGCATTCGGGGAAGGGTATGAGCCGGGCGGCTCTCAATTTCGGCGATTGCTTCGCCTACGCCGTGGCGAAGGAAAATTCCTGTCGCCTGCTGTATGTCGGCGATGATTTCTCGAAGACAGATATTGCCAGCGTCCTCTGAAGCGCAGCGGCATTTTTGCCCTGACCGGCTAGATTAGGCGCCGCTGGGCGCCGTTCATGCCTTGAAGCAATTCTCGCGATGCCACCGCAGGAAGTGAGGGTGAGGCTGATCGACGGCGCGGGCAGGAGCGCGAATGCGCCCGGTCTTGTTGATCATGGCGCGCGGAGCGACAGCGACCCCAGCGAGCGGCGCTATGGATTGCTTCGCTTCGCTCGCAATGACGTAAACGCAATTTCACATGCGGCTAATTGACCCGACGGGCAAATCACCAAAAGTCTGTCCAGACCCTCGCGCAAAAATATTCCGCTTAACACGTCGGGCAAATCACAGGCATAGCTCCGCGCGTCTCACCCAAGAGAGGGGCGGCTCGCGATCGTCACGAACGTTGCGGTGGGATGCGGTGGACGCTGATGTCACGAAGACGAACGTGGCTTGAGGCGGACGACGAAGTCGTGTGGTCCTGGCGCCCCGACGCTGGCGCTAAGCTTTGCGGATGTGATCTGCGAAGCGACGGTGGCAAGAAAGCCCGGTCACCGGGGAGAGCGCGCTATAAGTCGTAAAACCATTGCGCAGGGAAGGCCGGATTGCCTCCGCTGAACCTGTATGCTCGTGTGCGTCTTCTTGTGCATCTTGCACAGGAGACCGCGGGTGCAGCGCGCACCTGGCTTTCCCTGCGCCCTCTACTTCTTGAGGGCTGAAAGGACAAGCAAGACTCGGACATTTCATGCCGCGAGACTGCGGACCCATGCCCAGCCCCGTTTTTATATTCAACCAGCCAGTTGACTTTCCCCTGCGCTGGTCTATATTCAACCGTATGGTTGAATTACACACCCCCGAGATGACCACCATTTTCCACGCGCTGGGCGATGCCACGCGGCGGCGGATGCTGCGCGAGCTTGCCGGCGGCGAGCGGACGGTCAGCGAACTCGCAAAACCCTTTGCGATCTCGCTTGCGGCGGCCTCCAAGCACATCAAGGTTTTGGAGAATGCCGGGATGATCCGCCGCGAGGTGAGGGGCCGCACCCATCTGTGCCGGCTCGATCCCGGGCCGCTCGCCAGCGCCCATGAATGGCTCGGTTTCTACGAGCGTTTTTGGACCCGTCGGCTCGATGCGCTGGAGCGATTGCTCCACGAGGACGACGTATGCAAATCCGCTGGCCGCAAAAGCAAAAAAGGAGACAAGCGATGAACGAACAACCGGCCCCGCCCGCGTTTGGCACGCTGATCGAGCCGACCACGCTGAAGATCCAGCGCCTGCTGCCCGGTCCCGTCGAGCGCATCTGGGCTTACCTGACCGACGGTGAACTGCGGCGCAAATGGCTGGCGGCGGGCGCGATGGAGATGAAGGTCGGCAGTCCTTTCGAGTTGGTCTGGCGCAATGACGAATTGAGCGATCCGCCCGGCAAGCGTCCCGAGGGTTTCGCCGAGGAGCACCGGATGCAGAGCCGCATCACCGAACTCGATCCCCCCAACAAAATCTCGTTCACCTGGAACGACACCGGCGACGTTTCGTTCGAGCTCGAAGCAAGAGGCGAGAAAGTGCTGCTAACTGTTATCCATCGCCGCCTGCCAGGCCGCGCCTACATGCTGCGCGTCGGACCGGGCTGGCACATGCATCTCGACACCCTGGTCGCCTGCGCGACCGGCGCAAAACCCGCGCCGTTCTGGGACGGCTGGCTTCGCCTGCAAAAGGAATACGACGCACGCCTGCCGGCCTGATTGCACGTCGAATACAACAAACATGGCAACAAACAGGAGGTCGCTATGAAAACTCACATCGTCTCAAAGCAGCAGTGGCAAGCGGCGCACGCGCAAATGCTGGTCAAGGAGAAGGAGTTGACCCGCGCCCGCGACGCGCTGGCCGCCGAGCGCCGGCGGATGCCGTGGATGGCGGTGGAGAAGGCCTATGCGTTCGACGGCCCGAAGGGCAAAGCAAGCCTGCTCGATCTGTTCGAGGGCCGCCATCAGCTGATTGTCTATCGCGCCTTCTTCGAACCCGGCGTGCACGGCTGGCCGGATCATGCCTGTATCGGCTGCTCGCTCGGCGCCGACCAGGTCTCCAACCTCGCCCACCTCAATGCGCGCGACACCACTCTTGTCTATGCCTCGCGCGCACCGCAGGCCGACATCATCAGCCTGAAGGCGCGAATGGGCTGGGAGATGCCGTGGTACACCATCACCGACAGTTTCGACGCCGACTTCGGGGTGGACGAATGGCACGGCCACAACGCGTTCATTCGCGACGGCGAGCGCGTGTTCCGCACCTATTTCATCAATAGCCGCGGCGACGAGGCGATGGGCACCGTCTGGAGCTACCTCGACATGACGGCGCTCGGGCGCCAGGAGGAGTGGGAAGACTCGCCGGAAGGCTATCCGCAGAGCAGGCCATACAAATGGTGGAACTGGAACGACAGCTACGTCCCCGGCGCCGCGCCGGACCCGAAATGGGTCGCGGTGTCGGATGCCGGAGAGGCCGCCTTCCGGAAACAGGGCTAGTCCGGCGTGGACGCGTGATATGATTTCCGACACGACCGATTCACTAGCCCCCAAGATCGGGCAGCCCGGGGAACGGCCCACATCGGGCGCGGACCGCTGGCTGTCCCTTGCGGCCGCGCCGATCTTCGCTGTCATGGCGCTGCTGACGGGGGTTCCCGCTGGCGGGCCGGTGGATGCGATGTGTTCGGTCGCGGGCGCCTCACCGCTCGGCGGGATGTTCCCGATGTATCTGCTAATGAGCGCCTTGCATTCGGCGCCCTGGTTGAAGCTGATCTCCCGTTGGCGAAGCCGAACCTGCCGGCCCTGATCCGGCCATCGGAGCAAATAAATATCCGGCGCGGTGTCGCCTTTCGCTTGTCCCATTCGTCTTAAGCCGAGAAGCGCTGAAACGGAGATTTGTGATGGATCATTCTCGCTATCGCTGGGTCATCGTCGCAGCCGGGGGATTGCTCGGCTGTGTCGCGATCGGCGGCATGTTTTCGCTGCCGGTTTTGCTGCAGCCCATCGTAAGGGATACCGGCTGGTCCGTCGCCGGCGTATCGAGCGCCATGACGATCGGCTTCCTCGCCATGGCCTCCTGCAGCATGATCTGGGGGACGCTGTCCGACCGCATCGGTGCCCGTCCGGTGGTGCTATCAGGCTCGATCGTGATCGCGGCAAGTCTCGCGCTCGCAAGCCGCGCGACGTCATTGATCGAGTTTCAACTGCTGTTCGGCCTCTTGATCGGAGCCGCCACCGCCGCGATCTTCGCGCCGATGATGGCGACCGTCACCGGCTGGTTCGACACCAACCGCAGCCTTGCGGTGTCGCTGGTGTCGGCCGGCATGGGGATGGCGCCCCTGACCATGGCGCCGCTGGTGGCCCGGCTCGTCTCCGTCTATGACTGGCGGACCACCATGCAAATCGTCGCCGTCATCGTCGCCGCCGTCATGATTCCGGTGTCGCTCCTGGTGCGCCGGCCGCCGGCACTCGCAGGCGGAAACGCGCCTGCATCCGGCGATGCCGGGCCTCAACCCGAGATGTCGCTTTCGCAAGCCGTACGCTCGCCGCAGTTCATCATCCTGCTGGCGACCAATTTCTTCTGCTGCGCCACCCATTCCGGCCCGATCATCCACACCGTGAGCTACGCCGTCAGTTGCGGCATTCCGCTGGTGGCGGCGGTTTCGATCTACAGCCTGGAAGGGCTGGCGGGATTGGGCGGCCGCATCGCCTTCGGGCTGCTCGGCGACCGCTTCGGCGCCAAACGCGTGCTGGTGCTGGGGCTGTTGGCCCAGGCGTTCGGCGCCCTGGCTTACGCCTTCGTGCGCGAACTGGCCGCGTTCTATGCTGTCGCAGCCCTGTTCGGCTTCATCTATGCCGGCGTCATGCCGCTCTATGCGGTGCTGGCGCGGGAGAATTTCCCGTTGAAGATGATGGGCACCGTGATCGGCGGCACCGCGATGGCCGGCAGTCTCGGCATGGCCACCGGACCGATTGCCGGCGGCCTGATCTACGACGCCTTCGCCAGCTACGCGTGGCTCTATATCGGCGCGTGGGGCATGGGCCTCGGTGCGTTCCTGATGGCCTTGAGCTTTCGGCCGTTCCCGAAAGCCCACCCCGCGCCGGTGCCGGCGTAATCCCGGCTGGGCCTGGGTGGCGCTTCCCGCCTGGCGGGAACTTTGCGCGCCTGAAGGCCGGGTATTCCGACGATCCGGGCATTGGCGGCCACTGACTTCGTTCTGCACTGGCTCAAAAGGGGAGTGGTGAAATCTTGCACGGCCTGTAGAAGGGTCTGCCAGCCGGATTCCTTTTCCAATGTTGCAATCCCCCTCACGTTCCGTCGAGACCAAGGCCTCCTGGGCCGTCGCATCCGCCGCGCTCGTTATTCTTGCGATGTCGTTCGGCGCCGCCTGGATCACCGCGGTAGCGCTCAAAGACATCGCTAGCGAGGTGGGTGGGTCGCGCTCCGTTCCGGCGCTTGCAAGTTCGCTGGCATGGCTCGGCTCCGGCGCCGGCGGCGTCATCATGTCCCGAATCGCCGATCGGGTCGGCACGCGCTGGACGGTGATGTCGGGTGCCTTGATGATCGGCCTTGGCCTCTCGATCTCGACCCTTGGGCCGCCCTGGCCGCTGTGGATCGGCCACGGGCTATTCATCGGCTTGATCGGGCTCGGCGGCATCAATGCTCCCTTGTACATTTATGTCAGCCGCTGGTTCGACCGCCGGCGCGGCTCAGCGCTGGCGTTGATCTCGAGCGGCGCCTATCTCGCCGGGGCGATGTGGCCGCCGGTATTCGAGCAGGCGATCGTCAATTTCGGCTGGCGGCAGGCGATGCTTTGGTATGCTCTTGCCGAGATCGTCGTCGTCGTGCCGCTGGCCGCAATCTATTTTCACGCGCCGCCAGAAGTTATTCATCCGGTGGCGCTGTCCGGATCCGGCTCACGCAAGGCGCGTGTTTTGGGTTGGCCGCCCAATGCGGTGTTCGCCATGATGTGCGGCGCCGGCGTGCTGTGCTGCATTCCCATGGCGATGCCGCAGGGCCATCTGGTCGCCTTTTGCAGCGATCTCGGTATCAGCCGGTCGGCGGGTGCCTTGATGCTGTCGGTACTGCTCGGCACCGCGTTCCTGAGCCGGCAAATCTGGGGCGCGATCTCCGATCGTATCGGCGGTCTCGCCACCGTGCTGATCGGATCGGCATGGCAGGCCGCATCGATGACGGCCTTTCTGTCTACGCAGAATGAAGCCGGGCTGTTCACGGTCGCCGCCGCTTTCGGGCTCGGCTTTTCCGGCATCATTCCCGCTTATATCCTGGCGCTGCGTGAACTGTTTCCGGCGTCGGAAGCCTCCTGGAGAATCCCGACATTGTTGCTGTTCAGCGGCGGAGGCATGGCCGCCGGCGGCTGGATCGCCGGCCTGCTTTACGACCATCTCGGATATTATGCACCCGCGTTCGCCGTCGGTGTCGGCGCCAACATTCTCAATCTGCTCGTGGTCGGTGTGCTGGTCGGGCGGCAACGCTACCGCGCGGTCTATGCCTGAACGGTCGAATTGCGCAACTTTGCTTGCTGGCGCTGACCTAGCCCCTGTCGCTCGGCTTGGGTTCAGATGCTCGCATTGAGCTGTCCCCCCAAAGCCGACGCGGATCGCCGAACCGCGGAGACTCGGCGGTTGTTGTCAGCAGAATCCTATGACACCATCTGCCGAGTTGTCATGACTTCTAGAGGCCTATGCCGCGCCGGAAATATGCTTGGGAAAAGCTGTCGGATGAGCAGTTGCTCCGGCAACGCCTCAGTAGTCTGAGGGTTGCGGCCGAAGGCACCTGGCTCGAGGATTGTATCAGCACTCTTTATGAGGAGCTCGAAGAGCGGGGCATCCGGCTGCGGCCACACACATGGATATCCAGCGAATGGTTTAGTCCGGCGGATGTGCCCGGCATTGCCATCCCATTCTATCTGACCCATCCCCGCCTGATGAAGCTTGAGAAGAAGATGATGCTCGACGTCGAGGGCGGCACCTGGTCCGAATGCATGGCGATCCTCCGCCATGAGGCGGGCCATGCCATCCAGCACGGCTATCAGCTGCAGCGCCGCCGGCGTTGGCAGCAGCTGTTCGGCCGGTCCTCAAAACACTACCCGCGCTACTACCGGCCCAATCCGGCCAGCCGGCAATATGTCCAGCATCTTCGGCTCTGGTATGCGCAGAGCCATCCGGACGAGGATTTCGCTGAAACCTTCGCGGTGTGGCTGCGGCCGCGTTCAAGCTGGCGGACGCGCTATGCCGGCTGGCCGGCGCTGAAGAAGCTCGAATATGTCGACGAACTGATGGAGGAAATCGCCGGGAAGCGGCCGCTGGTCACAACGCGCGAGCGTGTCGAACCGCTGCATACGCTCAGCCAGACAGTCGGCGACCACTATAAAAGGAAACAGGCGTTCTACGCCTTCAGGCCACCGAAGACTTACGACCGCGACCTCTCCCGGCTGTTTTCCGCCGATCCGCGGCATCGCCGGTGGCCGCCGGCGTCCGCCTTCATCAGGCGGCACCGCGCCCACATCAGGCAGCTGGTTGCGCGGTGGACGGGCGAGAACCAGCTTACGCTTGATGCCGTACTAGACGACATGATCTCCCGCTGCCGGGAGCTCAATCTGCGCGCTGTCGGCTCCGATCGGAAGCTTGTGGCTGACTTCACCGTCCTGTTGACCGCCAAGACCATGCATGCGCTGTTCGGTCCTATGCGGCGAAAATGGATCGCGCTATGAGACGCCTGCGCGTTTTGGTGCTGATGCATCCGGACTTCGTGCCGCCGGACTCCACCGACGGATACACTGCGCGGCAAATCAACGAATGGAAAACAGAATACGACGTCGTGAGCACCCTGCGCGCGGCCGGCCATGATGTTCGCGCGCTCGGTGCGCAGGAGGAAATCAAGCCGGTGCGCGAGGAGATCGAAGGTTTCAAGCCGCACGTGGTGTTCACGTTGCTGGAGCAGTTTCACAACGAGCCCACCTATGACCAGCACGTCGCAAGCTATCTCGAACTGATGCAGATCCCCTATACCGGGTGTAACCCGCGTGGTCTGATTCTGGCGCGCGGCAAAGATCTGTCCAAGACGTTGGTGCACCATCGCCGGATCGCGGTGCCGGCCTTCGCCGTATTCCCGATGCGCCGAAAGGTCAAACGCCCGGCGCGTCTTGCGCTGCCGTTGATCGTCAAGAGCCTGAACGAGGATGGATCCCGGGGTATCTCGCAGGCATCCGTCGTCGATACGGACGAGAAGCTCGCAGAGCGCGTCGCCTTCGTGCACGAGCGGGTCGGAACCGCCGCGATCGCCGAGCAATATATCGAGGGACGTGAGCTTTACGTCGGCGTGCTTGGCAACAATCGGTTGCGGGTGTTGCCAGTCTGGGAATTGAAATTCGGCACCATGGGCGGCCAGGCCATAGCCACCGAGAAGGTCAAACACGATCCCGATTATCAGGAGCGCGTGGGAATTGTGGATGGGCCGGCCAAGAACCTTGCGCCGGAGGCACGCGCCCGCATTCAGCGAATAGCCAAACGCATCTACCGGACGCTGGGGCTCGATGGATACGCGCGCATCGACTTTCGCCTCTCTGCGGACGGCACCCTGTATTTCATCGAAGCAAACCCCAATCCCGAAATCGCAAAGAGCCAGGAGTTCGCTACAGCGGCCCGGCACGATGGACTTGATTATCCGGCCCTCTTGCATCGCATTCTGGCACTCGGAATAAGCCGGGCAAACGCCGGCGCATCCGTGGGCTGAGATGGGTAGGGAGCCCTCGCGCGGATAACGCGCTTCAGCAAACGCGTTGGGGCCACGGCGGCAAATATCCGGTCCAGCGAGTATTTCGCCTTTTGATCCGACTGCGACATTGGCTGTGCACTGCGGGAATGATTTTTGATTGTGGCTTTGGCCTCTATCAAAATACGCGGCTGAGCCGCTAAGATGTCGTCTCCTGGACATGGGGGCGGACATGCGACGACGCGAATTCATCACGCTTATCGGCGGCGCTGCGACGTGGCCGCTCGCGGCCTCGGCGCAGCAGGCGGTGATGCCGCTGATCGGCGTGCTCATGAACCGCGCAGCCGACGACCCGGAAGGCCAAGCGCGGTTCGCATCATTCCAGAAGGGGCTGCAAGACGCTGGTTGGGAGGTCGGCCGCAACGTGCGGGTCGAGATCCGCTGGGGCGCCGACGATGTCGAGCTTGAGCGCAAATATGCTGCCGAACTGATCGCGCTCTCTCCGGATATCGTGCTAGCGGGCGGAACCTTGGGCGTGACGGCCGTGCAGATTGCGAGCCGTACCGTGCCAATCGTATTCGCGGCGGTGACCGATCCCGTTGGCGCGGGCTTTGTCGATTCTCTTTCCCGGCCTGGCGGTCAAGTCACCGGCTTCATGATCTATGAATACAGCCTGAGCACAAAATGGCTGGAACTGCTGAAGCAGATTGCGCCCAGCGTGACGCGCGTCGCGGTCCTGCGCGATGCCGTCAATCCGGCTGGAATCGCCATGTTCGGTGTCATCCAGGCCGCGGCGCAGTCGTTCGGGCTCCAGGTCAGCCCCATCGGTACGCAAAATGCCGACGAAGTTGGACGCGCCATTGGGGCCTTTGCTGGCTCTCCAAACGGTGGCCTGATTGTCACGCCGAGCGCGTCGGCGACCATTCATCGCAATCTGATCGTCACTCTGGCGGCTCGGTTCAAGCTGCCGGCGGTCTACACGTTTCGTTACATCGTGGCCGACGGTGGCCTGCTCTCCTACGGGCCTGATCTTGTCGACCAGTTTCGACTTGCGGCGGGCTATGTCGACCGCATTCTGAAGGGAGCAAAACCGGCTGACCTGCCGGTGCAGGCGCCGACAAAATACGAACTGGTCCTCAATCTCAAGACGGCCAAGACCCTCGACCTCATTGTACCTCAGACGGTTCTCGCCCGCGCCGACGAGGTGATCGAATAGCAGCCTTGTTTGCTGCGGTGCACGAGTTCTATCTGGCACCTTTCGGTCATGACGCCCCTCGCCGGATGTCTGCCAAGGGTAAAACGGAAGACATAGACTGACCCTGAACGGAAGTCGCCCCTAGCCCAACAGCGGCCTGTCACACTTTGATGTGCTGGACTGAGATTGTTGATCAGAGCGCTTCGGTTCTGGCTGAATCAGAACCGAAGCTCTAGTCTCGTTTTGACTCGTTTTCTTCACGCGAACCGGTGTCCCCTTGGCTCGAAAACGCTCTAATGCCGGTTGGACTTCGGAGAGGCTCCCGACTAATCGGGGGAGGAAGCAATTGAGCGGCTTGAAAATGCGCAGGTTTCTGCTGGCCCTTGCCGGCATCATTATTGCCTCGACCAGCGTTGTTTCGGCGCAAATCGTAGCGCTCGGCCATAGTGCGGTTCGGGGGCATGTCGCCGAGAACGAAATGTGGCCGGCCGTGCTAGAGAGTATGCTCCGCGCGAAGGGCTCTCAGGTCCGCGTCATTAATGCCGGCGTTAACGGCGAGACGACGGGAGAACTGCTGGCTCGCGTTGACAGCGCGGTGCCCGCCGGCACCAGGATCGTCATTCTGGCCATCAACGGATTTAACGATGCCCATCGACTGAAGGAGGGCTCCGTCAATGCCGCTGCAAATATTGCGGCGATCAAGAGCAAGTTGAGAGCGAAGGGCGTCAGGATCGTGGACGCGATGGGCCTTATCATATCCGTGTTAAAGCAGCCCGGCATGGTGCTGTCCGACCGGATTCACTTGAACGCTGAGGGGTGCAGGAAGGTCGCGGCGATGCTGGCGGGAATGGTGCGGTAGCGATCGTGGCTTCACTCCAGCTTCTGGCGGTCCTGCCGACGTGGAGACAGACCTGCATTATTCCGCTGGAACGCGCACCGTGACGCGTTGGCATCAATTGCCACGCTGGAGCCCTCCAGAACGACGGAGCTAAAGCGAGGGTAGAACGGAATATGCCAGAGGACCGCCCACTTCAGCTTTTGACCCTTGAACCGACATTGGTGCAGAGCTGGCTTACTGCTATTTTCTTGGCTGCGGCCCGGGCGGGTCCGGCGAGAAGAGCCGCCTTTTATTCCGCAGCGTGGTCAAGGAGTTTTGCCATGAACCGGTTAGTCAAAGCCCTTCTGGCCGCCGCAGCACTGTGCGCGACAACACTTTTGCCGGCGCGCGCGGAGATCGATGTTGCCCGTCTCAAAAAGGCGATAGAGCTGTCGGTCGAAGGCGATTATCCAAAGCTGGAAGCGCTGTACAAGGACATCCACGCCCATCCGGAAATTGCCTTTCAGGAAGAAAAAACCGCAACCAAGCTCGCCGCCGAAATGCGCGCGCTGGGCTTCGATGTGACAGAGAAAGTAGGAAGGACCGGACTGGTCGCCATCTATAAAAATGGTGATGGCCCCACCATCATGGTGCGCACCGAGCTGGACGCATTACCAATGGAAGAGAAAACCGGCCTTGCCTATGCCAGCCATGACAAGACCAGTTGGAACGGCCGGGAGACCTTTGTGGCCCATAGCTGCGGCCATGACATCCATATGGCGAGCTGGGTCGGAGCGGCGAAGACATTGGTCGGCCTGAAGGAGCAGTGGCAAGGCACCCTGATGTTCATCGCCCAACCGGCCGAAGAGATAGGCTCGGGCGCCAAGGCCATGCTGGCCGATGGCCTGTTCACGCGATTCAAAAAGCCGGACTTTGCGTTTGCCTTACATGATGGCCCCTTCGCCTACGGCACGATCAGGTATCGCGTGGGTATCGGCTCCTCCAATTCCGATAGCCTCTTGATCCGATTTCGTGGTCGCGGCGGTCATGGCGCGGCGCCCCAGGCAACCATTGATCCGGTGATGATCGCGGCGCGCTTCATCGTCGACGTGCAAAGCGTGATCAGCCGCGAGAAAGACCCGACCGAATTCGGTGTGGTCAGCATCGGCGCGATCCATGGCGGCACCACCGGGAACATCATTCCCGACGACGTGCTGGTGGTGGGAACCATCCGCACCTTCAAACCGGAAGTGCGCGCAAAAATGCTGGCCGGGATCGAGCGGACGGCCAAGGCCACAGCCGCCATGTCGGATGCGCCCGCACCCGACATCAACATCACCGAGGGTGCCAAGGCCGTGATGAACGACCCGGGGGTGGTTGCGACCGCCGAGAAGGTGCTGAAGGAAGCGTTCGGTGAAAAGTTCACGCCTTCCGCTCCGAATACGCCGAGTGAGGACTTCTCCGAATTCATCAATGCCGGGGTGCCGTCGATGTTTTTCAATATCGGCGTTTACGAGCCCGAACGCGTGGCCGCGGCGCGCGACGGAACCGGCCCGCAACTGCCGCCCAATCACTCGCCGCTGTTCGCGCCGGTGCCGAAACCGACCATCGAAACGGGCGTTGAGGCCATGACGCTCGCCGTGCTCAGTACCTTCGATCAGCATGCCCGAGGCAAATGAGCGCGGCATTTGGATCAACCCCCTCGGGCTGAAGTTTCCAACACGCGGCGTATAAGGCTACAAACCTGCCACGCTGCGGGCGCATCTGCTCGGTGTGGCCAATCTTCTCGCTGGCAAGTACGAGACCGCCGCGACGTTGCTGAAGCAGCGTATCCTAATGGTGCACAAGACTGATTTTTCCAGGGCCGTTCTTGCATCGGCCCTTGGCCATCTCGGCGAAATCGAGGAGGCCTGGCGCGTCTGGCGCGAACTGATGGAGATTAGTCCGCATTATACTTTTAAAAACCATTACGAGTGTAAACAATGATGATGTCCGCAGAATTGCCGCTGGCCTAGGCAGAGCCGGACTGCCGCATTGATCGTATTCGCTTAACGTTGGATCGAAGACATATGGACAAGTTAAGTCTGAAAGACCCGGTGTTCGCCACCTACGTCATCGCGGCGACAATTATGATCCTTAAAGCCGCTGGCATGTCGTGGCTGACGGTGCTTCGGATGACGCAAGAGAAGGGCGGTTTCCGCTCGCCGGAGGATATCAGGAAGACACGCCTGAACCCCGAGCCCAATCCAAAGCAGCTCGAGCCAAACGAACGCGTCGAGAGAATCCGGCGGATTTTGCTGAACGATGTCGAGAACCTTCCGTTTTTCCTGGTAGCCGGCTTTCTCTTTGTCCTGACCGAGCCCTCGTTGTTGTTAGCGCGTCTGCTTCTGTATGGTTACGTAATTTCGCGGCTATTGCATTTTGCCGCTTACTTCACATCACAGACTCATGACACGCGCGCCACCTTCTGGACTGCAGGCTCGTTAATCTTGATCTTCATGACGTGCCGGACGTTGGCCGCCGCATTAGGCTGGTAGCTGGGCCGCTGAGCCGCGGACGAGAGCTTGTCACATCGCGTGACGATAAGGCGGTTGACCTTTAGTTGATGCTCATGCGCTCGATGCGGTTGCGATCGCGGTACATGGGCCTGTGCCAGCAGAACTCGGCCTTGCGATTTGGATTTGAACGGAATGCAGGAACGGACCCCTGCTCGATGCAGGCTGGCGCGGATGATTGGTGTTTGGTAGCTTCGCAGATTAGAAAAATAGAGGCGCAAAACATCATGAAGAAGGGCGCAACGACCGCGAGCGAATCACCTTCGCGGCTGATCGACGCGAGGATCAAGGAATTGGGCGACTGGAGGGGAAAGACGCTCTCTCGTGTCCGCGCTCTTATCAAGCAGGCCGTCCCTGACGTGGTCGAGGAGTGGAAGTGGAGAGGCGTTCCGGTCTGGTCTCACGACGGAATTATTTGCACCGGCGAAACCTACAAGAGCGTCGTCAAGCTGACCTTCCTGAAGGGCGCTTCGCTGGGGGATCCCAAGCGGCTGTTCAATTCGAGCCTTGAAGGCAACGCCAGGCGGGCCATCGATATCCACGAGGGGGATGAAATAGATGAGGCTGCCTTCAAGACGCTGATCCGCGCCGCCGCGGCGCTGAACAAATCAAAGGTCCGATAGTCGATTCCGGCGTCGCAGCGGTGTCCCGATTTGGCCCGACGGGCAAATCACTAGCCGATTTCCGAGAACCCCTGTCCAGCCCCGGACGCAAAAATATTCCGCTTAACACGTCGGGCAAACCAGAGGCATAGCTCCGCGCGTCTCACCCGAGAGAGGGGCGGCTCGCGATCGTCACGAACGTTGCGGTGGGATGCGGTGGACACGCGAGTTGCGACTGACGATCGCGGCTCGGGCGGACGGCGAAGTCGTGTGGTTCTGGCGCCCCGACGCTGGCGCCAAGCCTTGCGGAGATGATCCGCGAAGTGACGGTGGCAAGAAAGCGCGGTCACCGGGAAGAGCGCGAAGTAAGCCGTAAACCATCGCGCGGGGAAAGCCGGAGTGATTCCGGTTGAACCTGTGGTCCTACCCCCGTGCTTTTTGTCGCACGGGACCCATGGGTGCAATCGGCACCCGGCTTTCCCTGCGCCCTCTGATCTTTCGGAGGGACAAAGGTTATGCACAACCCGGGCGTCTCGCGCCGCGGGATCGAACGCGCGCACGCGGAAGTAGCGCCAGCCTTGACCGGCGCGGCTAAAATCACCCAAGATGAGTTGTTTACCGGACCCAAACGATACCAGGAAAACCGATGGCACGCGTGCGCTGTATCACCGAAATGGGCATGGGCGTCGATGTTCACGGCAAGGACGCCACCAAGGCGGCCAGGCGCGCGGTCTCGGACGCCATCCGCCACTCCAGCCTCGGGTTCTTCCGCATGCTGGGCAAGACCTCAAGCGACATGTTCGTCGACGTCACCATCGCAGTGCCCGATCCCGGCGCGGTCGACACCGCGGCGGTCGCCAAGGAGCTTCCGTACGGCACGGTGACGGTGTCAGCGGTCAAGGGCGGGCTCAAGGTGGATGACGAGCGGGGAGGCGATGCCATCATCATTGCCAACGCCGCTGTCATCGTCAGTCTCGATGACGGCACGCCGGGCTAGTCATTCATCGGGGATAAGCCGCCGGACGGCGTCAAGCATGCGCCGATCGCAATCGCGGAGTTTGCATTTGACTCGAAGATATGGATTCGGCCTGCAACTGCTTGTCGTCGTCTTTGTCTCTGCGGGCCTTGCCCACAGCCAAACTCCGGATGCGAAGAAGCACGTTGTGCAAGAGGACCGGCCTGGTGCGGCGCTTCCGGCACAGAGCGCGGTGCCCATGGCGCGCGCGCAGGATAAGTGCATCGTCCTGCCCCCGGCTCCCGAAGACGATGACAGTTTGGGCTCTGGCGGCATGTCCGGGCCGCTGCGCCGCTGCGAGGTCATCGAATTTCGTCCGCTGGCGGACGCCGCGCCCGGCTGGACGGTCGCGCGGTATCGATGGACATCAGCCAAACCCGCCGCCGATCCATCGCCCCGGTCCGCGCCATCCGACGTCAGGACCGCAGAGGAGGTCGTCCTTTTCGACACGCCAATGCCGGGCAAAGTCCGGCCCATCTGGCATGACCGGTTTTCGACCGGCGAGGACGCCGTCTGGCGTTCCGTCACGCCCGAAGCCGCGCCCGCGCGGGGCGGCTCGACCCTGCTCAGCGTCATGTATTGCGTGAATGGCACCGGCGGCTGCGGACAGGAATTCCTCAGACGCAACCGGAATCGGAGCTGGACAGGAATCCGGCAGGCCTGGCTCGACCAGCTGCCTTCTGGTTTTCGGGGCCGCATCCGCCACGGCAGCCGCATCGATCCTCACAGCCTGCGGGCTGAAGCAGGATTCTATGGCGATGGCGATCCGAATTGCTGCCCGTCCGAGACACTCTTCGTCGAACTCGCGCTGCGTGGCAATTCCCTCGTCCTGGTCCATCATTCCGTGGCGGCGAGGCCCGAAAAATGAGCGCGCTCCCGCCGGCGCAAACGCCGACCCATCCGCTTGACCATCCGATCTGGACCGCACTGACGACCCGGCAGCGGGCCTTGGCGGAAGGCGCCGCGCTGGCGCGGCGCTATCCGCCCGATGTCGGGCCGTTCGCGGACATGGTGGAGGTGTCGGCGGAAGGTTTTGCGGCGCTCGGCGCGCTGATGTCGCCCTCCGACATCGCCGTGCTGTTTACGCCGGATCCCGTGACCGCCCCCGCAGAGTTCAGGGTTTTGCTGGCCAAGAGCGGCGAGCAGATGATGGGAACGCCAGCCGAAGTCGTGAAAGGCGCGGCCGACATTGTCACGCTCGGCGCCGAAGACGTGCCGGCGATGCTGGAGCTGACAAAACTCACCAATCCCGGCCCCTTCCTAGCGCGCACCCATGAACTGGGAACGTTCCTCGGCATCCGGGTTGACGGGCAGCTGGTGGCGATGGCGGGCGAGCGCATGAAGCCCGCCAATTATACCGAGATCACCGCGGTCTGCGTTCGTCCGGACTATCGCGGCCGCCGCTATGCGCAGCTGCTGCTCGGGGCGGTGGCGCGCCAGATTGTAGCGCGCGGAGAGATTCCGTTCCTCCACGTATTTTCCGATAACGACAGCGCCATTGCGCTGTACCGGCGGCAAGGCATGGAAATCCGGCGCCGCATTTCTGTGACTGTATTGGGGAGGAATGTTTAATGCGTCCGATCACGATCTACGGCATCAGGAACTGCGATACCATGAAGAAGGCGCGCGCCTGGCTCGACAGCCACGGCGTCGCCTACGGCTTCCATGACTACAAGACCGAAGGCATCGCGAAGGAAAAACTCAGGCAGTGGAGCGACGAGCTCGGCTGGGAAACGCTGCTCAACCGCGCCGGCACCACGTTTCGCAAATTGCCCGATGGCGACCAGGAAGGCCTGAACGAGCGCAAGGCGCTGGCTTTGATGCTGGCGCAGCCCTCGATGATCAAGCGGCCGGTGCTCGATCTCGGCGGCAAATTGCTGGTCGGGTTCAAGCCGGAAATCTACGCGAGCGAAGTGGCGCCGGCGGCCGGGCCGCGACGCGGCAAGCCTGGCTCGGCTAGATGAATTGTCGGCTGCGTGGTCCGAATTTTCGCAGGGAAAGGTTTAGCCGAATTCGATCACATCGCCGGCGGGAACACGGCCGGGGGCGCGGTGGAAAAGATCGCGATCGATAACCGCGCGGAGCTTCACCGTCGGCAGTGCGTCGTTTCCCCGCAACAGATTCCTGATTTCGAAGCCGCCGTCTTCGCTGATGGTCTTCAGCGATGCGATCACGTGCGTGACTTCAGCGCCTTCCGAGAACGGCAGCAGCAGCCGCTCATAGGCGACGATTCGTCCGTAGACGTCATCGATGTTGGAGATTGTGTAGACGGGCAGGGCGCGGCGGACGCATTCATGGTAGACCGGCATCACGACGGGCGCGATCCTCGCCCCGAGATATTCGTCGAGCAACCGGCCCTTGCCGGTGTGGCCATAGGCGGTCGACATCCGCGTGCCCTCGCTCTGGATGGTCAGCCGCGGCGGCTCACCTGAGGTATCGACGGTATAATACACGAGGTCGGCAAGTTCGTCGGCGAGCCGCTCGGGCTGATATTCCTCGATGCGCGGCATCAGCCGCCCGCGGGCGTAAAGCCGCAACCAGGTATTCAACAGATCCCGCTGCTTGATCGATTTTATGACCGTTGGGTTGGCGCTCTCGAATTCCAAGGCTGCGATCCGATCTGGATTTTCAATGCAAAGTGCCAAATCATCGGCCCAACGGGCAAATTTTCTATGAAACTGCGGCATCGCAGCCAAACAGCGTTAATGGCGGCTTTCCGGCTGACCCCGGACGGCCGCCCAAAACATCGGGGCGACGGCTCAATCGCGGCCTCCCGGCAATTGGACTTAGGGCGAATCCCCAGGCGTCATCGGCCGCCCCGAATGGCCGGCTTTGCACCTTGCGTAGACAGGGCCGTTGACGTCATATTCCGGCTGGAGGCGGCCGGTCCGGGACGGTGCCAAGACGCCGGGCAAGACCTGCCGGTCAGGAAAAATTAGCCATGCGCGGCGGCGGTTCGCGGCGATGGTGACGGGGGAAGTTTGATTGGCCGATGAGTTCATTCTCGAAACCCGCGGATTGTCCAAGGAATTTGCGGGCTTCTCTGCCGTTCGCGACGTCGATCTTCGGGTCCGCCGTGGCAGCATTCACGCGTTGATCGGTCCAAACGGGGCCGGCAAGACCACGTGCTTCAATCTCCTGACCAAATTCCTGAGCCCGTCAGCCGGTCAAATCCTGTACAAGGGACAGGATATCACGCCGATGGCGCCGGCGGACGTGGCGCGGCTCGGCCTGGTTCGCTCGTTCCAGATTTCGGCGGTGTTCCCGCATCTGACCGCGCTGGAAAATGTCAGGGTCGCGCTGCAGCGTCAGCACGGGCACTCCTTCGATTTCTGGCGTTCCAAATCCGTGCTCGACCGCTTCAACGGCCGCGCCCATGAATTGCTTGATGATGTGGGCCTCAGCGATTTTGCGACGACGCCGGCAGTGGAGATGCCCTATGGGCGCAAACGCGCGCTCGAGATTGCAACCACGCTGGCGCTCGATCCGGAAATGATGCTGCTCGACGAGCCGATGGCCGGCATGGGGCACGAAGACATCGACAAGATCGCCGCATTGATCAAGCGCATTTCCGCGAAATACACCATCCTGATGGTCGAACACAATCTGAGCGTGGTGGCGAATCTGTCCGACATCATCACCGTGCTGACGCGCGGCCACGTGCTGGCGGAAGGCAATTATGCCGACCTCACGAAAGATGAGCGCGTCAAGGAAGCTTATCTGGGGGCGGGGCATGCCTGATCTGAAAATGGCTGACGCCGCCGCGACCAGGCCCGTAACCGCAGCGGGGACGCCGGTGCTGGCGGTTCAGGATCTGCAGGCTTGGTACGGCGAATCCCACATCCTTCACGGCATCAACTTCAATGTGAACGCCGGCGAGGTGGTTACCCTGCTCGGGCGCAACGGTGCCGGCAAGACCACCACGCTGAAGTCGGTGATGGGGATCATCGGCAAGCGCACCGGCTCGGTCCTATTCAATGGCCGGGACATCATCCGGGCGTCATCGGACAAGATCGCGCGCATGGGCGTCGCCTTCTGCCCGGAGGAACGCGGCATTTTCGCCAGTCTCGATGTCCGGGAAAATCTGCTGCTGCCGCCGATCGTGCGGAGCGGCGGCCTGTCGCTGGACCAGATCTTCGAACTGTTTCCCAATCTCAAGGAGAGGCTCGACAGCCAGGGCACCAAATTGTCGGGCGGCGAGCAGCAGATGCTGGCGATCGCCAGGATCCTGCGTACCGGCGCGCGGTTTCTGATGCTGGACGAGCCGACGGAGGGGCTTGCTCCCGTCATCATTCAGCAGATCGGCCACACCATCGCGCGGCTCAAGAAGGAAGGTTTTACCATTCTTCTGGTCGAGCAGAACTTCCGGTTCGCAGCCACGGTCGCCGACCGCTACTACATCGTCGAACACGGCAAGGTCATCGACGGTTTCGCAAACGCGGATTTGCAGGCCAACATGGACAAGCTTCACACCTATCTCGGCGTCTGAACGACGTCCTCAAGCAGGATTACACGGAGAAAACATGAACAACAAGATCTCGGCTATTTTGCTCGGCACCGCGCTGGCGTTTGCCGCAGGCGGCGCCGCCCTTGCGCAGGACAAAGCGATCAAGATCGGCGTATTGACCGACAATTCGGGACTCTACTCCGACCTCGGCGGCACCGGCTCAACTTTGGCGGCCCAGATGGCGGTGGAAGATTCCGGCATGACCAGAAAGGGCTGGAAGATCGACATCATTTCCGCCGACCATCAGAACAAGCCCGACATCGGCACCAACATCGCGCGGCAATGGATCGATGTCGACAAGGTCGACATCTTCATGGATGTGTTGAACTCCGGCGTCGCGCTGGCGGTCAACAACGTCGTGAAGGAGAAAAATTCCATCATGATCAATACCGGCGCGGCGACGTCGGATCTCACCAATACCCAGTGCTCGCCGAACACGATTCACTGGGTCTACGACACCTACATGCTCGCCAACAGCACCGGCCAGGCACTGGTCAAGGCCGGCGGCGACACCTGGTTCTTCCTCACGGCCGACTATGCCTTTGGTCACGCGCTGGAGCGCGACACCACCGCGGTCGTGGTGAAGTCGGGCGGCAAGGTCATTGGCGGCGTCAAACACCCGCTGAACACGGCGGATTTCTCCTCGTTCCTGCTGCAGGCGCAGGCGTCGAAGGCAAAAATCGTCGGACTTGCGAATGCGGGCGGCGATACCACCAACTCGATCAAGCAAGCGGCGGAGTTCGGCATCGTCGCCGGCGGCCAGAAGCTTGCGGGTCTGCTGCTGTTCATAACCGATGTTCATTCGCTGGGCCTGAAGACCGCACAGGGCCTGAACTTCACGGAAACCTTCTATTGGGATCTGAATGACGGAACCCGCGCGTTCTCCAAGCGCTTTTCCGATCGCATGAAGAACAAGGCGCAGCCGTCCATGGTGCAGGCCGGCGTCTATTCTGGCTTGATCCACTACTTCAAGGCGCTCGAAGCGATGGGCGGCAATCCACACGACGGCATCAAGGTTGTCGAGAAGATGAAGTCGATGCCGACGGATGATGCGCTATTTGGAAAGGGTTCGATCCGTGCGGACGGCCGCAAGATTCATCCGGCCTATCTGTTCGAGGTCAAGAAGCCATCCGAATCCAAGGGACCGTGGGATTACTACAAGCTGATCGGAACCACTCCGGGTGAGCAGGCCTTCAGACCGCTTTCGGAAAGCGCCTGTGCGCTGGTAAAAAAGTAACAATAGTTGCCCGCCGGCCTCGCGCCGACGGGCTCCTTTCGGTGTTAGAATAAGACCGGGTGCGAAAGATCGATCGATGCAAGCTCTCTACGCACAGCTTCTGGTGGGCCTGATCAACGGTTCGTTTTACGCGCTGCTCAGCCTCGGGCTCGCCGTGATCTTCGGCATGCTCAACATCATCAATTTCGCCCATGGCGCGGTCTACATGATGGGCGCTTTCGTCGCGTATTTTCTGCTGAATGTGGCGGGCATCGGCTATTGGCCGGCGCTGATCATCGCTCCGATCGCGGTCGGCATTTTCGGTATGATCCTGGAGCGGACCATGCTGCAATGGCTTTCCGGCCTCGATCATCTCTACGGCTTGCTGCTGACCTTCGGGCTGGCGCTGATCATCCAGGGCGTGTTTCAGAATTACTTCGGCTCGTCCGGGTTGCCCTATTCGATCCCCGACGAGCTGAAGGGCGGCATGAATCTCGGCTTCATGTTCCTGCCGATCTATCGCGGCTGGGTCGTGGTGTTTTCGCTCATTGTGTGCCTGCTGACCTGGTATCTGATCGAGCGGACGCGGTTAGGGGCCAATTTGCGCGCCGCCACCGAAAATCCGACCCTGGTGCGCGCCTTCGGCATCAACGTGCCGAGAATGATCACGCTGACCTATGGGCTCGGCGTCGGTCTTGCCGCGCTGGCCGGGGTGCTGTCGGCGCCGATCAATCAGGTGCGGCCGCTGATGGGCGCCGATCTGATCATCGTGGTGTTCGCGGTGGTGGTGATCGGCGGCATGGGGTCCATCATGGGATCGATCATCACCGGCTTTGCGCTCGGCGTAATCGAGGGACTGACGAAATACTTTTATCCCGAAGCCTCCAACACCGTGGTATTTGTGCTGATGGTGCTGGTGCTGCTGGTGAAGCCTTCGGGACTGACGGGACGGGCGACCTGATATGACGGCGATGACCGACGATACGCTGCCGGTGACCCCGCGCACCATCCGCGACGAGATGATCGCCTTCGGCATCATGACGGCGCTGCTGCTGATCGTGCCGTTGACCGGCGTCTACCCGTTCTTTGTGATGCAGGCGCTGTGCTTTGCGCTGCTGGCCTGCGCCTTCAACCTCTTGATCGGCTATGGCGGATTATTGTCATTTGGCCACGCGATGTTTCTGGGCACGGCGGGCTATATCAGCGCGCATGCGCTGAAAGTCTGGGGCTTTACGCCCGAGCTTGGAATTCTGGCCGGCACCGTCGGCGCCGCTGGACTTGGCGTAATTACCGGCATCGTCGCGATCAGGCGCCAGGGCATCTATTTCGCGATGATCACGCTGGCGCTGTCGCAACTGCTGTATTTCATCTATCTGCAGACGCCCTTCACCCACGGTGAGGACGGCATCCAGGGCATTCCGCAGGGGCATCTGTTCGGGCTTTTCAATCTCGCCAACCCGACGATCCTTTATTACGTCATTCTGAGCGGCTTTCTGTTCGGGTTTTTGCTGATTTTCCGCACCATCAATTCGCCATTCGGCGAGGTGCTGAAAGCGATCCGGGAAAACGAACCGCGCGCGATCTCGCTCGGCTACAAGACCGACCAGTACAAGCTGCTCGCCTATATCCTGTCCGGCACGCTGGCGGGTTTTGCCGGCTCGCTCAAGGTTTTTGTCGCCCAGAATGCCTCGCTCACCGACGTGCACTGGACCATGTCGGGCGAAATCGTGCTGATGACGCTGGTGGGCGGTCTCGGCACCGTGTTCGGCCCGGTGGTCGGCGCCTTTGTAATCATCGCCATGCAGCAATATCTGGCCGGCTTCGGACAATGGGTGACGGTGATCCAGGGCGTGATCTTCGTGGTCTGCGTGCTGACGTTCCGCCGCGGCGTGATCGGCGAGATCGCGCATTATTTCCGCCGGTCGCTGTAAAAAGGGGCCGATTTCCGGCACATTTCCAGCCTCTACAAAGCGGTGGATGACCCGGTTCCCCCGACCGCCCGCGCGCGCTTTCCCCGGAAAATGGTTTATGACAGCGCTGTGACGGGCCGCCTTGGCCGGCCATTTCCAATAACGGACATCTCAAATGCTGATGCGCTGGTTTCGCGTCTTTCTCCCGAAGGAGGAACGGTTTTTCGATCTGTTTGCCAGGCATTCCCAGACCTGCGTGCAGGGCGCGCTGGCCCTTCAGGGCATGCTGCGCGGCGGCGAGGAAACGCCGGTATTCTGCCAGCGCGTCAATCAGTTCGAAAATGACGCCGACAATATCACCCGCGAGGTGCTGACCGCGGTGCGCCGGACGTTCATCACCCCGTTCGACCGCGGCGATATCAAGAACCTGATTACCTCGATGGACGACGCCATCGACCAGATGCAGCAGACCGCCAAGGCCGTCATTCTGTTCGAGGTCCGCACTTTCGAGCCGCCGATGCGCGAAATGGGAACGCTGCTGGTCGAGTGCGCCAATCTGGTCGGCCGCGCGCTGCCGCTGCTGCAATCGATCGGCGACAATGTCGCGATGCTGACCGCGATCACCGAGGAACTGACCAAGCTGGAGGGCCGGGTCGACGATCTCCACGATATCGGCCTGAAGGAGCTCTTCCTCAAGCATCGCAATGCCAACACGATGGATTTCATCGTCGGCGCGGAGATCTACGACCATCTTGAGAAAGTCGCCGATCGCTTCGATGACGTTGCCAACGAGATCAACAGTATCGTGATCGAACAGGTATAGGGCAGGGCCGCGCAGTGGACGCCACGCTTGGTCTTCCGATTCTGGTCGGATTAATCGCAGTCGCGCTGCTGTTCGACTTCCTCAACGGGTTGCACGACGCCGCCAACTCGATCGCGACCATCGTGTCCACCCGGGTGTTGCGGCCGCAATACGCCGTGCTGTGGGCGGCGTTCTTCAATTTCGTCGCCTTCCTGGTGTTCGGGCTTAACGTCGCGCACACCATCGGTACCGGGATCATCGAGCCCAGCGTCATCGATGCGCAGGTGATATTCGCCGCCCTGGTGGGCGCCATCGTCTGGAACCTGATCACCTGGGGACTGGGAATACCGTCAAGCAGCTCACACGCCTTGATCGGCGGCCTGGTCGGAGGCGGAATGGCCAAGGCCGGAATTTCGGCTGCGGTCTGGAGCGGGCTGTCGAAGACCTTGCTTGCCATCGTGCTGTCGCCGGTGGTCGGATTTCTGCTGGCGCTGGTGCTGGTCGCGATCGTTTCCTGGGCGTCGGTGCGCTCGACGCCCTTCGCGGTCGATCGCGCCTTCCGCATCCTGCAATTCGTCTCGGCGTCGCTGTACTCGCTTGGCCACGGCGGCAACGATGCGCAAAAGACCATGGGCATTATTGCGGTGCTGCTTTATTCGCAGGGATTCCTCGGCAAGGAATTCTCGGTGCCGTTCTGGGTGGTGCTGGCGTGCCAGGCGGCGATGGCATTGGGCACGCTGATGGGCGGCTGGCGTATCGTCCGCACCATGGGGTTGCGGATTACGCGGCTGACCCCGATGCAGGGATTTTGCGCGGAGACCGGCGGCGCCGCGACGCTGTTCATCGCGACCTGGCTCGGGGTTCCCGTCTCGACCACGCACACCATTACCGGCGCCATCGTCGGGGTCGGCGCGGCGCGGCGGGTCTCGGCGGTGCGCTGGAACGTGGCGAGTTCGATCGTCTATGCCTGGGTGATCACGATTCCCGCCTCGGCCGGCGTCGCGGCACTGGCGTACTGGGCGGTGTTGCTGCTGCGATAATCGAACACCCGCCGATTGGAGTTTTGCGGCGTGATCCCTATATGAATGGTACGGAACCTGCTTGATCCGGCCCGTTTTCCCTGCCAAACGCTCGAGCCCTATGTCCGACCTCGCCATTGCCGAATCGCCGTCCCGCTCGCCGCTCGCCGCAGAAGTGGCGCGGCGGCGGACCTTTGCGATCATTTCGCACCCCGACGCCGGCAAGACCACGCTGACCGAGAAACTGCTGCTGTTCGGCGGCGCGATCAATCTCGCGGGCCAGGTCAAGGCCAAGGGCGAGCGGCGCAACACCCGTTCGGACTGGATGAAGATCGAGCGCGAGCGCGGCATCTCCGTCGTCACCTCGGTGATGACGTTCGAGTTCGAAGGGCTGGTGTTCAACCTTCTGGACACGCCGGGCCACGAGGATTTTTCCGAGGATACCTATCGCACGCTAACCGCGGTCGATTCCGCGGTGATGGTGATCGACGCCGCCAAGGGCATCGAGGCGCGGACCCGAAAGCTGTTCGAGGTGTGCCGGCTGCGCGACATTCCGATCATCACCTTCATCAACAAGATGGACCGCGAGAGCCGCGACACCTTCGATCTCCTGGACGAAATCGAAAAGACGCTGGCGCTCGACACCACGCCGATGACCTGGCCGGTCGGCCGCGGCCGCGATTTCCTCGGCACCTATGATGTCGCAACCGGCGGGGTACGTCTGCTCGAAGGCGGCGGCGCCAAGACCGGCGCGGCGCTCAAGATCGACATCGCCGATCTCGCCGGCCGCAACCCCAATCTCGACGTCGGCGCGATCAAGGACGAGCTGGCTCTGGTGTCGGAAGCCTGCAAGCCGTTCGACCTCGAAGCGTTTCGCGAAGGCCATCTGACGCCGGTATATTTCGGCAGCGCGCTGCGCAATTTCGGTGTCGGCGACTTGCTGACGGGTCTGGGACATTTTGCGCCGCCGCCGCGCGCGCAGGAATCCAGTCTGCGCAAGGTCGAGGCGGCGGAGCCGCGCATGAGCGCCTTCGTGTTCAAGATCCAGGCCAACATGGATCCGAACCATCGCGACCGCATCGCCTTCGCGAGGCTGTGCTCGGGCAAGCTGACGCGCGGCATGAAGGCAAAGCTGGTGCGCACCGGCAAGAACATGTCGCTCTCCAGCCCGCAATTCTTCTTTGCGCAGGATCGCGCGCTGGCCGACGAGGCCTTTGCCGGCGATGTCGTCGGCATTCCCAATCACGGAACCTTGCGGATCGGCGATACGCTGACCGAAGGCGAGGATATCAACTTCGTCGGCGTGCCGAGTTTTGCGCCGGAAATCGTTCGCCGCGTGCGGCTGACCGATGCGATGAAGGCGAAGAAGCTGAAAGAGGCCCTGCAGCAGATGTCGGAGGAGGGCGTGGTGCAGGTGTTTCGCCCCCGCGACGGCGCGCCGGCGCTGGTCGGCGTGGTCGGTCCGCTGCAACTCGACGTGCTCAAGGCGCGGCTCGACGCCGAATATGCGCTGCCGGTGGAATTCGAGGTCTCGGAGTTTCAGCTGGCGCGCTGGATCGCGTCCGACGACCGCAAGAAGCTCGAGGCTTTCATAACCGCCAATGGCTCCGGCGTAGCCGACGATGTCGATGGCGATCCGGTGTTTCTGGCCAAGAATGAATTCTACCTCGGCTACACCCAGGAGCGCGCCGAGGGCATCGTGTTTTCCAGCATCAAGGACGTGAAGAAGAAGGCGTGAAGGCGCGTTATCAGATGCTTCAGCGCATCATGATCTGTCTCACCGCTATTGTTGTAGCCTCGACGGCCGCCGATGCGCGCCGCCGGCACCCGGTCGATGCCACGCCGTTTTCGCACGCGCCCTGCAGCGCGCTCAGCACACGGCCATGCACGCCGTCGTTCTGCAGCGTGTTCAACCGCGGGCCGTGCATTCCCGAGATCGACTATCCCACTGGCGAAAATCTGCAGCTCACGATCGAATCCGTGCCGCCGCGCGATGACGCCGCGAAATATCAGAAGCCCGATCACGATCTCGACACCATCGGCGATCTTTTTTCGGCCCTGCGTTCCTGCTGGTCGCCGCCACCGGCCGAATCCGCGCGCGAGGGCATGCAGATGTCGGTGCGCTTCAGTTTCAAGCGTTCCGGCGAGATCATCGCGGCGCCGCGCGTGACCTTTGCCACCGTGGGCGCGCCCGCCGAGGTCCGCGACACCTATTTCAGGGCGATCAGGGCCTCGCTTGACGCCTGCATGCCCCTGAAATTCTCCGGCGGTCTGGGCGGCGCGCTGGCCGGACGGCCGATCGCGATCCGCTATGTCGATAATCGCGAATTGGACAAGGTGCCGGCGCAGCCATGAGGGTTCGTCATTCCGGGGCGCGCGCAGCGTGAACCCGCAATCCCGAGATTCCGGGTCTGGTCCTTCGGACCATCCCGGAATGACGGGGTGTGCATTTTAACGCATTGCGGCGCCAGCCACTAAAGTGTTACCCGAAGCCAGCAAGGGCCGGCCCGCCACGGAAGGAAGCATCATGGGGCTACTGGTGATGATTCTGGGCCTTGTGCTGTTCCTCGGCGCCCATACCCTCACGACGCAGCGCGAGGCGCGTGCGCGCGTGATCGCGACATTGGGCGAAGGCGGCTACAAGACCGGCTATGCGCTGGTCTCAATCGCGGGCCTTGCGCTGGTCGTCTGGGGCTTTGCCCATTATCGCGCCACGGGGCGAATCGAGGTCTGGCATCCGCCGACCGCGCTGAAGCACATCACCGTGGCCTTGATGCTGCCCGCCGTCATCCTGGTGGTGGCGGCCTATCTCCGCGGCCGCATCTACACCGCGATCAAACATCCGATGCTGTCGGGCGTGAAGCTGTGGGCGGCCGCGCATCTCATCTCCAACGGCGATCTCGGCGGAATCATCCTGTTCGGCGCGTTCCTGGGCTGGGCGGTGTTCGACCGCATCTCGCTCAAACATCGCGCCGATGCCGGCGGGCCGCCGATCCCGGTCGGCGGATGGGGCAACGACCTGATCGCGGTGGCGGTCGGGGTCGTCGCCTATCTGGCGCTCGCCTTCGCGTTCCATCCCGTCGTGATCGGCATTCCCGTCGTCGGAGTATAGGCAAAGACGAGGTGGCGATGGACTGGTCGCATTATTCCATTCCGGCCATGCGGCTTGAGGCGCGCTTCGGCGATCGCGTGGTGCCGGCGTTTTGCGAGCGGCCCGGCAGCATCTGGGCGATGGTATCGGCCGCGGCGACAAGAAACCCCGATGGCGAGGCGCTGGTCTGCGGCGCCCGGCGGATGACATGGCGTGAAGTCGCGCAGCAGTCCGCTGCTGTCGCGGCGGGCTTGCGGAAGCTGGGCCTTCAGCGCGGCGATCGCGTCGCGCTGCTGCTCGGCAACCGCATCGAATTCGTGCTGGCGATGTTTGGCGCGGCCCATCTCGGCCTGGTCACGGTGCTGCTTGGCACCCGGCAGCAAAAGCCTGAAATCGCCTATGTGCTCACCGACTGCGGCGCGAGGCTCCTGATCCACGAGGCCGCACTTGCCGGCCGGCTGCCCGCTGCGCGCGACGTTCCCGACCTCACGCATCGCATCGCCGTCGACGACGACGCCGGCGCGTCGCAGTTCTCCGCGCTGGTCGAGCCGGGCTCTCTGCCGGCGCCGGCCGATGTCGGCGAGGAAGACACGGCAATGATCCTCTACACCTCCGGCACCACCGGACGGCCCAAAGGGGCGATGCTCGCGCATTGCAATGTCATTCATTCGGCGATGATCTATGAAGCCTGCATGGAGCTGACCTCAAGCGACCGGTCGATCGCGGCGGTTCCGCTTGCGCATGTCACCGGCGTGGTCGCCAACATCATGAGCATGGCGCGTTGCGCGGGTACGCTGATCATCGTCGCCGAATTCAAGGCGGCGGAATATCTGAAAATCGCCGCCCGCGAACGCGTGACCCAGACCGTGATGGTGCCGGCGATGTATAATCTCTGCCTGCTGCAGGCGGATTTTGACGGCTACGATCTCGGGGCGTGGCGGATCGGAGGGTACGGCGGCGCGCCGATGCCGATCGCGACCATCGAAAAACTGGCCGTCAAGGTTCCCGGCCTCAAGCTTATCAACGCCTACGGCTCCACCGAGACCACGTCGCCTTCCACCATCATGCCGCCGGAACTGACGGCCGCGCATATCGACAGCGTCGGCCTGCCGTGCCCGGGCGCTGACATCGTCGTGGTGGATGCGGCAGGCCGCGAACTGCCGCGCGGCGAGATCGGCGAGATCTGGATTCGCTCGGGTTCGGTGATCAGGGGTTACTGGAACAATCCTGAGGCGACGGCGCAAGGTTTTACGGCAGGTTTCTGGCATTCGGGCGATCTCGGCTCGATCGACGCCGAAAATTTCGTGCGCGTGTTCGACCGCCAGAAGGACATGATCAACCGCGGCGGCCTCAAGATCTATTCCGCCGAGGTCGAATCCGTGCTCGCGAGCCATCCCGGCGTCGTCGAGAGCGCCATCATTGCAAAGCCTTGCCCGGCGCTGGGCGAGCGCGTGCATGCCGTGATCGTGATCCGCGACAGCGGCGTCAGCGAGGGCGCGTTGCGCGCCTGGTGCGCCGAGCGGCTCTCGGACTACAAGGTGCCGGAGACGATTGATCTGACGGCGGACCCGCTGCCGCGCAACGCCAATGGCAAGGTCATGAAGCGGCAGCTCCGCGAGGCCTGGGCGGCGGCGCAATCGTAAGCCCCGCCAAGCGCCCCGAGAGGTCTCGGGTCTCGATGCTGCAAACCGGTAAAACCCGCAGAGAGGAAAGACGATGTCAGCAGAAATCAACATCTACAATCCCGAGGGACTTGGCCCTCCCATGGGGCAATACTCCCATGTGACGCGGGTAAGGGCGAACGAATTGCTGTTTATCGCGGGGATGCTGTCGGGCGACGCCGCGGGCAATGTTATCGGCGAGGGCGAATTCGACGTTCAGACGGCGCAGGTCTTTCGCAATATCGAGGCGGCACTGAAATCAGCCGGAGCAACCTGGGCCAACGTCGTTCAGTTCACGACATACCTCGTCCATTCGCAGGACATCCCCAGATTCATGCAGTTTCGGTTGCGCGAATTCCCCAGGATGTTTCCGGACGGCAGGTATCCGCCGAACACGCTTCTCATGGTCGACCGGCTGGTCAAGGAAGCCTTCCTGGTCGAAGTGCAGACGATCGCCGCTGTCTGATCACGAGGTCGCCGGTCCGCGATTTCGGCAAATGCCCGCAAGTTTACGCCCGGCGCAGAACCGCGCGCCGTCAGGCGAGCGCAACGAAATCGTGTTGGCCCATGCCCTGCAACACCAGGAACACGGCCGAGATGTCTCCCGCATTGGTGACGAGATGAGGACGTCGCGGAGGAACAGTGTAGGTTTGGCCCGGCGTCAGGCATACCTCCTCTTCAGGCTCACGCGTGAAAATACGTATGGTTCCGCTTATGATGTAAAATGTATCCTGCACTTCGCTGTGGTAATGCCAGGGGACTATTTGCGTCGGGCTCATCTGTAACTCCGCGATGTGGAAGCCCGGCCGGGCGGCGTAGCGCAAGCGACGTTCAACCTCATAATTTCGGCGCGTGTCCATTGTCGGTTGCATGTGGCTCCCTCTATTTTCTGCGGAACTGATTATTGGCGTTCGCCATTGGCGCAAGCTTGCGGATTGATGGCGCCTGACCTGCGGCGACAGGCCTCAATCCGGCTTGATATTGGCCAGCCGAATAACTTTGCCCCACTTCTCGGTTTCGTCGGCCATGAGCTTGACGAAATCGGCGGGCGAGCCGCCAAGCGCGGTGCCATCCAGGTGGGCAAGCCGCGCCTTGAACTCGGGATCGGCGAGTGCGGCGTTGATCTCCTTGTTGATCTTGTTGACGATCTCGGCGGGTGTGTTCCTGGGCGCTCCGAGACCAAAGACCGAGCTTGCCTCATAGCCCGGGACGAACTCGCCTACCGTCGGGATGCCCGGCAGCGCGTCCGCGCGGGTCGCCGTAGTTATTGCGAGCGCGCGCAGCTTGCCCGTCCCGATATACCCAACCAACAAGGCGAGGTTAGTAAAGAGGACCTGCACCTGCCCGCCGAGTAAGTCGGTGAGCGCGGGCGCCACGCCGCGATAGGGCACGTGCACAATGTCGAGGCCGCCGGCCTCTTGCTTGAATAGCTCGGCGGTGATGTGGGTGATTCCGCCGACGCCGCCCGACCCATAGGACAGCTTGCCCGGGTTCGCCTTGGCATAGTCGATAAACTCGGGAAGCGTCTTGGCCGGTACCGAGGGATGGACCACCATGACGAGGGCGCCGCGGATGAGGCCCGCGACGGGCGCGATGTCTCGAATGAAATCGAAATCGAGATTGTCGTAAAGCGTCGCATTGATCGCGTTCGGCGTACCGACCAGGAGCAGCGTGTAACCGTCCGGAACTGCGTGCGCGACCGCCTCGGTGGCGATATTGCTGCCGGCGCCCGGCCGGTTCTCGATGACGAAGGGCTGGCCAAGCCGCTCCGACAACCACTGACCGATCAGACGCGCAAGGATGTCGTTCGGGCCGCCGGCGGCAAAGCCGACGATGATGTGCCCCAGCCGTGACGGATAGGTTTGCGCCCACCCGAAGCGTGACGCGGCAGGAAGCGCAGCGGCCCCCGTTGCAGCACGTAGAAGGTGACGACGGGAAAGCATTATGGCGTCCTTCTTCCGTTTCCGAGTTTGATCCGCAGGGTCGCGGCCGATGGCGAAGATACGAGATGTAGCCATGCAGATATAATGCT
>DATANB010000070.1:0-23527 GCA_036266415.1 Bradyrhizobium sp. | reverse complement strand
TCGAACCCGGAATCTCGTGCCCTGAATCTCGAGATTCCGGGTCTGCGTGCTTCGCACGCATCCCGGAATGACGGCGAGGTATTTCCCCTGTCCCTACCCCACCACTTCCAGCACCAGTTCCATGGTCATCAGCACCGGATTGTCGCCGCGCGTCAGCCGGCCCGCGGCGAGACCGCCGGTGTAGTCGACGAGGGCGACATCGAGCGTCGCTTCGGGCGCGCCGTCCGGGCCCGGCGCAATGACGCCCGCCCGCACCGCCATTTCCGTGGCAAAGGCCTCGACGATGCGGCCGTCCGCAAAGCGCGCGCCGATGATGCTGCCGACGCCGCCGCGCAACCTGGCGCTGACAATGCCGCGTTCCCGGCAGAAAGCCTCCAGCGCCCCGGTAAAATCCTGGTTCGGCCGCAGCCGCAGCGCGAAGGCGCGGCTGGTTGTCTTGGCAGCGGCGGCCGCGGTCGGGATTGGCCCGAACAGTTTGAAATTGGTCTCGGGGTCGGACTCCGCCGCAAAGGTTGCACCATCAAGGCCGAAGGCTTCGACCGCGAAAGGCTCGGCGACCACGGTTTCCTCAGGCAGGATATGACCGCCGCCGGCGCGCCCGTCGGCCTCACGCCACAGCGCGTGGCAATGAAAGAACGGCGCGCCGTCGCGCGAGCCCAGGGTCATCGCCCCCAGTTTGAGCCGCATCACGCCGGCGGGCCGAAACGTGTCGCTGTAGAAGGCGGCGTTCTCGCCGGTCGTGGACAGCGCCGGCATCACATAGGCAAAGGGGCCGAGCGCCCCTTCTCCAATGTTCAATGTGCCGCCGGCAAATCCCTCCGCCGCAAATCCCCGCCGCGCGGCTTCCAGCAGCGGCAATCCGGCCTCCAGCGTAAAGGTGAAGGCGCGGCCGCGTGCTTCCACCCACTGGATGCGTTCGGGCGCCGGCGGGCCGGGCTGGGCAATACGCCGCATCGATCAGCCGGTCCGTTTCGTGGTGAGGTCGAGCAGCCCGCGCGCCTCCAGCTCGTCGCGGACCAGCCGCTTCGGCACCTTGCCGTAGCCCGATTTCGGCAGCGCGTCCCAGAAGAAAAACCGTTTCGGCATTTTGTAGCGCGGCACTTTCGGCGCGAGGAACCCGGCCATCTCGGCCTCCGTCACCATGCCTGCGCCTTCGCGCCTTACGCAGACGGCGATGCCCACCTCGCCCCACACCGCATCGGGCACGCCCAGCACCGCCACCTCCCCGATCGCGGGATGGGTAAGGATTTTCTCCTCGACCTCGCGCGGATAGATGTTGGAGCCGCCGGAAATGTACATGTCCGAGGCCCGCCCGGTGATATAGACAAAGCCTTCTTCGTCCATGTGGCCGAGATCGCCGGTGCGGAACCAGCCGTCGCGGAACGCCTTTGCATTGGCCTCCGGGTTATCGTGGTAGCCGGCAAACACCGCCGGGCCGATCACGCAGATCTCGCCGGTCTCGAACGGTTTCAACTCGCGTCCGTCGTCGCCCTGGATCGAAACCTGCATGCCCGTGCGCTCGTATCCGCAGGTGCCGATGCGCGCATGCGGTCCGTCCTCAGGCTCGTGCAGCTCGGCCGGCAGCACGGTGATATTGCCGGTGACCTCGCCGAGACCGAAATATTGCACCAGCACATTGCCGAGCTTTTTCAGGGCCGCCTTCTGGTCCTCGCGGTACATCGGCGCGCCGGCATAGATGACGTAGCGCAGCGAGGAATGATCGTAGCGGTCCGCCGCGGGATGCTCGACCATCATCTTCAGGATGGTCGGCACGGTAAAGATATTGCTGACGTGGTGGCGCTCGATCAGCCGGAAGGCCTCGTCGATATCAAAGCGCTCCGAGGGCAGCAGGATGGTCGGCACACCGCGCGCGGCCTGCACCAATTGATGGACACCGGCGCCGTGCGACAGCGGCGCGACCACCAGGGAGGCGTCATCCTCGGTGGTGCCGGGCATGAGATCAGCAAGGTGATTTGTCACCACAAAAGCCATCTGGCCGTGGGTCAGCACCGCCGCCTTGGAGCGCCCGGTGGTGCCGGAGGTGAAGAAGAACCAGCAGGGATCGTCGTACTCGACCGCGGAATTTTCCATGCTGGCGCCGGCGTGCGCGGCGATCGCTTCGCTCAACGCGATTTCGCCGAACGCACCGTCACCGATCCGCCAAATGAAGGCCAGCGCCGGGCTCGCGGCCTCGACTGCCGCGGCGTGGTCGGGAAAATCGCCATGGCAAAGAAAGGCCTTGGCGCCGGAGGCGGTGGCGAGATAGGCGACCTCGTCCGGCATCAGCCTGAAATTGGTAGGCACCCAGACCGCTCCCAGCCGGAACGCGGCAAACATCGACCAGAACATCTCCTCGCAATTCTTGGAATGGACGAGGATGCGGTCGCCCCTGGCGATGCCGCGCGCGGCGAGCGCCGCCGCCAGCGCGGAGACGCCGGCGTCGATCTGGCGCCAAGTCTGGGATTTCTCGCCCCAGATGAAGCCAATGCGGTCGCCGTGCCGGCGGGCATTCTGGGTGAGGAGATGCGCCAGATTCATCACCCGGCGCGACATCCGGGTCACGCCGCCCGACGGCGCGACCGCGCTTGTGGCCGTCGCGCCCCTCACCGTCGTCCCATCCACACGCCGGCCGCCAGAAGCGCCAAGCCAGCCACGCCGGAGACGATGCCGTGCTTGGCGTGCACCCGCGTCACGCCGGCTTCGTGGCCGGGTAGAAATCCCGGCAGCTGATCCGCCGGAACAAGGAAATAGATGGCGGCGATGACCAACAGGACGACGCCGAGCAAGGTCAGCACGAGCTTCATGGGGATTTCCTTTTGGAATTCGGTGTAATTCTCTACGTTATTCCGACCCGGGAGCCAACGGGTCCGAAATGCGTTACTGCTACAGGCAGGAACATCCCCGGGGAACAGACGCGATGACCGACATCGTCAACAACAGCGCACAACACCGCTACGAACTCGCGGTGGACGGCCATATCGCCGCGACCTATTACAGGCTTGCGAATGGCGTCATCACCTTCGAGCATACCGAGGTGCCGCCGGAACTCGGCGGCAAGGGCATCGGCTCGAAACTGATAAAGGGCGCGCTTGACCAGGTGCGGGCCGACGGATTGAAGGTTGTGGCGCAGTGCCCGTTCGTCAAAGCCTTTATCGGCAAGAATACCGGCTATGCCGACCTGCTGAAAGCGTAGTCATCGGCTTCATGGACGTGGATGTCCGGCGTAATTTGCGGGAACGGAAATCATGACGACAAGCAGCGTCCGCGACAACAAGGCTCTCTCCCGCTTTGAGCTTGAAACCGGGGGCGGGCTGGCGTTTGCGAATTATCGCCTCACGCCATCGGCCGTCGTCATCACCCACACCGAGACCCCGCGCAGCTTGCGCGACCGCGGCATTGCCTCGGAACTGGTGCGGGGCGCGCTGCAACTGATCCGCGCCGACGGATTAAAGGTGGTCGCCGGCTGCGGATTCGTGGTGGATTACCTGCACAAGCATCCGGAATTTGCGGATCTGGCGGGTTGACACCGATCGGCTACCACTTGACATCAGCCGGCAGCTTGCCGCCGTTGGCGGCAAACTTTGCCATCACCTGCTTGTGCAACCAGACATTCATGCTGGCGGAATCATTGCTGTCGCCGCTGTAGCCGAGCTCCTTCGCGAGCTCCTTGCGCGCGGCAAGGCTGGAGTCGATATCGAGCGCCTTCATCAGATCGACGATCGAGGTGCGCCATTCCAGCTTTTCCTTTTTGGCGGCGACCGCCTTGTCGAGGATGGGGGCAACGTCCACGGATTGCGCGGGCGCGGCAGCCGCGGTCGACGATCCCGTGGCCGCTCCCGTATTTGCGGCCGAGCCGCCGCTTGCGGGGGTGGCGGTCGCCTTGGAGCCGAAGATGGCACCCATGATTTTGCCGAAAATACTCATCGTTTACTCCCAGTGAACATGAAGATGCAGTGAAAGGCTTGATCGGCACTTTTCTCAGCTAACCGGCAGCCCCTCGGCCGGATAAGGCAAGCTTAGCCCTCGCAGCGAGGCTTGCCAATGAAGGACCACGGCGGTGGAAATCGATTGACGAACACATAATATTGCGACGCCACGTTTGCGCTGCGACAATGCAGCATTCACCGAAGCGTGAGCCACAGTACTGCTGATTGGGAGTACGCTGACTGTACCGTTCGCGATATGGCCAGCGTCAATTTCCTGTTCTCGAGTCTGGCCTGAATTGTGATCAATTCGAAAACGGCCGCCCGCGCGGTTCGTCGGCGTAAATTGCGGGCGCTATGGCAAAGGAGATCGACCATGGCCGCACCATACCCCGGCAATGTCACACCACTGGCCCAGCCGGCCCAGGACAACGCGGCTGGTCCCGTCATTCGAACCATCGGCCTGTCCGATCTGCGCGAAGCGCTGCGACTCGGCTGGGAAGATTTCAAGGCGGTGCCTAGCCACGCCATCATCCTCTGCGTGATCTATCCGGTGCTCGGGCTCGTGCTCGCGCGCACCGTTCTCGGCTATTCGGTGCTGCCATTATTGTTTCCATTGGCCGCGGGCTTTGCGCTGCTCGGCCCCTTCGCGGCGCTGGGTCTTTATGAACTCAGCCGCCGCCGCGAGTTGGGCCAACCGGCCTCCGCCTGGGACGCGGTTGAGGTGCTGCGCTCGCCGTCTTTCGGCGCCATGCTCGGACTCGGCACGCTCTTGTTCGCGCTGTTCGTGACATGGGTGGCGACCGCCCAGGCGATCTACGTGGCGGCGTTCGGTTACGAAGCCGCGGCCGAAATCCCTGACTTCGCCACACGGGTGCTGACGACCTCGCAGGGATGGTGGCTGATCGTGGTCGGCTGCGGCGTAGGTTTCCTGTTTGCGCTGGTGGCGCTGTGCGTCAGCGTGGTTTCATTCCCGTTGATGCTCGACCGTCACGCCGGGGTCGGCGATGCGATGGCGACATCGCTGCGGGCGGTGGCGCAAAACCCTGTACCGATGGCGGCATGGGGATTGATCGTCGCACTGCTGCTGGTTGCGGGCTCGCTGCCGCTCTTTCTGGGCCTGGCTGTCGTTATACCGCTGCTCGGCCACGCGACCTGGCATCTCTATCGCAAGGTGATAGCACCCGATCCAAATCCGCGGCCGATCCCTTCGCGCCCGCATTGGGAACGGCGCTCGGCCGCCGATTTCCCGGCGGCCTTGTTTCCGTGGCGGCGCAAGGACAGCACTTAGGCCGCTGAGGGGCGGTTGCATCGAACCGCCGGTTGATTGGCAACCGGCGGTAGCATGCGAGCGCGCTGAGTGTCCTGGTCGCACCGGAACCATCGACATTCGCCGAAAGCCTTGTTTTGGCCGCGGTTCACTTGGACATTTGGTCATCGGGGAACGTTCGTTCGAGAATCAATTCGGAGTCGATGGTCCCGATGGCTTCTGGTTTTGTTTTCAAGGCGCTCCTGCTGAGCGCTTTGCTGTCGGTTCCAGGCGCGCCGGCACAAGCGGCATCCTGCGGCACCGGCAGCTTTCAGGCGTGGCTCGAGGATTTCCGGAACGAAGCCGCCGCCAAGGGAATTTCCCAATCCGCCATCACAGCTGGCCTGGCCGGCGTGACCTTGGATCAGGCGGTGCTCTCGCGGGATCGTTCGCAGCGGGTCTTCAACCAAAGTTTCGAGGAGTTTTCGGGCCGGATGGTCCCTCCCCGTCTCGCCCGCGGCGCCAATATGATGAAGCAATATGGTTCGGTGATCGGGCGCATCGAGCAAAGCTATGGCGTGCCCGGTGAAGTGCTGGTGGCAATCTGGGGGCTGGAGACGGATTTCGGCGCCAACACCGGAAAATTTTCCACCATCCGTTCGCTGGCCACGCTGGCTTACGATTGCCGGCGCGCCGAGACATTTCGCGGCGAGTTGATGGACGCGCTGCGCCTCGTCGAGCGCGGCGATCTCGCGCCATCGGAAATGCGCGGCGCCTGGGCCGGCGAGCTCGGCCAGACCCAGTTCATGCCGTCGTCCTATTTCAAATATGCGGTTGATTTCGATGGCAATGGCCGCCGCGACCTACTGCATAGCGCGCCCGATGTGCTGGCATCGACCGCGAATTACCTCGCCGCCTATGGCTGGCAGCGCGGCAAGGACTGGGAACCCGGCAGCGCTAATTTCGCCGTGCTCCAGCAATGGAACAAGAGCGAGGTTTATGCGAGGACGGTCGCCTATTTCGCGAGCCAGCTTGCGCATGCACCGTGAACTGGCGCAGCGATCCTAAGTCCGCCATCCGCCCGCGGCGCCTGTCAAAGGCTAATAATGAATTTTAAATCATTCTTTATGGCCTCATGCGAATCGCGCATGATAAATCGATTTGGAAAGCCGAGAATGATCGGGCTAAAACGCCCACTTTCCCTCAATCAATCCCGAAACGGTCATTTTTGGGTTCGGCGAGTTCCATGCCACCGTCTAAAATAACCTCACAGTTTCCGCACGCTGAGCCAGAGGGATTCTGTTCCGACTTCCTCCCTAGGCAGCTATGCTGAAGGGTTAACTGTTTCTTGGCGGAGACATGCATTTTAGGATTAGCTGCGCCGCAACATAGGAACTTCTGATGCCTCAACCTCTGCCCTATATTCACTCCAACGATAAGGCTTCCTCCAAGAGCTGAATCGTAAGTACAAGGAGACTATCCATGTTGCTCTCGCTCATCCGCATGATCCAGGCCTTCCGGGACTATCAGCGCAATGTCAGCGAATTGTCCCAGCTTAGCGATCGCGAATTGGCCGATATCGGCCTTGATCGCTCGGACATTCCGCGCGTTGCCGCCGGCACCTATAACGGCTGATCGCTTTTCAGCTAACCATTGTTAAGACGGATAACGCCCGCTGTGTTGCGGGCGTTGTCGTATCTGCCGCTACGCGCTACCTCTGTGCCCATGACAGGCACCAAATCAGCCTCTGAAGCGGTACACATCGTAGGCGCCGGCCTCGCCGGGTCGGAAGCCGCCTGGCAGGTCGCCAAGTCTGGCATCCCTGTTGTTCTGCACGAGATGCGCCCGGTCAGGATGACGGAGGCCCATCGCACTGCGGACCTGGCCGAGCTCGTGTGTTCAAATTCGTTCCGCTCCGACGACGCCGCCAACAACGCGGTCGGCCTGCTGCACGCCGAGATGCGCCGGCTGGGATCGCTGATCATGCGCGCCGCCGATGCCAACCAGGTTCCGGCCGGCGGCGCGCTGGCAGTCGACCGTGACGGATTTTCCGCTGCCGTCACCAAGGCGCTCAACGACCATCCGTTGATCGAAATCCGCCGAGCCGAGCTCGACGGTCTACCGCCCGCGGACTGGCGCAACGTCATCGTCGCGACCGGGCCTCTGACATCGGCCCCGCTCGCGAATGCGATCCGCCAGCTCTCGGGCGAGAACGCGCTGGCGTTCTTCGACGCGATCGCTCCGATCGTGCACAGGGATTCCATCGATATTTCGGTGGCGTGGTTTCAGTCGCGCTACGACAAGGTCGGGCCCGGCGGCAGCGGCGCGGATTACATCAATTGCCCGATGACCAAGCAGCAGTACGACGCCTTTGTCGACGCGCTGATGGCAGGTGAAAAGACCGATTTCAAGGAGTGGGAAACCAACACGCCCTATTTCGACGGCTGCCTTCCGATCGAAGTCATGGCCGAACGTGGCCGCGAGACGCTCCGTCACGGGCCAATGAAGCCGGTCGGGCTCACCAATCCGCACGATCCGACCGTGAAGGCCTACGCCATCGTGCAATTGCGCCAGGACAACAAACTCGGCACCCTCTACAACATGGTCGGCTTCCAGACCAAGCTGAAACACGGCGCGCAGCAGCGCGTCTTCCGCACCATTCCGGGGCTGGAGAAGGCCGAGTTCGCCCGGCTCGGGGGGCTTCACCGCAACACCTTCCTGAATTCGCCGAAGCTTTTGGACGCCCAATTGCGCCTACGTGCAGAGCCGCGCCTGCGCTTCGCGGGTCAGATGACCGGGTGCGAAGGCTATGTGGAATCCGCAAGCATCGGGCTGATCGCCGGCCTCTATGCCGCGGCCGATGCGCGCTCGCAGACGCTGGCGCCGCCGCCGGCGACATCAGCGCTGGGATCGCTACTCGGCCACATCACCGGCGGCCATATCGAAACCATCGACGCCGGTCCGCGCTCGTTCCAGCCGATGAATATCAATTTCGGGCTGTTTCCGCCGCTTGCCAGTCCGCCGACCAGAAAGCCCGACGGTACGCGGCTGCGCGGCAACGAAAAGACGGTCGCGAAAAAACAGGCGATCTGCGCGCGGGCGCTGTCCGACCTCGATCGCTGGATAGCCGACAGCCTGCAGATTGCTGCGGCAGCGTGAGGCTCATGACTCTACCAAAAGACGACGTCGCGGTCTTGTCGGAGCGATGGACCGAAGGCGTGCTGTTGAAACGCGACGTGTTCTCCACGGTCGAACGCGGCTGCTATCGTCAGCCGGACGGCGAAGTCGATGCGGTGCTGCGCCGGCTCGACCAGGTGCCGTGGTGGTCCTATATCCCGGCGCGGCATCTGTTCGCGCGCGAGCGCCGCGCCCTGGCGCTGGCGCGCGGTCTGCACGTCGGGCCGGAACTGTTGTGGGCCGGGCGCCAGGCGCTGGTGCGTGGCTTTATCAATGGGGTCGCCTTGCATCTGGCAAAGCCAACGGGCGATATCGCCTATTTCCGTTCCGCGAAGCTTGCGCTGCGCAAGCTGCATCGCACCGGCATCTGCCACAACGATCTTGCCAAAGAGCAGAACTGGTTGCGCGGCACCGACGGACGCGCCTATCTCACCGATTTCCAGCTCGCCCACTGCTTCAAGAGGCGGGGCTGGCTGTTCCGCATCGCGGCTTACGAGGATCTCAGGCACCTTCTCAAGCATAAGCGCAGCTACGCTCCCGCGGCGCTGACGCCGAAGGAGCACAAGATTCTCGCGCGCAAGTCTCCTGTTGCCAGCATTTGGCTTGCGACCGGCAAAAAACTCTACCGCGCCATCACCCGCGGCCTGTTCAATTTCACCGATCGCGAGGGCGGCGGCCGGCGGCTAGTCAATGACGCCCCGGTGCTGGTCGAACGGATTCGCAAGAATCCCGCGGTCCGCGATACCGCCATCGTCGCGTTCGCCGATCGCCGCACGGGCGTCGGGCTCTATGCGTTCGTGGAGGCCGACCGGTCCGCGCTGGAAGCGGAACTGCGCAGCGAGCTCGCAGCCGCGAACGGCCCAAAGCCGCCCGAGCACATCCAGGTGGTACGGGCATTGCCGCGCGACAGTGCCGGCAATCCCCGCATCGAGATCCTGCAGCTCGTCGCCATGAACCAGATCGACCTGATCGAGTCGATGATGGCCAGCGAGACCGACCGCGTTTTCCTGAAAGACATTGTGGAATCGCGCAAGAATTTGCGGGACCGATTCAATTTCGAGACACCCCCGTAATGACGGCGTTTCCGCCGTCGCGATGACAAACATCGGTTACAGCGTCGAGTCCCTAACCGCCGAACACCGGCGAGCGCGACGCCCGCCACAGCGTCCAAAGCGTCCGAAGCCGCGAGGTCACCTGCGGCACAAACGGATCGTTGTCGGCGCGCGACATCCGCTGGAGATCGCGGGCCACCAGCGAAAGCGGCAGGAACACCGGCCTCACCTGCGGCGGCATGTCTTCCAGCAGCGCGCAGGCGGTCTTCAAATGGCCGCCCGCCTCATGGATCAATTGATCCAGCGCGGCGCGCAATTTCGGCGTCTCCTTGCCCGCGAAAGCCTCCTCGATGCTGCTGCCATGGCTTTGCAGCAATTGCAGCGGCACGAACAACTGTCGCCGCGAGGCGTCCAGCGGCAGCGTCGCCATCACCCGCGTCATGCCTTGCGCAAGTCCTGCGTGGCGCGCGAGGTGCTCGATCTCGGGGGATTGCCACCCCGCGATACCGGCGCCGAGCGAGAACAGCGTCGACGAGGTGTCGTTGATGTAGCCTTCGAGCGCCGCCATGGTCGGCATCGGATCGTTGTAGAGATCGAACTGGTGCTCGTCGATCAGCCGCGACAGCCGCTCGACCGGCAAATGCCAGTTGCGGATCGCCAGCCCGAGTTCGGCCGCGACCGGATTACCCTCAATGCCGCCGTGGCCCGCGCCCGCGAGCATGTCGGTCCACCATTGCAGGCGTATTTCGCCAGGCAGCGGCTGGCTGACCTGCTCGCGCACCCGAAATATCTCGACATTAAAGGCGTAGACCGCCAACAGTGCGCGGCGCTGCGTCGCCGGGAGAAACAGAGTGGATGCGTAACGGGCAAAATCGTGGGTGCGCACCAACTCGGCGCAGAACCCGGCGGCCTCCCTGGCTTCGTCCGCGGAACTCATGGCACCGCGATCAGCGCCGCCGCGACGCGCCTTCGCTCGCCGATCATGATATTGTAGGTGCGGATCGCCGGACCCGTCTGCATCGCATCCAGCACGACCCTGACCGCCCGCAAGGCCTGGCGAAGCTCGGATGACGGCAGCCAGACATCGGTGCCGGTGCCGATGATCAGGGTATCGATGCCGCCGGCCGCGGCGAACACGCGGGCCAGCGAGGCCCGGTCGATGTCCTCGGGACTGGTGACCGGCCAGGCCCAGATCGCATCCGGCAGACACAGCAGCGAACCGCGATGCGACATCCCGTCGAACGCAAAGCCGCCATTGCCGTAGGCCTCGATCGGGGCCGACCTTGGAAGATGCGGCGCGTCCGAGCGATCCGCCATGGCTATTTCTTCGACGGTTTTTCCGGCGCGTCGGCCCGGTGGGTGCCGACACCGAGATAGATCAGGATGGGGGCTGCGATGAAGATCGAGGTATAGGTGCCGACCAGCACTACGCCAAACATCATGACCGCGGTAAAGCTGTGGATGGCGTTGCCGCCGAACAAGAGCAGCGCCAGCAGCGCGAGCGTCACCGTGACGTGGGTGATGATCGAGCGCGACAGTGTCGAGTTGATGGACTCGTTGAGCAGTTGTGGCATCGGCATTTTCTTGTACCGCCGCAGCATTTCCCTGATGCGGTCGTAGATCACGACGGTGTCGTTGAGCGAATAGCCGAGAATCGTCAGAAGCGCCGCGATGCTGGTGAGGTCGAAATCGACCTGTGAGATCGACATGAAGCCGATGGTCAGCACGATATCATGGACGTTGGCGATCATGGCGCCGAGCGCGAACTGCCATTCGAACCGGAACCAGAGATAGATCAGGATCGAGAAGATCGCGAGCATCAACCCGAGCATGCCGTAGGCCAATAATTCCCCGGAAACGCGCGGTCCTACCACCTCGACCCGACGGTACTCGACGGCGTCGCCGAGCGCGCCCCGCACCTTCCGCACCGCCTCCTGCTGCGCCGCGTCGCCACCGGGTTGCTCGGCAACCCGGATCAGCACCTCGTCCGGACCGCCGAACAGCTGCAATTGCACGTCGCCGAGCCCGAGACCCCCCAGGGTGGCGCGCATCGATGCGATATCGACCGCGCCGGACTTGGCGCGTACTTCCATCAGCGTACCGCCCTTGAAGTCGATGCCGAAATTCAGTCCGTGGGTAAAGAACAGCGTGATCGCGACGATCGAGAGCAGCGCCGATATCGGAAAACTGATGCGACGAAAACGCGTGAAATCGAAGTGCGTATTGTCGGGCACGATCCGCAGCGACGGCAGCCAGCCGAAGCAGCTGACCACCGTCAGTACGGCAATCAGGACGCCGAGCCCTATGAGTACCAAATGTGTCAAAGCCGGCTCCGCATTCTCCGAGAGATGATCCAGCTAGGCGGGATCAGCTTCGTCGCTTTATCGTCTTGTGAGGGCATGATCCAGTCCGAAAACCGCAGTCCGTTTTTCGGGATCATGCCCTAGATCGGCACGCTTTGCGGCCGCTTCCAACGCACCCAGCCCGCGACAATCAGGCGGGTAAGGGTAAACGCGGTAAAGACCGTGGTGATGATGCCGATGCCGAGCGTCACGGCGAAGCCGCGCACCGGGCCGGTGCCGATATAGAACAGCACCGCGGCGGCGATGAAAGTGGTAATGTTGGAATCCAGAATTGTCGACAGCGCGCGCTTGAAACCGGCGTCGATGGCGGAGATCGCGTTGCGCCCGCCGCGCAATTCCTCGCGGATGCGCTCATAGATCAGCACGTTGGAGTCGACCGCGATGCCGACCGTCAGCACGATGCCCGCGATGCCGGGCAGCGTCAGCGTGGCGTTCAATAGCGACAGCAGGCCGAAGATCATCGCGACATTGATGGCAACCGCGACGTTGGCGAACACGCCGAACAACCGGTAGGTCAGGAGCATGAACACGATGACCATGATCGAGCCGACATACGCGGCGAGTTCGCCCTTCTCGATCGAATCCTGGCCGAGCCCCGGACCGACGGTGCGCTCCTCGATGACCGTCAGCGGGGCTGGCAGCGCGCCGGCGCGCAGCAGGATGGCCAGATCGTTCGCCGCCTGCACCGTGAAACTGCCCGAAATCTGCCCCGAGCCTCCGGTGATCGGCTCGCGGATCACCGGAGCGGAAATCACCTCGTTATCAAGCACGATCGCAAAGGGTTGCCCGACATTTTCGGACGTCGCCTGCGCGAACTTGCGCGAGCCGGAGGTATTGAAGCGGAAGCTGACGATTGGTTCGCCCGAGCGCTGGTCGAAGCCGGGCTGCGCGTCGGTCAGATCGCCGCCGGAGACCAGCACCTGCTTCTTGACGACATAGGGTATCTTTGGCGCCGTCGAGCTCATCAGCACTTCGGAATCCGGCGGCGCCCTGCCCTGCTGGGCTTGATCCGGCGGCACCGTGGTGTCGACCATGCGGAATTCCATCTTGGCGGTCTTGCCCACCAGCTCCTTCAGACGCGTCGGGTCCTGCAAACCCGGCACCTGGACCAAAATGCGGTCCTGCCCCTGGCGCTGGATTGACGGCTCTACGGTGCCGAGCTGATTGACGCGACGTTCGACGATCTGGATCGACTGCTCGACCGCCTGCCGAATGCGTTCCGTCACCGCCGCCTGCGGGACGGTAAGCCGGATCAATCCGCCGCCGGCATCGCTGACTTCAAGGCTGCGCTGACCGCTGCTGCCGAGCAGACCGCCGAGCGGTTGCGACAGCTCCCGCAGCTTTGTCAGCGCATTCTGCGTATCGCTGTCCCTGCTGATGCGCACCTCGACGACGTCGTTGCGCACGGCAAGGCCGGTATAGCCGATCTTGGCATCGCGCAACGCGCGGCGAACGTCGTCACGGACTTGATCGAGCTTGTCTTTCTTGACCGCGTTCGCGTCCACCTCGAGCAGGATGTGGGAGCCGCCCTGCAGATCGAGGCCGAGCACCAGCCGCCGTTGTGCCCATGTCGGCCAACCCTTGACGGTCGCTTCGGGAAAGAAGTTCGGAACGGCGCAAAGGCACACCACCAGCGCCGTCAGGATGATCGCCAGCGCCTTCCACCGCGTGAAATACAACATCGAGTTGATCCGTCAGATCCAGGGAGAATGCGGCGCTTGAGCTAGCTCGCGGACGTTTCGTCCTTGGCGGGCTCGATCTTTTCCTTCGCCGGCTCACCCTTGGCGCGCACCCCCGAGATCATCTGCCGTATTTGCCGCACCCGAACGCCATCGGAGATTTCGAATTCGATCTGCTCGTCATCGACCACTTTTGTCACCTTGCCGACCAAGCCACCGCTCGTCACCACCGTGTCGCCGCGGCGGATGTTCTTCACGAGTTCGGCGTGGTCCTTCACCTTTTTCTGCTGCGGCCGGAGAATCAGGAAATACATGATCACGAAGATCAGCGCGAACGGCAGCAGCGACATCAACATGCTGTTGGTATCGCCGCCCCCCGCGGCCTGGGCAAACGCAGGTGTAATCAGCATTCGGACAATCCTCGTGAAACGGGAATGAGCCGGCAACGCCTGTCGCGCCGCGCCGGTTCAGGTCAAATTCGCGCGGACTATAGCGGCCGCGGTCCCAATTGCAACGCCGCCCGGCCCCTCATTTGCGCCGCTTGCGGCCTCTTGAAAGGCCCGATATGGGTGCGTCGTCAGGAACCCGATAGATGTCAAAAAAGTCAGGGAAAACCGGCTTGCGCCCAGCCTCGAAGGCGGTGTCCGCCAAATCCGCGGCCGCCGCGGCAAAACGTCCGTCCGCACGGCCCGCCGATGGCGCCGAGCAGCGGATCGCGCGCGCGCTCGAGGCGATCGCGGCACACCTGTCGGCAGCCTCGCCGCCCCCCAGCAAGGCGGACCCGTTCGCCGACGCCGACGCCTTTGTCTGGCAACCCAACGGACGGCTGGCGCCGGTGCCGCGCGTCAGCCGCGTCGATCTCGGCCTGCTCAAGGGTATCGACCGGATGCGCGACATCCTGATCGAGAATACCGAGCGTTTCGCCAACGGACTTCCCGCCAACAACGCGCTGCTATGGGGCGCGCGCGGCATGGGCAAGTCATCACTGGTCAAGGCGGCGCATGCCAGCATCAACTCCAACCGCAAGCCGGCCGACCGGCTGAAACTGATCGAGATCCATCGCGAAGACATCGAGGGCTTGCCCTTGCTGATGGCGCTGCTGCGCAGCTCGGCCTTTCATTTTATCGTGTTCTGCGACGACCTGTCGTTCGACGGCAACGACACCTCCTACAAGTCGCTGAAGGCGGTGCTCGAAGGCGGCATCGAGGGCCGGCCCGACAATGTGATCCTGTACGCCACCTCCAACCGCAGGCACCTGTTGCCGCGCGACATGATGGAAAACGAACGCTCGACGGCGATCAATCCCGGCGAGGCGGTCGAGGAGAAGGTCTCGCTGTCAGACCGGTTCGGATTGTGGCTCGGCTTTCACCGATGCAGCCAGGACGAATATCTCGCGATGGTGAAAGGTTATTGCGGCCACTTCGGCATCGAGCTCGCGGACGACGCGCTTGAGCGCGAAGCGCTGGAATGGTCGACCACGCGCGGCTCGCGCTCTGGGCGTGTGGCCTGGCAGTTCACGCAGGAACTGGCGGGGCGACTGGGCGTGAAGCTGAAGGGCAGGTAGCAGATATCCCGGCGTTCCCCGCACGCGGCGCTGCGCCCGGGCGGTGCGCCGCGAACTGAAATCCGCCTCAGATGGTCCGGTTCAGTCGGGCAGCGTAAAGGACTTACGCGCCGTTGAGGAATTGAATCGGGTCAACCGGCGAGGAACCCTTGCGGATCTCGAAGTGGAGCTGCGGCGACCCCACCTCGCCCGACTGACCCGATTTGGCAATGACCTGGCCGCGCTTGATCGTATCGCCGCGCTTCACCAAGAGTTCACTCGCATGGGCATATGCGGTGACGTAACCGTTGGCGTGCCGAACCAGAACCAGATTGCCATAACCCTTGAGTTCATTTCCGGAATAGGCAACGACACCGTCTTCCGCCGCCTTCACCGGCGTGCCCTCGGGCACCGCCAGATTGATGCCATCATTGGCCTTGCCGTTGGTCTTGGCGCCGTAGCTGGTAATCACCTTGCCGCGCACGGGCCAGCGGAAGGTCGGCAGCGCACCGGTTGCATCAGCCGCCTTGGCCGGCGCGTCAGCCGCGATTTCCTCGACCTTCGTTGTGGCCTGGGCCAGCCGTGCGCTTTGCGGGGGCGCGCCCGTTAGCGCAACCATCCTGGTGGCGGGCGGCGCCGACCCGGCCGCAGTCTGGGCTTCAGCCACCGTCGCCGGCTGCGCAGCACGGCCGTCGGCCGCGGTCTTCGCACCGGTCACCGTGAGCTTCATGCCGAGTTTGAGTTTCGCCGACGGATCGATGTTGTTCGCTCTCGCCAGTTCGCTCACCGATACATGATTGCGATGGGCAATGCCGAGCAGCGTTTCGCCGCGGTTGACGACGTGGATCGATGGCGCCGCGCTGGCCATGGCAATCGGCCTGCTCGCTGGCGCGGCCAATGCGGGTGCGGCGGCCGTGGCCTGACGCGGGATGATCAGTTGCTGGCCCGGCGACAGGGCGCGCGGCCCCCTGTAGCCATTGGCCTGAAGGATCGCGGCCGGCGAGACATGGTAGCGGCGGGCCAGGGTGTCGAGCGTGTCGCTGGTGCCGACAATTATCGTGGTATCGCCCTGGCCTGCGCCCCGGGTCGCCGCGATCGAGCGCGGCGCGACACTGCCGGTGGTCTCGATCGGACGCGCCGGTGGAGCATAGGAGGTCAGCCCGCGGCCGCCGCCGGAGACGCTATTGGCGGCCGGATAGGACTGCGGCGCCGCGATCGGCGGCGGCAAGGCCTGTGACTGGTATTGCGATTGCGGGCGGGAATATTGCGGAAGTTCGCGACGCTCGACTGCGGGAGTCGCTACCGCGCCCGTGGCTTCGGAATGCGAGGCAAAGGGATTGGAGAGGGAATTTTGCGCCAGGCGCGTCGACATGTCAGCGCTGCAGCCCGCAAACCCGAACGACATCAGCGCCAGCGCCGCGACATGCGGTACGCGGCGCGAGCAAAGCAACTCGACGACACCGGACATGGTTACTCACTCATACGCAACAAATTATCGATTTGAGTAAACACCGCCCCAAGTAAACAACTGCTTAACCCTGCGATGGGGCCTCCGCATAGCCAATCCGTCCGCCTCCACGACGGGGAGCCTTTGCGACGCCGCCAAGGGGCGCCCTTCAGGATGAGGAACGGGGTCGGCGGTCTTTCCCCAAGAGCCATTAAAGTTCGCGGGCGATGCCCGGCAGCGCCGGCACGAAGCGCACGTCCACCAGATCCTTGCGATCGAAACCGGTGTCAGTCCTGGTCATGCGAACCAGGGTTTGGGTGCCGTGATGCGGGCCCACCGGCGCGATCAGGATACCGCCAGGCTCGAGCCGCCGGGTTAACCCCTTCGGAATTTGCTCCATCGCCGCTGTCACGATGATGCGATCGAAAGCGCCGGCGCTGGCGGGGATGTCGAAGCCGTCCCCCAGCATCACCTCGACATTGTGGCAGCCGAGCTTCCTGAGCCGGACCCGGGCGTCATCGGCCAAAGTCCGGTACCGCTCGATCGTCAGCACCTGCCCGCAAAGCCGCGACAGGATGGCGGCCTGGTAACCCGAGCCGGTGCCGATCTCCAGCACGCGGTGATGCTTCTGCAGCTTCAACTGTTCGGTCATGTAGGCCACCACGAACGGCTGGCTAATGGTTTGCCCGCAGGCAATGCCGAGCGCGCTGTCGCGATAGGCATCGGCGCGATCGTCCGGGTCGACGAAGACCTCGCGCGGGATCTCTTCCATGGCGCGCAGCACCGCCTGATCGCTGATGCCGCGGCGGCGCAGGGTGAGCTGAAACATCATCTTTTCCGGCGGATTGTGCGTCGGGGGCATGTCCATCCCTTAAAGGCCCTTACCAGGGCCATCTTGAACAATTTTGAGGCACGACCAGCCGCTGGCTTGGGAAGTAATTTCCGGGAACTCGATCTTCCCGTCGGGGAACCGGCTGGATAGCTTGGCGTTAAGGCAGCGGGCAATCAATCCTGCTCCATAGCCCGCAATGGCGCGGGCCGCGTGCTTGCGCGCGTTGACATTATGCCGATTAGCGTTATTTGAATCCTTAAGTGTCGGGACGGGCAAGGATATTATCATGACTGCGACGCGGCCGCCGGGTAGTTCTGTCTTCCTCGTCGAGGACGAGGTCATGATCAGGATGATGGTTGCCGACATGCTGGAGGAGCTGGGCTTTAGGGTGGCGGCCGAGGCCGGCGAGATCAACGAGGCGATCAGGCTCGCGCAATCCGCCGAGTTCGACCTCGCCATTCTCGACGTCAACGTCAACGGCAAGGTGATTTCCCCGGTTGCCGAACTGATCGCGGCGCGCAACCGCCCGTTTATCTTTGCGACCGGCTATGGCTCGTCGGGGCTACCGCAGGAATACCGCGACCGCCCCGCGCTGCAAAAACCCTTCCAGCTCGAAACCCTGGCGCGGCTGATCGCTAGCACGCTAAAGGGCGCGACGGTTTAGGCCGACGTGGGCCGGCTATTCGCCGCCTATTTCAGCGTCGCGGTCAGCGCCTGCGAAAATTCATCGTCGGTGCGGTCGAGCCGCAATGGCGTCACCGAAACATATCGCGCCGCCAGCGCCCAGAGATCGGTACCCTCCGCGGGTAGATCCGTCTGTGCCAGTCGCTCGAACCCGATCCAGAAATACGGATTGCCGCGGCCGTCGCGGCGCTGGTCGACTTTGAGAAAGCCGAGATTGCGCTTGCCCTGCCGCGTCACGCGGACGCCGGCGACATCCCCGGGCGCGCAGGCGGGAAAGTTGACATTGATCACGGTGTTCTTGGGCACGCCGGCCTCGATCACCTTGCGCAGAATCGGGGGGCCGAATTTCAGCGCCGTCTCCCATAGCGGCGCGTTGCGGGTCTCCATGCTGAATTCCTGCGACAGCGCGAACGACGGAATTCCCAAAATGGTGCCTTCCAGCGCACCGGCGATGGTGCCGGAATAGACGACGTCTTCAGCGACGTTGCGGCCCTTGTTGACGCCCGACAGCACCAGGTCCGGCATGATTTCGCCGAGGATGTGGCGTGCGCCCATGATCACGCAATCGGTCGGCGTACCCCGGACTGCGAAATGACGCGCGCCTACCTCGCGCAAGCGCAGCGGATCGTTCAGCGACAGCGAATGCGAGACGCCGGACTGGTCGAGCTCCGGCGCCACCACCCAGACGTCGTCGGACAGAGCGCGCGCGATTTCCTCGACGATCTTGAGGCCGGGGGCATGGATGCCGTCGTCATTGGTGCAAAGAATTCGCATCCGCTTTCAATGCCCTTTTTCGATCGGTTCCATCGATATGCCCGTCTTTATCCCTCCCACGCCCTGGAGGCAAACCCCTCAACTTCAATGGAAAATGGCGCCCGCGGGCTCACCTGCCGGCTATTCGTATTTCGCAATGACCGCCTATGAGGCTACCGCTTGATGCGAATGCGCCACGGACGCACGAATTTTGCGGGCCAGTTTTCAATTCGCATATCGAATTTTTGAGCCGCCGGTTTCGGCGCCGCAATGGAAGCTTCCTTGGCGGGATTTTCAATCAGACTCGACTCATTCAGGTCCCGGACGTGCGCCTCGGGCGGCGCGCGATTTCCGGGCGGTTCCGGGTAATATTTGCGGGCAGCCTCAATCGCCCTCGCGAAGTCGTCGCTATTGAACCACTTCTCGGCGCGCAGGCTTTCCAGCACGCCGTCTTCCCACAACCGCGCGGCCTCGATATCGAATTTGCTCTTCTGCTTCTGATCGCAGGCCTGGATGCCATAACCGGTGACGGCCCATTGTTTGCCTACCCAATAGATATCGCGATGCAGGACCATTGGCCGGGTTCGTTTTTCGAAAGCGGCGCGCGCCGCAGACAGAAGACGAGGATACCGGGGCGCGTCGCCTTCGCAAACAGCGAAGGCGGGGACCGGCGAGTAAATCGCCCGATCACTTGTCGCGGGCGATCACCTTCAGCCCGCCCATATAGGGCTGCAGCACGTCAGGCACGGCGATCGAGCCATCCTCCTGCTGGTAGGTTTCCATGACCGCGATCAGCGCACGGCCGACCGCGGTGCCGGAACCATTCAGCGTGTGCACGAAGCGCGGCTTGCCGTCCGCCCCGCGATAGCGCGCGTCCATGCGGCGGGCCTGGAAATCGCCGCACAGCGAGCAGCTCGAAATTTCCCTGAAAGCGCCGCCCTCGCCCTGGCCGGGCATCCAGACCTCGATGTCGTAGGTCTTCTGTGCCGAAAAGCCCATGTCACCCGCGCACAGCGTCATCACGCGGTAATGCAGATCGAGTTGCCGCAGCACCTCCTCGGCGCAGGCCAGCATGCGCTCGTGCTCGTCACGGCTGTTCTCCGGCGTGACGATCGAGACCAGTTCGACTTTTGTGAACTGATGCTGGCGGATCATGCCGCGGGTGTCGCGGCCGGCAGCACCGGCCTCCGCGCGGAAACACGGCGTCAGGGCGGTGAAACGCATCGGCAACTCTTTTTCATCGACGATGGATTCGCGCACGAGGTTCGTCAACGGCACTTCCGCGGTGGGGATGAGCCCGAGGCGTTCGTGCTTTAGCCTGTCAAGGAGTCCCGAATAGGCCTTTTCCGCTTCAGCACCGACAACAGCAGCGACAGCATCCGCATCGGCATCCGCAAGCAGTTCACCCTTGATGGCCCAGAACTGATCGTCTTCGAACTTCGGCAGTTGTCCGGTGCCCAACATCACCGCGTTTCGCACCAGCAGTGGTGGATTCACCTCGGTATAGCCGTGCTCGTTGGTGTGGAGGTCCAGCATGAACTGCCCGATCGCGCGCTCCAGTCGTGCCAGACCCTTCTTCAATACGACAAAGCGCGCGCCGCTCAGTTTCGCCGCGGTCTCGAAATCCATGTAGCCAAGCGCGACGCCGATATCGTCATGCGGCTTGGGCGCGAAGGCATAATTGCGCACCGCGCCGAAATGGTGCCGGACCACATTGCCGTGCTCGTCGACGCCATCGGGAACTTCGTCGAGCGGCAGGTTCGGGATCGCCGCAAGCGCGGTTGTGAGTTCGCCGTCCGCCGTCTTTGCCGCCAATTCGAGTTCCGGCAAGGTGGTCTTCAGCGCGGCCACTTCCGCCATCAGCTTTGCGGCGCGCGCGTCGTCTTTCGTCTTTTTGGCGTCGCCGATTTCCTTCGAGGCCGCGTTGCGCCGGGCCTGCGCCTGCTCCGACTTAAGGATCGCCGCGCGGCGCTCTTCGTCGATCGCCAGCAGCGCCCGCGAAAGCGGCTCGAGCCCGCGCCGCTTCAGCGCGGCGTCGAATGCCTGTGCATTGTCGCGGATCCATTTGATGTCGTGCATGGCTGGTTTCCCGTCATGGCCGGGCAAAAGCGCGAAGCGCGTCTTCACCCAGAATCCCGGCCATCCGCGTCTTTGCTGCCTTAGAACAAGTCGTGGACGCCCGGGTCAAGCCCAGGCATGACGAATCATGGGCAGGGTGGCGCGATGATAGATGAAACGTGAGCGCTCGCCCTACTCCGCCGGCGTCGGATCGGGCGGCGGCGGCGCCGCGGTCGGCGGAGGCGCGGCGGCCGCGGCCGTCTTGGCCGCCTGTTTCTCCACCATGCGCACGGCCAGGATCGAGCCTTCGTACAGCAGCAGCAGGGGAAGCGCGAGCGAGGATTGGCTCAGCACGTCGGGCGGCGTCAGCACGGCGGCGATGATGAAGGCGACCACGATGAAATAGCGGCGCTTCTCGCGCAGCTGCTTCGAGGTGATGATGCCGATCCGTCCCAGCAGCGTCAGGATAACCGGCAGCTGGAACGCCACGCCGAACGCGAAGATCAGCGACATCATCAGGGAGAGATATTCGCCGACCTTCGGCAACAACTGGATTTGCGCGGTCTCCGGGCCGCTCATCTGCTGCATGCCGAGCGAGAACCGCACCAGCATCGGCAGCACCACGAAATAGACCAGCATCGATCCCAGCACGAAGAACACCGGGGTGGCGATCAGATAGGGCAGGAACGCGCCGCGCTCGTGCTTGTAGAGACCGGGCGCCACGAACTTGTAGATTTGGGTGGCAACGATCGGAAACGAGATGAAACCGGCGCCGAACATCGCCAGCTTCAACTGGGTGATGAAATACTCCAGCAGCGCGGTATAGATGAACTTCGAGTTCTCGGGACCGGCGACCCAGACGAACGGCCACACCAGCACGTTGTAGATCTGCTTGGCGAAGAAAAAGCAGAAGATGAAGGCGATGCCGAAACCCAGCAGCGCCTTGATCAGCCGCGAACGCAGCTCGATCAGATGATCCATCAGCGGCGCTTTGCTGGCCTCGATATCCTCGTCGCTCATGACGCTTTGGCGTCCTTGAGAACGTCAGGCGCGACGGGTGCGGCGGCCTGCGGCGCAGGCTGGGCCTGAGCCTCCTGCACGATCGCCAGCGGCTGCGCGGCAACCGTGTCGGCCTCGCTGAAGGTTTCCGGGATCGGGGTTTCCGGCGTGCCCGGCGGATCGATCGCGGGCGTATCGGTCGCGGCGGCGGCCGGCTTGTCGATACCTTCGATGTCGAGGGCCTTGCTGACGTCCTTCTCCAGCGAGGTCATCAGATTGCCGCTGGTGAAACCGCTGGCGGCTTCCTTGACCTCATCAAAGCTCTTTTTGAGGTCGGCCATTTCGGCCTCGCGCATCGCTTCCTGGAACTGGCCCTGGAATTCGGCGGCCATCTTGCGCGCCTTGCCCATCCATTGCCCGATCATGCGCATCACGCCCGGCAGTTCTTTCGGGCCAATGGCGATCAGCGCGACAACCGCGATGACGACAAATTCACTCCACCCGATGTCGAACATAAAAAATTCCGCTCACGCGAGGCGATTTCACCCCAATGCTTGCCAAACAGGATTTGGGTCGCCCGCGTCTTCCTCAACCGGTCTTGCCGCAATGTGCCGCAAGCGGATGTTCAGACCGCCTTGCTGCCGACATCGGACCGCGCCGCCGTGGACGGCGTGGCGTTATGATCGATGGTTTTCACCGGCTCGGGCTTTTCCGCAGTCTTCTCGTCGTCCTGCATGCCCTTCTTGAAGGCCTTGATGCCCTGGGCGACGTCGCCCATCAGATCGGAAATCTTGCCGCGACCGAACAGCAGCAGGACGACTGCAATCACGACGATCCAGTGCCAAATGCTAAGCGAACCCATCCTGCAACCCTCCAAACGCGCGCGGCCGGCAACCCAGCCTAATCTTCCCGGAAAGTAGGCTCAGGAGGTGTCAAAAACAAGGACTTAGACCCGGTCAAATCGGTGTCAGCGCGACGCATTGCCGCTATTGTTAACCGGCGACCGCAGGCCGGGCGCCGACGTCGCAACCGGGCTTTGAACTAGCTCCCACCGCCGGTTTCTGGCTCCACGGCCGGCGCCAGCGCCAGTTCCAGATCGCCGATCTCCAGCGGATCCTCGTCATCGCGCAAGGCGGGATCGTCTGACGGCGTTGGAACGCTGAAGCCGGAAGGCAGTCGCGAGTCCAAAAGGCCCGTTCCTTTGAGCTCCTCGAGGCCCGGCAGATCGGTAAGCGCCTCGAGACTGAATTGCGACAGGAAGGCTTCCGTGGTTCCGAAGGTCAGCGGACGGCCCGGCGTCTTGCGGCGGCCGCGCGGCCGAATCCAGCCTGTCTCAAGCAGAACATCGAGTGTTCCCTTGGAAGTAATCACCCCGCGGATTTCCTCGATCTCCGCGCGCGTGACCGGCTGGTGATAGGCGATGATGGCGAGCATCTCGATCGCCGCACGCGACAGTCGCCGCGTTTCGGTGCTCTCCCGCGTCATCAGCCAGGACAGATCGCCGGCGGTGCGGAAGGTCCATTTATTCGCGACGCGAACCAGATTGACGCCGCGCGAGGCGTAATCCGCCTGCAGCTGCGCCAGCGCGGCCTTGATGTCGACACCGTCGGGCATCCGCTTGGCCAGCGCGACTTGATCGAGCGGCTCGGCGGAGGCGAACAGCAGCGCTTCCAGCAGCCGCAATTCCTCGGGCCGCGCCTGTGGATCGACGGAACGCACCTCGACCTCGGCTTTGCGTTTTTCGGCCAAGCTTGCCATGGCTCGCTCT
>DATANB010000069.1:0-27437 GCA_036266415.1 Bradyrhizobium sp. | reverse complement strand
CACGATCTGCAGGACCATATGCAGGTGCGAGTGGTGATGCGCTGCACGAAACGCATCACGCTCAACGATATCGTCAACCATCCCGTTCGCCGGATTTTGGCCGGCGCGCGATATGCAGCCCTTCGGACCGGTCCGCTGACCATCGCCGCGGGAACGTCGGGGGCGTTCTTCAAGACCAATGCGCGCCTTGCGACGCCGGATATCCAGATTCACTTCCTGCCGTTCTCCACCGACAAGATGGGCGAAAAACTGCATGCTTTTTCCGGATTTTCGGCATCGGTCTGCCAACTGCGCCCCGAAAGCCGCGGCTCGCTTCGCATCCGAAGCGCCGATCCCGCGGCGCCTCCGGAGATTCGCATCAACTATCTCGCCTCCGAGGTCGATCGCACCGCCAACGTCGAAGGCCTGAAAATCCTGCGGAAGATTTTGCAGGCGCCGGCCCTTCGTCCCTATGTGGTGGAAGAGGTCGAGCCGGGGACGAAAGTTTCAACCGACGAGGCGCTGTTGAACTTCTGCCGGCAGCGCGGCAGCACGGTCTATCATCCGACGTCGACCTGCCGAATGGGCAATGATCCTCTTGCCGTTGTCGATCAGCGCTTGCGCCTGCGCGGGATCGAAGGCGTGCGTGTGGTCGACGCCTCTGTGATGCCGGATCTGGTGTCGGGCAATACCAACGCGCCGGTGATCATGATCGCCGAAAAAGCCTCCGACATGATCCTGGAGGATGCGCGCTAACGGGAAGGCGCCGGGCATGCGTTGCATTCCGGCACTTGCAGGCTCTATTTTCCGGCCGAGATGAGCCGGGAAAACTGTGGCGTCGAAGGGAAGCGTGTATGGCGGCAATTCGTATCAGGATCGGCACGCGCAAGAGCGTCATGGCGCTGGCCCAGACCGAGGAAATTGCCCGGCGGCTGACCGCTGCCGTTCCCGATCTCGACGTAGAGATCGTCAAGTTCGAAACATCGGGCGATACCGATCAGACCAGCAAGCTGCTGCAGCACGGCGGCAAGGGCGGCGCCTTCGTCGCCGAAATCCGCAGGGCGGTCGTTTCCGGGCAATTGCAGGGCGCGATGCATTCGCTGAAGGACATGCCGGGCAATGAAGACACCCCGGGGCTGGTGATCGGCGCAACGCTGTCGCGCGACCCGCCCGGCGACGTTCTGGTGCTGCGTTCGGGCGTTTCGATCGAGGATTTCAGGCGCGCGCGCGGCAGGGGATTCAAGCTCGGCACCAACGCCGTGCGGCGCGCGGCCTATGCGCGCCGGCTGTTTCCGGAAGTCGAGGTGATTCACTATCGCGGCGCCGCCGATACCCGCGTGCGCAAGCTCGATCAAAAGGAAATGCAGCGGCTGCCCGACGGCGGCGCGGTCGGTCCGGCAGATGCGCTGATCATGGCCCGCGCCGGGCTCGAACGTACCGGCCTCGCCAGCCGCATTGCCTACGAATTTCCGATCCAGGAAATGCTGCCGGCGGTCGGGCAGGGGATTGTCGCGGTGGAATGCGCCGCGCAGGATTGGCAAACGCGGCGCATTCTCTCCCGCATCGACGACGCCGAGGCACGCCGCAGCGCCGAGGCCGAACGTGAGGTACTGTGGGTCCTCAACGGCCATTGCAATTCGCCGATCGCGGGATTCTCCACCGTGCAGGGCACGCAGATGTCGCTGACCGCCTCGGTGCTGGATGAAGATGGCGGCCTGTTCATCGAGGCCTCGCGCTCCGGGCCCGCCGACCGCCCGCGCGAACTCGGCCGCGCGGTCGGGCTTGAACTGTTGGCCAAGGGCGCGGCCGCGATCATCGAACGGAGCCGGCCGGGATAATGTTTTATCCCTCGTAGGCCCGCACCCGCTTCAGCATCTGCTCGACATGCGCGATCGGGGTTTCCGGCTGGATGCCGTGGCCGAGGTTGAAGATCAGCCGGCCCTTCGCATAGTTCGCCAGCACGTCATCGACCGCGGAATCGAGCGCGGCGCCGCCGGCGATCAGCGCCAGCGGATCGAGATTGCCCTGAATGGTGACGCGGTTCTGCACGTGCTCGCGGATCAGCGATGGCTCGGCCGCCCAGTCGATACTGACGGCATCGACGCCGGTTTCCTCGACATATCCCGGCAGCAGCGCGCCGGCGCCTCTGGGAAATCCGATGATTTTCGCAGCCGGCGCTTTCGCGCGCACGCCCTCGACGATGCGCCGGGTCGGTTCAACCGACCAGCGCGCAAATTCGCGCGGCGGCAGCACGCCGGCCCAAGTGTCGAAAATCTGCAGCACGTCGGCGCCGGCCTTGAGTTGCCCGAGCAGATATTGAATCGAGTTCTCGACCAGCACGTCGATGATTTTGGCGAACGCCTGGGGATGCCGATAGGCCATCATCCGCGCCGGCGCCTGGTCCGGCGTGCCCTGTCCGGCCACCATGTAGGTCGCGACCGTCCATGGCGCGCCGCAAAAGCCGATCAGCGCGATCTTCGGATCGAGTTCGCGGCGTACGCGGCGCAGCGCTTCATACACCGGCTCGAGCTTGTCGAAGTCGGCGTGCGAGGTCAGGGTCTCGATCTTCTCCGGCAGATCCAGCGGGTCGAGCCGCGGGCCTTCACCAACCTCGAACCGCACATCGCGGCCGAGCGCGTAGGGAATGACAAGGATGTCCGAGAAGATGATCGCGGCATCGAAGTCGAAGCGGCGGATCGGCTGCAGCGTGACTTCGGCGGCGAATTCCGGCGTGAAGCACAGGTCGAGAAAGCCGCCAGCCTTGGCGCGCAGTTCGCGATATTCCGGCAGATAGCGGCCGGCCTGCCGCATCATCCAGATCGGGGGCACCGGCTGCCTGCGGCCGGAAAGCACTTCAAGGAAAGGTTTTGTGGGTTGAATTCGGGTCAAGCTCATACTTCCGCAGGGTGATCGAGAGGCGACAGGCCGTCCCCTGATACACTGTGGATACGAATTTGGCCAAGTGGCGATCACCCTGATGCCGGCGATGCCGCCGGTACCGGCTGCCAATGCAGGAAAAGCCCCAACAAAAGGCCGGGCAACCGCCGGGAACGTCCGGATTGCGCACGCGTTATCTCCTGATGGAGGCTTGACCATGGCTGAGAAATTCGATCCTGCGGCGCATGACAAGCATGCCGCAAATCCCCGCGAAGCCGTCGCTGCCGACCGGGATATCCACGCCAGACTGGAGGCCGGACTGATCGACAGCTTTCCGGCGTCCGATCCGGTCAGCGCGGCGCAGCCGTCGCCGTCAAAAGCGGACGGGAGGCGGGAAAACGCGTCGCTGTGGGACAGGATGCTGGCAGTGTTTCGATAAATACGCGGCCGGCATCAACGGTTGTCTCGCAGAAGGCGTCCCGGATGGATCAGGAATTCAATCACGCCGCGAACGATTCCCCGCGCAGCGGCAGTTCGAAACAGGTGACACCGGTGGTGTGGGCCGCAATCGTCGTGGCAATGATCACAATTGCGATCTGGTTTGTGATGAGGGTGTAAGTTCTCGCGCATCATGCCTGCCGCGATGGCGAACCCGGAAACCGCGCGCTTCAATCTCCTAATTCTCAATAATGCGGCGGCGGCTCGTTCGGCGCGGCCGATGCGTTAGTCTCGGCCTCCTGCAGCCGTTCGCCCAAGGCCGCGACCTGGCGTGTCAGCGTGTCGATCTTGAGCCATTGCTCGGTGATGGTCCGGTTCAGCGTCTCGATGGTCTCGTCCTGAAACATCGCCCTCGCCTCGAGCGCGTCGATACGGGCGCTGAGCGCCTTGAAGTCACTCATCGGAATTGCTTTCCATCGGGCGCGCCCGCAACCCGTGACCGAGCGCAATGCGGTCGTCAAAGACGAAACATTCGCCGCGCCAGCGGCTCTCGGCTTCCGGCACGCCTTCGAGATATTTCAGAATCCCGCCCTTGAGGTGATAGACCTCGGCAAAACCGCGCGCCAGGAGATAGCTGGAGGCCTTTTCACAGCGAATACCGCCGGTGCAGAACATCGCGACCTTCCGATGCTTTGCGGGATCAAGGCGGCGCGCGGCGAAGTCCCTGAATTGCCCGAAGCTTTTGATGCCGGGATCGACCGCGCCTTCGAACGTGCCCATCGCCACCTCGAAGGCGTTGCGGGTGTCGATCACGAGCGTGTCGGGTGCCGCGATCAGATCGTTCCAGTCGGCGGGGTCGACATAGATCCCGACCTGCCGAGTCGGATCGGCCGCCGTGTCGCCGAGGGTGACGATCTCCTTTTTCAGCCGGATTTTCAGCCGCCGAAACGGCATCGCCGAGGCCGTCGAGAATTTCACTTCGAGGTTGTCGAGCCGGCCGCCGAACAGGTCGCCGCCGCGCAGCACGTTGACCAGTTCGCCAACGGCGTCGGTGTCGCCGGCGAGCGTGCCGTTGATGCCTTCAGGGGCCAATAGCACGCTGCCCTTCAGCTTGAGACCGGCGCAAAGCGCGCGGAGCGGCTCGCGCAGCTCCCGGAAATCCGGAAAGCTCGCGAATTGATAGAAAGCGGCTACCTTATGCGGCATGCCCGTGGTTTATCAGGAGGGCGGCGGCGGGGAAAGATAGTGTCGTCCCGGCGCGCCCCGTGCGCAATGGCACTCGACGTTCGGACATTGCGGCCATCCACCCCCAACCATTGCCCAGCGCCGCCGAAATGTGCCATGTAAGCGCGCGCCTGACGCCGGCGGGAAAATACGGATCAACAAGGCTAAAGCGAGCAATTTGGCATGAGGAATTTCCATCTCGCCGGCCGGTCGACGGTCCACGCCCAAAACGCGATGGCGGCGACCTCCAATCCGCTGGCCGCGCTGACGGCGATCGAGGTGATGCGCTCGGGCGGCACCGCCGCGGATGCCGCGGTCGCGGCGTGCGCGCTGCTCGGTGTGATCGAGCCGCAATCCACCGGAATCGGCGGCGATTGCTTCGCGCTGCTGCAGCCGAGAGGCGAGGGCAAGATAACGGCCTATAACGGCTCGGGCCGAGCGCCGCAGGCTGCCGAAGCCTCGTGGTATCTCGAGCGCAATATGCGTGCGATCCCGCTGACCTCGGCGCACGCCGTCACTATTCCCGGCGCGGTCGACGCCTGGGCGACCATCCTGCGCGATCACGGCAAGCTCGGACTTGACACCCTGCTCCAGCCGGCGATCAAGGCCGCCGAAGAGGGCTATGTCGTCACCCCCCGCACCGCCTTCGACTGGAAGAACCAGTTCGACAAACTGAAGAAGGGCACCAACACCGGCCGCTATCTGCTGCCGCACGGCAAGCCCGCGCTCGCCGGCGACGTGATCCGCCAGCCCGAGCTAGGCAAGACCTTGCGCGCCATCGCGAAAGACGGTCGCGCCGCCTTCTACAGGGGCGCCATCGCCGAGGACATGGTCGAGACCCTGCGCGGAATCGGCGGCCTGCACACGCTGGACGATTTCGAGGCCCATACCACCGAGACGACCAGCCCGATCGGCACCATCTACAAGGGCTACGACGTCTGGCAATGCCCGCCGAATGGCCCGGGCATTACCATGCTGGTGATGCTGAACATCCTGTCGCGCTTCGATCTGACGAAATTTCCGCCGCTCAGCGTCGAGCGGTTTCACCTCGAAGCCGAGGCCGCGCGGATCGCCTACATGATGCGCGAGCAGCACATCGGCGATCCCGCTTATGTCAACGTCGATGTGGCCAGGATTTTGACCCCGGAATTCGCCGAGGAATATGGCGGCAAGATCAGAATGGACCGCATGCTCGATCTGCCTGTCGTGACGCCGCCGATGAATCCCTCGACGATCTACATCACCGTGGTGGACAAGGACCGCAATGTCTGTTCGTTCATCAATTCGATCGCGCATTCCTTCGGCTCGGCGATCGTCTCCGACAAGACCGGCGTGCTGCTGCAAAATCGCGGCGGCGGTTTCCGCATCCAGCCCGGCCATCCCAACTGCATCGCGCCGGGCAAGCGGCCGCTGCACACGATCATTCCGTCGCTTGTCACCAAAGGCGGCCGCGCGACAATGCCGTTCGGCGTGATGGGTGGGCAGTATCAACCGGTCGGGCAGACCCATGTGCTGACCAACTTGCTCGACTATGGATGCGACCTGCAGGAAGCCATCGATATGCCGCGCGGCCTGCATTACGAGGGTGTCTATCAGCTCGAGGACGGCGTGCCCGCCGCCATCGTCGAAGGCCTGAAGAAGCTCGGCCATCAGACCACGAGCGTGGTCGGGCCGCTCGGCGGCGGCCAGGCGATCTGGATCGATTGGGACAAGGGCACGCTCACTGGCGGTTCCGATCCACGCAAGGACGGCTGCGCGCTGGGGTATTGAAGCTTCGGCACATCGCCAGGACGAGCTAACTTCACGCACCAGGCTTCGCGGAACCGTCGCGCCATCGGTCGCTCCAATTCGAGCAACACGTGCGCGAGGAATTCGGCTGGAACTGATGCGCCTTCGTGGCTTGCAGCGCTGCTCACATCTTAATCGCGTTCCATCAGCCAACCCTTGCCGCTGACAGAAACGCGTTTCTCTTCCCGCATCGGCTTCGGAACCAGACCTCATCGTTCTTGTTAAGCCGGTGAGGCGCGCAAGGATGCGCGGCCCAGTTCCAGCACGGCGGAGGCGGTCATGATCGACAATTCCGATTCCCCCACCACATCCGGATTCAATCGGCGCACTTTTATCGCCGCCGCCGCCGGAACCGCTGTCGTTCCGCTCACGGCGAAGGCGGCCGCTCCCGTGACCGGTACCGTCCCCGCCCAGGACCTGTCCTTGCCAGTCGAAGTATTATTGCGCGTCAATGGCGAGGCGAGGCCACTGCGAATCGATCCGCGAACCACGCTGCTGGATGCGCTGCGTGAGCACATTGGCCTCACCGGCAGCAAGAAGGGCTGCGATCACGGCCAGTGCGGCGCCTGCACGGTATTGGCCGATGGCCGGCGCGTGGTGTCCTGCCTGACCCTGGCGCTCGCCGCCGAGGGACAGCAGATCCTCACCATCGAGGGCATTGCCAGGGGTGGCGAACTGCATCCGATGCAGCAGGCCTTCATCGACCAGGACGCGTTCCAGTGCGGCTACTGCACGCCGGGACAGATCCTGTCGGCGATAGCCTGCGTGAAGGAGGGCCACGCCGGCAGCGACGAGAGCATCCGCGAATATATGAGCGGCAACATTTGCCGCTGCGCCGCCTATCCGAACATCGTCGCGGCCGTGAAGCAGGCCGCTCCAGCCATCGGTTCCGACCAGCAGAAAGGTTAGGCGCATGCGACCTTTTGTATATCAGAGGGCAGCGGACGCGCCGTCCGCCGTGCAGGCACTGGCCGCCGCCGCGGCAAACCATCCCTTGACCGAAGCCGCGATCCAGCCCCTTGCCGGCGGCACCACGCTGGTTGATCTGATGAAGCTCGACGTGATGCGGCCCGGCACGGTGGTCGATATCAACCCGCTTGCGACAAATTGGTCCGCGGTCGATCTGGAGGGCGGAAATCTGCGGCTTGGCGCGCTGGCGCGGATGTCGGACGTTGCCGCCCATTCGGAAGTTCAGCGCAACTATCCCGTGGTCGCCGACGGGCTCAAGCTTGCCGCCAGTCCCCAACTCCGCAACATGGCCACGCTCGGCGGCAATGTGCTGCAGCGGACGCGCTGCAGCTATTTTCGCGACGTCAGCTACACCAATTGCAACAAGCGCAATCCCGGATCCGGCTGCGCCGCGATGGAAGGCTTCAATCGCAGCCACGCCGTGCTGGGAACGTCGGAGCAATGCATCGCCACCTATCCCGGCGACTTTGCCCAAGCGTTGATCGCGCTCGATGCCAGCATCGAAATCACCGGGACGTCGGGCACGCGAACCATTCCGTTCGCCCAGTTGCACAAGCCGCCCGGCGATTCCCCGCAGATCGAGACAACGCTGGCCGCGGGCGAGCTGATCTCGGGCTTTGCGATCCCCGGCCGCTGGCCGCGCTCGGTCTATCTGAAGGCGCGTGACCGGCAGTCCTATGAGTTCGCGCTGGCCTCGGCGGCCGTCGCACTCGACGTCCAGGATGGCGTTGTGCGCGACGCGCGCGTGGCGCTCGGCGGCGTCGCCACCACGCCATGGCGGGCGCGCGAGGCGGAGGCCTTGCTGAAGGGGCAAAAACTCGACGACGATCTGGCGCGGCGCGCGGCGGAAGCGGCGTTCAGCCGCGCCACGGGCCGGAAACACAATGCGTTCAAGATAGCGCTCGGCAAGCGCGTGGTGGCGCGCGCGTTGCACCAGGCCGCAGCGATGGAGGTTTGACCATGTCGATTGCCGCTCCCGAGCCAAAAGCCAATATGGGTCAGCCGGTGCCGCGCTATGACGCCGTCGCCAAGGTGACCGGCAAGGCCGAATATGCCGCCGATATGCCGCTGAGCCGCCCGGCCTATGCCTATCTTGTCACCAGTTCGATCGCCAGGGGCCGGATCGACAGCTTTGATCTGGCAGCGGCCAGGCAGGTCCGCGGCCTGATCGATATCGTCACTCACGAAAACGCGGAAAAATTGAAAGAGGCAAAACTGTTCAGCGATGGCGGTTACGCCTCCACCACGATCCAGCCGCTGAAATCCGCCGAGATCGCGCAGGACGGCCAGATCATTGCCGTCGTGGTAGCCGAGAGCTTCGAAGCCGCGCGCGAGGCCGCGCACGCCGTCAGGGTGAACTACACCGCGGCGGTGCCGGCCGCGACATTCGATTCGGCCGGCGCGACGTCGGCGCGTGCCAAGGGCCAGCTCGCCCAGTTCAAGGAAGACCCGAAGGTGGGCGACTTCGCCAAGGCATTCGACGCGGCTGAAGTAAAGCTGACGGCTGCCTACGAGACGCCGACCCAGCACCACAATCCGATGGAGCTGTTTGCGACCAGTTGCGTCTGGAATGGCGACCGCCTGACCATCTATGAGCCGAGCCAATATGTTCACGGACTCAAAAACGGCGTTGCCGAACAACTCGGAGTCTATGCCGACCAGGTCAGGGTCATCAATCCCTATGTCGGCGGCGCCTTCGGCTCCAAGGGATCGATGACCCCGCGCACGGCGATCATCGCCAGCATCGCGCGGCGGCTCGGCCGTCCGGTCAAGCTGGTCGCAACCCGCGACCAGGGTTTTACCATCGCCACCTACCGCGCCGAGACCCGCCACCAAATCCAGATCGGCGCAAACCGCGACGGCAAATTGGTCGCGCTCCGCCACGAAGGTTCCGAGATTTCCTCGCGTCCCGACCCCTATGCCGTCGGCGGCACCAAGACCACCACGCGGCTCTATGCCTGCCCGAACGTCGACAGCATGGTGTCGATCGTGCGCGCGGACCGCAACACGCCCGGCTTCATGCGCTCGCCGCCGGAGGTTCCCTATATGTTTGCGCTGGAGAGCGCGATGGACGAGCTTGCGGTTGCGGTGAACATGGACCCGATCGAGCTGCGCCGGATCAACGATACGATGGAGGAGCCGATCGACGGCAAGCCCTATACGTCGCGCTCGCTGATGGCCTGTTTCGACGCCGGCGCCAAAGCCTTCGGCTGGGCGCAACGCAGCGCCGCGCCGAAGTCGATGTCGGACAGGGACTGGCTGATTGGATATGGCTGTGCCGCCACCTGCTATCCCACGCAGATGGCGCCCGCAGCGGCGCGCGTGCGCCTGCAGCGCGACGGCAAAACCCGTGTCGAGATCGCCGGCCATGAGATCGGCAACGGCGCCTACACCGTGATCGCGCAGGCGGCGGCCGAAAAGCTCGGCGTGCCCATTGCAAAGGTCGCGGTCCTCGTGGGCGACAGCGACCTGCCGCCCGCGCCGGTGGCCGGCGGTTCCAATTCCACGGCGAGCACGTGCTCTGCGGTCATGATGGTGTGCGAAAAGATCAGGCAGCGCCTGTTCAAGGCGCTGATGCCGAACGAGGGCCTGGTCGACAAGGCCAAGGAGACCGTGGGCGTCGGGCAGACGCCGAGCACGCGGGCCGCCGATAGCGACCGGCCCGTCGATATGGAGCGGGCGTTCGATGCGCTCGGCGTCAGCGTCGTCGAGGAATATGGTGAGTGGAAACCTGAGGGCGCGCCGATGGATTCGTTCCGCGCCATGCACAAGGGCCAGCTGCGAATGGTCGGCGGCGACAAAATGAAGAACGCCATCGCTTATGCCTTCGGCGCCGAATTTGTCGAGGTTCGCATCAACCGATGGACCCACGAGATCCGGGTACCCAGGATGGTCGGCGCTTTTGCCGCCGGCCGCATCATGAACCCGCGGACGGCGCGCAGCCAGTTGATGGGCGGCCTGATCTGGGGAATGTCGTCCGCTCTGCTCGAGGCGACCGAGATCGACACGCGTTACACGCGCTACGTCAATGACAATCTCGCTGATTATCTGGTGCCGGTGAACGCCGACGTTCCGAGCGTCGAGGTGATCCTGCTTTCCGAGGAGGACGGTCACGTCAATCCGGCCGGCGTCAAGGGTCTTGGCGAACTCGGCAATGTCGGCACCAACGCGGCCGTCTGTAACGCGATTTTTCACGCTACGGGCCAGCGCATTCGCAAATTGCCGGCGCGGCTGGAAAATCTCGAAATCTGAGGACGCTGAGCTGCCGCGTGCAGGCATCCAAGATCCGCGAATCGTGACTGCGTCGATGTTCCCCGTCGGTGACATCGTCTCGCGCTGCAGCGTCCAGGGAACTCCTCGTTTCGAAAGAGGTTGGTCGCGCGGGCCGGTTTTTCCGGATTTCGGAGGATGACGTGCGAAGCAACATCTCCAGACGGCGCAAAACCCGGAGAATTAGTTTGGCATATCTTCCCAAGAGACATTGGACGACGCATGCCGGGCAAGCGGCCGGGCATCCCGCCGCCTTCCTTGTCGTCATTGGTTACGCCGGGCTGTGGCTGACCTTCGACCGGACCAGCTTTGATTGGAACGCCGTCGCGACGCTCGCGGTATTCGTGATGACGCTGTTCATCCAGAGAGCCAACCGGCGCGACAATCTGGCCCTTCACGCCAAGCTCGATGAGCTTCTGCGGGTCGACGAGGAGGCGCGCTCGGAGCTCACCCTGCTCGATGAGCAGGAACCGGAGGTCATCGCGCGCCATCGCGACGAGGAAGTGCGCAAGGCAAGGGCTTGAAAAAATCGGCCTGGGCCGCCTGATCCCCCGCGCCTCCCATGGCATCGTCGGCTCGGGATTCCCGCTCCGGCGCGTATTTACCCGCGCGCGGCGCTCTGGCAACGCCGGGCTCATTGCGCTAGACACGTTTCGTTTCGTAACGGAAGGTGCCCGAAAATGCGACGTATCCGGCGTGCAAAACGATCGATGGTAGCTGCGATTGCGATAATAATGGTGGCCGCGCCGTTGGCGGGTATGCCGACCATAGCCGTGGCCCAGAACCCAGGAAAGACCATGACGACAGCTTCAGGCTTGCAGATTATCGACAACACGGTCGGCACCGGAGCGTCGCCAAAACCCGGCCAGATCTGCGTCATGCATTACACTGGCTGGCTGTATGAGGGTGGACAGAAAGGCAAGAAATTCGACAGTTCGGTCGACCGCAAGGAGCCGTTCGAATTTCCGATCGGGCGGCAGCGGGTGATCGCCGGCTGGGACGAAGGCGTCGCCACCATGAAGGTCGGCGGCAAGCGCACGCTGATCATTCCACCCGCGCTCGGCTACGGCGCCCGCGGCGCCGGCGGCGTCATTCCTCCGAACGCGACGCTGATGTTCGATGTCGAACTGCTCGGTGTGAAGTAGACGCGACGCTTCGCGCGGGCACGGATCGCTGCCTCACCCCGCTTGCGTGGAGAGGTCAAAAGGACCGGCCCACCTTAATGCGGTTGAGCTTCGCCGCGACAGGGCCAAAAGGCCGTAAAAGGCCGGTTTTCGTCTGGTTTGCGATCCCGGTTTTCGCTACCGTTGGCGAGAATAGATCTTTTGGAAAGCAAGGCGATGACAGGCTCCCGCGATCATATCCATTCCGGCCATTCCCACGATCATGGCGACGCGGAGCGCTGGAAGCACGATGGCGTCCGCGTCATTCCCGGCAACCAGCTCGACCCCAACGTGCCTTCGACACCGGGAATGGACCGCAAGGCGGCGATTAATTTCGCCCGCGCCGGCGCGCAGAAATTGTGGGCCGGCACCGTGACCATCAAGCCCGACGCCAAGACCGGCGCCCATCATCACGGCCATCTCGAGAGCATCATCTATGTCGTGAAGGGCAAGGCGCGGATGCGCTGGGGCGAGCATCTGCAATTCACCGCGGAAGCGGATCCCGGCGATTTCATTTTCATTCCGCCCTATGTGCCGCATCAGGAAATCAACGCCAGCCGCGACGAGGTGCTGGAATGCGTGCTGGTGCGCAGCGACGGCCAGGCGGTCGCGATCAACCTCGACATCGAACCGGTGGAAAAGCCGGAGACGGTGCTGTGGGTCGATCCCGTGCACCGCGATCCGGCGGAGGAGAAGTAGCGCTCGTCATTCCGGGGCGACGCGTTAGCGTCGAACCCGGAAACTGGAGCTCCGGGTCTGGTCCTTCGGACTATCCCGGAATGACAAGAAAAAGAGGGGAGAGAACCATGAAAGATTTCGATCGCCCGTTGCCGCGGCGCGCCGTCATCAAGGGCGCCGGGCTTGGTCTGGCGGCCGGCGGCCTTGCCGCCGCGCTGTCCGCGCGGAACGCCGCCGCGGCGACCGAGCAGGCCGGCGAAATCTGGAGCAGCGAATACTGGGCGAAAAAGGGCGACATTCCCTTGTGGATGTATCGCAAGCGGCTGGGTGCGCCAAAACCGGGCGAGCCGTCGCGGCCGGTGATCTTCTTCGTTCACGGCTCATCGATCTCGTCCCGGGTGTTCGATCTCAACGTGCCCGGCCACGGCGAATATTCGGTCATGAACGAATTCGCCCGCCATGGCTTCGACTGCTGGACCATGGATCATGAAAATTACGGAAAGTCGGGGCGCACGTCAGGCAATGCCGACATCGCCAGCGGCGTCGAGGACCTCAAGGCGGCGGTCGAAGTCGTCGCCAGGGAAACCGGCCGGCAGAAATTCCATTTCCTCGGCGAGTCCTCCGGCGCGCTGCGCGCCGGCGCCTATGCCATGGCGGCGCCGGAACGCGCCGATCGGCTGGTGTTTGCCGCCTTCACCTATAAGGGCGAGGGATCGCCGACCCTGACCAAGCGCGCCGAGCAGCTCGCCTATTTCCGCTCGCACAACATGCGCAAGCGCGACCGCGACATGATCCGCTCCATCGCCACCCGCGACAAGCCCGGCACCAGCGACCCCGCCGCCGTCGAGGCGCTGGCGGACGCGGAGATGCCGTTCGGCGACCAGGTTCCGACCGGCACCTATCTCGACATGACCGCCAATCTGCCGGTGGTTAAACCCGAGAACGTACTTTCGCCGGTGCTGCTGGTGCGCGGCGAATATGACGGGATCGCCACTGTGGCCGATCTCGAGGAGTTCTTCAATTTGCTGCCGAACGGCGACCGCCAGTTCGTGATCCTGCCGGGCACCGCCCATTCGGTCACGCTGGCGACCAACCGGCAATTGTTCTGGCACGTGACCCGGGCGTTCCTGACCATGCCGGCGCCGATCGCGACGTGAGCTTCCGTCATTCCGGGGCGAGGCGCAGCCTCGAGCCCGGAATGACAAAGAAAGCTCACACGTCGGTGTTGGATTGGCAGGCGGGCATTCGTCCTTGGGCCGACTTCATTGAAAGGGAACCTCTATGTCCAAAATTTCACCCTGCCTGTGGTTCGACGGCGAGGCCGAAGAGGCGGCGAAACTCTACGTCTCGCTGCTGCCGGACTCCAAAATCGAAAAGGTGCAGCGGAACTCCGTCGACAGCCCCGCCGGCAAGGCCGGCTCGGTGCTGGTGGTGGAGTTCACGCTGGCCGGCCAGCGCTTCATGGCGCTCAATGGTGGTACCCGCTTCGAATATACCCATGCAATCTCGTTCAAGATTGACTGCGCCGATCAGGCCGAGGTCGATCGCCTGTGGGACACGCTGTCCGCCAATGGCGGCCAGGTCGAGCGTTGCGGCTGGCTGAAGGACCGCTATGGCGTGTCGTGGCAGATCGTGCCGACCGTGCTGCCGGAACTGCTGGGCGGACCCGATCGCGCCGGCGCGCAGCGGGCGATGGCGGCGATGATGCAGATGGTCAAGCTCGATATCGCCGGCCTCAAGAGGGCCTATGAGGACAGGTCGGCGGCGTAAACTGCATTGCGCCCGGCAGGCACGCCTTTTGGCGTGGCTGCCGGGGCTAGCTAGCGGATCACTTGCGTCCGGCATCCCGTCGCAAAGCCGTCGCGCCAGCGCCGAGGTGTGAACAACAAATCGGCCAGATGCGTGTCTAGGAAAGTCGCTCGCAAAGAAAAACAAAAGACAGCGCGGCGGCGGGGCCTTGTTTCAGTCACCAAAAAGACAAAGCGAGTATCAGGGGTATCGCGCGGTCTTGCCGGATCGCGCCAGCATCTCGATGCCGGTATTGATTGGCTCGGCCATGATCGCGGCGGCAATACTGTTGTCGACTCTGGTGACGGCTGTCGGCACCAGGTTCGTGGGCCTGGAAGGTCCGAACGACGAGAACATGTGGCTGATCGACCGGCTCACCGGCAATGTCTACAAGTGCCAGGCCTCCGAACGCGGCAAGGCATCGTGCGAGCCCGATATCGCCACGGGCAGCATCGCCGAGCGCCCGAAGCGGTGATCGGCTAGGACATTTTCCGCCTCTTGATCGGTCGAATCCGGCTAAATTAGCGGTGCGATGTCCCGCGCGATTGAATCCGTTACCCTGACCAAGGCCGCGGCCAGCCGCATCTGGCTGCGCGCCCAGCGGCTGGACACGCCGACACCGTTCGGCGAGGGGCCGGCGGCGACGGCCGCCGCCGTGGAACATCTCGGCTATGTGCAGATCGACACCATCAACGTCATCGAGCGCTGCCATCATCATATTCTCTGGAACCGGATCCCGGCCTACCGGCGCGCGGACCTGCGCCAGGCCCAGAGCGTCGACAGAAGCGTGTTCGAATACTGGACCCACGCGTTGTCCTATGTGCCGGCAAAGGACTTTCGGTTTTTCATGCCGGCCATGAGGGTCCACCGGCGCGAGGGTCACAAATGGTTCGGCGAGGTTACGCCGGCTGATCTGCGCAAGGTGATGCGGCTTCTCAAGACGGACGGAGCGCTGACCATCCGCGATATCGAGGATGACGTGCTGGTGGAGAAGGTCCATGCCTGGGCCAGCCGCAAGCCGTCGAAGCGGGCGCTGCAACTGGCGTTCTACACCGGCGTGGTCACGATCTCCGAGCGCAACGGCATGCTCAAGACCTATGAGCTGACGGAGCGGCATTTCCGCTGGGACGAGCCGCCCAAACCCGCTACGGCGCGGGAAGTCACAGGCTATTTGCTCAACCGCGCCTTGCGCGCGCAAGGGCTCGTGAGCCTGGATTCGATCTGTCATCTCGACGCGCCGAGCAAGCAAGCGGTACGGCGAGCGATCGAGGCCGGGGTTCGCCGCAACGAACTGGTGCCGGTTGCTATCGAAGGCGCGGGCAGGCAGGAGCACTGGGCGCGGCCGGAAACGTTGGAAAAATCGCCCGACGCATCTGCGCTGGTGCACATCCTGTCGCCGTTCGACCCCCTGATCATCCAGCGCAAGCGGACGCATCTGTTTTTCGATTACGAACACCGCTTCGAGGCCTATGTGCCGAAAGAGAAGCGACGCTTCGGCTATTTCGCGCTGCCGGTGCTGGCTGGCGATGCAATTGTTGCCGCGCTCGATCTCAAGACCGATCGCAGGAGCCGGAAGTTGCTGGTGCAGCAATGGAGCTGGGTCGGCGGGGGTGCAAAGCGGGGCACGCGCGGGGATTTGAAGCGCCGCATCGAGGAAGAACTGCACCGGTTTGAGCGGTTCCAACTGGAGGCGTAATTCTCCGGGACATCACGAAATCATGATTACTGATGATTATTGACATTCGTCAATGAATAATCAACACTTCTCTCCAGATGATGCCGGAGGGAAGCCGTCATGTTGGTGCGTTGTATTTTGTCAAGTTATTCCAGGCTATTAGCCGGCGTATCGCTTGCGCTGCTGGCGATCGCCTTAGCCGGCTGCAACGACTCGGTCGCCCAGAAGGCAATGCCGTCGCGTCCGGTTCTGGTGGCTACCGTGCACTACGAGGCGGAATCGCCGGAACGAAGCTTTGTCGGCACCATCAAGCCCCGGATCGAAACCGACATGGGTTTCCGCGTGCCGGGCAAGGTCGCAAAGCGCCTGGTAGAGGTCGGCCAGAGCGTCGACGTCGGCCAGCCGCTCGCTACCCTCGATGAGGTCGACCTGAAACTGCAGGCCGAGCAGGCCGAGGCGGAATTGCGCGCCGCCACCGGCGTGCTGGCGCAGGCCGCCGCCGCCGAAACCCGCGCCAAGGAGCTGCGCGCCAAGGGCTGGGCTACCGATGCGCAGATGGATCAGGCCAGGGCCGGCGCCGACGAAGCGCGCGCGCGATTCAACCGCGCCCAGCGATCGGTGGAACTCACCAACAATTCGCTGTCTTACGCAACGCTGGTCGCCGATACCCGCGGCGTCGTCACCGCGACCCTGATCGACGCCGGACAGGTGGTGGCGGCCGGCCAGACCGCGGTTCGCGTCGCGCGCTTTGCCGAGAAGGAAGCCGTGGTCGCGATTCCCGAGACTTTGGTGGGTCGCGCCAAGGACGGCGTCGCCAGCGTGTCCCTTTGGTCGGAGCCCGACAAGAAATATGCCGCCAAACTGCGCGAGATCGCGCCCAACGCTGACCCCGCAACGCGGACGTATCTGGCTAAATTTTCGCTTCCCGGCGCCGGCGACAACGTCTCGCTCGGCATGACCGCGACGCTGACGCTGGCGGATGCCACCACGACGCGCGTGGCGCGGCTGCCGCTGTCGGCGCTGTTCAGCGAGGGCGGCGACCCTTCGCTCTATGTCGTTGGCGACGACGGTGAAGTGAAGCTGGAGCCGATCATCGTCAAATCCTACGAGAGCAACGACGTGGTGATCTCCGGCGGCGTCGATGAAGGCGCGAAAATCGTCGTGCTCGGCGTGCAGAAACTCGATCCGGCCCAGAAGGTGCGCGTCGTCTCGTCATTGTCGTTTTGAGCAGAGGAGGGTGCGATGAAACGTTTCAATCTTTCGGCATGGGCGGTCAGCCATCCCGCGCTCATCCTGTTCCTCGTCATCGCGCTCGGCGCCGCCGGCTTCTTCTCCTATGAGCGGCTCGGCCGCGCCGAAGATCCCTTCTTCACCGTCAAGGTCGTTAACGTCTCGGCGATCTGGCCGGGCGCGACCGCCCAGGAAATGCAGACCCAGGTCGCCGACCCCATCGAGAAGAAACTGCAGGAACTTCCCTATTTCGAGAAGGTCCAGACCTATTCGAAACCGGCATTCACCGCGATGCAGGTCACGTTCAAGGATTCGACGCCGCCAAAGGACGTACCCTATCTGTTTTACCTCTTGCGCAAGAAGCTCGCCGACGTGCAGCCACAGCTTCCCGCGAATTTGCTCGGCCCCGTCGTCAACGACGAATTCTCCGACGTCGATTCCATTCTTTATATGATGACCAGCGACGGTGCCGACTACGCGCAGCTGAAAAAGGCCGCCGAAGGCATGCGCCAGCGGCTGCTGAAGGTACCGGGAGTGACGAAAGTCGATCTCTACGGCACCCAGGACGAGAAGATCTACGTCGAGTTCTCGCATGCCAAGCTGGCGACGCTGGGGATTACGCCGCAGGCGCTGTTCGATTCGCTCGCCAAGCAGAACAATGTGGTGCCGGCTGGCACGGTCGAGACCTCCTCGCAGCGGGTGCCGCTACGCGTCACCGGTGCACTCGACGGCGTCAAGGCGGTCGCGGAGACGCCGGTCGAAAGCAATGGCCGGGTGTTTCGGCTGGGCGATATCGCGACCGTCAGCCACGGCTACGTCGATCCGCCGAGCTTCGTGGTGCGCCAGGAAGGCAAGCCCGCGCTGGGGATCGGCGTCGTCACCGCCAAGGGCGCCAACATCCTGGAGCTCGGCAGGGACGTCGCCGCGGCGACCTCTGAATTCATGCAGGCGGTGCCGCAGGGCATCAATGTCGACCAGGTCGCCGATCAGCCGAAAGTGGTCGGGCAGGCCGTCGGTGAATTCGTGCACTCCTTCATCGAGGCGCTCGCGATCGTGCTGTTCGTCTCTTTCGTGGCACTTGGCTGGCGCACCGGCATCGTGGTGGCGCTGTCGGTACCGCTGGTACTGGCGATCGTCTTCATCATCATGAACTCGATGTCGCTGGACCTCCACCGCATCACGCTCGGCGCGCTGATCATCGCACTCGGACTATTGGTGGACGACGCCATCATTGCGGTCGAAATGATGGTGGTGAAGATGGAGCAGGGCTGGGACCGCGTCCGCGCCGCGTCCTTTGCCTGGGAATCCACCGCGTTTCCGATGCTGACGGGAACGCTGGTCACCGCGGCCGGTTTCCTCCCGATCGGCTTCGCCAACTCCGCGGTCGGCGAATATGCCGGCGGCATCTTCTGGATCGTGGCGATCGCGCTGGTCGCGTCCTGGTTCGTCGCGGTGATCTTTACGCCCTATATCGGCGTCAAACTGCTGCCGAACATCACGGTCAGCCACAACCACGATCCGCATGCGGTGTACGAGACGCGCGTGTACCGGATTCTCCGCGGCATGATTCAATGGTGCGTCGAGCACCGCATCAAGGTGGTGCTGGCGACCGCAGGCGTGTTCGCGCTCTCGATTGTTGGCTTCGGTCACGTGCAGCAGCAGTTCTTCCCGCTGTCCGAGCGGCCTGAATTGTTTCTGCAGCTCCGCCTGCCCGAGGGCACCGCTTTCAACGTCACCGAAAAATCCGTGAAGAAGGCGGAAGCGCTGTTGCGGGGTGACCGGGACATCGCGACCTATACCTCTTATGTCGGGCAGGGCTCGCCGCGCTTCTGGCTTGGCCTCAACCCGCAGTTGCCGAACGAGGCCTTCGCCGAAATCGTCGTCGTCGCCAAAAACGTCGAGGCGCGCGAGCGGATCAAGGCGCGGCTGGAACAGGCGGTCGGCGACGGGGCGCTGACCGAGGCGCGCGTGCGCGTCGACCGTTTCAACTTCGGCCCGCCGGTCGGTTTTCCGGTCCAGTTCCGCGTGATCGGCCCGGACGCCGGTGTCGTTCGCGATATCGCCTACCGGGTGCGCGACGTCGTCAGGCAGAACGACAAGGTCAGGGATCCGCAGCTCGACTGGAACGAGCAGTCGCCCTACCTGAAGCTCGTGGTCGATCAGGATCGCGCCCGCGCGCTGGGTCTCACCCCGCAGGACGTATCGACGGCGCTCAGCATGCTGATCTCGGGCGCGCCGGTCACCACGGTGCGCGACGGCATCGAGAAGGTCGGGGTGGTGGCCCGCGCGGTGCCGTCGGAGCGGCTCGACCTCGGCCATGTCGGCGATCTCACCGTCACCTCGCGTGACGGCGTCGCGGTGCCGCTGACGCAAATTGCCAAAATCGAATATTCCCACGAGGAGCCGATCCTGTGGCGGCGCAACCGCGACATGGCCATCACCGTGCGCGGCGACGTCGTCGATGGCGCGCAGGCACCTGACGTGACCAACCAGATCTGGCCGAAACTGCAGGAAATCCGCGATCACCTGCAGCCGGCCTACCGGATCGAGATGGGCGGCGCGATCGAGGAATCCGCCAAGGGCAACGCGTCGATCTTCATCCTGTTTCCGCTGATGGTGATCGTCATGCTGACATTGCTGATGATCCAGCTGCAGAGTTTTTCACGCCTGTTGCTGGTGTTTCTGACCGCGCCGCTCGGCATTATCGGGGCGTCGCTCGGGCTGAATCTTGCCAACCAGCCGTTCGGTTTTGTGGCGCTGCTCGGATTGATCGCGCTGGCCGGGATGATCATGCGCAATGCGGTGATCCTAGTCGACCAGATCGAGACCGATGTCGCCCACGGCCTGACCCGCAAGGAAGCCATCGTCGAAGCCGCCGTCCGCCGCGCCCGCCCGGTGGTGCTGACGGCGCTGGCCGCGATCCTAGCGATGATCCCGCTGACGCGCTCCGCGTTCTGGGGCCCGATGGCGATCACCATCATGGGTGGCCTGTTTGTTGCAACCTTCCTGACCCTGCTGTACCTGCCGGGCCTCTACGCCCTCTGGTTTCGCAACAGCCTTGAAGAAGCCGGCCGCAGCGAACACATTGGTCTTGCGCCGCAACATCAAGGTGAGTCAGAACCCGCATTTCCGCTTGCCGCGGCCGCCGAATAATTGAACATTGAGTACACGGGGTTGGACATTGAAATGACGTTGATCTCTGAACATATCGAAACGGACACGCGGGAACGAATTCTCGTGGTGGCGGAGCGGCTGTTTCGCGAAATCGGCTACCAGAAGACCACCGTCGCCGACATCGCCAAGGTTCTGCGCATGAGCCCGGCCAACGTCTATCGCTTTTTCGATTCGAAAAAGGCGATCCACGAGGGGGTCGCGCGCGCCATGATGGGCGAGGTCGAGGATGCGGCCGAGGCCATTGCGGCCGGCCGCGGATCGGCGGCCTCGCGTCTGCGGCAGCTCGTGACCGCGATCCATCGCATGAACAGAGAACGCTACGTCGGCGATTCCAAGCTGCATGAGATGGTCGAGGTCGCGATGGAGGAGAGCTGGGAGGTTTGCGTCGCCCATATGCAGCGGCTGACAGAAACCATCGCCCGGGTCATCGCCGAAGGCGTCTCCTCAGGAGAATTCGAGGCCCCTGACGTGCCGCTGGCGGCGATGTGCGTCTGCACCGGTATGATGCGATTCTTTCATCCGCAGATGATCGCCCAGACAGCCAGCAAGCCGGGACCGTCGCTGGACCAGATGGTCGACTTTATCCTCGCGGGACTGACCTCGCGCGGAAAGGCCGGCAAGGTCGGTTGATCCCGTCATTGCGAGCGCAAGCGAAGCGATCCATGGTCGCTGCATCGCGCAAGATGGATTGCTTCGTCGCTTGCGCTCCTCGCAATGACGGCTAGATTTTGAGCTGAAACCGAAGGAAATCCGAGCGTGGACGCATCAAGCCCGAAAGACCTGCACTATTACGAGCCGCGCAACGGCCACGGTCTCAAGCACGATCCCTTCAACGCCATTGTTGCCCCGCGTCCAATCGGCTGGATCTCGTCGCGGGACGCCCGGGGCAACCTCAACCTCGCGCCCTACAGCTTTTTCAACGGCTTCAATTACTACCCGCCCATCATCGGCTTTTCCTCGACCTCCTGGAAGGACAGCGTCGCCAACATCCAGGAGACGAAAGAGTTCGTCTGGAATCTCGCGACCATGGATCTGGCACAGCAGATGAATGCGACCGCCGCCCACGTCGCCCGCGACGTCAGCGAATTCAAGATCGCCGGCTTGAGCGCGGTGCCGGGGAGGCTCGTCAACGTGCCCCGGGTCGGGGAAAGCCCGGTCGCGTTCGAGTGCAAGCTGTCGCAGATCATTCAGTTGCAGGGCGCCGACGGCAAGAAGGCGCAGGCCTGGCTCACCCTCGGCGAGGTTGTAGCGGTCCACATCGACAAGGCCTTCATCAAAGACGGCGTCTACCAGACCGCGATGGCGCGTCCGATTGCGCGCGCCGGCCGCCGCGGTGACTACTTCGAGGTTCGCCCGGACGCCATGTTCGAGATGACGCGGCCGGATTGACCGCGTTGCGTTAAGTTTGCGTTGCAATCGCCTGTTCCGGAACCGATGCGCCGGGTCGCCGTTGTCGGCTAGCCCCCGCTTTGGATCAATTTCGCTTTATTTTCAGTGCGAAGTGTTCACCTGAATCCCAGGCTTTCCGCTACAATGCGCCGTCTTTTGGCATATGCGGGGCCGCCAGATCGCGTCAGTCTCCGACCACGAGGACATCGCCATGAACACCTTCAACTTTCGCCGCGATATCATCACCAAGCCGATCTTCTCCTGGGCGCATGGCGTGTTGCCGGCCATGTCGGACACCGAACGCGATGCGCTGGAGGCCGGCGACGTCTGGTGGGACGCCGACCTCTTCACCGGCAATCCCGACTGGTCGAAACTGCTCGCCATTCAGCCCGCGACCCTGACGCCGGAAGAACAGGCCTTCCTCAACGGCCCGGTCGACGAGCTCTGCGCGATGCTCGACGACTGGAAGATCAACTGGGAATGGCGCGATCTGCCGCCGGAGGCCTGGAGCTTCATCAAGGACAAGAAATTCTTCGGCATGATCATCCCCAGGGAATATGGCGGGCTCGGTTTCTCGCCCTACGCCCATTCGGAAGTGGTGCGCAAGATTTCGTCGCGTTCGCTGACGGCCGCCGTGACCGTGATGGTGCCGAACTCGCTCGGCCCCGGCGAGCTCCTGATGCGCTTCGGCACTACGGATCAGCAGCAGCAATGGCTGCCGCGGCTCGCCGACGGCCGCGACATTCCCTGCTTTGGCTTGACCAGTCCGGAAGCCGGCTCCGATGCGGCGTCGATGATCGACAGCGGTATCATCTGCAAGGGCGACTTCGAAGGCCGCGAAGTGCTCGGGCTGCGACTGAACTGGCACAAGCGTTACATCACGCTCGGGCCGGTGGCGACGCTGCTTGGGCTGGCCTTCAAGGCCTACGACCCGGATCACCTGGTCGGACAACAGGAGGAACTGGGCATCACCGTTGCGCTGATCCCGACTCATTTGCCCGGCGTCGAGATCGGCCATCGCCACCTGCCTGCGATGCAGGTGTTTCAGAACGGCCCGAACCGGGGCCGCGACGTCTTTATCCCGATGGACTACATCATCGGCGGCCAGGGGCGTCTCGGCCATGGCTGGAAGATGCTGATGACGGCGCTCGCCGCCGGGCGCGGCATCTCGCTGCCGTCGCTGTCCGCCGCAGGCGCGGCTTACGCCGCGCGCACCACCGGCGCCTATGCGCGGATCCGCGAGCAGTTCAACGTGCCGATCGGAAAGTTCGAGGGCATCGAGGAGCCGCTCGCCCGCATCGCGGCGACCGCCTATCTGCTCGACGCGGCGCGGCGACTGACCTGCGCCGCGCTCAATCAGGGCCATCATCCTGCGGTCATTTCCGGCATCATGAAGCTGCAGGCCACCGAACGGATGCGGATCGCCATCGACGACGCCATGGACATCCATGGTGGCAAGGCCGTGATCGACGGTCCACAAAACTACATGGGCAATCTCTATCGCTCGGTGCCGGTCGGCATCACCGTCGAAGGCGCCAACATTCTCACCCGCAACCTGATCGTGTTCGGCCAGGGCGCGATCCGGGCTCATCCTTTTCTGCTGGAAGAAATGAATGCGCTTGGTGAAGAAGACCGCGCCAAGGGGCTGGAGGCGTTCGACAAAACGCTCTGGAAGCATGTTGGTCACAGCATCACCACGCTGTTCCGGGCGTGGGGTCGGAGCTGGACACGCGGGGCGTTTGCACCGGCGCCCGAGGCCGGAGCGGCGAGCCGGTTCTATCGCCAGCTGTCACGCTACTCCGCGGGCTTCGCGCTCTGCGCCGACATGGCGCTGTTGACGCTGGGGGGCGCGCTGAAGCGCAAGGAAATGCTCTCGGCGCGGTTCGGCGATATCCTGTCGGAGCTGTATTTGCTCTCGGCCGCGTTGAAGCGTTGGCAGGACGAGGGCCGCCAGCAAGCGGATTTTGCCGCGCTCGAATGGTGCATGGGAAACGGCTTCCGCACCATCGAAAACCGCTTCGCGGAGATTCTCGCCAATCTGCCCAACCGCTTCATCGCGATCGTGCTGAAATTCCTGATTCAGCCGTTCGGCGCCCGCGTGCTCGGCCCCTCCGATCTCGTTACCCATCAATGCGCGCAGCTGGTGCTGGAGCCGTCAGCGGCCCGCGATCGGCTGACGCCGGATCTGTCGCATGTCGATGATGATCGTGGCGTCGCGCGGCTGGAAAGGGCATTCCTGCTGGTCACCGCCGCCGAGGACATCGCCAAAAGGATGCGCGCCGCCCATGTCAACGACTGGCACGAGGCCGTGAAGAAGGGCGTCATTACCCAAGCAGAGGGTGATCGGCTTGCGACGGCGCATGAAGCAGTTGCGAAAGTGATCGAAGTCGACGACTTCGCGCCGGAAGCCCTGTCGTCGATTTACAAAAAGCCTGCCGAAGTGCATCAGTTCTTTCAGGAGCTTGGTGAGACAAGGGCGGCAAGCTGATGGCGCGACCGGTTTTTATCATCGACGGCAGCCGGACGCCGTTTCTTAAAGCCCGCAGCGGGCCGGGTCCGTTCACCCCGGTCGACCTTGCCGTGCAGTGCGGCCGGCCGCTGCTGGCCCGCCAGCCCTTCGCGCCCACGGCCTTCGATCAGGTGATCCTCGGCTGCGTCAACGTCATCGCCGACGAGATGAACCCGGCCCGCGTCGCCGCGCTCCGGCTCGGTATGGGCGAGGCCATGGTGGCGTTCACGGTGCAGATCAATTGCGGCTCCGGCATGCAGTCGATCGACACCGGATACCGCTATATCCGCGAGGGCGTCTCCGATCTGATCCTGGCCGGCGGTGCCGAAGCGCTCAGTCACGCGCCGCTGGTGTGGCCGCAGCAGGGGGTGCGCTGGTTTGCAGGCCTGGCCGGCGCCAGGGGCATGCTGGCCAAGCTCGCGGCGCTGGCAAAGACGCGGCCGAGCTATTTCAAGCCGGTCATTGGGCTTGAGCGCGGGCTGACCGATCCCATCACCGAACTAAATATGGGTCAGACCGCCGAGGTGGTCGGCCATCTCTTCGGCGTCACCCGGGCGCAATCTGACGCCTACGCCGTCGAAAGCCACAAGCGGCTGGCCAACGCGCAGGCGCAGGGCTTTTTGAAAGGCGAGGTCGAAACCGCGTTTTCGCGCGACGGCAAATTCTACGATCACGACGACGGCGTGCGGCCGGACTCCTCGCCCGAGAGCCTAGCCAAGCTGCAGCCGGTGTTCGAGCGGCCCTGGGGCCAGGTCACCGCCGGCAATTCCTCGCAGATCACCGACGGCGCGTCGTGGACCATCCTGGCGTCGGAAGAGGCGGTCGAAAAGCACGGCCTGACGCCGAAGGCCGTTATCGTCGACAGCCAATGGTCGGCGCTCGATCCCTCCATCATGGGCCTCGGCCCGGTGCTGTCGGCGAGCGAGCTTCTGAAGCGCAATAAGTTGGGCTTGCAGGATATCGAGACCTGGGAATTGAACGAGGCCTTCGCCACCCAGGTGCTCGGGTGCCTTGCCGCCTGGAACGACGAAAAGTTCTGCCGCGAGATATTGCGGCTGGACGGCGCCGCCGGGCAGATCGATCACGCCAGGCTCAATGTCGACGGCGGTGCCATCAGCCTCGGCCATCCCGTCGGCTGCAGCGGCAACCGCATCGTGCTGCATCTCGTCAATGCAATGAAGCGATTGGGCACCAGACGCGGCATCGCCACCGAATGCATCGGCGGCGGGCAGGGTGGCGCGATGCTGATCGAGATGGTGTGATCATGGATTCCAAGGTCATGGACGTTCTCGGCGACCGCGTGCTCGAACTCGGGCCGAAGCCAGAGGAGAATGGTCCCTACCGCAATTTCAAGCTGACCCGCGATGCCGACGGCGTCGCCTGGCTGCTGTTCGACCGTGCCGGCAGCAGCGCCAACACGCTGTCGGCGGATGTCATCGAAGAACTCGACACCGTGCTCGCGGCGCTTGAAGACAAGCGTCCGGCGGGCCTCGTCATCCGCTCGGCCAAGAAATCCGGCTTCATCGCCGGCGCCGATGTCAACGAATTTCGGGGCGCGACCGATCCGCGCCCGGTCGAGGCGGAAATCGGCCGCGCCCACGCCGTGATCGACCGCCTCGAGGCTTTGAAGGTCCCGACCGTCGCTGTCATTCACGGCTTCTGCCTCGGCGGAGGGCTCGAAGTCGCGCTCGCCTGCCAGTCGCGGATTGCGATCGACGGCGCCCGCTTCGGTTTTCCGGAGGTGATGCTCGGCCTGCATCCCGGACTCGGCGGCACCGCGCGCTTCACGCAGCTCGTCAATCCGATGCAGGCGATGACGCTGATGCTGACCGGCAAGACCATCGACGCGCGCCGGGCAAAGTCGCTCGGGCTGGTCGATGGCGTGGCGCAGGAGCGGCACGTCCGCAACGCCGTCAAGGACGCGCTGTTCGGGCATCTGAAACGCGCCCGGCCGGGTCTTCTGAACAGCATTCTGAATCTCACGCCGGCGCGTGGCTTTCTCGCCTCGCGGATGCGTCGCGAGGCGGATAAGGCCGCGCCGCAAGAGCACTATCCCGCGCCCTACGCGCTGATCGAGCTCTGGGAAAAGCACGGTGGCGACAAGGCCGCGATGCTGGCGGCCGAGAAAACCTCGTTCGCCAATCTGATGGTGACGCCGACGGCGCAGAACCTGATCCGGGTATTTTTCCTGCGCGAGCAGATGAGGAAGCTCGCCGGTTCCGGCAACAGGATCGGCCATGTCCACGTCATCGGCGCCGGCGCGATGGGCGGCGACATCGCGGCATGGTGCGCCAATCAGGGTCTGCGGGTGACGCTGGCGGACATGAAGCCGGAACCGATCGCGGGCGCGATGAAGCGCGCCGCCGACCTGTTCGGCAAGATCATGCGCAAGCGAACCGATATCCGCGACGCGCTCGATCGCCTCATTCCCGATCTCGACGGCGAGGGCGTCCGCAACGCCGATTTGATCATCGAGGCCGTTCCGGAAAAGCTGGAGCTGAAGCAGAAGGTCTATGCCTCCCTGGAGGGAAGGATGAAGGCTGGCGCGATTCTGGCCACCAACACCTCGAGCATTCCGCTGCAGGACCTGCGCACCACGCTGAAATCGCCGGAGAGGCTGGTCGGCCTGCATTTCTTCAACCCGGTCTCCCGGCTGCAGCTGGTCGAGGTTGTCAGCCATGACGGGAGCGATCCGCAACTGCTGAAGGAGGCGATGGCCTTTGTCGGCGCCATCGACCGGCTGCCGCTGCCGGTCAAGAGTTCGCCCGGCTTTGTCGTCAACCGCGCGCTGACGCCCTACATGCTGGAAGCGATGGTGATGCTGGACCAGAATATCGACAAATCAGCGATCGATGCGGCCGCGGAAAAATTCGGCATGCCGATGGGTCCGATCGAGCTCGCAGATCAGGTCGGTCTCGATATCTGCCTCGCGGTCGGCGATATGCTGCGCTCGAAATTCGGCGATTCGCTGCCGCCAACGCCGGCATGGCTGCGCGAGAAGGTCGCTCACGGCGAACTTGGCCGCAAGACCGGCAAGGGATTTTATGTCTGGAAGGACGGCAAGGCCGACAAGAGGCCGGGCTCGCCTGCGAACGCGCAGCCGACTGCGGAAATGATCGACCGTCTGATCCTGCCGATGTCGAATGTCTGTGTCGCCTGCCTGCGCGAGGGCATCGTCGAGGATGCAGACGCCGTCGATGGCGCGATGATTTTCGGCACCGGTTATGCGCCGTTCCGCGGCGGCCCGCTGAACTACGCGCGGACCCGCGGGCCGGAAAATGTGGTC
>DATANB010000068.1:0-21049 GCA_036266415.1 Bradyrhizobium sp. | reverse complement strand
ACATCGGTCGGCTCTTCCACTACCTCGCCGTCGCGCCAGACCCGGTAGCGCGGCAGGTCGGTGCGGATGTCGAGATCGAGCCCGAGCGAGGGAATGCGGGGATCGCCGACCTCGGACATGCCGATCACAGGACACGGTTTCGGGTTGAGCTGGCAAAACCGGTGAAACGACGCCGCGAGCTTTTCCGGCAGGATCGCGAGATTGCCCTGCACAAACCCATTGGCCACGCCGGCGGTGGTCGTGGCCATGCCGGCACGGCAGGCCATGCGCGCCGCAAGGCTCGGCAGCATCTCCGGCTCGCTGCCGCCGCGTTCTTTCTTCGCCAGACCGGCCATCATCCAAAAGCGCTCCGTGCCTCGACAGGGTGTGCCCGGTGGTTCTACCATGCGGCCTGATGATATGCACCCCGGCTTTTCCGGCAGGATAAATGACAAAAGTCTCCTCCAATCTGCAAATCGATTCCGCCCGCCTCTGGGACACGATTCACGAAACCGCGAAATTCGGCGCCACGCCGAAAGGCGGCGTGCGGCGGCTGACGCTCGGGCCTGAGGACAAGCAGGTGCGCGACTGGTTTCGCAAAGCCTGCGAGGCCGCAGGTCTCGAGGTGCATATCGACGCGCTCGGCTCGATGTTCGCACTTCGCAGGGGACGCGACATGTCGAAGCCGCCGGTGGGCCTCGGCTCGCACCTCGACACCCAGCCGACCGGGGGAAAATTCGACGGCGTGCTAGGCACGCTGGCGGCGCTTGAGGTGGTCCGCACCCTCAACGACGCCGGGATCGAAACCGAAATCCCGATTTGCATCGTCAACTGGACCAACGAGGAGGGCTCGCGCTTCGCGCCGGCAACCATGGCGTCGGCCGCCTATGCCGGCGAATACTCCACGGACAATATCCTGGCGCGCAAGGACGCGAGCGGCATGAGCGTCGGCGAGGCGCTGGACTCGATCGGCTATCGCGGCAGCGAGCCGGTGGGCCAACGCAAGTTCGGCGCCTTCGTCGAACTGCATATCGAGCAGGGACCGCTGCTGGAAGCCGAGCGCAAAACCATCGGCGTGGTCGATCGCGGCCAGGGCATCGCCTGGTATGACGGCAAGATCACCGGTTTCGAAAGCCACGCCGGCACCACGCCGATGCCGCTGCGCCGCGATGCGCTGGCGGCGCTGTCGGAAGTGGTGCTGGCGGTGGAGCGGATCGCGAGGGCGCGCGGACCGAACGCGGTCGGCACCGTCGGCGAGGCCGTGATCGCGGCGCCGTCGCGCAACGTCATCCCCGGCGAGATCGCCTTCACCATGGATATCCGCAGCCCCAGTTCGGAAACACTCGAAGCGATCGACAGCGATTTGCGCAGCACGTTCGCCGAGATCGCGACGCGGCGCAGGGTTGAGATCGGTTTTGAGGCGATCTGGCGCAAGCCGCCGACGATCTTCAACGCGAAACTGGTCGACGCGGTGGAGAGCGCAACCAAGGCGCTCGGCTACAGCCACCGCCGCATCACCTCCGGCGCCGGACACGACGCCTGCAACCTCGCCAATATTGTGCCCGCTGCGATGATCTTCGTTCCCTGCAAGGACGGCGTCAGCCACAACGAGCTCGAGGACGCGACGCAGACTGACTGCGCCGCCGGCGCCAACACCCTGATGCATACCGTGCTGGCGCTCGCCGGCGTCGCTTCTTGATAACGGAGAATCTTGTGCGCGGAGTCTTTGTCGACGCCAACGAAGCGCTGGCGGTCATCTTCGAGCGGCTGGAAAAACCCGGCGATATCGCGGCGCGCATTCACCGCGACCCCGACATCACGCCGGATCAGTTGCCAAAAGTCCTCGACGGCGCCGAGATCGCGATCGTCGATCACACCCAGCTTCCGACCGACGTGGCGCGCAAATGTACGGGCCTCAAGCATGTGGTATTCCTCGGCACCGGCGCGCGCAGCTACATGAACCCGGAAGAGCTGGCCGGGCTCGGCATCTCCGTTCATCTGATCAGGGGCTATGGCGACACCGCGGTCGCCGAGTCCGCCATCGCCCTGATGTGGGCGGCGGCACGCAACATCGCTTACATGGACCGCGAGATGCGCGCCGGCAACTGGCTGCGCGAGGACGGTATGCAACTGACCGGCAAGACGCTCGGCCTGATCGGCTTTGGCGGGATTGCCGCGGAAGTGGCGCGGATCGCGCTCGGCAGCGGCATGCGCGTCATCGCCTGGAATCGTTCGCCGAAAAAGCACGGAGCTGTCGAGTTTGTCGATCTGAACACGCTGCTGGTCGCGAGCCACGTGATATCGCTGCATCTGTTGCTGAACGAGGAAACCCGGGGCTTTCTTTCGCGCGACCGGATCGCCTCGATGAGGCCGGGCGTCATCCTCGTCAACACCGCGCGTGGCGCCATGGTCGACGAGGCCGCGATGATCGATGCGCTGAAGTCGGGCCATATCCGGCATGCCGGCCTCGACGTCTTCAACATCGAGCCGCTGCCTGGGGATCATCCCCTAACGAAACTTCCAAACGTGACACTGTCGGCGCATTCGGCGTTCCGCACCCCCGAGGCAAGCGAAAATCTGATTCAGGCGGCATGGGAGCATTGCCGCAGGATCGCGAAGGGGTAATCCCAACTCGTCGTGCCGGCCTTGGCCGGGACCCATAACCACAGCCGCGCGTTGTCGCGCAAGGATGGGCGACCAGCCACCATAACAACAAACATTAGTGATGGGTCCCCGCCTTCGCGGGGACGACAATGGTGAGTAGACGAGAGCCCCTACTCCACCATCTCAGCGACCGCCTTGCCGCAGGCTGAGGTGTCGGCGTTGCCGCCGAGATCCCGGGTGCGCAAGGTGCGTTCGCCGAGCGTGCGTTCGATCGCGGCGACGATCGAGGCCGCGGCCTGCTTCTCGCCGAGATGCTCCAGCATCATCGCGCCGGACCAGATCATGCCGATCGGATTGGCGATGCCCTGGCCGGCAATGTCGGGCGCCGAGCCATGCACCGGCTCGAACACCGAGGGGAAAAGGCCGGGAGGATTGATGTTGCCCGACGGCGCGATGCCGATAGTGCCGGTGCAGGCCGGCCCGAGATCGGACAGGATGTCGCCGAACAGATTTGAGCCTACGACAACGTCGAACCAATCCGGATGCAAGACGAAGTTCGCGGTGAGAATGTCGATATGATATTTGTCCCACTTCACTTTCGGATAGTTTTTTGCCATCGCCTCGACGCGCTCGTCCCAATACGGCATGGTGATGGAAATGCCGTTGGATTTGGTCGCCGAGGTCAGATGCTTCTTCGGCCGCGACTGCGCCAGCTCGAACGCGAATTTCAGGATGCGGTCGACACCGATCCGGGTCATCACCGTCTGCTGGGTGACGAATTCGCGCTCGGTATCCGGGAACATCCGCCCGCCCACGGATGAATATTCGCCCTCGGTGTTTTCGCGCACCACCCAGAAGTCGATATCGCCGGGCTTGCGGTTAGCGAGCGGCGACGGCACCCCCGGCATCAGCCGCACCGGGCGAAGGTTGACATACTGATCGAACTCCCTGCGGAATTTGATCAGCGATCCCCACAACGAAACGTGATCGGGGATTTTGGCGGGCCAGCCGACCGCGCCGAAATAGATCGCGTCGTGCTTGCCGATTTGCGCCTTCCAGTCCTCCGGCATCATCTCGCCGTGCTTTTCGTAGTAATCCCAGGAGGCGAAATCGAAATGATCGAAATGCACGGATACGCCGTGCTTTTTCGCGGCCATCTCCAGCACGCGCAAGCCTTCCGGCGCCACTTCCTTGCCGATGCCGTCGCCGGGTATGACCGCGATCCGAAATTGCTTTTTTTGGCTCATCGAGTGTTTCCTTGATCGTCCTGCCGGGCTTGTAACGCCGTTTATTTTGAGGGAATTGCAATGGACCAAAGTTTGTCGGAGCGCAACGCTGCAGTGCAATGTTGACCACCTCGGTGGCAACGGCCTAACAGTTCCACCTCATGTATCCACTCCGGCGTCTCCCACCTTAGCGAGTAATCCCATGGATCTGCATTTGCGCGGCAAGCGCGTCCTGATCACCGGCGCATCGAAGGGCATCGGCGCCGCCGCCGCCGAGGCCTTCGCCGAGGAAGGCTGTCACGTCATGCTCGCGGCCCGCAGCGGCGATCAGTTGAAGGCGCTGGCCGAGCGCTTGCGCTCGGCCCACCAGATCGGCGCCACCGCCCACGTCGTCGACTTGCGCAAGCCAGAGGATATTGCGCGGCTGGTGAAGGACGCCGCCGATATCGACATCCTCGTCAACAATGCCGGCGATATTCCCGGCGGCTCGATCGACAAGATCGACGAGCCGACATGGCGCCACGCGTGGGAGCTGAAGGTGTTCGGCTATATCAATCTCACCCGTGCGATCTACGCGCAGATGAAGGCGCGCGGCCATGGCGTCATCGTCAACGATATCGGCGCCGCCGGTGAGAAGTTCGACGCCAATTACATCTGCGGCAGCGCCGGCAACGCCGCGCTGATGGCGTTCACCCGCGCGCTCGGCGGCAAGAGCCTCGCCGACAACATCCGCGTGGTCGGCATCAATCCCGGACCGGTCGGCACCGACCGCCATGTCACGCTGCTGAAGACGCGCGCCAAACACCAGTTCGGCGACGAGAACCGCTACAAGGAATTCCAGAAGGGCATGCCGATGGGCCGTCCCGCACACGCCCGCGAAATCGGCGACCTGATGGCCTTTCTCGCCTCGGACCGCTCCGGTTATACCTCGGGCGTGATCTTTACGGTCGACGGCGGGATTGCGGCCGGGTGGGGATAGTCTCATGTCATTGCCCGACATCGAGCGCCGTCAGTTCCTGGGACAGGCAGCCGCGGCCGGGCTGGCGGCGGCTGTGCCTGCGCTTCCGGCGATGGCGCAGACCGGGCAAGATCATTCGACGGCTGCAAGCGGCCAGGTCTCGCTGGCGGAGACCCTTGCCCGCTATGCCACCGAACTCAGGTACGAGGACCTTCCCGAGGACGTCGTAGGGATCGCCAGGCGTTCCATCCTCGATACCATCGGCTGCGCATTCGGCGGCTACGCGGCCGGACCGAGCCGGATTGCCATCAAGCTCGCAAGCGAGGTCAGTTCCAAGCAGGCCGCAACCGTCCTGATCGGTGGTGTCAAGACCAGCCCCGACCTGGCGGTGTTCGCCAACGGCGTCATGATTCGATATCTGGATTTCAACGACGCCTTCGTCAGTCTGACCCACGGCGCCGGACATCCCAGCGATACCATCGCGGCGCTATTGACCTCGGCCGAGCTCGCCGGACGCAGCGGCCGCGATCTCGTCACCGCGACCGTGCTCGCCTACGAGGTGTTCTGCAAGGTCGCGGATGTGTTTGACTATCTCGGCAACGGCATCGACCATTCGACCATCACCGGCATCGCGGCCGTGGTCGGCGCCGGCCGCCTGATGGGGCTGACGCCGCAGCAGATGGTCCACGCGATCGGGATCACCGTCGGCGGCAACACCGCAACCCGGCAGGGGCGCGCCGACGAGCTGTCGAACTGGAAGGCTTTTGCTGCGGCCGACGCCTGCCGCAAGGCGATTTTTGCCGCGCAACTCGCGCAAAACGGAATGACGGGCCCCGGCCAGATTTTCGAGGGGCGCTATGGCTTCTTCAAGGTGATGGGCCACCAGCCGGTCCAGCCACCGCAGCTTGGCGAGCCCTTCGGCATCCGGCGCGCCTTCACCAAGCGCTTTCCGCTTGGCCAGTTCTCGCAGACCGTCGCCCAGGCCGCGGTGGAAGCGCGGCCGTTTTTCAAAAGCCCCGATGACATCCAGGAGATCGACATCCACGTCTCGCATTCCGCGATCAAGATCATGGCCGACGGACCGGACAAGTGGCGGCCGCAGACCCACGAAACCGCCGATCACAGCATCCCCTATGCGGCGGGCCTCGTGCTGATGTACGGCAGGATCGAGCCCGAATACTACGAAGACCCCTATCTGCACGATCCGCGCCTGCTCGACCTCGTAAGCCGCGTCAAATGCGTGGCCTCGGACGAAGCCGACAGGACCGAGCAGGAATTCAATCTGTGCGAACTGGAGGTTGTCCTCAAATCCGGTGCGCGCAAGACCGTCCGTGTCGAATATCACCGCGGGCACTTCAAGAACCCGATGACGGATGCCGAGATGGAAGAGAAGTTCCGGGCAATGGCGCAGAAGCACCTTGACGCCGGCCGCATCGACCACCTGCTGCGCCTGCTCTGGGGATTCGACAGCGTGCCGCAAGTGAGCACCCTCATCGCCGCGACGCTGGTTTGATCGTCACCGCCAGATCCGGCTATACTCCGGGTGTGATCTTCATCGCGGACGGCGGCATCAGCGCTGGGTCGGGGTAAGCGGTTTGCCGTCAGCAAGCGACGAGCAATCCATCTTTCGTCATTCCGGGGCGATGCGAAGCATCGAACCCGGAATCTCGAGATTCCGGGCCTGGTGCTTACGCACCATCCCGGAATGACGGTTTAATCAGTCGTCCGCTCGAACAATTGCCGGATCAGCGTCGTGATCCGGCCCCGCGGCGATACCATCTCGTCCATGACAGTAAAATGATCGGCGCCGGGGATCTCTTCATAGGTTACCGGCAAACCATATTTGGCGCGATGGCCCGCGAAATCCGCGGTCTGCCGGCGCAGCAGCGGAAGTTCCGAAGCTCCGACAACCAGCGACAGCGGCTTTGGCGCACCGCCGGCCTGCATCATCGGCGAGTTGCGGCGCGACATCGCCTCGTCGAGACCGAGCTTGACGTTGAGATAGCTGGCGCGGATCGGCTCGAGATCGTAGATGCCCGATATCGCCATCCCTCCCCTCACCTGCGGATGCGAGAGCGCCATCGATGTCAGGTGCCCGCCGGCCGACCATCCGGACACCACGATCCCGTTGCCGTCAGCGCCGAGCGCGGGCAATTGGCGAGCGAGAAAATCGATGCCGGCGTGGATTTCCGCGACGATCTCGTCGAGTGTCGCATCCGGCGCCAGCGTGTAGCCGACCAGTGCGACATTGATGCCATGCGCCATCGGCCCTTCCGCAAACAGCGCGAAAGCTTCCTTGGCCCGATTTTGCCAGTAGCCGCCGTGGATGAACAGCAGCGTCGGCCCCTTGTCGCGGACTCTGAGAAAATCGATCCGGTTTCGCTCGCGCGGGCCATAGCGGAGGTCGAGATGATCGGGATAGCCCGCGCGCATCTCCGCTGAACGGCGTTCCCAGCCGGCGACGATCTCGGCGCTGCCGGCCACGGCAACGCCGTTGTTGAGGCCGAGGTCGCGATCTTGCTGGCTCATCGTGCGCCAGTCCGGCGCGTCAAATGGCGTCGTCATGCCCAAATCTCCGACTGCGGGGCTTTTTCCGCATTTCCACTTTGCCGGAAAATGTTTTACAGGACCACACAATCCGCTATCGAGATGCGGAAACTTCCGGGGAGAACAAGCGTGGCATCCGATCAGGCGCTGGTGCGGGCGACGGCGTGCGTCATCGTCGATAAACTCAATTCAGGCGAAGTCAGTCCGCTCGATCTGCTCGACGTGCTGGAGCAGAGAATCGCCGAGGTCGACGGCAAGGTGAATGCATTGCCGACGCTCTGCTTCGACCGCGCCCGCAGCCGCGCCAGGGCGCTGATGCAACGGCCCGCCGGTGAGCGCGGCCTGCTCGCCGGCCTTCCCTTGCCGATCAAGGACCTCACCAATGTCGAGGGTGTCCTGACCACGCAGGGCTCGCCGATCTACAGGAATAATATCCCTGATCGCTCCGACCTGCTGGTCGAACATCTCGAAGCCAATGGCGGGGTGATCTACGCCAAATCCAACACGCCGGAATTCGGCGCCGGCGCCAACACCTTCAATGAGGTATTCGGCGCCACGCGCAATCCCTGGGACACTTCGCGATCCGCCGCCGGCTCCTCGGGCGGCGCGGCGGTGGCGCTCGCGACCGGCATGGCGTGGCTCGCCCACGGCTCCGACATGGGTGGCTCGCTGCGCAACCCCGCCAGCTTCTGCGGCATCGTCGGCATGCGCCCGAGCATCGGCCGCGTCGCCCATACGCCGGTAGCCGCGGTCGATCGCAACCTCGGCGTCCAGGGCCCGATGGCGCGCAATGTCGAGGACCTTGCGCTGCTGCTTGACGCCATGAGCGGCGAGCATGCGGCCGATCCGCTGTCGCTGCCATTGCTGCCGACATCGTTCCTGTCGGCCGCGCGATCCGGCGGCAAGCCGAAGCGCGTCGCCTATTCGCCCGATCTCGGTATCACCCCCGTCGATCCCGAGGTCGCCGCCATCACCCGCAAGGCGGCGATGCGCTTTGCGGAAGCCGGCGCGGTTGTCGAGGAAGCCCATCCGGACCTGCGCGAGGCCCATGAATGCTTCCATGTGCTGCGCGCATTCGACTTCGCCATCAGCAAGGCGGCGCTGCTGCGCTCCAGGCGCGACCAGCTCAAGCCCGAGGTGATCTGGAACATCGAGGAAGGCCTCAAGCTGACGGTGGAGCAGCTCGAGCGCGCCGAAGCGCAGCGCGTCGCGATGACTGCGCGCACGGTGGAGTTTTTCAGAAGCTACGATCTGCTTCTGACGCCGGCAACCATCGTCGCGCCGTTTCCGGTCGAGCATCGCTATGTCGCCGAATGCGCCGAAAAAAAGTTCGACAACTACGTCGAGTGGCTCGGCATCGTCTATGCCATCACGCTGGTCTGCTGCACGGCGCTGTCGTTGCCATGCGGCTTCACCGCATCAGGCCTTCCGGTCGGACTACAAATGGTGGCGGCGCCGCGCGCCGAGGCACAGCTTCTCGCCGGTGCAAAACTGCTGGAGGACATTCTGGGCGTGCGCGGCACCACGCCGATCGATCCAAGGCCCGCCAAATCACCATGATCGTTTGCGGGAAAGCTTCGATTTGGCCGCTGGCGTATGATGCTTGCACCGCTATAATCACCGGGAAACACGAATGCGCGCGATAAGCGCGACCACAGAGGAACGCTTGCCATGCCGGGTAAACTGAAAATTCGTGTCGATCAGGAGAAATGCCAGGGACATGCCCGCTGCAAATCGCTGGCGCCCGAGCTGTTCAATCTCGACGAATTCGGCAATGCACACGAAATCGGCGACGGCAGCGTGCCCAAAGGACTTGAGGACAAGGCGTGGCTGGCCAAGGCCAATTGTCCGGAATTCGCGATCGATGTGACCGAGGAATGAACCTGACCTCGAAGCCATTTACTCTGCTTACTATTTGATTTGAGCGAACGAACCAGAGGAATTTGCCCTGATGTCCGATCCCGCCCGCGCCATACCCGATCCCGCCACTGCAGTGTTCGATCATCCGCCCGTCACCGACTGGATCCACGATTTCGACCATACCGATCCGCGCTGGACCGAAAATCCGTTTCCGATCTGGGACGAATTGCGCGTGGCATCTCCCGTGGTGCACACCGATCGCTTCCTCGGCTGCTATCTGCCGACCACTTATGAAGCGGTAAGGGAGATCTCCCACGATACCGAGCATTTTTCCTCGCGCCGCGTCATCGTGCGCGACGTGCGGCCGGAGGTAGCGAGGAACGCGGCGCCGCCGATCACCTCCGATCCGCCGGCGCACAAACCCGCCAAGCAGCTGCTGCTGCCGCCGTTCACGCCCGACGCCATGAAGAAGCTGGAGCCGCGGGTTCGCGCGATCTGCAACGAGCTGATCGACGAATTCATCGCCGACGGCAAATGCGACGCCGCGGCGCGCTACACCAAATACATTCCGGTGCGCACCATCGCACACATGCTCGGCATCCCCGAGAAAGACAGCGATCTCTTCATCAAGTGGATCCACATGATCCTCGAACTCAGCATCAAGAACGAAGGCATGCTGGTGCAGGCGGTCCAGGAGATGACCGGCTATTTCGCGGACCATATCGAGGAGCGCAAGAGGCGCCCGACCGATGACCTGATTTCGACGCTGATGAACGCCAGGGACAAGAACGGCGAGCCCCTGGAAGATTCCCATGTGCTGGGATCGCTGCGGCTGATCCTGATCGCGGGCATCGACACCACCTGGAGCGCGATCGGCGCCTCGCTGTGGCATCTGGCGAAAACGCCCGATGATCGCGCGCGTCTGGTCGCCGAACCCGCGCTGATGCCGACCGCGGTCGAGGAATTGCTGCGCGCCTATTCACCGGTGACGATGGCGCGCGAGGTGATGAAGGAAACCGTCATCAGCGGCTGCCCGGTAAAACCCGGCAACATGGTGCTGTTGTCCTTTCCCGCCGCCAACCGCGACCCCGCCGTTTTTCCCGACGCCGACAAGGTCGTGCTCGACCGCAAGGAGAACCGTCACGCCGCATTTGGCCTCGGCATTCACCGCTGCGTCGGTTCCAACCTCGCGCGGATGGAGATGACGGTCGCGATTGAGGAATGGCTGAAGCGGATTCCGGATTTCAGGCTGGACCCGGCCGGTGAGGTCAAATGGTCGCAAGGCACGGTGCGCGGCCCGCGGCAGCTTCCGGTGCTGTTTGGCAAGGCGGGCTGAAGTCTTCCCGCCGGTCTGCTATGATGGCTGCCGGAGGCCGTCATGACTGTTGAAGCCGCAAAACCGCAAGCCGATCAACTTGATCTCGCCGATGTCGAACGCCGGGTCAAGTTGATATTCATCGGCTCGATCGGCAATCTCGTCGAATGGTATGATTTCTACGCCTACACGGCGTTCGCGCTGTATTTCGCGCCGGCATTCTTTCCTAACAGCGATCCCGTGGTGCAGCAGCTCAACGCCGCCGTGCTGTTCGCCGCGACCTTCCTGATGCGCCCGCTCGGCGGCTGGCTGTTCGGCTACCTCGCCGACCGCTACGGCCGGCGGATTTCGCTAACGCTGTCGGTGGTCTGCATGTGCTTCGGCTCGTTGATCATCGCGGTAACGCCGACCTACGCCTCGATCGGGCTCGCCGCACCGGCCATTCTGGCGCTGGCGCGCGTCATCGAAGGATTGAGCCTGGGCGGCGAATACGGCGCCAGCGCCACCTATCTGAGCGAGGTCGCCGACGCCAGGCATCGCGGCTTTTATTCCAGTTTCCAATACGTCACCCTGATCGGCGGCCAGCTCACCGCGATCATCGTGCTCCTGCTGCTGCAAAAGGTCTTCCTGACGCCGGAGGAATTGAAGGAATGGGGCTGGCGGATCCCGTTCGTGATCGGCGCGGGGCTTGCGGTTTTCGCCGCGGTGATGCGGCGCAACCTGCATGAAACCGACGCCTTCGTCGAGGCAGCAAAAATCGTGCAGCCGAGCGGCTCGATCCGCAATCTCCTGAAATATCCGCGCGAACTGTTGCTGGTGGTGGGTCTGACCGCCGGCGGCACCGCCGCGTTCTATACGTTCACGACCTATATGCAGACCTACGTCAAACTGTCGGTCGGCCTCACCGAGGATCAGACCACATTGGTCATTTTCGGATCGCTGATTTTCGCAACCCTGCTGCAGCCGGTCTATGGCGCGGTGTCCGACCGCATTGGCCGCAAGCCGCTTTTGATCTTCTTCGGCGTCGCCGGCACGCTTTCCACCATTCCGATCCTGACCACGCTGAAGCAGACAAAATCGCCGTTCCTGGCGTTCCTGCTGATCTGCGCGGCCTGGCTCTTTGTCGCCGGCTACACCTCGATCAACGCCGTCGTAAAGGCCGAATTGTTCCCCACCAGGGTCCGCGCGCTCGGCGTCGGCCTGCCCTACGCGATCACAGTGTCGCTGTTCGGCGGCACCGCGCCCGCGATCGCGCTGTATTTCAAGTCGCTGGGGCATGAGCAATGGTTTTACTACTATCTCAGCGGCATCATCTTCCTCTCGCTGATCATCTACTCGACCATGCGCGACACCAAGCATGAATCGGCGATGCACCGGCACGAGTAAGATCGTCGCGAATAAAGAATGGCTCCGGACATGGCCGATCAGAGCGAACAACCCCCGGCCTCAAAGCTGACCCGCAGCAAGCAGCGCTGGGCGCGCGAAGGCCGCTTCCTGACCGGCAAGACCTCGCGGCCCGAGGAGCAGCGCCTGCCGCCCGGACAGCACCTGACCCGGGACTGGCCTACCCTCGACCTCGGCCTGACGCCGCAAATTTCCCGGGAGCGCTGGCGGCTCGATGTTTACGGCGCGGTCGAGCATCCGATCTTCTGGGATTTTGCGCAGTTTATCGCGCAGCCGCAGAGTAACTTCGTCTCCGACATCCATTGCGTCACCACATGGTCACGCTACGACAATCAATGGGAGGGACTTTCGACCCGCGATCTCCTGACGGCCTGCCGGCCGCGCGATGAGGCGCGTCACATCGTGCTGCATTCCGACGACGGCTACACCACCAACCTTACGCTGGACGATTTCGCCGCCGAGGACGCCCTGCTCGCCCATTCATGGTCGGGCAAGCCGCTGGAGCCCGAGCATGGCGGCCCGGTGCGGCTGGTGGTGCCGCATCTCTATTTCTGGAAAAGCGCGAAATGGCTGCAGAGCATCGAGTTCCTCGATCACGATGCGCCGGGCTACTGGGAAGTACGCGGCTATCACAACCGCGGCGATCCCTGGAAAGAGGAACGCTATTCCGGTGACTGACTTAGGTGCCGGAGTTCACTTCACCTCTCCCATAGGGAGAGGTCGAATTTGGAGCGAGAAATTCGGGTGAGGGGTTACAGTTCATCGATAGAGCATAACCCCTCACCCGGCGCACTCAGGGCGGCGCTCTGCGCCGATCCGAGTGCGCATGACCTCTCCCTATGGGAGAGGTGAAGAGAATGGAGGCCGATCATGCCGACCGAACGTTTCCAATTCACGGGCGAAGGCGGCCACCAACTCGCGGCGGCGCTGGATATGCCGGAGCGCGAGCCCGCCGCCTATGCGCTGTTCGCGCATTGCTTCACTTGCGGCAAGGACGTGCTGGCGGCGAGGCGCATCGCATCGGCGCTTTCGGCAAAGGGCATCGCGGTGCTGCGGTTCGACTTTACGGGGTTGGGCTCCAGCGAAGGCGATTTCGCCAACTCCACCTTCTCCTCCAACGTCGCCGATCTGGTGCGGGCCGCCGACCATCTGCGGAAAGTGCGAAAAGCGCCCGCGATCCTGATCGGCCACAGCCTCGGCGGCGCGGCGATTCTGGCCGCCGCCGGTGAAATCCCGGAGGCAAAGGCCGTGGTCACCATCGCCGCGCCCTCCGATCCCGCCCACGTCACCGGCCTGTTCGCCGAGCGCATCGAGGACATCCGGAAAGCTGGCAAGGTCGAAGTTTCGCTCGCCGGCCGCCCGTTCAACATTACGAGCGAATTCCTCGACGACATCGCCGAGCACGGCCTGATGGCGCATGTGACGAACCTGCACAGAGCGCTCCTGGTCATGCATTCGCCGACCGACGACACCGTCGGTATCGACAACGCGACCCGCATCTTCGTCGCCGCCAAACATCCCAAGAGTTTTGTCTCGCTGGCCGGCGCCGACCATCTGCTGAGCAGCAAGCGTGACGGCCTCTATGTCGCCGATGTCATCGCCGCCTGGGCCACCCGCTATCTCGATCCCGTCGTGGCGGAGCCGGTCGCCGATGTCGGGGAAGCGCCGCGCAATGTGGTGGTGCGCGAGACCCGCAACAGCAAATTTCAGCAGGGCATTTCGATCGGGCCACACCAGATGCTGGCCGATGAACCCGTTGGCGCCGGCGGCGGTGACACCGGGCCCGGGCCATATGATCTTGTCCTCGCCGGCCTCGGCGCCTGCACCTCGATGACCATGCGCCTGTATGCGGACCGCAATTCGCTGCCGCTGGAGCGCGTCACCGTGACCCTGAAGCACAGCAAGATCCACGCGCAGGACTGCGCCGAGTGCGAAACCAGGCAAGGGATGCTTGACCAGATCGACCGGATCATCGCCATGGAGGGCAGCCTCGATGGTGAGCAGCGCCGGAAATTGATGGAAATCGCCGACAAGTGCCCGGTGCACCGCACACTCACCTCCGAGATTCACATCGTGACCCGGCCTGCGGATTGACGAACAACCAAGCGGGGGTATTGTCGGCGTTCTAGGGCATGCCCCGGTTGGGGTCGACATCATGACGGAAGATTCCCGGGCCACATGGCTCGAGACGCGCGGCGTTGCCGCGCTCCTCACCATGAGGGTTTAGACCTCATCCTGAGGAGCCGCGCCCTTCGCGCGGCGTCTCGAAGGATGAAGCCACTGAACTGGAATGCACTAAAGGAGCAGCCCGCCTATGCCGGTCGTGGCACGCGTCGATCCCAAAACCGTCTTTACGCCCGGCGAATGGAGCCGGCTGACATCGCGCAGCTCGCTGCGGGGCATGTGGCTCGTGGTTCATGCCTGGGGTACCATCGTCGCTGCTATTGCGCTGGTCGCGCTGTGGCCAAATCCGCTGACATGGCTGATCGCGGTGATGATCGTCGGCGCGCGCCAGCTCGGGCTTGCCATTCTGATGCATGAAGCCGCGCATGGCGGCTTGCACGGCGACAAGGCGATCAATGAATGGGTCGGGCAATGGCTGTGCGCGGTCCCTGTCGGCGCCGACCTCGCCAGCTATCGCTCGTATCATTTACAGCATCACAAATTCACCCAGCAGCCCGAGGATCCCGATCTGTCGCTGTCGGCGCCGTTTCCGATCTCGAAGGAGAGCTTCACCCGCAAGGCGATCCGCGATCTCACCGGCCAGACCTTTGTCAAACAGCGGCTGCCTCTGTTGCTGTCGCTGTTTCGGCGCAGGAACGGCGATGAAGCGGTGTCACATGACAGTTTCGTCTCAAGCGGCGCCGACAAGATGGCGCGCTTCCTCAGCCTGAATGCGCTGATGTTCGCCCTGTTCTGGCTGGCGGGCGCGGGCATCTGGTATTGGGGCGTCTGGGTGTTTGCGATGGCGACCTGGCTGCCGCTGGTCACCCGCATCCGCAACATCGCCGAACACGCTTGCACCTCCACCGGGGAAGACCCGTTCAGTCACGCCCGTACCACGCTCGCGGGTCCGGTCGAGCGGCTGTTGATCGCGCCTTACTGGGTGAATTACCACGCCGAGCATCATCTCTTTATGTATCTGCCGTGCTACCGGCTGCCCGAGGCGCATCGGCTGCTGGTCGAGAAGGGCCTGATCGAGCGGATGGAAGTGCGCCCCGGCTATCTCGACGTCATGCGGCTGGCGACCTCGCGTCAGCGCGCCTGACCAAACGTCTCGCGACCGTTGGATGCCCGATAAAACGTGGGAACGATAATCAGACGTTATTCGGCCGGCTGCTGCACCAGCGGCCGGACGCGAAGCGCGCCGCGCAGGCCCGCGGCGGTCCCTAGCAGGATTCCGCCGGCCGCGACGAACGACGCCAGCGCCAGCGTCGAGATGCCGGTCAGGCCCTGTCCGATCGAGCAGCCATAGGCCATCGCGCCACCCGCTCCCATCAGCGCGGCGCCGCCGATCGAGCGCAGCATGTGGCGCGGCGAGTTGAAACCTTCCCAGTGGAAGCGGCGCGTGAACAGCGCGGTCGCCAGGCTTCCGGCGAATACGCCGGCCACCATGGCGATGCCGAAATTCAGGCTGAGCCCAGTCGACAGCATGGCGTATTGCACGTTGTCGGCGATCGGCGCGATGAAGGTCAGCGAGGTGACCGGCGCGGGATTGAAATCGTCGGCGCCGAGATAGCCGGTCGCAAACCACCCCGAGGCGACCAGAAGGCCGACAGCGGCGCCGGCGGCGATCTGTCCCCAGGCGCGCTGGAACGGCGCATGCGCGAACGCAAAGATGATCAGGGCTCCCGCGATCAGGGAAGCGACAAGCATGTGCGCGAATGTCTCACTCAGCCCCGATGTCGACAGCAGCGCCGGCAGCGACACCGATTTCGGCGCCGCCTGTGTCGCCTGCAGCACCGCGATCCGCGCCGGCGCGATCAGCCCCTTCAGGGTCATCTGCGCGGCAATGCCGAGCACGATCACCACGACAAACGAGCGCAGATTGCCGCGGCCGAGTAGCACCAGCGCGCGCGAGCCGCAGCCGTTCGACAGCACCATGCCGTAGCCGAACAGCAATCCGCCCAGGAACATCAGCGGCGCCGAGAACGACGGCTGCAGATAGATCGATCTACCGAGATCGACGACGTTGCCCGCGGCGAGAAGTTGCGTGGCCGCGATCGCGATGCCGAGCGCCAGCGCGTAGGTCCTGATCAGCCGGCTGTCGCCATCGGCCCACCAGCCGCGCAGGCCGCTGAGCAGACAAAAGCCGCTCAGCAAGCCGACCGCGCCGTAGGCGAGACCGATCAGCAGTCCGCTTAATACGACAATATTACCACCGTCCTGCATGGACCTTCCCTGGGTTTTCTAACGGCCGTCCGCCACGTCTGAACAGAACGCAATTTCCCTGTTGCTATAACGTCTTACGTGGAGGCTCGTCCACTTCTGTCAATCCTTGAGAACGAAGCAGTCGTTGTGCTCGGCGCCGAGGGAATAAAACCTTTGCCTTCAACCGAAATGCGAACGATTCCGTTCCCGCCAGTGGTCCGGAATCGTTGACAGCATGGCGCCTTGGCAGCATGACTAGTCGAGTGAAAAGGCAGCCAAAGAGTCGTGTTCCAATCGACGCTGCACGAGCCGGGGAGAGGCGTGGATTGCATCCGACCGCGATCAAAAACCAGCAAGCGGGAACGCCGCGGTGAACGTCAAGGCCGCGCTTTCGCCCGACGATCTCGCGCGCGCCTGCGCCGAGGCCATGTGGAAGGAAGACGACGCCAGCAAGGGCCTCGGCATGGAGATCCTGCAGGTCAGACCGGGCGAAGCCGTGCTGGCGATGACTGTTCTGCCGAACATGGTCAACGGACACGGCATCGCCCATGGCGGTTTCATCTTCACGCTGGCGGACTCGGCGTTCGCCTTTGCCTGCAATTCCCACAACGAGCGCGCGGTAGCTGCGCAATGCAGTATCTCCTTCATCAGGCCCGGCAAGCTTGGCGACCGGCTGGTGGCGACGGCCCGGGAGATCTCGCGCACCGGGCGTTCCGGGATTTACGATGTGCGCGTGACCGTCGATGAAACGGCGATTGCCGAGTTGCGCGGCCATTCGCGCGCCATCGGCGGCGCCTGGGTGGCGTCGGCCGACGCCAGGTTGAAATAGACCGATGATTTGAGGAAACGCCCGATGGCTTCGAAGGTGCAATCGAAGAAGAGCGGCTATAGCGCCGAGATGGGCGACGCCGAACGCGCCTCACGTGACGAGATCACGGCGCTGCAAACGAGGCGCCTTGCCTCGACGCTGGCGCATGCCTACCAAAACGTCGCCCATTACAGAAAAGCGTTCGACACGGCCGGCGTGAAGCCCGCGGATTTCCGGCAGTTGTCGGATCTGGAGAATTTTCCGTTCACGGTAAAGACCGACCTGCGCGACAACTACCCGTTCAACATGTTCGCCGTCGCCCGCGAAAACCTGGTCCGCGTCCACGCCTCCTCCGGCACCACCGGCAAGCCGATCGTGGTCGGATACACAAGGGCCGATATCGAGATGTGGTCGGACCTGATGGCGCGCTCGATCCGCGCCGCCGGCGGCCGCACCGGCATGATCCTCCACAACGCCTATGGCTATGGTCTGTTCACCGGCGGGCTCGGCGTGCATTACGGCGCCGAGCGGCTGGGCTGCACCGTGGTACCGATCTCCGGCGGCATGACCGAGCGGCAGGTGCAACTGATCAACGATTTCAAGCCCGACATCATCACGGTGACGCCGAGCTACATGCTCGCCATTCTCGATGAATTCCGACGCCAGGGGCTGGACCCGCGGAAATCATCCCTGAAGATCGGCATCTTCGGCGCCGAACCCTGGACCAATGCGATGCGCGCCGAGATCGAAACCTCCTTCGACATGGACGCCACCGACATCTACGGCCTTTCCGAGGTGATGGGCCCGGGCGTCGCGCAGGAATGCATCGAGACCAAGGACGGCCTGCATATCTGGGAGGATCATTTCTATCCGGAGGTGATCGATCCCGAAACCGGCGCGGTGCTGCCCGACGGCGAGAAGGGCGAGCTCGTCTTCACCTCACTGACCAAGGAAGCATTTCCCGTCATCCGCTACCGCACCCGCGATCTGACGCGGCTGTTGCCGGGCACGGCGCGGCCGGGCATGCGGCGGATGGAGAAGGTGACGGGACGTTCCGACGACATGATCATCCTGCGCGGCGTCAACGTGTTCCCGACCCAGATCGAGGAAGCGCTGCTCGCCACCGACTGGTGCGGCGGCCATTTCATCATCGAACTGACGCGGGAGGGACGAATGGACGTGATGACGGTGCAGGCCGAAGCGCGTCCCGAGCGCTGGGATGGAAGCGGGCTCGTGAAAGAAACCGAGCAGGTCACCCATCACATCAAGAACACCACCGGCATCCACGCCCGCATCCGGGCTGTCGCCCCCGATACGCTGGAGCGCTCCCTCGGCAAAGCCAGGCGCGTGTTCGACAAGCGGCCGAAGGAATGAATCCCGTCATTCCGCGCACGACTTTCTGTCATTCCGGGATGGTGCGTTAGCACCAGACCCGGAATCTCGAGATTCCCGGTTCGATGCTTCGCATTGCCCCGGAATGACGCGTGGCCTTATACGTGGTCGTAATCCACCACCACCCTGCCCGAGGTTGGCCGCGCCTGGCAGGTGAGGATGAAGCCCGCCTTGAGCTCCCACGGCTCCAGCGAATAGTTCACCTCCATCTGCGCAGCTCCCTCGACCAGCTTGGCGCGGCAGGTCGAGCACATGCCGCCCTTGCAAGCGAAGGGCAAATCCATGCCCGCGCGCAACGCGGCATCGAGGATGGCCTCTCCCTCGGCGACCGGCACCTCGCGGCGCTTGCCGTCGATGATTAGCGCGGCAAACGCTTTCGGCGGCGCGGCGACGGGGACAACGGCTCTCGGGCGCGGCTTGCCGCCGAGGCCTGAGACAAAACGCTCGACATGGATCCGGTCGGCGGGAACGCCGATGTCCCGGCAGGTCGCCTCGATGTCCTCGCTCATGCCGGTGGGACCGCAGATGAAGACATGATCGACGCTGGCCGCGGGCACCAGCGAGCGGAGCAGCACCCTCACCTTCTCGCCATCGAGCCGGCCGTGCAGGATCGGAATGTCCTGCTCCTCGCCCGAGATCACATGAAACACCGAGAGCCGGTCGATGAAGCGGTCCTTGAGTTCTTCCAGCGCCTCGCGGAACAGCATGCCGGCGGCCGAACGATTGCCGTAGAACAGGAAAAAGCGGCTGCGCGGCTCGCGCGCCAGCACGCCCTTGACGATCGAAAGAACAGGCGTGATGCCGGAGCCGGCGGCGAAGCCGACATAGACCCGGGCTTCGCCCGGCGCCGGCTTGACCCCGAAACGACCGGTCGGCGTCATGACGTCGAGTTCGTCGCCGGCTTTCAGCCCTTCGGCGGCCCAGCTCGAGAACGCGCCGCCGTCGACCTTTTTCACGGCGATGCGCAACTCGCCGTCATCGGGACCGGAGCAGATCGAATAGGAACGGCGCACTTCCTCGCCGTCCATGGTCGTCCGCAGCGTCAGATACTGCCCCGGGGCGAAGTTGTAATCTTCCGCGAGCGCCGGCGGAATCGCAAAGGTCAGCGAGATGGCGTCGGCGGATTCGCGGCGCAGATCGTTCACGGCCAGGCGATGAAAGCGGGGTGCAAGGGACATCAGAGCTTTCGTACTCTCAACCCACCGTCATTGCGAGGAGCCAACGGGTCCGGCCTTCGGCCGGCCCGATGATAAACTCAGCGACGAAGCGATCCATTTTTCGCGGAGAGATGGATTGCTTCGCGGAGCCTGTCATCGGGCGCGCATTCGCGCGACCCGTTGGCTCGCAATGACGATCTTAGTGACATTTGAAATAGTCGAACGGTTCGCGGCAGCTCTTGCAACGCCACAGCGCCTTGCAGGAGGTCGAACCGAACTCGGAAAGCACTTCGGTATCGATGGAGCCGCATTGCGGGCACGCCACCTGCTCCACGCCGAACAGCGCGCGACGGGAGCTTGCGGCCTGCGGCGGCGCGATGCCGTATTCCCGGAGCTTGCGGCGGCCGTCTTCGCTCATCCAGTCGGTGGTCCAGGCCGGCGACAGCACGGTAAGCACCTTCGAATTGCGAAAGCCCTCGCGCTCCAGCGCCAGCTCGATTTCCAGGCTGATCACGTTCATCGCGGGGCAGCCGGAATAGGTCGGCGTGATCGCGACCTCGACACAGCCATCGTTGACCGCGACATCGCGCAGCACACCGAGATCGGCGATCGAGAGAACCGGAATTTCAGGATCGACAACGCCGGCCGCGACGTCCCAGGCGCGCTGCCGCAACTCGGCGTCGTCAAATACGGCGTTCACCATGTGACCCCCGGAAAGCTACGTTGCATCGATTGCAGTTCGCTGAGGAGGTGACCGAGATGTTCGCCGTGCCGGCCGCTGCGGCCGCCCTGCTGCATCCAGCCGCTTTTGGGCAAGGCCAGCGTCGCTTCGCTCATAACCGACGAGACCGTCTTGAGCCACTGCGGATGCAGGGTCGCGGGATCGACGGCGATGCCGGCATCGATCAAGGCGCGCTCGCTGGCGTCGCAGCCGAACATCTCGCCGGTAAACGCCCAGAGATCGTCGATCGCGGTCTGCGCGCGGGCGTGGCTTTCCTCGGTGCCGTCGCCGAGCCGGACCATCCATTCCGACGAATGCCGCAAATGATAGGCGCTTTCCTTCTCGGATTTCGCCGCGATCGCCGCCAGCGTCGCGTCACCGGACTTCATCATCGCGCGCCAGTAGAGGTCGGCGAAAGCGGCGTAGAAGAACTGCCGCACCATGGTGCGCGCGAAATCGCCGTTCGGCTGCTCCAGCAGCAAGAGATTGCGGTACTGCCTGACGTCGCGCAGATACGCGAGCTTGTCCTCGTCGTTGCCCTTGCCTTCGACCTCCGCGGCGTAAGCGTAGAGTTCGCGCGCCTGGCCGAGCAGATCGAGGCCCATATTGGCGAGCGCCATATCCTCTTCCAGCATCGGCGCGTGGCCGCACCATTCCGATAGCCGATGCCCCAGAATCAGCGCATCGTCGGCGCGGCGCAGCGCGTA
>DATANB010000067.1:0-1637 GCA_036266415.1 Bradyrhizobium sp. | reverse complement strand
CCGGGTGCAGCTCGGCATGCAGAGCCCGAGCTACAAGGCGGGCCCGCTGGGAACGAGCGAGGTGTGTCTCAGGAGCTTCGCGCAGAAGCTCAGGAACCTCATTCCGGAGGCGCGGCTCAGCTCGCCTCCGCCGCCAGGCTGGAGCCGCTTCGCGAACGGCTGACCCGGTGGCAGAACCAGCGGATCGCTAGTCCGGCGATCACCAGCGCAATTCCCCACGCACTCGGTTTCAGGCCGGCGCCGTAGAAGGCGAATAGCGAAAACAGGATACTCGCGCCGATCGCGACCTTGGCCGCGGGCGAGTTGGGCCGGCGCAAGGCGGCCATCGCACCAACCAGGTAGACGATCAATGTCGCGGTGGTCGTCAGCAGGCTGACGAAGATGAACAGCTCGGCGGTGCTGCCGCTGGTGTTGGCCAGCACGAGGACGATGGTAAGGGTCGACGCAAGAAGCAGGCTGATCACGGGAGCATTCCGTCGATTTGCGCGTCCGAGGATCGTGGGAAAATCTCCGCGCAGCCCCATCGAAAAGCCAAGCTCGCCTCCGCATACGAGATTGCTGTTCAAGCCACCGATAGCGGCAATGGCGACACCGATGGCCGCCAGCTGCGCCGCGCTCTCGCCCCAGTTCGCCTTCAATGCGTCCGCATAAGGCGAGAGGGATTTCGCGGCCGCCTCAGGCGGCAGGATCAGGCTGACCGATGTACTGCCGAGCAGATACAGCAGGACACAGAAGGAAGTTCCAGCCATCAGTGCCAAGGGGATGGTCCGCATCGGGTTGCGCACCTTGCCGACCGGGGCGGTGCCGGTCTCGAAGCCGAGGATCGCGAACAGTGTCAGTGTGACAGCGGTTGCAAGGTTGTCGGTCGTGATAGGCGTGGGCGCGAGATGTGCGAGGGGCTGGTGGTGGGCCTTCATCCCCAGGACGGCGGCAATCACCGCCAGTAGCGGCAGGATCCGGAGCGCGACCGTGACGACGGCAAATCCGCCCGCGGCCCGAACGCCGCGCAGATTGATCGCGGTGATAATGACCGTCGTCGCGATCGCAACCATCGCGACCGACCAGGGATCGCTGAGCTGAGGGACGATCCACGATATTGCCGCCGCGGCCGCAACGGCGGTGGACGCCATGGCCGCCCACCCGGACACCCACAGTGAGAATGTAGCAACGAAGCCGGCCGTCGCCCCCAACTCTGCCTCAATGTAGCTCTGCAGGCCGCCTCCATCGGAACGCACGATGCGCGACAATGCAAACGCGACGCAAAGCGCCCCGGCACCGCTTATTACCCAAGCAATTGGCGCGTTGACGCCCAACGGCGCGAGGCTGACCGGAAGCAGGAAGATTCCGGAGCCGATGATCGTGCCGATGACGATCGCGCTCGTCATCACGATCCCGATTGATTGCTTCCCCTCAGGCGTTGCCATCGTGCCCCCCAGCGCTTGGCATTCGGCCGATCTCGGCCTAACCGCGCCCCCGTTCATAGCAGGGGCGGAGATGCGCGCATTCATTTTTCCGGGACAGGGCAGCCAGGCCGTCGGCATGGGCGCGGCGCTCGCGGATGCGAGCCGACCTGCCAGGGATGTTTTTGACGAGGTCGATGAGGCTCTGGGCCAAAATCTCTTCCGCCTTATGCGAGA
>DATANB010000066.1:0-25753 GCA_036266415.1 Bradyrhizobium sp. | reverse complement strand
CCGACCGGAAATTCGCTGCCGGAAAGCTTGGCCATTTGTGCGGATTAGGCTGTCAACGCCGATCCGTCTTTAAAATATCGAGGCCTTGTCACTCCGCCGCTACCATTCGCGGTAGCGGAACGTAAAGCCGGTCCTAATGGTGTTGAGCATAATACGGTTCCCGGCAAATTGCCTACGGCTCAAATCGCACTTTTCGCGCCCGCCCGAGGCGGCGGCCGCCGCCGGCGTCGGGGTGGCTAGGGTTTGGGCGTCTCGAGCCTGAACCGGCCGGCGCCGCCCCGGCCGAGCGGCTTTTCCAGTTCGGGAAGGATCGCCTTCAGTTCACCGGCAAGCGTCCACGGCGGATTGACAATCAAAAGACCGGCCGAGGCGAGGGCGCCGCCGGCAGTCTGCGGTGCCACGCTGAACTCCAGCCGCAGGCATTTGCCAGGCGAGGGGCCGGCGCCGACGATGTCGGCGACATGTCGCGCCAGGCTGTCGGTGGCGCGGCGGCTTTTCACCGGATACCACAGCAAAAAGCTGCCGGTCGGCCATTTCGCGAAGGCCTCCGCGAAGCCGGTGGCCAGCCGTTCGAACTCATCCTTCTGCTCATAAGGCGGATCGATCAGCACCAGGCCGCGGCGCTCGTTCGGCGGCACGAAGGCCGGCAACGCCAGCCAGCCGTCGAGGTCGACGACGCGGGCCTGGGTATCGCGGCGCAACGCGTCGATCAGGCGCTTGCGTGCCTTCGGCTCGACTTCGCATGCCGTCAGCCGATCCTGCGGCCGCAGCAGCGCCCGTGCGATCAGGGGCGATCCGGGATAGGACTTCAATTCGCGCTCCGGGTTGAAGGCCCTGACGATGTCGAGATAGGGCTTTAGCAGCGGCGCCGTTGTTTCCGAGAACCGGGCCTGCATGATGCGCGCAATGCCGGTGAGCCATTCGCCGCCGCGGCGCGCCTCGTCCGAAGCGAGGTCGTAGCACCCCGCGCCGGCATGGGTGTCGATGACACGAAACGGCGCCGGCTTGTCCTGCAGATAGGTCAGGATGCGCACCAGCACGATGTGCTTGATGACGTCGGCAAAGCCGCCGGCATGGAAGGCATGACGGTAGTTCATGGTGGAGGGGTTACGATATCGGGCGACGAAAGTAACCCACCGTCATTCCGGGGCGATGCAAAGCATCGAACTACGATGTGCAATTGCACATCGGAGAATCTCGAGATTCCCCGATGCGCAATTGCGCATCTGAGGCCTGGTGCTAACGCACCATCCCGGAATGACGGATCGTGAGATCAGCCGCCGCGCAGCGGCGGCATCGTCACCTGGTCGCGCCGGCAGGCGCGGCGATCGATTTCCTCGCAGGCGCGGAACTGCAGATCCTTGCTCATGCAGATCCGCACCTCGCTGAGCCGCGTCCTGTTGCAGGTCACCGCGATCGCGGCGGTGCTCAAGCCGGGATTGACCTTGATGAAGGCGTCCTCGACCTCGGTGGGCGCGACCGTCTTCGGCTCGGACAATTCGAGATATTCGGGTGGAATCTTCACCGCGGAACGCGCCTTGCGGATGGTTTCGAAATAGGCCCGCGCGGGAAGCCCCGAGCAGGTGCCGTGCTTGTCCCACTCGCTGAAAATCAGCCCGGGCGCCGGCATCAGGTCCAGCATCGAGGACACGATATTGCGATCGAGCCGCGGCGAGGGCCGCTGACAATAGTCGGGAAAACCGTGCTCGTATTGCGGCCACAGGCCGTGGACCACGAAGGAAAACGGACGCCCGCCGCACTGGGCCTGTGAGCGCCCTTCGGTGCCGCGCTCGGCGGACTCCTCGCAAAAGGAGGGCGACCATGACAGCGACAGCACGTAAAAATCAAACTCGCCGGGCGCGTTCTGCCGGCGATCCTGCGCCGATGCGGTTGGCGTCGAAGCGACACCGATCAGCGCCGCCAGCGCAAGCAGACCCAGCGAAATCAAAAACCGCGAAATCCAATATCGAGAATGAAACATGACGACGCTCCCATACCCAAGGACATACCCAACCGGCGGGAGCCTAACAGCCAGGCGGAACATTTCAAGAACAAAAAGGGAAGAGCGGGCAGCTGGGGCTGAGCCGGCCCAGCAAAGGAGCGCGAATCAGGGGCCGGCAGCCCTGCAGCCGGGATTATAGGCCCAGTTGCGGTCGAGCCCGGTCACGCACCATTCGACGCCCTGGCCGAAGCCGGCAAACCCACCGTCCTCGATAATCGAGTAGTGCACGGCGTGCATCTTGCCGTCGCTGAGCATGACGTTGCCGCTGCAATAGCGGCGTGGAATGTTGTCGGATTGCCAGGGCCGGAACGCGGTTTCATGGATATCGCCGTAGGCGGTGATCCGCAGCGATGAATTCCAGAACGTGCTTTCCTTCTCCCAGAACTGGTTGGTGATGGTCCCGAGCGCCGCTTCGCAGGGCTTGACCCGTCCGTCATAGCGCGGGCCGGACAGCCAGAAATTCAGTTCAAGAGGATTGGCGGCCTCAGCCGTCGGGCCAAATGCCAGCAGGCCCAGCAGGGCCCCGAGCGCAATGCCGAGGCCGGGTTTTTTCAGGGAGGTGAAGAGGTCGCGCATGGGCAATCCGCCTGACGATACAGCCGCACAACGGTGCCGCGAAGCCCGGGCGAGGTCAAGTGCAACACGGCAACACCTGCCGATAAGTCCACGCCGAACCGCCGGCCGTTCTTTTCATGACGGCAGATGCGCTCTAAGGTGACCCGGAGCCAAATGGAGTCTGCGATGCGAATGTTTTGGGCAGCGAGCCTGGTCGCCATATCCGGGACGCTGGCGGGGACGCCGGCCGGGGCCCAATGGGTGCCACCGTTCAAGGGCAACGATACCGGCGGTATCATCGCCTATCCGCTGGCTTCGCAGATGGATGTCCGGCAGCTCGCGGTCGATCACTGCGCCTATTACGGCAAGGTGGTGAAATTCCTGTCGGTCGACCCGCAGTACGGCGGCTACATTTCCTTCGCCTGCCGCTGGGTGCCCTATGGCGCCGACGAACGGCCGCTGCGCAGCAATTACTGAACCGGACCATTCCTGCGGAAGTGATTCGCGGGGGAAAGCGTCGGCTTGTCCGGAAAAATGCCAGCAAGAGGCATGCGCGATTAGGAGCTCTCAGAATTCCATCACGGTGCTGGCGGTCGTTGCCGACTGGGGCCAGCTAATTCTTCGGCGCTAGCCACGCCTCGGTCACGGCGCTTTCGATGATGTGCCGCTGAACCCTCTTGCATCGTGGGCAAGCAAATGTTCGCAAGTCGTGGCCTGGCGTGCCCGGCTCAATCGCCGTCAACCTCATTGGAGAACCGCAAGCCGTACATTGCGGACCCTGGTTTTGAGTATCGAGCACGGCGTTCCTCCCTTGAAGTTCGCTGTCAGTTCGGCGTCCTCAGTTCGCCGGCGAACCAACCGGTCACTATCGATTTGAAAGGGTCCGATGCAATGACCCTTGTCTCAACGTGATTGCACCTGGGGCATTCGAACAGGCGATGCTCGAAACCAATTGGTCCCGGCGAAACGCGTTCCAGCATCATTCGCGCTTGGCAACGTGAACAGCGAGAGCGCTCAATAGCGCTCAAGAAGTATTTGGATGAGGTCACTTTGCTTCCCTGCATTCGGCGGGAGCGTTATCCGCTCTCCGTCACCGATGGTTGCCGATGGCGGAGCGGTGATCGAACCAGAATGCGCTTCCGGGTTCGGGGGTCGCTGGTCAATATTGCTCACTTTCCAGAGATTTTAACGAACCAGGAGCCGCGCCCAGGAACCTTCATCGGCGACTTTACTTGCTCTCCTGTCCAATACTGGACGCACGACAACCGGTAAACACCATGAAGAAAGTTCTCCTAGCGACGGTCGCTGTTCTCGCATTCACCGCATCTTCCTTCGCGGCTGAACCGGCCAAAACTGTCGGTCAAGCCCCGCCGTCAGCAGCTTCCTCGTTCTACTTGGCTCAAGATAGCGCGACGATGAAATGTCAAATCGTCGAGACCCAACCTGCTGCTGGCAGCAGCATGAAGGTCGTCGGTGCTGCTCACCCGACAAAGGCATCAGCAGAAACAGCTCTAACGGCTGACAAAACCTGCAAGCAATGAAGTGACGGCGCGAGTCTTTAGGGAACCAATGTCGCCCCTCGCAACCTAGTGACTACTGGATGCACGGTGCCGCCCAAGCATCCGATGGATAACGGCCTCAGCCTGTACCCCCGAGCTGAGGCCGTTTCTTTAGGTACCGGGATTTTTTTCACGATCTTTTATCTGGGGCTTCTCGTGCAGAACGGCGCTTAATAGCGAACTGTGAACTTCGATATGTCCATTGTAGCTGATAAGACCCAGCTTGCGAAATTTGTTCATGAAATGGCTGACCCGGGAGCGGGTGGTGCCGATCATCTCCGCCAGCGTTTCTTGACTGATATGTGGATTGATTGCCTGGGGACTGCCTTCTCTGCCGAAATTCGCGAGCAGCAGGAGCAGCCGCGCCAGCCGCCGCTCACTCGAATTGAATAGCTGATCGATCAGGTCCTCCTCAATCCGGCTGTTTCGGGTCAGGAGATAGGCCATGAATAGCTCCGAAAATTTTGGCTCATCATGAATAGCGGTGATCATCGCGGCCTTCGTGATCGACGTGATGACGCAATTCTCCATCGCCGTTGTCGTCGCTATGCGTCGCGAATGACCATTCATGCAACCTTCGCCGAAGAACTGGCCAGGCTCCAGAATTGCGACGACCGCTTCCTTGCCCTGCTCGGACAGGACAGTCAGCTTGACCCTTCCTTTTTGAATGTAAAATACCGTGTCGGCGACGTCGCCTTGCTCGAACACGCGCTGATTTTTATGGAATTCCAGTATCTGCTTCCCCGCGCCCACTTTGGCGAGAAAAGCCTTCGCGTCAAACAAATCACCGGCTGCCTTTCCCACTGGACTCTCCTTTGGCCCCGACCAGCGCGCTCCTCATTGATCGGTTACGCCACTGTCATAGCATACGCTTGAGTTCCGATATCATCATATGAACATACAATGACCGACCAACGAACAAGCGGGAACTGAACCATTGGTAACGCGCGCCGTTGGTCCCGCAGTTAAACAACAAGAAAGACTCCAAAATGTCGAATGAAAAACAGAATAACACCTCGAACAAGAATTCTTCACAGCAACAGAATGGCGAGAAGCGGCTTGATACAGGGATGGCATCCACCACCACCTTGCCGAGCGGCTTTCATGCAATTGCCACCGCTTACAGCGACTATACGAAAAAGTCGTTTGAAGACACAAAGTCCTTTGTCGAGAAACTATCAGGCGTCAGGTCGCTCGACAAAGCCATCGAAGTTCAAACAGAATTCGCCAAGGTGGCTTACGAGACATTCGTAACCGAGTCACAGAAGATCGGCGCACTATATGGCGATCTTGCCAAGCAATCGTACAGGCCATTCGGTGACTTTGTCGCAAAGATGACCCCGACAAATCTATAGGTCTTAATTCTCCCGCGATGTCAGAACAAATTGCCCTGCTCATCGCGGGGCATTTTTTTATTCTCGCCCAATTAGGATCATGAGGCGGCCGAGCCCAGAACGAACCTCCGCACCGCTTTGGCGAATCCCTCGTTCTCGTTGCTGTCGGTCACCGCGCTCGCCTGCGCCTTCACCTCGTCGCTTGCATTGCCCATGGCGATTGAGAAACCGCTCTTGCGGAACATGAGGACGTCGTTCGGCATGTCGCCCATGGTGGCGATCTGCGCGGGCGGGATGTTCAAAAGCTTCGACAGGGTTGCGACGACCGCGCCCTTGTTGGCTAGCGGGTGAGTGACGTCGAGATAGTATGGCTGCGAGCGCGCTGCGCTCGCTCTGTCCCCCAGCGCGGTCTGCGCCGCTTTCTCGCAGGCCGCGACAAGGTCGAGATCGTCGGAGATGCCAACGATCTTCACCGCGCGCGCCAGGTGGGCGGCTGTGAAGGATGCGACAACCTTGGCGTCGAATTTTACCGTCCTGACCTCGCGCGCCACATGCGGCGCATTTTTGTCGCGGATCAGCCACTCCGTCTCCGTGTAGACCCAGGCGTCCAGCCCCCGGTCCTGAAGGAGGTCCAGGGTCTGCCTGGCCGCGGCGGGGTCGAGCGTGTGGCTCTCGATCACCGAGAGATCTGGATTGACCAGCACGCCACCGTTGAAGCCCGCTATCGCGGTCCGCAATCCCAGGGGTTCGATCAGCATACTCATGCCGCGGGGCGGTCGCCCGCTCGTGATGGCGAACGCGATGCCGGCCTGATCCAGCTCCCGCACCGCCGCCTTCGCCGCCTCGGTCAGCACCTTGTCCTTGGTGACCAGCGCACCATCCACGTCGGCCAGAAACAGACGAATATCATGTCGAGCCGTCATTGCTTTTGCTCCGATGCTGAAACCAGTACCCGCCACCATAAGGGCGCCCAACAGCACAAGGAAATTGAGAAACCTGATGAGGTCACCCCCCAAGGCGCCCATGAATACACCGGGGGTAGCGGCCTGCGAACATTTCTTTCTTTACCGACGCAACCTTTGTGCTGCCCAGCTATTGGGTCAGAGCGGCGGAACTGGGAGACCAGCAGTCGCTTGATGAAGCCGCACGGTGTCATGCCCGAGCGGCTTTTTTTATGGAACAAGGGCGCCCTCGTTGCGCGAGCCTGAAAGCTTTTCAGGGGGATCCAGCTTATGGGAAACAGATGAGGCCTGTGATCAGACAGCCATTTAAAGCGCGTACTACCGAAGAACTTATGGCACTGCTCAGCGCAGTAGCCACTGCGGTTCTCGCTGCAATGATTATCGCCATGCTTTATTTCGGTCGCGAGATCTTCGTGCCCATTGCATTGGCGATTCTGCTCAGCTTCGTGCTGGCGCCGCTAGTGGCAATATTGCAACGTATCCATGTGCCGCGCGGGTTTGCAGTCGTGAGCGTGGTCATCCTCGCTTTCGCGCTCATTTTTGCGATGGGCAGTCTTCTCGCCACGCAACTGACCCAGCTCGCCGGAGATCTTCCACGTTATCAATCGACGATAAGCGAGAAAATCCAATCTTTCCGGGATACAAAAGCTGGCAGGGGTACGCTTGAACGCGCCTCCGACATGTTGAAGGATCTCAGCAAGGAACTCGACAAGCCAAAAGACGCCGTTCCGGCACGTGCGCCAAGCTCGATCGTTAGTCCGAATTCAACGCGACCACAGGCGCCCGTTCCCGTGGAAGTACGCCAGCCCGATCCTGGTGCGCTGGAGAGCCTGCGGACTTTGATCTCCCCGCTCATTCATCCGCTCGCGACGACCGGCATCATCATCATTTTTGTCATATTCATTTTGATTCAGCGCGAAGATCTCCGTAACCGGATCATTCGGCTGGCCGGTTCGTATGACCTCCAACGTACGACAGCGGCGCTCGACGACGCGGCGCGGCGTCTTAGCCGACTTTTTCTGACCCAGCTTATATTGAATGGCGCCTTTGGAGTCGTGATCGGGATAGGTCTGTGGCTCATAGGCATTCCAAGCGCGATCCTTTGGGGCATCCTGGCGGCGGTACTCCGCTTCGTGCCGTACATAGGCTCTGTCATCGCCGCTGCGTTCCCGCTCGCCCTGGCGGTCGCCGTCGATCCCGGCTGGTCGATGCTTTTGTGGACGTTTGCGCTCTTTATAATTGTTGAACCGGTCGTCGGCCATGTTATCGAGCCGATGGTATACGGCCGCAGCACAGGGCTTTCTCCCGTTGCCGTAGTCGCGTCGGCAACGTTCTGGACCGCGCTTTGGGGTCCGATTGGGCTCGTCCTCGCAACGCCTCTGACGGTATGCCTTGTTGTACTCGGACGTCACGTGGAACGGCTCGAATTCCTTGACGTCATGTTCGGGGACCGACCTGCTCTTTCTCCCCCCGAGATCTTTTACCAGCGGATGTTGGCAGGTGATCCGACGGAAGCTGCCGAAAAGGCCGAACAATTCCTGAAGGAACGGTCGCTCGCCTCGTATTATGATGAGGTCGCTTTGAAGGGTTTGCAGCTGGCGCAAGTTGATGCCGAGCGCGGCGCGCTGGATCCGGAACGTCTCACAAAGATTCGAGATGCCGTCAGCGAATTTGCCAGCGATCTTTCCGATCAGGATGATCGGCCGGCGGCGAAGGTCAATTTAACCACCGATGCCGAGGCATCGTCTGCGGTGGAAAGCGTGGCTGAAAATGCGGCGCATGAGAATTTACCCGTTCTCAGCAAGGAAAACCTGCAGCCTGAATGGCAAGGCGAACATCCCGTCCTCTGTCTGGCCGGACGCAGCCTTATCGACGAAGCGGCCGCGATTATGCTGGCGCAGCTATCGACAGCACACGGTCTGGCGGCTCGGGTGGAAGGGCCAGAGGCACTTTCTACGACGAATGTCTTCCGACTTGAAACGACCGGCGTTGCTATCGTTTGCTTGGTTTATCTTGATGCCAGTGGACCCGCGCACATGCGTTATTCAGTTCGGCGCCTGAGGCGGAAGTTGCCAAAGGCAACAATTATCCTGGGCTGTTGGGTCAGGGATATCGAACCGGCCGCGCTGGAACTGTTGCGGGAGGGAGCAAAAGCAGACCTCGTTGCCGCCAGCCTGGGCGAAGCGCTCAAGCTGTGTATTGAGGCGACCGCAGTAGAGGACCAGCGTCAAGATGCTTCCAGGAAGAAAAAACCTGCAACGGCAGCTGCGTGAGAATTCGATGACAACACGGAGCAGATAGGCACCGTGTTGTCCAATTCATTTCTCCTATCCTATTCCATCGGCAACATTGCCGCGTTGCGACCGACCAGTGTCGGACGCTCCAAGCGAGCTTCATAATTATCAGAGGCAGCCTTGCAAGGCGGAACTTAGTCCGCGGTGGGCAGTTCCTTTTGAAGTCATAACCAACAAAGGAGACTTCCTGTGGAGCTGATTCTTATCGTAGTTGTTCTGGTGCTTCTGTTTGGCGGCGGCGGATACTATGGTCGCCGTAGGGGTCATTGGTAAGAATTGACATCGCGGTGTTCACGAAACGACGTGCCCGCATCGACTAAACGAAAACCGCGATATTTCGACAAGGCTATTTCAATAAAGCAGCCGCGCGGCCCTCTCCCACAAGGGGAGAGGGCGATCGCATTTTGAGCGGCCGCCACACGGACAAATAGTCGCTACACCGGTATCCGCACCGCGGCGCGAAGCCCGCCCATCGGGCTGTCGCCGAGCGTGATGTCGCCGCCATGCGAGCGCGCGATATCGCGGGCGATCGCCAACCCTAAGCCCGTGCCGCCCTCATCCTGGTTGCGGGCGCCGTCCAGCCGCAGGAACGGCTTGAACACTTCCTCGCGCATGCCGGGCGGGATGCCCGGCCCGTCGTCGTCGACCGTCACGGTCAGATAGCGGTGATCGCGTTGGCCGGTGATTGAAATCGCGCCGGCGTGCCGGGCCGCGTTGGAGACGAGATTGGCGAGGCAGCGCTTGAACGCCGCCGGCTTCACCGTCACGACCGGCAGTCCGCGGAACGTCACGGTGGCGGCGTGGCCGTTGCGCTCGGCGTCGCTGCGCAACTCTTCCAGCGCCACCGCCATGTCGGTCGGCTGCGCGTGTTCGCCGCTGTCGCCGCGCGCGAAGGCGAGATAGTCCTCCAGCATGCCGGACATTTCGTCGACATCGCGGCGCATGCCGTCGACTTCCGGACTGTCGCCGATCAGCGCCAGTTCGAGCTTGAAGCGGGTCAGGATCGTGCGCAGATCGTGGCTGACGCCGGCCAGCATCGCGGTGCGCTGCTCGATCGCGCGCTCGATGCGCGATTTCATCTCGATGAAGGCGTGGGCGGCACGCCGCACCTCGCGTGCGCCGCGGGGTCGGAAGTTCGGCGCGTCGCGGCCCTTGCCGAAGCTTTCGGCGGCGTCGGCAAGACGCAGGATCGGCTTGATCTGGTTGCGCAGGAACAGCACGGAGACGATCAGCAGGATCGAGGAGGTGCCCAGCATCCAGAAGATGAAGATCTCCGAATTCGAGGCATAGGCCGCGCTGCGCTGGGCGAAGATGCGCATCACGGCGTCGTCGAGCTGGATGCGGATTTCCACCAGGTTGGAGCGGCCGACGGTATCGATCCAGAACGGCTTGCCGATCTGCCGGCCAAGCTGCACCGAGAGCGTCTGATCGAGCAGCGAGAAAAACGGCTTCGGGCCGGGCGGCGGCATGTCGCCGACCGGGAGGAAATCGACCACCAGCTGCAGCCGCTGCCCGGCGATTCGCCGCAGCACCGCGCGGTCCTTGTCCTGCGGGTAGTCCTTGTAGACGTCGATCAGGCTGGCGATGTCCTGCACGACGGCGGCCGAAAGATGCCGCGTCACGGTGTTCCAGTGCCGCTCCATGAACACGAACGTCACCACCGACTGCAGCACCACCATCGGCACGATCATGATCAGCAGCGCGCGGGCATAGAGCCCGGTCGGCATCCAGCCCTTGAACGCGTTGCCGATCCAGTTGTTGGCTGCGGAGACGCGCCGCGAGGCGGTGCGGATCAGCGTGATGCCGGTGTCGAGCGTGCTCATCGGGCGGGGTTCATTTGCAAAGGCTCAAGGGGAGGCGACCAGGCGATAGCCGATGCCGCGCACCGCCTGCAGGAACAGCGGGCTGGCGGGATCGCGTTCGATCTTGCGCCTGAGCCGGTTGATCTGCACGTCGACGGCGCGCTCGTTGACGGTGCCGTTGCCGGTGAGCGCGCTGCGCGGCACGGTCTCGCCCGGCGTCACCGCGAGAATGCGCAGCATCTCGCGTTCGCGATCGGTGAGGTGAATCGGCTCGTCGCCCTGGCGCAGTTCGCCGCGCTCCAGGTGATAGACGTAGGGTCCGAACGCGACCTGCACCAGCGTCTCTACCGGCGGCGGCGCGGTTCGCTTGAGTATATTGCCGATTCGCAGCAGCAGCTCGCGCGGCTCGAACGGCTTGGCGACATAATCGTCGGCGCCGAGCTGGAGGCCCTCGATCCGGGCTTCGGCTTCATGGCGCGCCGTCAGCATGATGATCGGCACCGACGAGGAGGAGCGGATGAAGCGGGCGAGATCGAATCCGGTCTCGCCGGGCATCATCACGTCGAGGATCAACAGATCGAAATGCAGGCCGAGCAACTTGGCCCGGGCGTCGGCCGCGCTCATCGCCGTGGTGACGCGGTAGCCCTCGCCGCAGAGAAAGCGCGACAGCAGGTCGCGAATCCGGCGGTCGTCGTCGACCAGCAGCAGATGCGGGGCGTCGTCGGCCGGTTGCGGCGGCGGCCGCGTGATGGTTGCAGTCTGGATCACGCCTGTTCCTTTGCGGTTGCGCTGCCGGTTCCGAGGATCGTCGCCAGCACCTTGTCGGGATCGTCGTGCTCGATCATCGCGCGCAGAAACTGCCGGACTGTGTCCGTGCCGGCTTGCCCGATTTCCCCGAGCGCGCGGTTGATGCGATCGGTCTGCAGGCCGGCGAGCCTCGCGACCAGCGCCTCGCCCTTGGCGGTGGCGAAAAGCAGACGTTGCCGCCGGTCGTTGTTGCCGGTCTTCTGCACGATATACCCTTCATCGAGCAATTGCTTGAGGACCCGGCCCAGCGACTGCTTGGTGATGCGCAGCACGTCCAGCAGATCGGCGACCTTCAGGCCGGGATAGCGGTGAACGAAATGCAACACCCGGTGATGCGCCCGGCCAAACCCGAAGGCCTCGAGTTCATGGTCGGCGTCGCCGACGAAATCGCGGTAGGCGAAGAACAGCAACTCGATGATGTCCCAACGCAAATCGCTTCCCCTTGGGGCAGGGGAGCGCGCCTGGGGTGCCCGCGAATCAGGTTCGGACGGGGGCTTTGAGAAATTTATGTCAGCCATATTGACATATCTTGGGTTCAATGTTACAAAACTATCGTCCGCGACGAAATATTAGGTCGTCTCGATCGCGGTGACGTTTCAAGCGGCCTGAGAAAGCCGAGGAGGCGGCGAGGGCCGCGAATTTGTTGACCGTGCGATTGTCGAGCGGCATTTCGGCAAACATACTGGACTTCCGCCTTCGGCAAAAGCATGTCCTCAAGGACCGGCGGAAACACCTTCCGCAAGGCGCAGGTCGCAAGGCGAGGGCCAGACGTAACCAATAGCGCCGCGGCGCGAGGCGCGAGAGCAGCGTCAATGCGGGAGAGAAGCCCATGGCAGTTTCGTTTGAGCACGCGCGGAGAGACAGGCCGGCGCCGGAAATCGCGCCGGTTCCCACGACGGCAAGCGGCGGAATGAGTCTGAAATTCGAAATCCAGCCTGCGCCGAACCCGACGCCCGAGAAGGAGCGCGCCGCAAGGCTCGCCGATCCCGGTTTCGGCCGGATCTTCACCGATCACATGGCTGTGGTCCGCTACAGCCAGGCCAAGGGCTGGCATGACGCGCGCGTCGAATCCCGCGCGAATTTTCCGCTCGATCCCGCCACCGCCGTCCTGCACTACGCGCAGGAGATCTTTGAAGGCCTCAAGGCCTACAAGCGCGACGACGGCGGGGTCAACCTATTCCGTCCCGACGCCAATGCCCGGCGCTTCCGCAATTCGGCCGAGCGCATGGCGATGGCGATGCTGCCCGAGCCGGTGTTCATCGAGGCGGTCGAGCAGATCGTGCGCATTGACCGCGCCTGGATGCCGGGCGGCGAGGGCAGTCTCTATTTGCGGCCCTTCATGATCGCGAGCGAGGTCTTCCTCGGCGTCAAACCGTCAGCGGAATACATCTTCGCCGTCATCGCCTCGCCGGTCGGCTCCTATTTCAAGGGCGGACCCGCGCCGGTGTCGATCTGGGTGTCGGAGAACTACACGCGCGCCGCGATCGGCGGCACCGGCGCCGTCAAATGCGGCGGCAACTACGCCGCAAGCCTGCGCGCCCAGGCCGAGGCCATTGATCACGGCTGCGATCAGGTGGTTTTCCTCGATGCGCTCGAGCGCCGCTACGTCGAGGAACTCGGCGGCATGAACGTCTTCTTCGTGTTCGACGACGGTTCGCTCCTAACCCCGCCGCTCGGCACCATCCTGCCCGGCATCACCCGCGATTCGATCATTCAGCTTGCAAAGGATGCGGGCACGCGCGTGCGCGAGGAGGCCTACACGATCCAGCAGTGGCGCAGCGATGCCGCCAGCGGCAAGCTGAAAGAGGCCTTTGCCTGCGGCACCGCGGCCGTCATCTCGCCGATCGGCAAGGTGTGTTCGGCGAGCGGCGATTTCCTCATCAGCGGCGGCGCCGCCGGCCCGGTCGCCATGGGAATGCGCAAGAAACTGGTCGACATCCAGTACGGCCGCGCGCCCGATCCGCATAACTGGATTCGTACGGTCGTGTAGCTGGCTGCATTGAACAGCGTCAGAGGATGACGACGGACGCTCCCGTCTTGCAACTTGGTCTTGCAATTTTGGCGTGATGGTATGACTAAATTTCGGACGGACGACGATCCACCAATCGTTCATGTTCCCTCGGCTGATGCCGAGATGAACGCTGCGATTGCCCATGCCCGCGACACGCTTCCGACGTTCTGGGCTTCCTGCGACGCGCCGAAGCCGACAGAGGTAGGACACGCCTTGAAAGTTCGTTTTGACGTGGGTGACGAGGTCGAGCACATCTGGGTGAGCGACGTCGAGAAGCTTTCGGATGGCAATTATTCCGGCCGTTTCGCCAACGAGCCGAGTGACCTGATAGGCAAAAACATCGGTGATCAGGTTAAATTCAAACAAGCCGATATTTCCGACTGGATGTTCATGCGGAATGAAAAGATCGTCGGCGGAGAGACCATCAAGGTGGTGCTGGAGTCGATGCCGAAAGAAGAAGCCGACGCCGTGCGCGCGCGGATGGAGCAGCCATAGGTATGAGGGCTGGTACATCGACCCGGGTTGCCGCGTTGCGTCCCGGCTGATACCAACGCGCGACCATGTCCGACAAGCCCAAAAAACCGCAGAAACTGAGGGCCCGCCTGCCGCGCGGGCTGGCTGACCGCGGGCCTGCCGAGATCGCGGCGACGCGGCGCATGCTTGATACCATCCGCGAGGTGTTCGAGCGCTACGGCTTCGAGCCGGTCGAGACGCCGGCTTTTGAATTCACCGACGCGCTCGGCAAATTCCTGCCCGACCAGGACCGGCCCAATGAGGGCGTGTTCTCGTTCCAGGACGATGACGAACAGTGGATTTCACTACGCTATGACCTGACCGCGCCCTTGGCCCGCTACGTCGCGGAGAATTTTGATTCACTGCCAAAGCCATATCGCAGCTACCGCGAAGGCTACGTCTACCGCAACGAGAAGCCGGGCCCCGGCCGTTTCCGCCAGTTCATGCAGTTTGACGCGGACACGGTGGGCTCCGCATCGCCCGCCGCCGACGCCGAGATGTGCATGATGGCCGCCGACACCATGGATGCGCTCGGCATCCCGCGCGGCAGCTATGTGGTGAAGGTGAACAACCGCAAGGTGCTTGACGGGGTGATGGAGGCCATTGGTATCGGAGATGATCCCGCGCGAAAACTCATCGTGCTTCGCGCGATTGATAAGCTCGACCGGCTTGGTGAGCACGGCGTGCGCGAGTTGCTCGGCGAGGGTCGCAAGGATGAATCTGGCGATTTCACGAAAGGTGCCGGAATCTCTAGCTCAGATATCGAGACGGTTTTTGCATTCATGCACGGCGGCGCTGACGCTAGCGAGAAAGGTTTTTTCGAGAGACTTCAGAATGTTTTTGAAGCGAAAGGCAGCGCGGCTGGTAACGAGGGTCTAAGAGAACTTAACCAGATTTTTGATATTACTATGGCGACGGGTTACGGCGACGGTCGCGTAGTTATCGATACGTCCGTCGTCCGCGGTCTCGAATACTACACCGGCCCGGTCTACGAGGTCGAACTGCTGCTCGACACCAAAGACGAAAAAGGCCGCCCGGTGCGTTTCGGCTCGGTCGGCGGCGGCGGGCGCTATGACGGCCTTGTGTCGCGATTCCGCGGCGAGCCGGTGCCGGCCACCGGCTTCTCCATCGGGGTGTCGCGGCTGCAGGCCGCCCTCACCATGCTCGGCAAGCTCGACACCACGCCGGAATTCGGTCCGGTGGTCGTCACCGTGTTCGGGGGGGAGATCGCCGACTATCAAAAGATGGTCGCGACCTTGCGCAATGCGAATATTCGCGCCGAGCTCTATCTCGGGAACCCCAAGCACAGCCTTCGTCAGCAGATGAAGTACGCCGACAGGCGAAATGCGCCATGCGCGATCGTTCAAGGGTCGGATGAAAAGACGAACGGCAGGATTCAGATCAAGGATCTCATTCTGGGTGCCGGGCTTACCGACATAAAGGACCGCGAAGCGTATCTGAAGAAGCAGACCGAAGCCCAATACGAGGTCGATCAGAATAAGCTGGTGGATGCCGTGCGCGAGGTGCTGGCGCGGCATGGGGTGAAGTGGGGAAAATGATTCGTCATACGCGGGCTTGACCCGCGTATCCATCTTTCAAATGATGGATTGCCGGGTCGAGCCCGGCAATGACGGCTTTGCGACCGAACAAAAACAGGGGAGTGACAAAATGCCTGAAATTACCATCAGCATGGCCGCCGGCCGCACCGACGAACAGAAGGCCGGCATGATGCGCGACATCACCAAGGCGCTGGTGACGAACCTCGGCGTCGACGCCGACGCCGTCGTCATTCAGATCAACGAGGCGCCGCTGGCGCACAAGATGAAGGGCGGCAAGACCTTCGTGGAGCGGATGGCGAAGAAGTAGCTCCCACGGTCGTCCCCGCGAAAGCGGGGACCCATAACCACTAGTGTTTGTGTGGCTGGGATTGCGGCCCCAGCCCTTTGTAACACCAACATTGGTGGTCATGGGTCCCGGCTCGCGCTCCGCTTGGCCGGGACGACGCATTTTTTTTGGACAAATCCATGGACGCGCGCGACATCATCAAGGTCGGCATGAGCGCCGAGCGCACATTGATTGTGCCGCCGGAGCGCACCGTCGGGCATTTTGTCCGGGGTATGCCGATGGTCTATGCGACCCCGATGATGATCCTGGAAATGGAGATGACGTCCGGCGACGCCATCAACCGATATCTCGCGCCTGGCTGGGTCACGGTCGGCACCGAAGTCGATATCCGCCACCTCGCCGCGACGCCGGTCGGCGCCACCGTGCGGACCACGGCGAAGGTGGTCGCGGTGGAGCGCCGCGTGATCCGCTTCGAGGTCGAGGCCTTCGACGACAAGCGGCGGATCGGCGAGGGCCGCCACGCCCGCGGCCTCGTCAATCTCGAGGCTTTCGGCAAGCACCTGGGGACGGATAGATCTTGAGCCGTCATTCCGGGGCGCGCGAAGCGCGAACCCGGAATCTCGAGCTTGCACCTCTGGATTCCGGGTCCACGCGAAGACGCGTGGCCCGGAATGATAACGTTGGCTCGAAAGCTGACTCGAACCTACTTCGCCAGTTCCCGCGAGCGCCGCGTCGCGGCGGCGACCGCGCGCGTCAACAGCGAGGCCAGGCCGTTAGCGCCCATCAGCACCTCCAGCGCCGCCGCGGTGGTGCCGCCGGGCGAGGTGACGTTCTGCCGCAGCGTTGCGGAGGAAAGCTCCGAGCGATGCAGCAATTCGCCGGCGCCGGCGACGGTTTCGCGCGCGAGGTTGCTGGCGAGTTCTTGCGGCAGGCCGGCCTCGACCCCGGCGCGCGCCAACTCCTCGGCGAGCAGAAAGATATAGGCCGGACCGGAGCCGGAGACCGCGGTCACCGCGTCCATCAAACCCTCGTCGGCGACCCATTCGACCGATCCGGTGGCGCGCAGCAGCGCGTCGGCGACGGCGCGCTGGCCGGCGCTGACATTTTTCGCCGCGACCGCAACCGTGATGCCGCGGCCGATCGCGGCCGGCGTGTTGGGCATGGCGCGCACCACGCTGCCGCCGCAGACCGCGGCGATCGATGCGATGGTGGTGCCGGCCATGATCGAGACGACCAACGTGGAGGGTCCGGCAAATGGCTTCAGGCCAGGGCCGGCCTCGCGAAAAGCCTGCGGCTTCAGCGCGACCACCAGCGTGGCGGCGGCGCCGATATCTTTTGGCAGTGGATTGAGGCGAAGGCCTGATGTCGCCAATGCGGCGATTTCCTGGGAGGGATAAGGCTCGATCACCGCGACGCGCCTGGGATCGAGCCCGCGCGCCAGCCAGCCCGACAGCATCGCGCCGCCCATCTTCCCCGCGCCGGCCAGCACGATGGTGCCGCTGATGTTTTGCAAACCGCTGGTGGCGTTCGAAGTTGTCACAACAAATTCCCACGTCGTCCCGGCCTAGTGCGCAATTGCGCACGGGAGCCGCGACCCATAACCACAGGCGGTTCTAATCAGGCGAAGGACGGGCCACAAGCAGTTTGCCTTTGCCTTGCCGTCACGGCGTATGGGTCCCGGCTCGCGCTTCGCTTGGCCGGGACGACGTGGACTTTAGCCTACGCCTCGCCCTCGGTGTCGAACATCGCCGCGCTCATGGCCTCGGGCGCCGACTTGCCGGCCCAGACCACGAACTGGAACGCCGGGTAATAGCGCTCGCAGGCGTGGATGGCGCCGACCAGCATGCTCTCGCACTGCGCGGTCGAGGCGGTGATGCCGCCGGGCAGCACCAGCGCCTGCCGGTACATGATCATGCCGGTGTGGGTCCAGATATCGAAATGTCCGATCCACAATTGCTCGTTGATCGCAGCGATCAGCCGCTGCACCTCGCCCCGGCGCGCGGCGGGAATTTTCATGTCGAAGGCGCAGGCCAGATGCAGCGCCTCGATCTCGGTCATCCAGGTGAAGGACAGCTGGTAGTCGGTCCAGTCGCCCTTGGAAATGATCGTCACCTCGTCTTCGCCAGAGCGTTCGAACGGCCAATTGTTATCGGCGGCGACGTCCTCGACCACCGCGAGCGGGTTGTTCCGGGAATCGATGATGCCTTCGAGCAGGGACATTCCGTCTCGACCTTACTTTCGCTGCTTCAGATACGGGTTGCTACACACGCAGCAGGCCGATACGCGCTTGCCCGGCGCGCCGCTGCCAACTGCAATCCCCTGATCGCTTGGGGCCTGCCGGGATCAACTGATGTGATTTGCGGAATCCGCGCAACGTCGCGCTGAGTCCATCCACAAACAAAGTGCCGCTCGTCCACAGGTGTTCGCGCCGTGTTGACTATTGCCATGAGAACAAACCGGAATCGGATTTCGCGTCACGCGAGTCCCGCGCACAGGATTCGCGCCAGGCGGGCCGGATCGGCCCGTCCTAATCGTTAATTTTCGCAAAAAGCCCCGATCTCGCGGAGTGTGGCCGTGGCGGCATGGGGACATGCGGATTCGCGATGGCGAAGCGGCTTGCTGAGGGAGCAAGGCTTGGGCATAGTTGCCTTCAGGTCGCCCATGCCGGGCGGCCGATGTTCTCAGGGCGGGGTGAAAGTCCCCACCGGCGGTAAGGGTGGACAAGCCCAAGCCCGCGAGCGCCTTCTTCTCCCGGAATCGCCGGGGGGAAGGAGGGTCAGCAGATTCGGTGCGATTCCGAAGCCGACGGTTAAAGTCCGGATGAAAGAGAACGGTCGCGACAGCCGCATCTCCTGCGCGGCTCGTTGTTCCGTATGCCCTGATTCTGGTCCTGAAAGAGGAAAGCCATGAATCAGATGTTGCAAGACGCTCCCGAAGTCAAAGTCCCTCCCGAAACCATTCATCGTCCACCTGTTCCGGCGCATCCGCGATTTGCAAAACCGCAGCGGGTCGCCTTCGTGCAGTCCTCCTGGCATCGCGAGGTGGTCGAGGAATGCCGCATCGCCTTCCTCGAGGAGATCGTGGCGCGCAACATCGCGCGCAACCAGATCGATCTGTTCGAGGTGCCGGGTTCGTTCGAGATCCCGCTGCATGCGCAACTGCTGGCCAAGACCCGGCGCTACACCGCGATCGTCGCGGCAGGGCTCGTGGTCGACGGCGGCATCTACCGCCACGAGTTCGTCGCCGACACCGTGATCAAGGCGCTGATGGATGTGCAGTTGCGCACCGAAGTGCCGGTGTTCTCCGCGGTGCTGACGCCGCAGCAGTTCCACGAGACCGCGGCGCATCTCGAATTCTTCCGCAAGCATTTTGCCGTAAAGGGCATCGAGGTGGCGGAAGCCTGCGCCAGTACGCTGCTCAGCCTGGAGCGGCTGCGCGGCCAGGTCGCGGCGGGGATCGCCTAGATCGAAGCGCCCGCGGTCGGGCTTTGATCGGCTTCGTCGATGCCGGCGTCCGGCGCCGGCAAGCGCTATCGCGCGTCCTGCTCGATCGACGCGCCGGATGCGTCCGGGCTCGACAGCCGCCGAAATTTGTCGACCCATATGGCGATGGCGCAGATATCGAGAAGAATCGCGAAGAAGCCGAAGAAGGCCCGGCCAAAAAGCTCGCCGGGCTGAAAGCCCGTACCGATCCCGCCGATGGAGAAGCCACCGCTGAACTTGCGCTCGCCGGGGCCGAAAGCCACCCAATCGAAGGTCAGGGCAAAGCAGGTAACGAGCAGCGCGGTCAACAGGCCTTGGATTCGGGTTCTGCCGGGCGGCAAGGCAAGCAGCGCGCCGCCGATAACGAAGATCAGGCCCGCGGGCACGCCGATCAGGGTTTCAGAAAGGGGCGCCCCGGTGCCGCGGATCGCAGCCGTCATGGCGCTGCCGATCGCGACCAGTCCGGGGATGGTAAACACGATACCGAGCACGATCCTGCCGAGCGGCGAGCCATCGGCGTCGCCCGCAGCCATCGCCTCGACCTCTTTCAACCTCAGGTGCTTGGCCAGCGCCAGCAGGCCGACACAGGCGAGGGCAAAGGCCATGCTGAGGATGAGATCCTTGCCGGTTTGGGGTCCGGCATCTGGCACATTGGCGGATGCAAACACGGCGCGATCCGGCTGGGCCGGGTCGTAGCGGACATCGATATGACTGCCCGGCCGGTGTTGTGCGGCCCAGCCACGCAGCTTCGCCGCGTCCGCGTCCGAATATACGCTGCGGGAGGTGAGCGTCGCGTTCTGGTTCTGGCCGTCCGCCTGGTAGCGCACCACGTAGCGAATTCTCGAGGCAGTGCGGACGCCGCCGTTGCTTTGCGCGCTGCGCGTGGCCGTGACATCGCCGCGGTCGATGACGGCCGAGACCAGCGGCCAGCCCGATTGCGCGATCTCCTCGCGCCAATCCACCGCCGTGGCAACAAGCCCGAAGATGGCGAACAATCCCATCAGCCAGCCGAACAATCCGGCCGCGCCCGCGATCGTGGTGTTGCGCTGGACGGAGCGCGCGGCGATCAAATCTGCCACATTTCCACCCTTGATGCCGTTGCCGCTCGGAAATCGGACATATCCGTCGTCAGGTTTGCTTCCGGCGGTATTCACTACATACCGGCGCGCGCACCACAAAGGAAGCGGTGCCCTGATTTCGGATGTTGATAGCCGCGCCATCGCTGCCGGGAGGCCGGTCTAGCGCAACTTCGTCCACGCATTGTCATTTCCACCGCCGCGCCTATAAAGTCGGCGGCGGGAGGAGGCACGCCTGTGGGGACGCGGCGGCCGAAATGATCATGTTCCAAGGACACGATCCCTATCTCGTCGCGCTCTCGGTGGTGATCGCGATCCTGGGAGGTTACACCGGCTTTGGCCTCGCGGCACGGATCCGCGCGACGCCGGGCGTGAGCCGTCGCGTGTTGCTGGCCGGCGCCGCCGTGTTCCTCGCGGTCGGCATCTGGACCATGCATTTCGTCGGCGTGCTGGCCGCGCCGATACCGGCCGACACCGTCTACCTCGTGCTGCCCACCATCGTCTCGTTCCTGATCTGCGCGCTGGTGGTCGGCGTTTCCCTGTTTTTCCTCAGCATCGGCGAACCGTCGCGGCGGCGCGTGGCCTCGTCGGCGGTCTTGATGGGGGCGGGCATCGTCAGCATGCATTATGTCGGCATTCACGGTCTTGCCGGCCATTTCGTGGTCGAGCACGACACCGCGATGGTCCTGCTGTCGATCTTGATTGCGATCGTCGCGGCCTATGGCGGCCTGCGCGCGTTCCTGGCCCGTCAGGAGGGCATCCGGCTGATAGCGAGTGCAATCGCGTTCGGCGTCGCCGTGTCGGGCATGCACTACACCGCGATGCAGGGCATGCATTTCGTCCCGCTGTCGGCTACCGCGCACCCCCATGCCGAGGGGCTGGCGGCGTCGCCGCAAATCCTCTCGGTGGTGGTGGCGGTGCTCTGCTTCGTGATCGCAGCCGGCTTCCTGCTGTCGCTGGTGCCGGATCCGCGCCGGCAAGCCATGACGGCGGCGGCGGTCACCGTCGATCCGGCACCCGAACCGGCCGTTGCAAACCTGCAGGCCTCGTTTCGCGAACCGGCGGTTTTATCCCCGCGGCTGATGCCGGCGCCGCTTGGCGGCCTCGGCCAGCCGCCGCGCGCGGCGCCGGCGGTTCGGCTTCCGGTCGAGGGCGCCAATGGCACCCATTTCATCGATACCGCGGATGTGCGCAGCGTCCGGGCCGACGCCCATTACACCAGGGTCCATGACGGCACCCGCGAGCGGATGTGCCCGTGGTCGATCTCGGAAGCCGAGGCCCAACTCGATCCCGGGCTGTTCGTCCGGGTGCACCGCAGCCATATCGTGGCGATTCCGCATGTCAGCTTCGTCCGCAAGGAAGGCGATGGCGCGGTCATCGAGCTCGACGGCCCGTCGCCGCATCGCGTTCCCGTGAGCCGCGCCAAGATCGCCGAGGTCAAGGCGCGCCTCGGGCTCGCCAAGCGCACCCTGCTGAAGACCCAGCTCGGATTAGGTCGCGAGGCCTGACGCATTTCGTGCGCGCGTATCCGCATTTCGTGCGAATTTTCTCTCCTTGTGACCCGGCGACGGCCTCCGCCTTGTCTGTGAAAAATTCCGGGAACAGCCTCCGCGCGACGTCTGCAATTAAAAAAGACGCATGGAGGAGACGATGATTCCTGGCCCGTTCAGCTATCACCGGCCTGCGACCGTGGCCGATGCGGTCAAACTGCTCTCGACACTGGGCGACGAAGCCCGCCCCCTGGCCGGTGGCCACAGTCTGGTGCCGATGATGAAGCTCCGGCTCGCCACCCCAGAACATCTGGTCGATCTGCATGGGATCGCCGGGTTGAAGGGCATCCGGCGCGACGGCAATCGTATCGTGATCGGCGCGATGACCACCCAGCACGAGCTGCTGGCCTCGGACGAAATCGCAAAATCGCTGCCGATCCTGCACGAGACTGCGCTTTTGATCGCCGATCCGCAGGTGCGCTACATGGGGACGATCGGCGGCAATGTCGCCAATGGCGATCCCGGCAATGACATGCCGGCGCTGATGATGACGCTCGGCGCAAGCTACCGGGTCGAAGGAACGGGGGGCGCGCGCGACGTCCCGGCGTCCGAATTCTATCAGGGCGCCTATTTCACGGCACTCGAGCCCGGCGAAATCCTGACCGCGATTTCGATCCCCGCGCCGGCGGCCGGTCACGGCTACGCCTACGAGAAGTTGAAACGCAAGATCGGCGACTACGCCACCGCTGCGGCCGCGGTCATGCTCACCATGGCGGGCGGCAAGGTCGCGACCTGCGCGATCGGCCTGACCAATCTGCACGAAACGCCGCTATTGGCCGCCGATGCCGCCAAAGCCGTGATCGGGACCAGCCTCGATGCGGCCAGCCTGAAGAAGGCCGCGGCCGCCGCGGAGGCGATCATGTCGCCGGCCGCCGATGCCCGCGGCCCGATCGAATACCGCAAGCATGTCGGCGGCATCATGGTGACGCGGGCGCTGACCCGCGCCGCGGCCCGCGCGAAATAAGGGGGATCAAAAATGGCAAAGACCCATGTGACCATGAAGGTGAACGGCGCCGAGGTCGAAGGCCTCGTCGAACCGCGCACGCTGCTGGTGCATTTTATCCGCGAGAACCTGCAACTCACCGGCACCCATATCGGCTGCGAGACCACCCATTGCGGCGCCTGCACCGTCGATCTCGACGGCATGTCGGTGAAAAGCTGCACGGTGTTTGCCGTGCAGGCCCAGGGTTCCAGCATCACCACCATCGAAGGCGTCGCCAATGCCGACGGTTCGCTGTCGGCGCTGCAGGAAGGTTTTCGGATGATGCACGGGCTGCAATGCGGCTTCTGCACGCCCGGCATGATTTTGCGCGCGCAACGCTTGCTGCAGGAGAACCCATCGCCATCGGAAGAAGAAATCCGGATGGGCATTTCGGGCAATATCTGCCGCTGCACCGGCTATCAGAACATCGTCAAGGCGATCCAGTACGCCGCCGCCAAGATCAATGGCGTCGAATTCCAGGAGGCTGCGGAATGAACGACATGACTCCCACGCGGGAACAACGCGAAGCCAACCTCGAAGGCATGGGCTGCAAGCGCAAGCGGGTCGAGGACGCTCGCTTCACGCAAGGAAAGGGCAACTATGTCGACGACCTGAAGCTGCCGGGCATGCTGCACGGCGATTTTGTCAGATCGCCGCACGCGCATGCGCGCGTCAAATCGATCAACTCGGAAGAGGCGCTGAAAGTGCCGGGGGTGCTGGCGGTCATCACCGCCGAGACCCTGAAGACCGTCAACCTCGCCTGGATGCCGACGCTGGCCGGCGACGTGCAGATGGTGCTGGCCGACGGCAAGGTGCTGTTCCAGAATCAGGAAGTCGCCTTTGTGGTCGCCACCGACCGCTACGCCGCCGATGACGGCATCAACAAGGTCGTGGTCGAATACGAGGCGCTCCCGGTCGTGATCGATCCGTTCAAGGCGATGGACAAGGATGCGCCGGTGCTGCGCGAGGATCTCGCCGGCAAGACCACGGGCGCGCACGGTCCGCGCAAGCATCACAACCACATCTTCGAGTGGACCGTCGGCGACAAGGATTTGACCGACGCCGCCTTCCGCAAGGCGGAAGTCACGATCAAGGAGGTGATCTCCTATCACCGCACCCATCCCTCGCCGCTGGAGACCTGCCAGTGCGTCTGCTCGTTCGACAAGATCAGGGGCGAGCTGACGATCTGGGGCACCTTCCAGGCGCCGCATGTGATCCGCACGGTGGTGGCGCTGATCGCCAAGATTCCGGAACAGAAGATCCACGTGATCTCGCCCGACGTCGGCGGCGGTTTTGGCAACAAGGTGGGCGCCTATCCCGGCTATATCTGCGCCGCCGTCGCCTCGATCGTCACCGGCAAACCCGTCAAATGGGTCGAGGACCGCATCGAGAACCTCACCGCGACGTCGTTTGCGCGCGACTATCACATGACCACCGAGATCGCGGCGACCAGGGACGGCAAGGTCACGGGTCTTCGCGTCCATGTACTGGCCGATCACGGCGCGTTCGACGCCTGCGCCGATCCGTCGAAATGGCCGGCCGGCTTCTTCAACATCGTCACCGGTTCCTACGACTTCCCGGTCGCGCATTTGTCGGTGGACGGCATCTACACCAACAAGGCGCCCGGCGGCGTCGCCTATCGCTGCTCGTTCCGGGTGACGGAGGCGGCCTATTGCATCGAGCGCGGCATGGACATTCTCGCCCAGAAGCTCGCAATGGATCCGGCCGAACTGCGGCTGAAGAATTTCATCAGGAAGGAGCAGTTCCCGTACCACTCGGCGCTCGGCTGGGAGTACGATTCCGGCGACTATCACACCGCCATGCGCAAGATGATGGATACGGTCGACTATGCCGGCCTGCGCAAGGAGCAGGCGGCGCAACGCGCGGCGTTCAAGCGCGGCGAGACCCGCGAGATCATGGGCCTCGGCGTGTCGTTCTTCACCGAGATCGTCGGCGCGGGCCCGTCGAAGAATTGCGATATCCTGGGGATCGCGATGTTCGATTCCTGCGAAATCCGCCTGCATCCGACCGGCGCCGGCATTGCGCGCGTCGGCACCAAGAGTACCGGCCAGGGTCATGAGACCACCTGGGCGCAGATCATCGCGACCGAGATCGGCCTTCCCGCCGACAACATCATGGTCGAGGAAGGCAATACCGATACCGCGCCCTACGGGCTCGGCACCTACGGGTCGCGTTCGACGCCGGTGGCGGGCGCCGCGATCGCCATGGCCGCGCGCAAGATCAAGGCCAAGGCGCAGATGATCGCCGCCTACAAGCTCGAGGTCCATGAGGGCGATCTCGAATGGGATATCGACGGCTTCCGCGTCAAGGGTCTGCCGGAGAAGGCGATGTCGATGAAGGACATCTGCTGGGCGGCCTACAACTCGGTGCCCCCCGGCATGGAGCCGGGGCTGGAGGCGGTGAGCTATTACGATCCGCCCAATATGACTTATCCGTTCGGCGCCTATATCTGCGTGATGAACATCGATGTCGACACCGGGGTCTACAAGATCAGGCGCTTCTACGCGCTTGACGATTGCGGCACCCGCATCAACCCGATGATCATCGAGGGCCAGGTCCATGGCGGGCTGACCGAAGCCTTCGCAATCGCGATGGGCCAGGAAATCCGCTACGACGAAGGCGGCAACGTGGTGACCGGCTCGTTCATGGATTTCTTCATGCCGACCGCGGTGGAGACGCCGCATTGGGAGACCGGTTTCACCGTGACGCCGTCGCCGCATCACCCGATCGGCGCCAAGGGCGTCGGCGAGAGCCCGAATGTCGGCGGCGTGCCGGCGTTTTCCAACGCCGTCAACGACGCCTTCTCGTTCCTCGGCTCCACCCACATCCAGATGCCGCACGACTACTGGCGCAACTGGCGGGCGGCGAAAAACCTGGGAGTGTTCGCGGCGTGATGCTCCACTCCCCTCCCTCCACGCGCATCGCGCGTGGCGGGGAGGGGTGGGGGGGGGGGGGGGG
>DATANB010000065.1:0-3957 GCA_036266415.1 Bradyrhizobium sp. | reverse complement strand
GTCCACTCGCCGGCGGGGTCGAACCAGTTCTGGGCGCGGCGGTTCAGCCACTCGTCGGTGTCGGGCACGAACCGCATCGGGTACGACGCGCTGGTCGAGCGCCAGACGTTCGACGTCAGCAGCATGCGCTTGTAGTCGGCCGGCATTGGGAAGCCGGTATTGATGCCGTCGCCGGTGAAGGTCTGGGTCTTGCGAAACAGCGTCCAGTCGCGGGTGTCGTAGCTGATGCGCTGCGCCATCTCGTTGGCCAGCGCGAGCATTTCCTGCATGGTGCGGTTGGCGGTGATGTTGAGCGTCACGCTGGTCGGCACGGTGACGCCGACCACCGCGCAGACGTCTTTCACCACCGTCAACAGGGTCATGTCACGCTGCCTTGTCCGGCCGCACGCTCGCTGCCATGCGTGTCAACGTCTTGCGGTTCAGCGAGCCGTGCGGCGCCTGCCCCGAATTGACGGTGATGTATTCGCGCAGTTGATCCAGCGTCATCGCCTCGAACTCGCTATCGTCGTCGGCCTTGCCGGCGAGCTGCTTGCGGCGTTCGAAGTCCTCCTCAAGGATGGCGTTGCGCGCTTTGAGCGCCTCCAGCTCCGCCAGCATCTGCATGTTCGGCGCCGCGGTCTTGGTTTCCTCGATGAACTCCACGGCTTGGTTCTTCATGTCGCGGCCGCCGGGACCGAGGTTCTTCAGCTCGACGCCTTCGATCGCTGCGAGCTGCTCGACCGTGTAGACGTTCTGGGCGCGCAGCTCGGCCTTGCGGCCTTCGGACAGGAACGGCACGAAGTCGAGTGGCGTGCCGCTCTTGGTCTGCGTCGCGCTGGCCTTGAACTGCCGGTACTGGTGCGCAAACCGCTCCGCGTAGGTCTGCTTGGTCTGCTCCCCCGTATAGGGGTTATCAAGCCAGCGCGAGAACGCGTTGGCCGGAAACACCTTGACGTCCTTGTTGCCGGGCGCGCGGATCTCGCACACTTCAACGTCGTCAAAGACAGGGCGGCCCTCCTGCAGCGTCTTGGCGTTGTTCTGGGTGGCGAGGTGCTTGAACAGTACGACCAGCAGCTCGTCGGGATCTCGTGGCGTAGCCATAAAACGGTCCTTCCATGTCAGGTTGTATTGGTCCGGGCCGCCTTCATGGAAGGAAGGCGACTACCTACACGTCGGCGGCCCGGTTACGCGGCAGCTCGGGGGTGGTTGGGTTAAGCCGCCGGGTTGCTGTCGTACATTCTCCAGTTAAACAACGGGTTAGTCATGGTCAGCTCACCCATCCAGCCAATAAACTGGGCGATGGCATCCTTGTCGATTGGCATCTGACCGTCACCGTCGAACAACTTGTCGAAGTTGCGCTCGGGGTGATAGCGCAGCCGGAACGTATCGGTGTTAATACCGAAGGTTGTATTGGCCGGCATGTTGGACCCGATGCCGCCATCGAGCACGATCTCGGCCCGCTTGCCGCCGCCGATGTATTCGAGCGCGCTAAAGCCCAGCTTGCCGAGGCTCGTCTCGTTCTGCTGGCGCTGGATCGCGATCGTCGCCGCGTCGTAGGCGGCGTAGTGCTCCGGTGACATGATCAGGAGATCCGCGTAGTCGCGGCCGCGGCTCTGCTTGGTCATGACGTAATTGAGCATCGGGCGCACCGTCGTCGAACTGACTTGCGTCGAGCCGGCGAGGAAGCTGTTGGCGTCGTAGGTCTGGGTGCGCCAGATCAGGGCGTTGGCGCGATCGATGCCGCCGTAGACGCCACTGGTGTTGGTGATCGGGATCGCGGTGGCGAGCCCGGTGATCTGCTTGTTGCCGTTGGCAGTGCCGTCCGAGTAGATGCCGGCGTCCATCGCATCCTCAAGGCCTTTCTCGGCCGCGGCGATGTAGCTCTCGTAGACATCCATCAGCTGGTTGTCGCCGGAGTTGTTGAGGATCTCTTGGTACGACAGGATGATCGGAATGACGCACATCTTCGGGTCGAAAAACGCGTCATTGAACAAATCGATCGCGGGATTGAGCAGCTGATCGTAGCCGCTGTACCATTGCGCGGATTGTTTTCCGATCTGCAGCGTCTGCCGGATCTTCGGACCGCTATAGGTTTGCCAAAGTCCTTTCCTGCGCATCACCGCCAACAACGCGTTGTTGTTGCTGACGAGGTCTTGGTAGCCTGACGATCGGTCCTCGATCGCCATCGACAAGATTTGCTGGTAGGCCGCATTAGTCGTTACGTTGGGCATTGGAGCCGCTCCATGGGTTCAGATGACTACAAGGCGCCGTTGACGCGTCTGATCGCGTTGGCGACGGCCTCACGGGGTGACGCGCTGGCTTGTCTCGGTCGCGAAGTCCCGTTTGAGGGGCCACCATCGCGGGTGCCGGAAATCGAGCGGTCAACGGGTCGGGTCTGAGCCGATGGGTTGCGGGTCTGAGCCGCGCGGGTGGTCGGGTAGAGCAGGTCTGCCCGCCGGTAGGCTTCGTGAAGCGGGAAGCCGAGCGCGACTTCGCGCTTGATCGCCTCCCCTAGTTCGTCCAGCCGCGGGTGGCTGTCGGCAAAATTGTCGATCTCCGACCGAACCTGTACGAACTGCTGGTTAGTATGCATCTGCTGCACGGTCTGCTGCAAGTGCTGGATCTGCTGGTGCAGCGCGCCGATCTGCTGGGAGGCCGCCTGCTGCTGGTTGCCCATCTGCAGCTGCCGGAGCTGGTCCGGGGACTGGCTCAAGACGTGGTAGGCGATGTCGCGAAAGCCGATGCGCTGGCCGTCCGGGGTGCGCAGGTTCAGGTTATTGACGATCATGTCCAGCCCGGCGATCGGGTCGGCGCGCAGCTTGTTTTCCATGCCGACGTAATTGGTCAGCGCCGTGTTCAGGTCGGTGCCGTGGTCGGTCGCCATCTTGTGGAAGTGCCGGATCTTCGACATCTCGTCGAAGTCGTTTTTGTAGACCCTGTAAGCCTTTACGAACTCCTCCTGCATCCGGTGAACCTCGCCGCGGATGCTCTCGGGCGCAGCCGCCCACTCCGCCTTGGCGCGCTCGGCAAACCGGGCCGGCGCCGCCGCGTAGGGCGCGTGCGCCGGCAGCGGTGCAACAGCGGGTCGAGCCTGCGCATTTGCACCGTGCGGCGCATAGGCGCCTTGTGTGTTCTGTGCGCCGGGCGAAAACCCCTGAGAGGTTGCACCAACCTCTGAGGGGTTGCGCGGCGCAAACCGGCCGCGATCGCGCGGCTGGTCGTCCGGCCGGCGGCGCAAATCGATCTTTTCGGGCGGCATCTCATCGGGCGGGTTGTTGTGGCCCGGCCGGGCGTCAGCGGCCTTAACCGGCGGCTGCCGCGGCGGCGCCGCTTTAGGTGTGGTGCCGCTGGCGCGGTCGAAGGCGCGCTGGATCGCCTCGCGGCGGCCATCCGAGCCGGATGTCGGCTTCTCGGGCGCCTGCGAGCCGACCGGGTTGGGGCTGTTGACCGGATTGGGATTGATCGGCACCTCGTGCGCCGGTGCCGGAGTAGCGGCCGGTGCGGGTAAGGGTGGCGTTGTCGTAACGCTTGTATCTGACATGATTATTCCCCGAGTTTACGGTCTGTTTGACCGTGATTTGTGATTTATGTTACCGGCGCGGACCATCTCGACTGCCTTCTTGATCGAAGCCTGCCGCGCCTCCTTGGCGGCCCGCGTCTGCGATTGGCGCGTCCGCGGCTTGAACTTCTCGTTGCCGACTTCGATCAGGCCGAGGCTGCGCCCAACCTTCCGAAAGGCGCTCTTGCTCGTGTAGAACCGGCCATCGACCTGCTCGACCGGGTCCATGATGTCGCTGATGATCATCGGTCGCGGCAGCGGCGACCGGGCGTGCAGCGGGTTCGGTCGGAACTTCCTGACCCGCCACCTGCCCGGCTCAACTTCTTCCAGCTCGAGCTGCTTCACTTCGGATTGCCTCCAGTCGTGGAAACCACCACGAACGTCACCGGGATGCCGCCGCTGGCGACCTTGGTCACCGG
>DATANB010000064.1:0-30529 GCA_036266415.1 Bradyrhizobium sp. | reverse complement strand
CTTGGTGACGACGGTGTAGCCGTTGTAATCGAGCCAGTCGATCAAGGGACGGATCGACGAGTATTCCTGATCTTCAATGATCGCGGTGTAGTAGAACGCGCGCACCAGGGTTCCACGGCCCTGAAATTCCTTGAGCAGGCGTTTGTAGTCGATATCGAAGCCGAGTGTCTTGGCGGTCGCATAGAGGTTGGCGCCGTCGATAAAGAGCGCGATCTTGCTGGTGGAAGAAGACGACATTCAGTTTTCCGCGTTGTTTTGTTGTTGACGTTTTTGGCGCAGCGGCAACCGACCGCGCAGTTTCAAGAGTTTATTGCCTGAAGTTCGGCTGGTCTGACCCCGACCAACACCACCGCAAATGTGGTGAAGCAAGGGCGAAAAAACCAATACTTTGGCTATGTAATGAAGCGATTTCTTGTCCCGGACAGCATCAGCGTTGTCTGGACGGCTCCGCCCTTCCGGCCCGGAAACAAGGCGTATCAGAGCCTAATAAGAAGGCAAATCACAAATTAGTCTTGCGGAAAACCCGCGGGCCCTATAATTACCGGCCATAACCAACATATTCGGTCCCATTAACGGAGCGACAGTCGATGGCGCGCGTCACCGTAGAAGATTGCATTGACAAGGTCGACAACCGGTTCGATCTGGTTCTGCTGGCCGCGCACCGCGCCCGCATGATCTCGTCGGGGTCCCAGATCACGATCGATCGCGATAATGACAAGAACCCGGTTGTTTCGCTGCGGGAAATCGCGGATTCGACGATTTCTCCCGAGGATCTGCGCGAGGAACTGGTTCATTCCCTGCAGAAATTCGTCGAGGTGGACGAGCCCGAGCCCGATACCGTGCCATTGATCGGGTCGGCGGGCGCCAGCGTCGATGCCGACGACACCGAGGTCGCCGTCGAGCGCATGACCGAGGAGGAGCTTCTGAAGGGCCTCGAGGGGCTGGCGCCGCCGGAAGAGCAGCCCGAAGAGGACGAGTGAATCGTTGAGACTACAACCTCAGGGTGCCTCAAAACACCCGCCAATTTTGCCGAAGGCCCGGACATCGATCCGGGCCTTTGCTTTTATTGACGTTTTCATGGTTACCATGTGTCCGCTACGGGCGCGGCCAAATTCTGCCTCCGATTTGATCGGAGGGCCGCCGGTTTGGCGCTAGACTGTGGCTGAATGGGCCAGATCGAGCGTTTGAGCGGGCTGGAAGGGTGCGGCTCCCCGAGCCGGCAACAGATAATCTCGGCGGGCCGCTTGGGGTCCGTATATGAAGGCAGCGATGGCGATGGCGTATTGGCGCCGCAACCCACCCCAGATGCAGGCCGCGACCGAATCGGTCGCGGTGGCGCCTTCATCGGCCGTGCCGGCGCCCGCCAGGCAGGCCAAGTCGCCGCGTGCGCGCGTGATACGGCAATACGACCTGGTCGAACGCGTAAAATCCTATAATCCCGATACCAACGAAGATCTGCTGAACCGCGCTTACGTCTACGCCATGAAGGCGCACGGCGCGCAGACCCGCGCCTCCGGCGACCCCTATTTTTCCCATCCGCTGGAGGTGGCGGCAATCCTCACCGATCTCAAGCTCGATGACGCCACCATTGTCGCGGCGCTGCTGCACGACACCATCGAGGACACCGAGGCGACCCGCGCTGAAATCGATATCACCTTCGGGCCCGAAATCGGCGCGCTGGTGGAGGGGCTGACCAAGCTGAAGCGGCTGGAGCTGGTTTCGCGCGAGGCCAAGCAGGCGGAGAACTTGCGCAAGCTGTTGCTGGCGATCGCCGACGATGTCCGGGTGCTCCTGATCAAGCTCGCCGACCGTCTGCACAACATGCGCACGCTGGAATTCGTGCCGCCCGTTTCGCGCCGGCGGATCGCCGAGGAGACGCTCGACATCTATGCGCCGCTCGCCGGCCGCATGGGCATGCAGGAGATGCGGGAGGAGCTCGAAGACCTTTCGTTCCGCACGCTCGATCCCGAAGCCTACGCGGTCGTGATGCAGCGGCTGGATTCGCTGGCCGAGCGCAACCGCAACCTGATTGGCGAAATTGAAAGCCAGCTCACCAAGAATTTGCAGAACAACGGTGTGACCGCGCATGTCTACGGCCGGCGCAAGCAGCCGTTTTCGATCTGGACCAAAATGGAGCGCAAGTCGGTCGGCTTCGAACAATTGTCCGACATCTTCGGGTTCCGCGTGGTGATGAACGACGTTGAGGCCTGCTATCGCGCTCTCGGCGTGGTGCACACCACATGGCCCGTGGTGCCCGGCCGGTTCAAGGACTACATTTCGACGCCGAAACAGAACGATTATCGGTCGATCCATACCACCGTGATAGGCCCCGGCAACCAGCGCGTCGAACTGCAGATACGCACCGAGGAAATGGACCAGATCGCGGAGTTCGGTATCGCGGCGCATGCCTTCTACAAGGATGGCGTCGGTTCGCCGACCGAACTCCTGAAGCGCGAATCCAACGCCTTTGCCTGGCTGCGCCACACCATCGGGATCCTGTCGGAAAGCGCCAATCCCGAGGAGTTTCTGGAGCATACCAAGCTAGAGCTGTTCCACGATCAGGTGTTCTGCTTCACGCCCAAGGGGAAGCTGATCGCGCTGCCGCGTCAGGCCAATGTCATCGACTTCGCCTATGCCGTGCATACCGATGTCGGCAACAGCGCGGTGGGGTGCAAGATCAACGGCAAGTTCGCACCATTGTCCTCCGAACTGCAGAACGGCGACGAGGTAGAGGTCCTGACCTCGGAGGCCCAGTCGGCGCCGCCGTCGGCGTGGGAATCGCTGGCTGTCACCGGCAAGGCGCGGGCGGCGATCCGGCGCGCAACCCGCACCGCGGTGCGGGATCAATATGCCGGCCTCGGCCGACGCATCGTCGAGCGGCTGTTCGTGCGCGCCAAGATCGAATACGCCGACGACAAGCTCCGGGGCGCGCTGCCGCGGCTGGCGCGTGCCTCGATCGACGACGTGATGGCGGCGGTGGGGCGCGGCGAGATGAAGGCCTCCGACGTCGCGCGCGCGATGTATCCCGATTACAAGGAAGAACGGGTGGCGCGATATGGCGCCGCCAAGAAAAGTCTTGCGGTCAAACTGAAGCTGAAATCGCCGCCCGATCCCTCGCGCAGCCCGACCGCGATACCCGTGCGCGGCATCAATTCCGATTTGCCGGTCAAGTTCGCGCCCAACGGCGGCGCGGTGCCGGGAGACCGGATCGTCGGGATCGTCTCGCCGGGGGAGGGCATCACGATCTATCCGATCCAGTCGCCGGCGCTGAAGGATTTCGAGGAGGAGCCGGAGCGCTGGCTCGACGTACGCTGGGATGTCGACGAATCGACGCCGCAGCGCTTTCCGGCGCGGATCCTCGTCGACAACGTCAACGAGCCCGGAAGCCTGGCCCAGGTGGCGACCGTGATAGCCGAGCACGACGGCAATATCGACAATATCAGCATGTCCAGGCGCTCGCCGGATTTCACCGAACTGACCATCGATCTTGAGGTCTATGACCTCAAGCATCTCAGCGCTATTATCGCCCAGTTGCGCGCCAAGGCCGTGGTCGCACGGGTCGAGCGCGTCAATGGGTAACAAGCCCGTCATTGCCGGGCTTGACCCGGCAATCCATCTTTACGAAGCGGATGGATGCGCGGGTCGAGTTCGCGCATGACAGCCGCAATGTCCCGTCGCTTTCTGGAATCTTGAGCGAGTCCCGCATGGCCCATCCTCCGCTGCGCCTCGGAGTCAATGTCGATCACGTCGCCACCCTTCGCAATGCGCGGGCGGGCCGCAACCCCGATCCGGTGCGGGCGGCGCTGCTTGCGATCGAGGCGGGCGCCGACGGCATTACCGCTCATTTGCGCGAGGACCGCCGCCACATCCGCGACGACGACATGGCACGGCTGAAGGCCGAGATTTCGAAGCCGCTGAATTTCGAGATGGCGGCAACGCCGGACATGCTGCGAATTGTGCTCGCAACCAAGCCTCACGCGGTGTGCCTGGTGCCCGAGCGCCGCGAAGAACTCACTACCGAGGGCGGCCTCGACGTGGTCGGACAGCACAACACGCTGGCGCCCTTTATCGCGCGATTGAGCGATGCCGGTATCCGGGTGTCGCTGTTCATCGCAGCCGAGCCCGCCCAGATCGAAATGGCGGCAAAACTGCGGGCGCCGGTGATCGAAATCCACACCGGCGCCTGGTGCGACGCGGTGGTCGACAAGCATGTGGCGAAGGCGGAGGCCGAGTGGCAGCGCATCGTCGCGGGGGCCGCGCTGGCGCGCTCGGCCGGCCTCGAGGTCCATGCCGGCCACGGCCTCGATTATGTTACCGCCGAGAAGATCGCGTCGCTGCCCGAGATCGTCGAGCTGAATATCGGCTACTACCTGGTCGGGGAGGCGCTGTTCGTCGGCCTCGGCGCGACGGTAAGCGCGATGCGGGCGGCGATGGACCGCGGCCGCAGGAACGCCGTCAGCCGAAATCGGGCGAGCAACGCATGATCATCGGCATCGGCTCCGACCTGATCGACATCCGCCGCGTCGCCAAAGTCATCGAGCGTCATGGCGACCGCTTTCTCGACCGGATTTTCACCGAGGCCGAGCGCGCCAGGGCCGGGCGCCGTTCCAGGAACGAGAAGATGGTGGTGGCGACCTATGCCAAGCGGTTCGCCGCCAAGGAGGCCTGTTCCAAGGCGCTGGGCACGGGGATCCGGCGCGGCGTCTGGTGGCGCGACATGGGGGTAGTGAACCTGCCGGGCGGCCGTCCGACCATGCAACTGACCGGCGGGGCGCTGGCCCGGCTCGAGGCGCTGACGCCACAGGGGTTTGAGCCGCGGATCGACCTTAGCATTACGGATGACTGGCCCCTGGCGCAGGCCTTCGTCATAATTTCGGCGGTACATCCGGGCAAACCCTGATGCCGTGGAGCGGATCGGCCGTCGGATTGCCGCCAAACTAAAACGCTTAGTCTTGTCAATGGCTTACCAAGTTTTGATGAGACCGTTGATTGCGCCGCTGTGAACAAGGGTCTAAAACGCCGCAGATAGATCGAGGGCGAGAGCGAATTCAGGTTTGCGCCGGAATTGGCTCGCAATATCAGAATCAGGACCATTCTCTTGACGCGAAACGAAAAGCGATTCGCGTGAGGAAAATGCTCTGCCACCGCGCGGAAAATCGCAGCGGGGAAGTGGGAAAGCGATGAGCGTGACATCCGGGACTAAATCTGAGAGCGGCTTGGGTGAAACCATCCGCGTCGTGATCCATGCTCTGCTGATTGCGCTGGTGATCCGCACCTTCCTGTTCCAGCCCTTCAACATCCCCTCGGGATCGATGAAGGCGACGCTGCTGGTCGGCGATTATCTTTTCGTCTCGAAATATTCCTACGGTTACAGCCACTATTCCATACCGCTGTCGCCGCCGCTGTTTTCCGGGCGCATCTTCGGTTCCGAGCCGTCGCGGGGCGATATCGTGGTATTCCGCCTGCCAAAGGACGACTCCACCGATTATATCAAGCGCGTGATCGGGCTGCCTGGCGACCGCATCCAGATGAAGGAAGGGCTGCTCTACATCAACGACGTGCCGGTGAAACGCGAACGCCTCAGCGATTTCATTGGCGAGGACCCCTGCGGGTCCGACGCCACCGCACGGGTCAAGCGCTGGAAGGAAACGCTGCCGAACGGCGTCAGCTATGAATCGCTGGATTGCGTCGATAACGGTTTCTACGACAACACCAATGTCTATAACGTTCCGCCCGGTCACTTCTTCATGATGGGTGACAACCGCGACAATTCGACCGACAGCCGGGTGCTCAGTGCGGTGGGCTACGTGCCGTTCGAGAATATCGTCGGTCGCGCGCAAATGATTTTCTTCTCGATAGCCGAGGGTGAACACGCCTGGATGTTCTGGCGCTGGCCCAGCGCGGTGCGCTGGAATCGCATATTCTCAATCGTGCGATGAACGACGAATCGCCTGATATCCAGGGCTTGCCTGCATCGGGCGACCCAAACTCCCGGTCTGACGCCGGCCATGAGCCTGTTGCAGCCAAGAAGAAGCGCAGCAAGGTCAGCGCCAAGGCGGCCGCGGCTGCGATCGAGGCGCGGATCGGGCACAAATTTGCCGATCCCACCCTGCTTGCCACCGCCTTCACCCACGTTTCCGCGCTGAAGTCCGCACGCAAGCGCGGTGACAGTTACCAGCGTCTCGAATTCCTCGGCGATCACGTGCTCGGGCTGATCGTATCGGACATGTTGTACCGCGCCTTCCCCAGCGCCAACGAAGGTGAGCTTTCCAAGCGGCTCGCCGATCTCGTACGCAAGGAGAGTTGCGCCGACGTGGCGAAGTCGCTCGGGCTGCTCGACGACATCAAGCTTGGCGCGGTCGGCGCGGGCGCCGGTGCGCGCTTGCGCAAATCCGTGCTTGGCGACATCTGCGAGGCGGTGATCGGGGCCGTGTTTCTCGACGGCGGCTATGCGGCGGCAGCGCAGTTCGTCGAGCGCAACTGGACCGAGCGGATGCGCAGGCCTCGGCGGCCGCTGCGTGACCCCAAGACGGTGCTGCAGGAATGGGCGCAGGGCAAGGGGCTGCCGACCCCGGTTTACCGCGAGGTCGAACGCACCGGGCCGCATCACGATCCGCAGTTTCGGGTTGCGGTGGATTTGCCGGGTCTGGCGCCGGCCGAGGGCGTCGGCGGCAGCAAACGCGCCGCTGAAAAGGTCGCGGCATCCGTCATGATCGCGCGCGAAGGCGTTGCCGGCGGCAGCAATGACGGATGAGTCATCAGGCGATGCCGCCGCGACGCGCTGCGGCTTTGTCGCGCTGATCGGCGCCCCCAATGTAGGCAAGTCCACGCTGGTCAACGCGCTGGTCGGCTCCAAGGTCACGATCGTCTCGCGCAAGGTGCAGACCACCCGCGCGCTGATCCGCGGCATCGTGATCGAAAACAACGCGCAGATCATTCTGGTCGATACGCCCGGAATCTTCCTGCCGAAGCGAAGGCTGGATCGCGCCATGGTGTCAACCGCCTGGAGCGGAGCGCATGACGCCGATCTGGTCTGCGTGCTGCTCGACGCGCGCGCGGGGATCGACGAGGAAGCCGATGCCATCCTCACCAAGCTGGCGACCGTTCGGCACGAGAAGATCCTGGTGCTGAACAAGATCGATCTGGTTCCGCGCGAGAAGCTGTTGGCACTGGCCAAGGCCGCTAACGACCGCCTGGGCTTTGTCCGGACTTTCATGGTCTCGGCGCTGTCGGGCGATGGCGTCGACGACCTCAGGCATACGCTTTCGCAGATGGTGCCGCCGGGGCCGTTTCATTATCCCGCGGACCAGATGTCGGATGCGCCGATGCGGCATCTGGCGGCCGAAATTACCAGGGAAAAGATCTTCCGCCAGCTGCACCAGGAATTGCCGTATCAGTCCACCGTCGAGACCGACAGCTGGACCGAGCGCAAGGACAAATCCATCCGCATCGAGCAGACGATTTTTGTCGAGCGCGAAAGCCAGCGCAAGATCGTGCTCGGCAAGGGCGGCGCCACCATCAAGTCGATCGGCGCGGATTCGCGCAAAGAGATCGCCGAGATCGTGGGCGTGCCCGTGCATCTGTTTCTGTTCGTGAAGGTGCGGGAGAACTGGGGCGACGACCCCAACCGCTACCGGGAAATGGGACTGGAATTTCCCAGGGAATAATCAGGGAACGGCCGGCATTGCGATGAAATTACCCAAAAACGTGCTGTGGTTTGAAGCGCTGCTGTATATGTCGCTGACCCTGGACGCGCTATCGGTCGCGTTCCAGGACCGCACGCCGAACGCGGAGATGACCCAATCCATGATCACGGTGGCGACCGTGATGGCGGGCGGCCTGATTCTGCTCTTGGTGTTTTTCGTCTGGCTCGCCGCGCAGCGGCGCAAAAACTGGCCGCGCTGGGCGCTGGCCGCGGCGCTGGTGCTTTCCGTCATTTCGCTGGTACAGATCATCGGCGAAAGCGGCCTGCAGCTCGATAGCGGCATCGAAGTCGTCTCCTGCGCCCTGACGGCGGCGGGACTGTATTTTTCCTTCACCGGCGACGCGGTGGGCTGGTTCAACGCGTAGCGATTTATGCATCGTCATTCCGGGGCGATGCGAAAGCATCGAACCCGGAATCTCGAGGTTCCGGGTCCGGTCCTTCGGACCGTCCCGGAATGACGGTTGCTAGTTGGCTGCGCCCGTCATCAGAATCCTGTAAACTCCATCCCATGGAATGGACCGACGAAGGCATCGTGCTGGGGGTGCGGCGGCATGGCGAAAGCAGCGCCATCGTCGAGCTGCTGACGCGCGGCCATGGCCGCCACCTTGGCCTCGTGCGCGGCGGCACCGGCAAGCGGATGCGCCCCTTGCTGCAGCCCGGCAACAGCGTGCGTGCGGTGTGGCGGGCGCGGCTCGATGAGCATCTCGGCTATTACGTCATCGAGGGAACCCGCTTGCGCGCGGCCACCGTGCTGGCGTCGTCGCACGCGGTCTATGGCGTCACCCACCTGGCCTCGCTGGCGCGGTTGCTGCCGGAGCGCGATCCGCATCAGGACATCTACGACATGCTGGAGCGCACCCTGAACGATTTCGACGATATCGGCGAAGCCGCGGCGCATCTCATCAGGTTCGAACTGGCGATGCTGGCCGAGCTCGGCTTCGGGCTCGATCTGGAAAACTGCGTCGCCACAGGCGAGACCGCCGAGCTGATCTACGTGTCGCCGAAATCCGGCGGCGCGGTGTCGCGGACTGCCGGCGAGCCCTGGCGCGACCGGCTGTTGCGGCTACCAGCGTTCCTGCGCGGAAGCGGTGGCGGTCCAAACAGCTGGTCGGATCAGGACCTAAGGGACGGTTTTGCACTCACCGGATTGTTCCTGCTGCGCCACGTGCTGGAGCCGCGCGGGCAGGGCCATTCCGACGCCCGCGACGGTTTTATCAACGCGGTGACCAAACATCGGGCCAAAGTTGGTTCGGTGGTATGAGCGCCTCGTCCCCCAAGCCGTCGCCCCGGCGAAGGCCGGGGCCCAGAGGCTTGACACCCATATAGTAAAAATACTATATGGTAATCCGAACCCGAAATGACCGATACCGATAAGCCGCTCCAATTTGTTGGCTCCTCGAAAGAGGACCTGTCCGGGTTTCCGCTGGAGGTCAAGCGCGGCGTCGGGTTTGCACTTCGAGCGGCGCAGAAGGGCGGTAAACATCCTGACGCCAAGCCTCTCACCGGTTTCGGAGGTGCGGGCGTTCTTGAGGTCGTATCGGATTTCGACGGTGACACGTTCCGGACGGTCTACACGGTCAAGTTCAAGGGCGTGATCTACGTGCTGCACGCCTTCCAGAAGAAATCGAAAACAGGAATCAGGACGCCGCAAGCGGAGATCGACAAGATCAAGTCCCGGCTGAAGGACGCAACAGAGTTATATGCGGAGAGCGAATATGAAAAGCAAAATCAAAGCCACCAAGAGCAGCGGCAACGTCTTCGCGGACCTCGGCCTGCCAAACGCCGATGAACACCTGATCAAGGCAGACATCGTTCTTGCCATTGCAGCAAGGATCAAAGCCAAAAAACTCACCCAGGCCGAAGTTTCCAAACTGATCGGGCTGGCTCAACCCGATGTGTCAAAGCTGCTGCGCGGGCACTTCACCGGCTATTCGTTCGAGCGGTTGTTCGGTTTTATGACCGCACTGGGAGACAATGTGAAGATCGCGGTCTCTCCCGCCAAATCGAAGAAAGATGCCCGCTTGGAATTGGAGTTGACCTGAGATGCTGATGGTCCGAACTTTGAGTTTAATGGCTCTATTGATCGTTGGTTTGTTCACGGCCGTGGGGGCGTCGCGATCTCGAAGCAGCTACTGGTAAAGGGAGAACCAATCCATGTACGCCGCCATTCGTCAGGGTAAGGCAAAGGCTGGAATGGCCGAGGAACTGGCACGCAGGATCAAGGAAGGCGCCATTCCGATCATCAGCGATGTCGAGGGTTTCATGGCCTATTATGTGGTTTATGCGCCGGACGACACGGTGACGGCCATCAGCATCTTCAACAATCACGCGGGCGCGGAGGAGTCGAACAGGCGCGGGATCGCCTGGATCGAGCAAAATCTGACGCCTTTGCTGGTCGGGCCAGCCACGGCGGTGGCCGGGCCGGTGATTGTTCATACCTTGGCGTAACCAACGCGGCCTCCCGCCGGGCGGGCTCAAAGCTGCCATCGCCGCGGCGCAATTGCCCGTGATCGCGGCTGCGCCGTCTCATTTTTGGCGTGTGGCAATGGGCCTGCTTTCGCCATCAACGCCTGGGCGTATGGCTTCCGGCGTCGCCGCGGCGACGCATGCACTGATTCGCGCCTTGCCCGATTCACCCCAAAAGTTTAACTCGTCCCCATGGGCAAACGACTGATTCCACCGGAGCCGGCGGAAATCCACGAGGTGATGCTGCGCGATGCGCTGGAAGAGCGCTATCTCGCCTACGCGCTCTCCACCATCATGCACCGCGCGCTGCCGGACGCCCGCGACGGGCTGAAGCCGGTGCATCGCCGCATCCTCTACGGCATGCGGCTGCTGCGGCTCGATCCCGGCACGCCGTTCAAGAAATCCGCGAAAATCGTCGGCGATGTGATGGGCTCGTTCCATCCGCATGGCGATCAGTCGATCTATGACGCGCTGGTGCGTCTCGCCCAGGATTTTTCAGCGCGCTATCCGCTGATCGACGGCCAGGGCAATTTCGGCAATATCGACGGCGACAATCCCGCCGCCTACCGCTACACCGAAGCGCGCATGACCGAGGTCGCGCGGCTCCTGCTCGAGGGCATCGACGAGGACGGCGTCGAATTCCGCGCCAATTACGACGGCCAGTCGAAAGAGCCGGTCGTGCTGCCCGGTGGATTTCCGAACCTGCTCGCCAACGGCGCGCAGGGCATTGCGGTCGGCATGGCGACCTCGATCCCGCCGCACAACGCCGCCGAGCTGTGCGACGCGGCGCTGCACCTGATCGACAAGCCCGAGGCGCGATCGAAGACGCTGCTGAAATGGGTCAGGGGTCCGGATTTTCCGACCGGCGGCATCATCGTCGACTCCAAGGAAAGCATCGCGGAAGCCTACATGACCGGGCGCGGCTCGTTCCGCACTCGCGCCAGATGGAGCCAGGAAGAAGGCGCGCGCGGCACCTGGGTCGTGGTCATCACTGAAATTCCGTGGCTGGTGCAGAAGTCGCGGCTGGTCGAGAAAATCGCCGAATTGCTCAACGAGAAGAAGCTGCCGCTGGTCGGCGATTTCAGGGATGAATCGGCCGAAGACATCCGTCTCGTCATCGAGCCGAAATCCCGCGCGGTCGATCCCGAATTGCTGATGGAATCGCTGTTCCGGCTGACCGAGCTGGAAAGCCGGATTCCGCTAAATCTCAACGTGCTGGTGAAGGGCCGAATCCCCAAGGTGCTGGGTCTGGCCGAAGCCTTGCGCGAATGGCTCGACCATCTGCGGGACGTGCTGGTGCGCCGCACCAACTATCGCAAGGAACAGATCGAGCATCGGCTGGAAGTGCTGGGCGGTTACCTCATCGCCTACCTCAACATCGACAAGGTGATAAAAATCATCCGCAACGAGGATGAGCCGAAGCCGGCATTGATGAAAGCGTTCAAGCTCACGGAGATCCAGACCGACGCCATCCTCAACATGCGCCTGCGCAACTTGCGCAAGCTCGAGGAAATGGAGATCCGCACCGAGGACAAGAACCTTCGCGGCGAGCTGAAGGCCGTCAAGGGCGTGCTCGCCTCCGAGAAAGAGCAGTGGTCGAAAGTCGGCGAGCAGGTCCGGAAAGTTCGCGACCTCTTTGGACCGAAGACACCGCTCGGCAAGCGCCGCACCCAGTTCGCCGACGCGCCGGAGCACGATCTTGCCGCGATCGAGGAAGCTTTTGTCGAGCGCGAGCCGGTCACCGTCGTGGTTTCCGACAAGGGCTGGGTGCGCACGCTGAAGGGCCACGTCGCCGATCTCTCGGGGTTGACCTTCAAGACCGATGACCAGCTCGGCTCGGCATTCTTTGCGGAGACCACTTCAAAGCTGCTGCTGTTCGCCACCAACGGAAAATTCTATTCGCTCGAGGTGGCAAAGCTGCCGGGCGGACGCGGCCATGGCGAACCGATCCGGATGTTCATCGACATGGAACAGGACGCCGCCATCGTGTCGCTGTTCGTCAACAAGGGCGGCCGCAAATTCCTGATCGCGAGCCATGCGGGGCAGGGCTTCGTGGTCAACGAGGACGATTGCGTCGGCAATACCCGCAAGGGCAAGCAGGTGCTCAACGTCGAGATGCCGAACGAGGCTCGCGCGATCGCCACCGTCACCGGCGACACCGTTGCCGTGATCGGCACCAACCACAAGATGGTGATCTTCCCGATCAATCAGGTGCCGGAGATGGCGCGCGGCCGCGGCGTGCGGCTGCAGAAGTACACCAGCGCGGCGCTGTCGGATGTCGCCACGTTCGATTCGAAGGACGGTCTGACCTGGAAGGATTCGGCGGGGCGTGAGCAGAGCATGAGCTCGAAGGAATTGTCGGACTGGCGCGGCAACCGCGCCGACGCCGGGCGTCTCGCCCATGGCCTGCCAAAGTCGAACAAGTTCGGCCGCGGCGTGGAGTAGGGGCGCTTATTTTCCCTGTGAAGGCAGGGACCGATACGCCCGCCATCTCTGCCCGGAAATCGCTGCCGCTCGTCAGGCCCCGCCCTGCAGTTTGCCGGCGGCCGCCACAAGGCCAATCGCGCCGGCGGGATTCATGCTGTCGACCATCGCGGTCGGAATCAGGATCGTGGCGCCGCGCTCCTTGGTGGTTTCATAGATGATGTTCATGGCGCGGAGCTGCAGCGCGGCCGGGCTGCGGGCATAGATATCAGCCGCCTCCACGAATTTTTGCGCGATTTCCTGTTCGGCCTGGCCGAGCAGGACACGCGCCAGTTTCTCGCGCTCCGCCTGCGCCTGCCGGCTCATCGCGTCCTGCAATCCCGGCGGCACGCCGATATCGCGGATTTCAACCGAGAGCACCGACACGCCCCATTCCGCGGTCTTGCGTCCGATCTCCTCGCGCAACAGCTGATCGCCCTTTTTGCGCTCGGACAACAGCGTCGACAGCAGCGAGGAGCCGACGATCTCGCGAAGCGAGGTTTGCGCGACCTGGGTGATGGCCTGGCGGTAATTGGTGATTTCCAGCGCGGCGCGCTGGGGGTCGTGGATCTGCCAGAAAATCACCGCGTCGATATTCACCGGCACGGTGTCCTTGCTCAGCGCCTTTTCGGCGTTGATTTCGGTCGTCTGGATGCGTTGATCGAGCCAGGAGGCCACATTGTCGATGAACGGCACAATGGCGAACAATCCCGGGCCGCGAATGGCCGTGAGCTTGCCGAGGCGAAGAACGACCGCGCGCTCCCACTGATCCGCCACCATGATGGATTGCGTAATCAGGAACGCGATGATCACGAGGCCGCCGGCAACCCAATAATAGGCCCGTGCGCCGGTGTCGTAGGCAAACCACGCGCTGACAGCCGCTGCCGCTGCGAACAGGAAAGCCAACACGATCGCAGGCCGGTTGGCACCATTGGCCTTAAAATAGTTGTTCATGACGACTATTCCTTCTGCTTTGCGAGGGTCTTTATCCGGTCAGCCACGGCGACGGGATCGATGCCCATCGCGGCCGCCGTGGCGAGAACCTGTTTTGCCAAACTGTCGGCCTGAACCTGCTGCACGCGCGCGCCCATCGCGGGAGGCGGCTTGGCGACAAAGCTGCCGCGGCCGCGAACCAGCGTGATGGCGCCCATCCGCTCCAGTTCATCATAGGCGTGCCGGACCGTATTGAGGTCGACCTTCATGGTGACCGCCACTTCGCGCATGGTCGGCATCTGGTCGCCGGCCGCCAGCACGCCGGCGCCGAGCTGGCGCAGGATCTGTTCCCGCAGCTGGACGTAGATCGGAACGCCCGAATTATCGAGCCGGAGGGTTTTCAGCAGGTCCGTGTCTGTATGCATTGACTAGTACACTATACATCGTATACTGTTTGGTCAATACATTTCGTCGTTGCAGCCGGGAGTAATGCATGGACAGGACAGCAAGGCTGGCCAACCCAGCATCGAAGGAAAGCTCGCAATCAATGGGTCCGCGGCACCGCCTGGCGCGCGCCATCCTGATTGCGGTCGTGACGGCCTCTATGATGGCCATGCCTGCCGGCACCTCCTCCGCCGGGAAGGCGGGAGGCTCCATCACCATGGGTCTCGAACTCGACATTCCCGGATTTGATCCCCTGAAGGTCGGCGTCTTCGATACCGCGGCCCAGACCGCTGCGGCCGCGCTGTTCGATACACTTACCTATCTGGACGAGAACGGCGTGGCGCAGCCGAAGCTCGCGCTGTCCTGGACCCATACGGACGATTTCAAGATCTGGCTCTTCAAGCTGCGGCCCGGCGTCAGGTTTCATGACGGCACACCATTCAATGCCGAAGCGGCGAAAGCCAATTTCGACCGGCAGAAGGACCCGGCCAACAATTGCCGCTGCGCGTTCTACATCTCCGCGATCCACGACGTGCAGGCGCCCGACGAACTGACGCTAATCTATCATCTGAACAACCCGTCGCCGAACCTGCCGGCGCTCCTGACCATTCAAAGCGCCAATAACGCCATCCAGTCGCCGACAGCCTGGAAGAAGATGGGCGACGACTACAACCGTCATCCCGTGGGGACCGGACCCTTCATCCTGAAGTCATGGACCGCCGGCGATCGTCTGGTGCTCGCAAGGAACCCGGACTACTGGAACAAGGATCATCCCTATCTCGATCGCATCGTGCTGCGGCCCTTGCCCGATGCCCAGTCACGCTTCGCCAGCCTGCAAGCCGGCGATGTCGACATCATCTGGGACGACGAAGCCGATGCGGACAATATTCGTAAGGCCCGGAAGGACCCGAGGCTGACGGTCCATTCCTACGCCGGCTCCGGCGCTTCGGCGCTCGCTTTCAACACCGCGGTTGCACCGTTCGATGACGTGCGGGTGCGTCAGGCTATCGTGATGGCTTTCGACCGCCAAAAGATTTCCACCGCAGACTTCGGCCGGCCGGCAAGCAATCCCTACGGCGATGGCTCCTGGGTCAGATGCAACGACGACGGCGCGCTGCCTTACGATCCGGAAAAAGCCCGGGCCCTGATCAAGGAATACGGCAAGCCCGTCGAGTTCAAAATGATCGTTACCGCGACGCCGCGGGGCCGGGCCGGCGGGCAGGTCCTGCAGCAGTTCTTCAAGCAGGTCGGCGCCAATATGGAGATCGAGCAGGTCGACCAAACCACCATCGTGCCGCGCGCCTTCATGCGCCAGTTCCAGTTGATGCCATGGCGCATCGTCGACCTTGCCGACCCCAGCCCGCAACTGTTTGCAATCCTGCACAGCGGCAGTCCGCTGGCGCTCGCCAACTACTCGAATCCCGAACTCGACAGGTTGCTCGAGCACGCGCGAGCGACCGCCGATACCCCAAAGCGCATCGAGGATTATTGCGCGATCAGCCGGCTAATCAATCGTGAGGCGATCTGGATGTGGACCTTCCAGAACACCTATTACGCGATCTCGACCGCGAGGCTGAAAGGGCTGCCGAAGATTTACGGCGGTGTGGTCGACGTGTCCGGCGTGTGGCTTGAATAGGGCGGCGAGGGATTGCCTGCTTCAATGTAAGGAGGACGGAATGATCCATCGCGCTATGACGATCGGCGTCGCGCTGGCTCTGCTGGGCGCGCCGCATCTGGCGAATGCGCAGACCATACCGGGCGCTCTGGCAGAATCCAGCGCGGCGCTGGCGCGTGGCGAATGGCCGGCCTACGCCGGGACCTATGCCGCGGCGCGCTATTCGCCGCTGACGCAGATCGATCGCGGCAACGCCAAGGACCTGCACATCGCCTGGCGTTGGATGTCGCCGGATATGGCGATCAAGCACGCCGATCCGACGGTCGGTCCGAGCTTCGCAAATGAGTCGACGCCGCTCATGGTTGGCGGGGTGCTCTACACCTCGACGTCGCTGTCGCAGGTCGCCGCGATCGACGCCGCGTCAGGCGAAACCAAATGGGTCTACGATCCCAAGATCTACCAGAACGGTCTCGGTCTTCCCGCCAACCTCGGATGGCTGCATCGCGGCGTCGCCTATTGGCGCAATGGCGACGGCGAACGCATCGTAATTCTCACCGCATTCGGCCAGATGATCGCGCTCGATGCCAAGACCGGCAAGCCGGTTGCCGCGTTCGGCAAGGATGGGCGGGTCGACCTGGTCGCAGGTCTGGGCCGCCCGGTCGACCCCAACTACTACACCATGACCTCGCCGCCGGTGATCGTGCGCGGCGTGATCGTCGTCGGCTCATCCATCTTTGACTGGTGGGGGACACGGCCGTCGCCGCCCGGCGACGTCAGAGGTTTTGATGTCGTCACGGGTCGTCTGTTGTGGACGTTCCATACGGTCGCGCAAGGCGAGGAGCCCGGCACTGAGACCTGGGAGAACGATTCCTGGAAGGAAGCCGGCAACGCCAATGTCTGGGCGCCGATGAGCGCGGACGAGGAACTTGGCTACGTCTATCTGCCGGTCTCGACGCCGACCAACGATTATTATGGCGGACGCCGGCCCGGCGACGGCCTTTATGGCGAAAGCCTCGTCTGTCTAGATGTCGCGACCGGCAAGAAGGTCTGGCACTACCAGCTTGTCCACCACGGGCTCTGGGATTACGACCCGCCGGCCGCGCCCAACCTGATCGACATCACCGTCGATGGAAGGCGCATCAAGGCCGTCGCGCAGGTGACAAAACAGGCTTTTGTTTATGTGTTCGATCGTGTCACCGGAAAGCCGGTCTGGCCGATCGCGGAGCAGCCGGTGCCGGCCTCCAGCGTGCCCGGCGAACGCGCATCGAAGACCCAGCCGTTCCCCACAAAGCCCGCGCCGTTCGACTTGCAAAGTGCCCGTGACGAGGATCTGATCGGTCTCACGCCGGACATCCACAAGGAAGCGATCGATATCGCCTCCGCCTATGACCGCGGCGGCCTGTTCACGCCGCCGTCGCAGCGCGGCACGATCCAGGTGCCCGGCAATGCCGGTGGTGCCAGTTGGTCCGGCGCCGCAACCGATCCGGAGACCGGTACGCTCTATGTCAGCACCTACCGCTTGCCGACCCTTGTCACGGTTCGCAAGCCGGAGGCATGGGAAGGTACCTACGATTTCATCGGCCTGCCACAATATCTGCCGGGGCCGCGCGGCCTGCCGCTGCTCAAGCCGCCGTTCGGCAGCATCGTCGCCATCGACATGAATAGCGGCGAGCATCGCTGGCGCATTCCCATCGGCCGCAGCGACGCGATTCATGCGCTCACCGGGCTTGGCGGCGGCCAAAATATGGGACTGCCTTCGCGCAGTTGGGCGCTGGTAACGAAGACGGTGATGATCGTGGTGCAAATGGGGTATCTCGGCCCGCCGCGCTTCGTGCCGGGGCTTAATTTGCCGATCAGGGACCTCTACAATCGCGATCCGCATCTGCGGGTCTATGACAAGACCAGCGGCGAAATGCTGGCGGAGATCAAGTTGCCGGCCAACGCCACCGGCGCGCCGATCACCTATATCGCCGGCGGCAAGCAATATATCGCGTTCCCCGTCGGCGGCAGCGCGTTGGTCGAGGAGTTGATCGCGGTCGCGCTCTGAGGAGGCGTCGATAAACCTCGGAAGAGCATCTCAACTGATCGCCCGATGGACGCGCCGTTGCGTGCGGGAAAAACCGGAGGAATAAATCCTCGTTTGCGACGTTAATACGAATGGCATACGTTGTCCCGGATTCAAGCCGGGAAAGTGTCGCATTCGGGGCAATCATGGAACGCCGAACTTTCATCACGCTTCTGGCCGGCCTGGCAGCGAGCAGGCCAGTCGCAGTTAGCGCGCAGCAACCGGCGATGCCGGTTATCGGGTTCCTGAGCAGCCGGTCATCCGAAGAAGCCGCGGTTCATACCGCTGCATTCCGCCGAGGCTTGAGCGAAACCGGCCTTGTCGAGGGCCAGAACGCCACCATCGTGTTCCGTTGGGCGGAGGGGCGCTATCAGCGCCTGCCGGCGCTGGCGAAAGAACTCGTCGATCTCGGCGTGTCCGTTATCATGGCCGGCGGCGGCTCACCCTCGGCGGCGGCGGCGAAGGCGCTCACTTCGACCATTCCGATCGTCTTTGTGATCGGCGACGACCCGGTAAAGATAGGCCTTACCGCCAGCTTCAATCGGCCGGGCGGCAATCTCACGGGCGTCGCCTTTCTCACCGGCGAGTTGGGTTCGAAGCGGCTTGGCTTGATTTGCGAACTGGTCCCCAATGCCAGCACGGTTGCGCTGCTTTTGAATCCCGACACTCCGGCAGCGGAGGTTCAGAGAGTGGATGTGCAGGCGGCAGCCCAGGCGCTGGGGCGGCGTCTGCTGGTGTTATACGCGCGTACCGATACGGATTTCGAGACTAACTTCGCAACCATGAAGCGGGAACATGTCGGCGCGCTGATCGTCGAAAACGATCCGTATTTCGACTCGCGACGAGACCGGATCATGTCGCTGGCGGCTCGCGATGCCGTTCCCGCGATCTACCATATCCGGGAGTTTCCCGCCGCAGGCGGCCTGATGAGCTATGGCGCGAGCCTCGCCGATACATATCGTCAGGCCGGAAACTATATCGGCCGGATTCTCAAGGGCGAAAAGCCCGGCGATTTGCCGGTTATGCAGCCCACCAATTTCGAACTGGTGATCAACCTGAAGACCGCCAAGACCCTCGGGCTTACTGTGTCGCCCTCCCTGCTTGCCCGCGTCGACGAGGTGATCGAGTGAGGCGCCGCGACTTTGTTGCGGGGATTGGCGCAGTTGCATCCTGGCCTCGCGCGGCGAAGGCGCAGCAATCCGTGATGCCGGTGATAGGATTTCTCGGCGCGACGTCGCCCGAGGGGTACGCGACTTTCGTCAGCGGGTTTTTGCTGGGATTGAAGGACGAGGGATTTGCAGACACCGAAAACGTCACGATCGCTTACCACTGGGCACAGGGGCAGTACGACCGGTTGCCGGCGCTGGCGGCCGACTTTGTCTCCCGCGGCGTGTCCCTCATCGTGGCGACGGGTGGCTTGCAGACGTCGCTGGCCGCCAAGCAGGCAACCCGGACTATTCCGATCGTCTTTACGCTGGGAAGCGATCCGATCAAATTCGGGCTGGTTTCCAGCCTGAACCGGCCGGGCGGCAACGTCACCGGCGTGACGCTGTTTGCATATTTGCTCGACGCCAAGCGCGTCGAACTCATGCATGAGCTGGTGCCCGGCGCCGCTGTGGTAGCTCTGCTCGTCAATCCGAACAGTCCAGCCCAGGCCGAGGCGCAATTCGCAGAGGTTGAGGCGGCGTCAAGAAAGCTTGGACAACGGATCGTGGTCCTCAAGGCGGGGACCGAGGGCGAAATCGATCAGGCGTTTGCCGCCATGGCTCAGAACAAGGCGGGTGCACTGCTGGTGAGCGCTGATCCCTTGTTTTTGAGCAAGCGAGATCGGCTGATTGCCCTGGTGACGCGCCATGCGATCCCCTCGATTTTTGAATGGCGCCAATTCGTGGAAGCCGGCGGGGTCATGAGCTACGGCATCGACCTTGTCGATGCCTACCGCCAGGCGGGCGTCTACGCCGGCCGAATCCTTCGCGGCGCAAGTCCGGCCGACCTGCCCATCCTGCAACCCACGAAATTTGAATTTGTGATCAACCTCAAGGCGGCAAGGGCGCTTGGCATCGTCGTGCCGAACACTATGCTGGTAGCCGCCAGCGAGGTGATCGAATAGGCATCGGCGACCGGTATCGTCGATCGGCCTGGGATTGCTGTGCGCCGGCGGAGGAAGAATAACATGAACGGAGCAATCATGAATCGTGCAATTGCCCTCGTGGCGGCGCTTTGCTCGATGGCGTTTTCAGCCGAGCCCGGCTGGGCCCAATCGGGCAAGGCCGGTGTCGAAAAACTTTACATACTCAACTGCGGAGAAGGGGTCGCCGCGGATATCTCGCGCTGGTCTCCGGGTGTCAACGAAGGCAAATCGATGGACTTCGTCGATACCTGCTACCTCATCAAGCACCCGCAAGGCTGGTTTCTGTGGGATACCGGCGTCGCGGACGCGGTGGCGGCAATGCCGAACGGTCTCGCGCCGGCGGATCCGAAGGCCGTCCACTGGCGCCGCCCCAAGACCCTGGCGGCCCAGCTTGATCAACTTGGGATCAAGCCTTCCGACATCAAGGCGATGGCTGTCTCGCATACCCATCCCGATCATGTCGGGAATGTCGAGCTGTTTCCAGCGACCATGCTTTATGTGCAGAAGGCCGAATACGAATGGCCTGGCCCCAATAATGCACCGCGATTCAAGCCGGAGCACCCGGTCACCAAACTGGAAGGAGACCGCGATGTGTTTGGCGACGGCAGTGTGACGATTTTCTCAACGCCGGGCCATACGCCCGGCCATCAGTCGTTACTGGTGAAGTTGCCCAGGACGGGCGCAATCGTTCTTTCCGGCGACGCTGCCCATTTCAGGGACAACTGGGTCAACCGCAGGGTTCCTTCCATCAACTTCAACAAGGAGCAGACGCTGGCCTCGATGCAGAAGATCTCGGATACGCTGACAAAAGAAAATGCGCAGCTATGGATCAATCATGACAAGGCACAGCGTGACCGACTGAAAATGTCTCCCGAGTTCTATGACTGAGCAAGCCAGCCGCGCAGCGTGCCGGCGGTCTCCGCGTCCATGGGAAAGAAACATTCGACGCGAAGCTCCTGCAGCGCGAGGTCCCCGGGGAGTTCCCAAGGTCGCGATGGCCGTCGATGCAGAGCCTTGCCGTCGCGACCTGGATACCTGCCAGGTCGTTGTTGAATCGGTGTGCCATCAGGCAACCCTGCCATAGGCCGACGCGGCGAGACACAGGAGATCGGGGTTGAACGAATGGGTGGGCGTATCGATCGCATTGGTCTCGAGCTGCCTCGGTGGCAGCGCGGCGGCGATTACCCGCTATCTCGTCGGCAATGCCGACCCGATCACGCTCGCCATTCTGCGATGGGTTATCGGCTTTGCATGCCTGCTGCCGGCCGCGCTTGCGCTAAAGGTAAAATGGCCGCCACGCCGCGACTGGGCCGCCGCTGCGCTTCTGGGGCTGTGTTTCTTCGGACTGTTTTTCGTTCTCTATAATATTGCGATCGGCTTTACGACCGCGGCCCGCGCCAGTCTGGCGCTGGCGACGCTGCCGCTCCACACCATGGTGGTCGGGGCGCTACTCGGTGTCGAGCCGCTGACGATGCGGAAAACGACAGGCGTCTGTGTCGCCGTGCTCGGCGTCGTTGCCGCGCTCGCGACCGGCCTTTCGGCGGCTCCGCCCGCGGCGTGGCGGGGCGAGTTGATCATGACCGGCGCGGTCATGTGCATGGCCTTCTATAACGTGATGTCCCGACCATTCATCCAGCGATCGAGCGCGCTCGGTTTTCTGACCGTCGGGATGGGAGCCGGCGCCGCGGCGCTGATCCTGGCGGGATCGCTGACCGGCAGCATCGCGGTACTGAGCAACCTCAGTGCCCCGCAATGGATCGCCGGCATCTATCTTGGCGTCGGTGGCGGCGCGCTCGCCTTCATCCTGTGGGTAATGGCGCTTGAGCGCGCGACGCCGACGCGCGTGGCCAGCACCATGACGGTAAATCCGATCGCCGCGGGATTGCTCGCCACTCAACTCGTCGGCGAACCGATCACGCCCAATCTGGTGGTCGGACTGGTCGCGGTGTTCGCCGGCATATGGATCGCGACAACGGAGACCTTAAAGCCATAGCTCCGCCGCTGCTGATCGATTGAGGAAACGCGCCGACCTTACGATCGCTACACCGCCCGGCGCGCTGGCGATATGTCGTGAGAATAATGCGAACTCTCGACGATCGCCAAAAGCGCGGCCATTTTCAGCGCGCTCGGATCCCGTTCGCCTTTAGCGGCAGATGCAAGGATGTGCGAAGCGATCTCGGCCTTCATCGCCGATGTGCGCTTGGCCTCCGGAAGCGCCGCGGTGGCGTCCTCAAGGACCACCTTCATCAATTCGATCAGCTCGGGTTGAAAAACCGCTCCTTTGGGATTCACGGCTGGTCCCTCCAAAAGCGAACCCCCCGCCATCAATCTAAATCCAGATTTTTCAGGCGAGCAATATACCGGACCTGCCGGGAGTGAGATTCTTTTATTACGCGCGATCCTCGCTGCGATGCGGCAGCGGTCGCTGATGATCTGCCACCGCGCGAGGCACCGTCGATCAGACCGGATGTAAGGCCCGGGCCGGTATCGTGTGGCCGATGACGAAGTCCTGAATATGCTCGGGAACGGCGACGCCTTCGATGTCGCAGCGGGTCAAAATCTCCGCCGCGACGTCTCTTGAGACGTCCTGCGACCAATGTTCAAGAGTGTTGAAGGCGACAACCCGGACCGGGTCGTTAAATTGGCCCGACATAAGCTCGCTGATAATGCTTTCGAGGTCTGTCCGCTCGACCTCTGTTTCGCGGTCGACCCCGCCCACCCGGCTCAGGCGATCGACGACGAGATAGAGCGTTTGATCCGCCCCGTAGGGGACCGTCCAGGGAGGGTTCGGCATGGCGCAAACTCCAGCTCAATACACTTGCCAGTTCAATACACTTGAGAGACTAAGCGGCAGTACAGAAATTGTTCCAGCCGCGGGAACCCGACTTTGGTCGGGGGGAATTATCCAGCAAATAAAGGCGCATCGAGACCATCCGGGCGATGGAGCAGCGATTACAGCCACTTCTGCCCGAAGCCGCGCGGGCTCCAATCGCGATGAGCACGGAGTGTGGTCGGCGTTCCGCGCGGCGGAATGGCGATTTGAGGAAAAGTCATCCCCGGTCTAGATGATCAGCACGGCTCCCGACGCCAGCAGCAGCACCAGCACGACTTTGCGGAACGCGGCCTCGTTCAGACGGCCGAACAGCTTCAGGCCGAGCCAGGTGCCGGCCAGCACGGCCGGAAGTCCGATCAGGAACAGCCGGATCGTGTCGGCTGCGATTGCACCCCTGGCGCCGATCCACAGCGCGCTCATCAGAAAGGTCGCGACCGCCACCGGCTGAAAGACCGCGCGTTGCACGTCCTTGGGCCAGCCGCGCAGGCCACACCAGATAGTGACGAAGATTCCGGCCAGTCCGGTAATGCCGCCGAGCACGCCATTGAGGACTCCGGCGCCGACGTCGGCAACGGCACCGCCCGCTTTGACCGGAGCAAGCGTCGGGCGCAACAGCGCATAGAGGCTGTAGAGAACCAGGAAGGCGCCGATTCCCGCGCGCACATGCGCGGGGTTGGCCCAGGTCAGCACGCCGACGCCGACGGGAACGCCGAGCGCCGCACCGAGTACAAACGGCCAGAGCTTTTGCCAGTCCAGGGCAGCGCGCAGTTTCCAGACGGCATAGCCCTGCACGATCAGCCCGAAAGCGATGATCAGCGTGGCCGTCTGCAGCGGCGTGAGGATATAGAGCCAGACCGAGGAAACCACCAGGCCGAACGCAAAGCCGGACAGGCCGGCGACAAGCGCGCCGGCGAATGTTGCAACAAGAAAGACGGGAAGCTCAAAGGGAAATCCATCCATGTGCTCGCTCCAGACGGGTGCGAGCAGCGCTTGAATGGGATCTCCATTTCGTGGGGAGGCTGCGATGTCCCCGGCCCGGAGATTATGCCGCCGATGGCCGAGGGGCAAGCGCGGTTTGGCCTGAGACAAAGATGATGCGACCGGCGCTGACATCGACCGGCCATAAGCGAGGAGTTGGTCGGCGCTGCCCCTTCAGTAGCGGGGGGCGGAAACGGGCGGAGGACCCATGCCAGCGGTCTTCTTCGGCTTCAGGGTCCCGGCATAGAACGATAACCCCGCGACCAAAAACAGGCAGGCGAGATAGACCGCAATGGATTGCGGCGGCGTCATCGCCCAGCGCACGAAACCTCTGAATCCCTCAGCCGGTCCGGTCGGTTGTTCCATGCCGTGGTTTTGCTCGAAATGGTGCGGGTTTGGAAGGAAAAATATATCGGGCGCGTTCACGTCAAGGCGCCGCCGGTTGCTTCCGCAGCAAGGACAGCGCCAGCAGGGCCGACAGGCTGAGGGCGGAGGAAACGATCAGGATGCGGCTTCCCATGGTGTCGATCAGCAGGCCGAACGCCAGGGGCGCCGCCGCCTGTGCCATCCGCGCCGGAGCGCCGATGATGCCAAGCCGATAGCCGTAATTTTGCGGGCCGAAGATCGCCAGCGGCAGCGTGCCGCGCGCAATGGTCAGGATGCCGTTGCCGGTGCCGTGAAAGATCGCGAATGCGCTTGCGGCTCCGCCGCCCACAAGTCCGACGATGACGGCGCCGATCGGGTGCGTCAGACATGCCAGCCGCGTCGACAGCAGCGGATGATAGCGGCTGAGGAAACTCGCCTCGAAAATGCGGGCTGCCACCTGTGCCGGGCCGATCAGCGCGCCCGCCGTCACCGCCTGCAGCGTGGTCGCGCCGGCCGCTTCCAGAATGCGCGGCAGATGCGCCGCCATCGCGCCGGTGACGCTCCAGGCCGCCGCGAAGGCGAACGCCAGTAGCACCATGGTTCGGTCAATGGGAATGTGAGGTTTTATCGATGCCGCGACCGCCGCTCTGGCACCCTTCACCGCGGGCAGCATGAAGAAATTGATGGGAAGGCCGATCAGGATATGGGCAGCCGCCCAGGCGAAACAGGTGTTGCGCCAACCAATGGTTTCGAGTCCCCAGGCGGTCAGCGGCCATCCCACAGTGCTTGCAAAACCCGCGATCAGCGTAATGCCGGTGATCGAGCGGCGCGCGGCGTCGCCATAGATGCGTCCCAACGCGCCGAAGGCGGCATCATACAGGCCAAATCCCATGCCGGCGCCGAGCAACAGCCAGGCGATCACCAGCATTGGGATCGAATAGGTGGCGCCGAGGAGCGCCAGTCCGGCGGCCAGCGTCAGATTGGACGCCGACAACACGGACCTGCCGCCGACCAGATCGATCTGCCGGCCGACGCGCGGACCCAGCAGCGCCGATATCACCAGCGAAGCCGAGAAGGCGGCAAAAATCCAGTTCGGGGAAACGCCGAGATCGCGCGCGATCGGATCGGCCAGGATCGCCGGCAGGTAGTAGCTAGAGGCCCATGCCAGGGTTTGCGTGGTGCCGAGCGCCAGGATGATCGGAAGCTGTCGCGCGCTCATGTCTGCAACGCCGTCTTTCGCGACCAATAGAGCGCCACCGGGCCAATCAGGATACCCGCCGCCAACACCGTGAACGCGGCCATCCAGGCGGAGGGGTTAAGGGGACCACCCGCCAGATCCAGCGCGACGCCGACGATCCATGCGCCGAGCGCGGAAAGGCTGAAGCCGACGGTCGAATGCGTTGCCATCGTTGCTCCGCGATAGTCGGGATTAGCGGCCATCGCCATTCCCGATGTCAAAGCGCCGGAATCGGCCGGCACCGTGATGGCATAGATCATGATCAAGGGCAGCAGGAACCACGGCGATTTATCGGCAGATATTCCGATCAGCAGCGCCACCGCCGCGGAGGCGAGCATCACCGCGCTGATGGCGCGATGGCGGCCGATCCTGAGGGCGAATTCGTTGCCGAGAATGCTCGCGGGCATGGCGAGCAGTGAGAACACCACGCTGACGACGACGGGTGTCAAGATCGCGCCTTCCGAATTCTTCATCGCGACGAAGGTCCAGAACGCGACCAGCCAGGTTCTGATGCCGTAGAGCTCGAAACAATGCGCGCCATAACCGAGCACAAAACCCATCGCCCTGGTGTTTCGGAACACCGGCACGAAATCCAGCAGGCGGCCCTGCGCGGGCTTCGGCAGAACCGGCCGCAACAGAAAGCAGGTCGCCAGCATCACCATCGGACCAAAGGCCGTCACCATGAACGCGGTCCGCCAGCCCCAGTCTTCCGCAACCAGTTGCGAAATCAGGAAGGACAGGCCGACGCCGAACGAGAAGCTCGAGGTATACAGCGTGACCGCGCGGGACGAATCGCCCGGGGCGAGGCGATCGGTCAGCGCCTTGAGCCCGGGCATGTAGGCGCCGGCAAAACCGACGCCCGCAACCGCGTTGAAGAACGCGCCCGACCAGAGGTCTTCGGCGAACAGGCCGAACAGCGCCGTGCCGAGCGCACTCAAGGCGGAGCCTGCGATCAGGATCTTGCGCGCGTCAATGCGGTCGGTCAGCGTTGCCAGTACCGGCACCGCGCACATGTAACCGGCCGCGCCGGATCCGGCGAGAAGGCCGGCCTGCGCGCCACTCAAATGCCATTCCGGAATAAGGAAGGCGGCAAGAATAGACGGTACGACGACGTGCGGAAGCAGGCTGCCAAGCTGCCCCACGCACATCGCGACGATGACAGATCGACCTTCCAGTGAAATGCCGCCCACCCCTCGCGTTCGGTTCAGATTGGATCAGAAACGCCCAGGACGCGTGTCCGCACCTGGTCCTGCTCTGTTGTCTGGCATTTGCATCTGCCACACAACAGGCGTCAACACCCGATTATGCCGGTCCATCGCAGCAATTATTCGCAGCAGGCGCGGCCGTGCCAGTATTCGGCCGGAGGCGGTTCCTTCCACAGGGGCAGGCTCTTTCCGGTGATTGCCCAGCCGTGATTTCCCGCTCGCGACGCCTGCAATCAAGTGATTAGCTTGTGATGAAGCGGCCAGCTATGATCTGGCAGGGTTCAAAATCGCGAGTTGGTGCAGAGCACGCCGCTGATGCAGTTGGAATCAACGCTTACCTGCCCGAAATGCGGTCATCAATCGGTCGAGACGATGCCGACCGACGCCTGCCAGTTCTTCTATGACTGCAAGGGCTGCGGCGAGAGGCTGAAGCCTCTCGCCGGCGATTGCTGTGTGTTCTGCTCCTATGGTTCCGTTCCCTGTCCTCCGATCCAGGACGAAAAGCGATGTTGTTAGCCCGACCGCGTTCGTGACGATCGCATCGCGGCGATGTGGGCTGAATACCGGGATCGCGTATCCCGTTGAGTTGACATGGTGTAAAATATCCATAACTCTGGATATATGGAATCAGAAAACGCCATTCTCGCGCTCGCGGCGCTGGCGCAATCGACCCGGCTCGATGTGTTCAGATTGCTGGTGAAGCAGGAGCCGGAGGGGTTGGCCGCCGGCGACATCGCCAGGGCGCTCGCGGTTCCGCAAAACACCATGTCCTCGCATCTTTCGATCCTGTCGCGCGCGGGGCTGGTTTCGGCGGAGCGCTTCGGCCGCTCGATCGTCTATCGCGCCGATCTGGCAAACCTTCAGGCCGTCGTGCTGTTCGTGCTCAGGGATTGCTGCGACGGGCGGCCCGAAATCTGCGCGCCGCTGATCGAAGACCTCACGCCGTGTTGTCAGCCCACCCGGAAGAAACGCGCTCATGCAAAATTTTGACTTGCCGCGCCGGCTCGTGGCGGAGGCGCTGGGAACCGCGCTATTGGTTGCGACCGTGGTCGGCTCCGGCATCATGGCGGAACGCCTCACCGGGGACGTAGCGCTCGCGCTGCTCGGCAATACGCTTCCCACCGGCGCGATTCTGGTGGTTCTCATCACCATTCTCGGACCCATTTCGGGGGCGCATTTCAATCCCGCGGTGACCCTGGTCTTTGCGCTCAAGCGCGAGTTGCCGCCACGCGAGGCGTTGTTGTACATCGCGGCGCAGGTGGCCGGAGGCATTGCCGGAACTGTGACGGCGCATGCGATGTTCGCGCTGCCGCTGCTCGATGCCTCGCTGAAAATGCGAACCGGCGGCGCGCAATGGCTGGCCGAGGGCGTTGCCGCCTTCGGCCTGGTTGTCACCATTCTCGCCGGCATCCGCTTCGAGCGCGCTGCCGTGCCGTGGCTGGTCGGCCTCTACATCACCGCGGCCTATTGGTTCACATCGTCGACCTCGTTTGCGAACCCCGCCGTTGCTATTGCGCGATCGCTGACCAATACTTTCTCGGGAATTCGCCCCATCGACCTCCCCGGCTTCATCGCCGCCGAACTCTGCGGCGCGGCCGCAGCGCTGCTGCTGATGAACTGGCTGCTGCGTGCCGGAGGCGAGGGCGTTGCAATGGCGAAGGAGGCTCAACTGTGAGCGTGACGATCTATCATAATCCGGCTTGCGGCACCTCGCGCAACACGCTGGCCATGATCCGGCAGAGCGGCGAGGAGCCTGTCATCATCGAATATCTGAAGAATCCGCCCAGCCGCGCGCGGCTGGTTGAACTGAGCCGGGCGATGGGAATTCCGGTTCGCGGGCTGCTGCGCGAAAAGGGCACGCCCTATGCGGAACTGGGGCTCGCCGATCCCAAATGGAGCGACGACCAATTGCTCGATTTCATGCTTGATCATCCGATCCTGATCAATCGGCCGATCGTGGTGACGCCGAAGGGCGTGAAGTTGTGCCGGCCGTCGGAGGCCGTGCTCGATCTGCTCGACCATCCCGTCGCCTGCTTCGTGAAGGAAGACGGCGAGGTCGTCCCGCGCGAAAGACCGTAAGCGCCGCGTCAGAAGCTCTGAAAAATGCAGGGACGATTTGTCGCAAGGCCCTTCCGCCCGACCAGAGCCAGGCTCCGTTGACCCATACCTCTGTCCCGATCCTGGTCTATCGCTGACCCCGGGGCGCTAATTGCTTTTGGCCCGCAATGCGTAGAGGCCGGCCGCCGCCAGCGAAGCCGCCGTCAGCACGATGCCGAGCGCGAACATCGCCTGGTGCGACACCGTTGCCGCGAGCCAGACTCCGATCGCCGCGCCCATCATCTGCCAGAAGCCGAGCAGCGCCGAGGCAGCACCGGCCTTCTCGCCGAACGGGGAAAGTGCTTGCGCCGTGCCGAGCGGATTGACGATGCCCATGCCAAGCAGGAAGACGCACATCGCCGCGAGGAACGGCAGGAAGGTGGCGCTGAAGATCGATACCGCGAGGATGGCGATGCTGCCGGCGGCGGCGGCCACAAGACCACCCCGGATCGAACGGTCGAGCCCGAAGCGCGGCGCCAGCCGGGTCGCCAACATGCCGGCCGCGAACACGATCATGACCGTGCCGGCGAAGAACAGGCCAAGCTGGATCGGCGTGAAGCCCAGCCCCTCGATCAATACGCGCGGTGCCGCCGAAAACATCGCAAATAGTCCGCCCATGATCAGGCTGACGGTCGCGGCCGGCACCAGGAAACGGCGATCTGTCGACAACCCAAGATAGCTTCTGGCAATCGCCAGGGGATCGAGCGGGATCCGCGTCGAACGATGGGTTTCGCCGAGCACCGCGCCATAGGCGATGGCTCCGACCGCCGCGAAGATGCCGATAAAGGCGAATTCCGAGCGCCAGCCGAAATAATGGTCGAGCGCGCCGCCAAGCAGCGGCGAGAAACCCGGCGCGGCCGCCATCGCAATCATGATCAGCGCCATCGCGCGGCCCAATGCCGCGCCCGAGAACAGGTCGCGAGCGATGGCGCGCGACAGCACAGAGGTCGCACAGGCGCCTGCCGCCTGGATGACGCGGCCGGACAGAAGGCTCGGCAGATCGGTGGCAACGCCACACCAGATGCTGCCGACCAGGAACACGGCAAACCCTGTCAACACCGGCCAGCGCCGGCCGTAGCGGTCCGAGATCGGCCCGACCGCGAGTTGTCCAATGGCGAACACGGCAAGGAAAACCGTGATGGCTGAGGTGACGGCCGCGCTCGACACTTTCAGCGAGGCGGCCATCTGCGGCAGCGAGGGTAACAGGATATTGGTGGCCAGCGTTCCCGTCGCCGCCAGTGCGGCAAGCACCGCGATCTGCAGGAAGGTGGAGGAGACCTCGGGGCGCGGCGGCGCGGCGTCGATCGTGAAAACGGTCTGGTCGGCCATGGCAGCTCCCGGTCAAGATGACATGATGTATATCATATAAACGGAAGAAGAAATATTCAATGGCAGGGCGGCGGAATATGCCGGGCAGGGTTGCAAAAAGGCGTGAGCGTCATTTGCGGGGAGCCAACGGGTCGCGCGACGCGCGCCCGATGACGGGCCCCGCACGAAGCGATCAAATTTTGGGGGTTACTTTGCTGCCGGCAATGACGAGGGAATTACACCTCAACAAGCTCGCAACACCGCTGCCGGCTCGCCCACCATCTCCGGCTGCCGCGCCAGCGAGACCGCCGGCGACATCAGGATCACCAGCGCCTGCGCGCCGAAGATCGCGAGCGCGAGATAAAGGCAGACCTCGGCGCCAAAAATCCCGCCCACGAGGGCGCCGAGCGCGGAGCCGAGCGGGCGGGCGCCATAGCTCATGATGTTGATGGCGGAGACCCGCCCGAGCAGCCGCGGCGGCGTCACCGATTGCCGCAAGGTGGTGGTCGAGATCACCCACAGGATCGGACCCGCGCCGAGCAGGAAGAAGCTCAGGCCCGCCATCGGAGCGGCGGCAACGAACGTCGTCAGCGCCATCACGCCGGCGGCGACGAAACCGGTCACCGGTCCAAGTCCGATCACGATGCCGAAGGGCAGCCGCCGCATCACCCGCGTCGCCGCGA
>DATANB010000063.1:0-30736 GCA_036266415.1 Bradyrhizobium sp. | reverse complement strand
CGACAATTCGCCCGAGGCGATCATCTCCGCCAGCACCATCGCGGTGGTCTGCAGCGCCTCGACCTCTTCCTCGACATAGGTGCGCTTGGCGCGGTTCTGCACCACCAGCACGCCGAGCGTATTGCCGGCGCGCAGAATCGGAACGCCGAGGAACGAGTGGTAGATTTCCTCGCCGGTTTCCGGGCGGAACGAAAACGCCGGATGGTTCTGCGCGTCGCTCAGGTTGAGCGGCGTCGCCTCGCTGGAGACCAGGCCGACCAGGCCCTCATGCGCGCTCAGGACGGTTCTGTGAACCGCGTCGCGGTTGAGGCCTTCGGTGGCGTAGAGTTCAAGCGTGTTGTCGACGCGCAGCACATAGGTCGAGCAGACCTCGGCCACCATATTGGCCGCGATCAGCACCACGATCTTGTCCAGCCGTTCCTGGGCCGAGACCTGCTCCGCCATGGTTTCGCGGAGCCGTCTCAGCAAGACGCGGGGGCCTCCCGACGCGCTCCGCATGAACCAAAATCCTCCTCCGCAAAGCCAGCCCGCCGGGTGGCTGGTAGCTGGCATTAAACCCCAGAAAAACAACAGTTTTATTCATTCGACGCCGCCGCGAGCCCTTCAACACCGGCCGAATCAGGATCGCCAAAACTGTGAGACGGTTTGCGGCAGCCAACCCATCAGGCCGTATAGCGAATTGAGGCTTGTTTTGCCAAGCAAAACGCCTGCCAGCGGGCATAACGGCTGCGCCGGCCCGATGCTGCGGGTGCTAAGCGCAGGGTTGGCCAAGGTGTGAGCGGTTTGGCGGCGAGATCCTGTGCAAAACATGATCCGCTGCAGCGCAATCGTGCCCTGCCGGAAAATTCTTCTAAACCTGGTCCAGCCCATAGAGCGTGTGCAGCGTGCGCACCGCAAGTTCCGTATAGGCAGCGTCGATCAGCACCGAAAATTTGATCTCGGAGGTGGTGATGGCGCGGATGTTGATATTGCGTGCGGCAAGCGCCGCAAACGCCTTGGCGGCCACGCCGGCATGGCTGCGCATGCCGCTGCCGATGACCGAGACCTTCGCGACATCGGTGGCGCTGTCGAGCCGTGCGTAACCGATCTTGCCTTTGGCCGAGGTGATGGTCTCGCGGGCGCGGGCATAGTCCGAGGCCGGCACGGTGAAGGTGAGGTCGGTGGTGGCGCCGTCCTCCGAGACATTCTGCACGATCATGTCGACGTTGATGTTGGCTTCCGCCAGCGGCCCGAAGATCGCGGCGGCCACCCCCGGCTTGTCCTGGATCTGGCGGACCGAAATCTGGGCCTCGTCCTTGGAAAAGGCGATGCCGGTGACGACGTGGCTTTCCATGATTTCCTCCTCGCTGCAGATCAGCGTGCCCGGCGGCGTGCCGTGCGGGTCGATATCCTCCGGCTTGTCGAAACTGGAACGGACGAATACCGGCATGTTGTGGATCATGCCGAGTTCCACTGAGCGGACCTGGAGCACCTTGGCGCCCTGGGAGGCCAGTTCCAGCATGTCCTCGAACGCAATCTTGTCGAGCCTTCGCGCCTTCGGCACCACGCGTGGGTCGGTGGTGTAGACGCCGTCGACGTCGGTATAGATGTCGCAGCGGTCGGCGTGAATGGCCGCCGCGATCGCCACCGCCGAGGTATCCGAACCGCCGCGCCCGAGCGTGGTGATTCGGCCGGTTTGCGGGTTGATGCCCTGGAACCCGGTGACCACCGCGACCTCCTTGCGCTCCATGAAGCGGGTGATCAGCTCGGAGCCATCGATCCCCAGAATTCGCGCGGAAGCATGGGCGTCGCTGGTCCGAATCGGTATCTGCCAGCCCTGCCAGGAGCGCGCCTGAATGCCGAGCGACTGCAGCACGATCGCCAACAGCCCGGCCGTGACCTGTTCGCCTGAGGCTACCACGGCGTCATATTCGCGCGCATCATGCATCGCGGATGCCTCGCGGCACCATTCGATGAGCTCGTTGGTCCGACCGGCCATTGCGGAAACCACCACGGCGACGTCGTGGCCGCCATCGACCTCGCGTTTCACATGCCGCGCGACATTGCGGATACGGTCGATATTGGCGACGGATGTGCCGCCGAATTTCATCACGAGGCGGCCCATGACGACTGGTGCATTCCCTGAACGGTTAAGTAATGTGACCCGCGCGGAAACAGGGGCGCCCGGGCCAAAAGGCGCGTATACATAGCGGCGCGGTTCGGGGCAAGCAACCGGGTTCCGGCGATTGCCGGAAACAGCCGCGGGACACAATGGCAATCGGGTAATTGAGGCCAGCGTATGGGGCGTTATATCGACGATATTCTGCAGCCCGGCGAGAAGGTGCTGTATTCGACCAACGCGCACTGGATATTCTATCTGCCCGCGATCGCGGCCTGGATGCTGGCTGTGGTCCTCCTCGTGCTGTCGCGGGCAACCGTCACCGAAGCCATCATCCTGCTCTGCCTGGCGGCTTCGGCGGTGGTGGCGATCGGCGCGCTGTACTTGACCGCGAAGGCCTGGTTCCATCGCTGGACCACCGAGACCGACGTGACCAACATGCGCGTCGTCCACAAGACCGGATTCATCAAGCGCCGTACCTTCGAGATAAGCCTCGACAAGGTCGAGAGCGTCGACGTCAATCAGAGCATTCTCGGTCGCATCCTGAACTACGGCAGCGTGACGGTGCGGGGCGTCGGCGAGGGCGCCGAGACGATCGACATGATCGCCTCTCCCCTCGAATTCCGTAATAACATCACCGCGCGATAGGGGGCGGCGCGCAATCCATGTCCATGCAGCAAAATTCTCCTGCAAATCCTTCCGGCAGCACCGCGAGCACGGTCGATCCGGCCGAGATCGCGAAATTTTCAAAACTGTCCGACGAATGGTGGGATCCCAACGGCAAGATGGCGCCGCTGCACAAGATCAACCCGCTGCGCCTGACCTATATCCGCGACGCCGCCTGCCGCAAGTTCGAGCGCAACGTCAAAAGCCTGAATTGCCTGTCCGGCCTGCGCATCCTCGATATCGGCTGCGGCGCCGGGCTGTTGTGCGAACCGTTCACCCGGCTCGGCGCCCAGGTGATCGGCGTCGATCCGTCCGCCACCAACATCGCCGCCGCCCGCCTGCATGCTGAAAAGGGGCACCTGTCGATCGACTATCGCTGCACCACCGTCGAGCAAATGGACGTCCGCGAACGCTTCGACATCGTGCTGGCGATGGAGGTGGTCGAACATGTCAGCGATATCGGCATGTTCCTCAATCGCTGCGCCGCGATGCTGAAGCCCGGCGGGCTGATGCTGATCTCGACCCTGAACCGCAACTGGAAGAGCTTTGCGCTCGCCATCGTCGGCGCCGAATATATCCTGCGCTGGCTGCCGCGCGGCACCCATCAATGGGACAAGTTCGTCACCCCGGACGAGCTTGCGCGTCATCTCCACAACAACAAGCTCGCCATCACCGAACAGACCGGCGTGGTCTACTCACCGCTGGCCGACCGCTGGAGCCTCTCCTCCGACATGGACGTGAACTACATGGTGGTGGCGGAAGGGGCGTAGCAGGAATTTTTTGTCGTCCCTGCGAAAGCAGGGGCCCATAACCACCGGTCCACGTAAGTAGCCACGATCCGCGTTCCGATCATGTATTACGTCTACATCCTCGCGAGCCGTCGCAACGGTACTCTGTACATCGGGGTGACCAACTCCCTGCAGAAGCGTTTGGAGGAACATCGGCGCGGCACGGGCTCCTCGTTTGTCAAAACCTATGGTGTTTACCGGCTTGTTTATGTCGAGGTCTTTGAGCGCGCAGACGAAGCGATTGCTCGCGAAAAGCAGCTGAAGCGCTGGAAGCGTGATTGGAAAATCGACCTGATCGAGCGGGAGAACCTTGAATGGCGGGACCTCAGCGATTTGCTGGTCTGACGCCGTTGCCTTAAACTAAGCCCTGTGGTTATGGGTCCCTGCTTTCGCAGGGACGACATCGATTTTTTGTCCGGCGCAATCCTGTCATGACGTCGCTCCGGTTGACCTTGCCCTTCCGCACCCGCACGGTGACTGCGATTCCCGCCCGCTAGCCAGATCTTCTGCCCATGTTTTCCATCGCCACGCTCTGGATCCCCTTCACCATTACGGCTGCGCTGGGGCAGGTCGCGCGCAATGCGATGCAGCGGCAGCTGACCGGACCGCTCGGCACCTGGGGCGCGACCAATATCCGTTTCCTGTTCGGTTTTCCGTTCTCGCTGGTTTTCTTCGCCGTCGTTATCGCTGCGACCGGAGACCGTGTGCCGTGGCCCACCGCCGCGTTCTGGCCGTGGCTGATGCTCGGCGCGCTCAGCCAGATCGTCGCCACCGGGCTGATGCTGCTTGCCATGAACGATCGCTCCTTCGTGGTGACGACCGCCTATCTGAAGACCGAGGCGATCCAGACCGCGATCTTCGGTTTTGTGTTTCTCGGCGACCACCTGACCTTGCTGAAGGTGATCGCGATTATGATCGCCACCATCGGCGTGATCATCACGGCGCTGCGGCCGGGCGGCGAAAAGAATTTCGCCGAGCTGAAGCCGACGATCATTGGTCTTGTTGCGGCAGCGGCGTTCGCGCTGTCGGCGATCGGTTTCCGCGGCGCGATAATTACGGTCTCGGGCGTGTCGTTCGTGACAGCGGCGTCCTACACGCTGGTACTCGGGCTGTTCGTACAGACGCTCGTGCTGACGATCTATCTTTTGCTGCGCGCGCCCGACGTGCTCAGAAAAATCCTCTGGCTGTGGAAGCCGTCTATGCTTGCGGGCTTCATGGGCGCGTTCGCCTCGCAGTTCTGGTTCCTGGCGTTCGCGCTGACGGCTGCCGCCAATGTGCGCACGCTGGCGCTGGTCGAGGTGCTGTTCGCGCAAGCCGTGGCGTATTACTCGTTCAAGCAGCCGCTGTCGGGCCGCGAGCTTTCCGGCATCGTGCTGATCGTGATCGGCGTGGCGCTATTGGTTTCGGTTTAGTCAGCGCTTGAACGCGATCAATACCGCGCCCGCGGTGATCAGCGCGATGCCGAGCCAGCCGTTGAGCGAGGGCCGCTCGCCGAGGAAGACCACGCCGAACAGCGCCACCAGCACCACGCTCAATTTGTCGATCGGCGCCACCAGCGTCGCCGGCCCGAGCTTGAGCGCCCGAAAATAGCACAGCCATGAGGCGCCAGTGCCGAGCCCGGACAGCACCAGGAAGATCCAGCTCTTTGGCGAGATCGGCCCGGGATTGCGCAACTGGCCAGTCGCGAACAGGATCAGCGCAAAGCTGATCAGCACGATGACGGTGCGGATGAAAGTGGCGAGGTCGGGATTGATATCCTCGACGCCGACTTTGGCGAATATCGCGGTCAGCGCGGCGAATACCGCCGACAGCACCGCCCAGGCTTGCCAGGACGACAGGGTTTCCGGGTTCATGCAGACTCCTCAGATGGGAGAATGACCGTCGCGCGTCAGTTGCGGTCGTCCGGCAGCACCGGCAGCGGCGTCACCTCGACGCCTTCCTCGATCAGGGAGCGCGCTTCATCCGGTGAAGCCTCGCCGTAGATCGGGCGATGCTCGATATCGCCGTAGTGCATTTTACGGGCTTCGTTGGGAAAGCGTTCGCCGACATTGTCGGCGGTCTTCACGATATGATCGCGCAACTCCTTGAGCTTGGCGCGCAGCTCGCGCTCCTGCGCCATCAGGAGCGGCGTCGACGCAGGCGCTGCCGCGGCCACCTCGGTCGCCGCGGCGGGAGCCGATGCGGCGCTGTCGCGCGCCTTCTTGCTCACGATTTGCGGGGCCATGATGGCGCGCTCGACCTTGGCCGAACCGCAAACCGGACAGCTTACCAGCTTGCGCTTTTCCTGGGCTTCGTAGGCCGTTGAGTCTTGAAACCAGCTTTCGAACGCGTGGCCGTGGTCGCAGTTGAGCGTGTATCGGATCATGCCGATCCCCGCACCAGGTGCAGATGTTCGGGGCCGGCCTTGGGATCGACGACGCTGAAGCGGCGGCCGTGCTGCAGCGACGGCACGGCCTTGCGCGCGGTCTCGACCCTGGCGGGATCGATCTTCGCCATGAAGACGCCGGGCTCGACGCCGCCCTCGGCCAGCACCTCGCCCCAGGGCGCGATGATCAGCGAGTGTCCATAGGTCTCGCGTTTGTTCTCATGCATGCCGGCTTGCGCGGCGGCGAACACGAAGCAGCCATTCTCGATGGCGCGGGCGCGCAGCAACGTGTGCCAATGCGCCTCCCCGGTCTTTCGGGTGAAGGCGGAGGGCACGGTCAGGAACGATGCGCCGCCTTCGGCGAGCGCACGGTACAACGCCGGGAAGCGCAAATCGTAGCAGATCGTCAGGCCGATACGGCCCCAGGGCAGGTCGGCGAGCACGGCGGTTTCGCCCGGCTGATAGTTGGCGGATTCGCGATAGCTCTCGCCGCCGGGCAGATCGATGTCGAACATGTGGATCTTGTCGTAGCTAGCGATCACGACGCCATCCGGCCCGATCAGGAAGCCGCGGTTGACGGCCCGCTCAGGCGTGGCGCGCAGCGCCAGCGAGCCGATATGGAGATGGATCTTCAGTTCCGCCGCGAGCGCGCGATACGCCTTCAGCGAAACATCGTCCGCCTCCGCGGCGAGATGCTCGAACAGCGCCTTGCGGTTAAGCTGCATCATGTTGCTGACCTCGGGGGTCTGCACATAGTCGGCGCCCTCTGCCGCGGCCTGCCGGATCAGTTTCGTTCCCTGTTCCAGGCTTGGTCCGGGCAACAGCCCGGTGCGCATCTGCACCATCGCGGCCGTGAAGGTAGGGTCAGCGCTCATGAATTGGCCTTTTCGCCCGCCAGCAGGGAATCGAGCTTGCCCGCCCGGTCCAGTGCGTAAAGCTCCTCGCATCCGCCGACATGGACCTGGTCGATGAAAATCTGCGGAAAGGTCGCGCCCGCGCCCGCGCGGACCGACATTTGCTCGCGAAGCGTCGGGTCGACGGCGACATCGTGTTCGGTGAACGCGGCCTTTTTGCGCGTCAGCAGCGATTTGGCGGCGCTGCAATAGCCGCAGCCGGGGCGGGTGTAGATTTCGATGGCAGCAGTCATGACGCGCCCGGTCTTAGAGCATGATCCGGAACAGTGGGAACCGGTTTTCCGAAAAGATCATGCTCAAACAAAGAGATGGGATCATGATCCGATTCGATCCAATCGGATCATGATCCAGCAAAGAATTCCCAATTATATGGGAGCTTTATGGGTGTCCACAACCCGCGCGAACACCAGCACGTCGACTTGCGCCGCTTTGGCGCGCAGCAGCGCTCGCGCGCAGGCGTCGACGGTGGCGCCGGAGGTCAGGACGTCGTCGACCAGGACCACGCGGCGGCCCTGAATCTCGAACTGCCTTTGGGCCGCGACCTTGAACGCCCCCTGCACGTTGGTCGCCCGCTGCGACCGGGACAGGCCGATCTGCTGCTGGGTCGGACGCACGCGGCGCAGCGCTTCCGATACCACTTTCACGCCGGTCTGCCGCTCGATGACTCGCGCCAGCGCGCCGGACTGGTTGTAACGGCGGCTCCACGCCCGCCGCCAATGCAGCGGCACCGGAACCAGCGCATCGGCCTCCTCCAGCAGCTCGCGCCCGGCCCGCGCCATCCAGCGGCCCATGGCGGGGGCGAGGTCGGTGCGGTCCTGGTATTTCAGCGCATGCACCAATGTCCGCGCGACGTCGTCGTAGCGCACCGCGGCGCGGGCGCGTTGATAGGCCGGCGGATCGGCAATCGCTTCCATCGACAGCAGCCCGGGACCGGGATCGTAGATGAAGGGAATGCCGAGCCTCGGACAAAACGGCGGTGCGATGAACGACAGTTTCGCCCAGCATCCGGCGCAGACGCCTTCGCCGTCGACCGGTTCGCGGCAGGCGACGCACAGCGTTGGCAGCGCGATGTCGAGCATGAGTCGCGCGGCATGGCGCCACGCGCCGCGACAGCTGTTCAGCGCGCCGCGCAGATGGCCGGAGATGAAACGGGACGGTGATGCCTCGGCGTCCATGCGCGAAAGGCTAGCGCCGGGCTGCGCCGTGCTCAAGGGTGCCGGATTGCCAGTTCGCGCGAATCAAAGCGCTAGCTCACGGAATCTCACGCCGCGCCACGCGCTGGCGCGAGCCGGGCCGGTAGGCAAGCCGGGCGTGGCCGGGGCAGTAGGGCAGGCCCTCGACCGGCGTGTTGCCGCAGAAACAGAAATCCGCGGCGCCCGGAGTACTGATCGGCCAGCGGCAGCTTTGCTCGCTCAGCTCCAGCAGCGAGCAGCAATGCCCATTGTGGATCGGCGCGTCGTCGGCCGCAGGCTCGGCGTATAACGCCTGGAGCATTTGATACTGGAGCCTAGGCACCGATCCCCGGCGGCGTCGCTTCGCGGCCTGCTTTCGCGCAGGCCGCGGCGCATCGCCGTCATTTTCGCGGGTCAGATTGAGGCGGGAGAGCTTGCCGATGACGGCGTTGCGGCTGACCCCGATATCGCCGGCGATTTCGCGGCAGGTCAGGCCGGCTGCAAAGCGGCTTTTCAGGAGTTCGACGCGTTCTTCGGTCCAGGTGGGCTGGTTGGCGGGCATGTTGATGGTCCCCCAGAACATTCTAAAGTTCACTGGTCTCGTCCTCCGAGACGGCGCTTCGCGCCTCAGGACGAGGTCTTCAACCCCTCATGGTGAGAAGCACCGAAGGCGCGTCTCGAACCATATGGCCATCGGATACGCAGCTACTTTCGCGGCGAACCGCCGCGCGCCGAGTTCCCTTTATAGCGTCTTGCCATTGTCGCGGATCGCAAGCAGGCCGTCCTTGATGGCCAGCCGAATGCCTTCCTCGATCAGGGTTCTTGCGACGCCGGGAACGCTGGTGCCGTGGGTGCCCTGTCTCACCAGCTTTTCGAGATAGGTGATGGTGGAGAGCGCCAACGTAATCGGAACACGGTCGGTTTCGGCTTTTTCTGTGGCCATGCCAAAAAGCTAGCCTTTAACGCGTGTACTGAAAAGTATCTTTTTAGAGTCTTATTTGGATACGTTAAGAATTAAGGCCGACTTCGGATTTCCGGCGCGGTTCCCACGACAGCGCCCGAGAGCGCCGGATTGCCAGTCCTCGGGGGATCGGCGTACCAACCGGCATGGCCCCGAGCCCGAACACCGTGCCAAATCTGTTCGACCGCGCCCTGCTGCGGACGCGGCAGGACCGCGCGCTGCGGGCCGGCCCCGCCACATTCCTGCTCGACCGCGTCGCCGAGGATATGCAAGAGCGGTTGCATGCGGTGCTGCGCGAATTCAAGAGCGCGGCCGATATCGGCACCGCGGGCGATCAGGTCCGCAGCGCGCTGGCCGGCCGCCTCGGTCAATTGGCGTGGATCGATCTGCCGCAGACCGAATCCGAGCCGCTGCCGTTACTGCCGGAACAGTTCGATCTCGCGATTTCCGGTCTCGCATTTCAATTCGTCAACGATCTGCCCGGCGTGCTGGCGCAGATCCGCCGCGCGCTGAGGCCTGACGGGCTGCTGCTGGCGGCGATGATGGGCGGCGATACGCTGACAGAGCTCAGGCAATCCTTCGCGGCGGCCGAAGCCGAGCTCGAGGGCGGCGTCTCGCCGCGCGTCGCGCCATCGGCCGATCTGCGCGATGTCGGGACCCTGTTGCAGCGCGCGGGATTTGCCTTGCCGGTCACCGACGTCGACCGCATCGTGGTGCGCTATGACAGCGCGTTTGCGCTGATGACCGATCTCAGGCGCATGGGTGCCACCAATATTCTGGTCGAGCGGCGGCGGGCGCCGACCCGCCGCGCCACCATGCTGCGGATGGCGCAGATCTACCGCGAACGCTTTGCCGACGCGGACGGCCGCATCCGCGCCACCTTTGACGTGATCTGGCTTTCGGGCTGGGCGCCGCATGAGAGCCAGCAGAAGCCGCTGCAGCCGGGCTCGGCGAAGGCGAGCCTGGAAGCGGCGGTGAAGGGGGCAAAGCGCGAATAGCGGTGTTCGCACGTCATCGCCGGGCTTGACCCGGCAGTCCATTTCCTTCGCATGAATGTTTTTGAAGATCGATGCGCGGGTCACCCGTCTACGCCAAGGCTTCGCCGGGTCTCCGGTATTAGTCCGCCGAAGCCGTAGCGAAGGCGGAAGCCCGCGCATGACAGCGGTGGGGTTGCGAGGACAGCTCACATCAACAAATCGATCAGATGCGCGATCAACGGAATGTCGGCGGGCGGCATCGGGTAGTCGCGCAGTTTGTTGGCGCGGACCCAGGCCAGTGTCTGGCCCTCGCGCGCGACCGCCTCGCCCTGCCAGCGCCGGCAGATATAGAGCGGCATCAACAGATGGAAATCATCGTAGGCGTGGCTGGCAAAGCTGAGCGGCGCGAGGCAGGCTTCCTGCACGCGGATGCCGATTTCCTCGTGCAGTTCGCGGATCAGCGTCGCTTCCGGCCGCTCGCCCGTCTCGATTTTGCCGCCCGGAAATTCCCACAGCCCCGCGAGCGTCTTGCCCGCCGGCCGTTGCGCGATCAGCACGCGCTTGTCGGCGTCGACCAGCGCGCAGGCGACGACGAGGGTGACATTGATATGAGCCATGCGCCAGATGCTTTGGGGGAGCGGCCGAGACCAGGCCCTATTCAGAAGTGTTTCATTAACTGTAATCCACCCGTAATTCTACAATCGGCATAAGCCATATTTAATTCGCCGCGCCTAGGTTTCCGGGATTCAAACCGGGTACAGGCATTCCCATGCGCAACCTCATTAGCTTGATTGACCGTTTCCGCAGGGATCGACGCGGCAATATCGCGGTGATCTTTGTAATCGCGCTGATACCACTCCTTGGCTTCATTGGAGCTGCGGTCGACTATTCGATGGTAACCCGTGGCCGCACCGCCATGCAGAACGCGCTCGACACCGCCGCGCTGATGGTCTCCAGGGATGCCATTTCCAATAACTGGACAGCCGCCCAGGTCACTACGGCCGCGCAAAATTATTTCAACGCGATGTTCAACCATCCGGAAATCACCAACGTTTCTGTCTCGGCCGACTACATTACCGGAAATGGCACCCCGAGCGTGGTTCTCACCGGCTCCGGGTCGATGGTAACCACTTTCATGAAGATGGTCGGAACTCATGTGATGAGCTTCAATGTGAGTTCGACGATCTCCTGGGGCCAATCCAGACTGCGTGTCGCGCTTGTTTTGGATAATACGGGATCAATGGCCCAGGCCGGCAAACTTGGCGCACTGCAGACCGCTACCACAAATCTTCTGGGTCAGCTCAAGAGCGCGGCGACCAGCAATGGCGACGTCTACGTCTCGATCGTTCCCTTCGTGAAGGACGTCAATGTCGGTCCGGCCAACTACACTGCAAACTGGGTCGACTTTACTGCCTGGGATGCGGCCAATGGCACTTGCAGTGCCACAAAACAAAAAACTCAGGCCAATTGCTTGGCAAAAGGCGCCACCTGGACGCCAGCCAACCACAACACCTGGACCGGTTGCGTCGTCGACCGCGGCGACGCGGCTGGTCCAAATCCCGGAAACTACGACACCAACGTCGTCGCACCTACCGCCGACACGGCAACGCAATATTCCGCCGAGCAATATTCGGCGTGCCCCCTGGCCGTCATGGGATTGAGCTATGACTGGACGACGATGAACACTCTCGTCAGCAACATGGTCGCGAATGGTAATACCAACCAGGCCCTTGGATTGCAGATGGGCTGGATGTCGCTAGCGGGGGGCGGCCCGTTCACCGTGCCTCCCAAGACTCCCGGCTACACGTATCAGCAATACATCATTCTGTTGACCGACGGCTTGAACACGCAAGACCGCTGGTACACGGCCCAGACGTCGATCGACGCCCGGCAGCAGATGACATGCGACAATGTCAAGGCGGCCGGTATCACGGTTTACACGATCCAGGTTGACACCGGCGGCGATCCGACGTCAACGCTGTTGCAAAACTGCGCCAGCGACCCCAGCAAGTTTTTCCTGCTGACCACGGCGAGCGAGATCGTGTCGGTGTTCCAACAGATCGGAACGCAGATCTCGATGCTGCATATCGCAAAATAAAGGACGCAGCCGCAGGCGCGGGATGACCATTCTTCGAATCGTCATCCCGCCCTGGTTTTTTGTTTGATTATCTCCTTTACGAGCGGTAGTCGCCGTTGATGGCGATATATTCCCGGGTGAGGTCGCAGGTCAGCACGCGGTCCCGGCCCTTGCCGAGGCCGAGCGCGATCCTGATCTGGATCTTCGGATTTTTCATCGCGCTCGAGACTTCCGCCTCGTCGTAGGAAGGATCGCGCGCGCCCCGGCTGGCGACCCGGACGCCGTTGAAGGAGATCGAGAGCCTGTCGCGGTTGGCTGGCTCGCCAGCCTTGCCCACCGCCATCACCACGCGGCCCCAATTGGCGTCCTCACCGGCGATCGCGGTCTTCACCAGCGGCGAATTCGCCACCGAGATGGCGATTCTGCGCGCCGATTTCTTCGATGTCGCGCCCTCGACAATGATCTCGACCAGCTTGCGCGCGCCTTCGCCGTCGCGGGCGACCTGCTCGGCGAGATCGGCGAGCACGGCGCGGAAGGCTTTGGCGAATGGCTTCAGGCGCGGGTCGCCGGCGCGGCTGATTTTCGGCGCGCCGCTGGCCGCGGCGGCGCCGGTGGCGAAGGCAAGCAGCGTATCCGACGTCGAGGTATCGCCATCGATGGTGACGGCATTGAAAGTATCCTCGACGCCGCTTTTCAAGAGCGATTGCAGCGCGCCGGCCGCGATCGGCGCATCCGTGAACACGAAGGCCAGCATGGTGGCCATGTCGGGCATGATCATGCCGGCGCCCTTGGCCATGCCATTGATCGTGACCCTGGTCTTGCCGAGTTTCACGGTCGCGGTCGCGACCTTCGGAAAGGTGTCGGTCGTCATGATGGCTTTCGCAGCATTGATCCATTCGCCCGGCGCGGTGCGCTCGGCCAGCGTGGCGAGCACGCCGTTGAATTTACTGGCATCAAGCGGTTCGCCGATCACTCCGGTGGAGGCGAGAAACACCTCATGGGGGCTGCAGCCGAGAGCCCTGGCGGCGATCGATGCCGTCAGCGTCGTGGCCTGCCGCCCGGTCTTGCCGGTGAAGGCATTGGCATTGCCGGAATTCACCACCAGCGCGCGGGCAACCCCGGCTTTGGAAGACTTGCCGCGGGCAAGTTTGGCGCGGCACCATTCCACCGGCGCCGACGGGCATTTCGATTGGGTGAAGACGCCGGCGACCGCCGTTCCCTTGTCCATCGCCACCAGCAGCACATCGGTGCGGCCCTTGTAGCGGATACCCGCGGCGGCCGTGGCGAGCTTGACGCCCGCGATCGCGGGCATGTCGGGAATGTGGGTCGGGGCGTTAGGCGAGACAGCGATGGACATGGGCCAATTTCCGAAGAACGACATGATGAAATGGATATCATGGCCGGATTTGTCCCGGCCATCCACGTCTCATCTCGCGGGGGGAGATTTCAAGACGTAGATGGCCGGGACGAGCCCGGCCATGACGTCCGTAAATACTATCGGCTTGGCGGAAGTGACAGCGAATTCTTACTTCTTCGCCGGGGCCATCTTGGAATCGGCCGGCTTGGCGACGTCCGGCTTGGCCTCAGGTTTCGCCGTTGCGTCGGCCTGGTCCATGCGCTCGACCTTGGCGGCTTCGCGCAGCTTCGCCACGTAGTCGGCCTGCGCCTTGCGCGTCACATAGGTCTCGATCTGGCTCTTGACCTGCTCGAAATCCGGCGCCTTGCGGTTGCGTTTTTCCTCGACCTTGATGATGTGCCAGCCGAACTGCGACTTCACGGGGTCGGAAATCTTGCCGGGTTCGAGCGCAAAGGCGACGGTGGAGAATTCCGGCACCATCTGCTCCTTGGTGAAGAAACCGAGATCGCCGCCGTCAGATGCGCCGGGATCCTTGGATTTCTTCTTGGCGAGTTCGGCGAAATCGGCGCCCTTCTTGAGCTCTTCCGCGACCGCCTTGGCCTCGTCCTCTGTCTCGACCAGGATATGCCGGGCGTGAACTTCCTGCTCGCCGGTGATCTGCTTGGAGGCGTCCGCATAGACCTTCTTCATGGCCTCCTCGGTCGTGGCCGCCTTGCCTTCGGTCGCCAGCAGGCTGTCCATCAGAAGCCGGTTGCGCGTGAACGCCAGCCGTTTTTTGAAATCTTCGTTGTTTTCGACTTTCTTGTCCTCGGCGGCCTTGGCGACGATCTTCATGTCGATCAGGAACGACAGCACGTTGTCCTTCTTGGTCGCCGGATCCATCTGCGCGAGGCTAGGGCCCAGTTCCTCCTCGGCCAGCGCAAGGTCGCTTTGGCGGATCTCCGAGCCGTTAACCTTCGCGAGCACCGGGTTCGCGTCTTCGGCCCGTACCGGGAGGCCGGCAAGCAGAACTATGGCGAGACAGCCCGTCACGGCAGCGGAGGCGAGGCCAAGGCGCGGGCCGGTTTTCGTTTCCGGAAACGAGGTGGTCATGGAAAATCCTTGTTCAACGCTGCGGGCTGTTCGGGGTGGCGGGACACTCGCCCAATCATCGGGCCTTGGCAACGCGAAAAGTCGGTCAAAATGATGAAATCCCTGACAGGTTCGCGCCGTTGACAAGCCTCTGCCCCAGCCATATCTCTCCCGAACCGGGTCAATGTCGATAGTGCTTATTTGGCGGCGCTTTTGGCCGTTGAACCTCGGATTGCTGAATTCCCACTCATTTGGCGGATGCTCCGGGTCGGGGCCGTTGCCGCGATGCGTCACGATGAGTTGATAGGCAATCGGGTGGATAACGTCACGGCAGCTTTGCCGAACCGCAATGACAGGAATTTGGCATGATCGGCGCGCTCGCCCGCAAATTTTTCGGTTCCGCCAATGACCGGCGGATCAAGGGCTATCAGCCCCGCGTCGACGCCATCAATGCCCTCGAGCCCGAGACCGCGGCACTTTCGGACGAAGCGCTGAAGGCGCGCACGGCCGAATTTCGCAAACAGCTCGCCGACGGCAAGACCCTGGACGACATTCTGGTTCCGGCCTTCGCCACCGTGCGCGAGGCGGCCAAGCGCACGCTCGGCCAGCGGCATTTCGACGTGCAGCTGATCGGCGGCATGGTGCTGCACGAAGGCGACATCGCCGAGATGAAGACCGGCGAAGGCAAGACGCTGGTCGCAACGCTTGCGGTCTACCTCAACGCGCTGGCCAGCAAGGGCGTCCACGTCGTTACCGTCAACGACTACCTCGCCCGGCGCGACTCCGAATGGATGGGGCAGATCTACAACTTCCTCGGCCTCAGCGTCGGCGTGATCGTCCATGGCCTGGACGATTCGGAGCGCAAGGAAGCCTATGGGCGCGACATCACCTACGGCACCAACAACGAATACGGCTTCGACTATCTGCGCGACAATATGAAGTACCGGCTCGAGGACATGGTCCAACGCGGCCACTTCTACGCCATCGTCGACGAAGTCGACTCGATCCTGATCGACGAGGCGCGCACGCCGCTGATCATCTCCGGTCCGCTCGATGACCGTTCGGAATTCTACAACACCATCGATACCTTCTTCCCCCAGCTCGACAAGACCGACTACGATGTCGACGAGAAGCAGCGTACGGTGACGCTGACCGAAGCCGGCATGGAGAAGATCGAGACCCTGCTGCGCGACGCCGGACAGCTCAAGGGCGATTCGCTCTACGACGTCGAGAACGTCTCGGTCGTTCACCACATCAATCAGGCGCTGCGCGCGCACTCGCTGTTCCAGCGCGACAAGGACTACATCGTCCGCGACGGCGAGGTCATCATCATCGACGAATTCACCGGCCGCATGATGCCGGGTCGGCGCTATTCCGAAGGCCTGCACCAGGCGCTGGAGGCCAAAGAGCATCAGCCGGTGCAGCCGGAAAACCAGACGCTGGCCTCGATCACGTTCCAGAACTATTTCCGGATGTACGAGAAGCTCGCCGGCATGACCGGCACGGCGGCGACCGAAGCCGACGAACTGTTCGACATCTACAAGCTGGAGGTCGTGGAAATCCCGACCAACGTGGCGGTGGCGCGGCTCGACGAGGACGACGAGGTCTATCGCACCCAGACCGAAAAATACGCCGCGATCCTGGCCGAGGTCGAGCGCGCCAATGCCCGGCTGCAGCCGGTGCTGGTCGGCACCGCCTCGATCGAAAAATCCGAGGTGCTGGCCGACTACCTGAAAAGCCACGGCTACAAGCAGATCGATTTCGGCAACGAAAACGCGATGGAGAAGCTTTACGCCGCGGCGCGCGCCGGCAAGCCGGCAAAGCTGTTTGCCGTGCTGAACGCGCGCTTCCACGAGCAGGAAGCTTACATCGTCGCCGAAGCCGGCGTGCCCGGCGCGATCACGATCGCGACCAACATGGCCGGCCGCGGCACCGACATCAAGCTCGGCGGCTCGCTGGAAATGCGGATCATGCACGAAACCGCCGACATGACCGACGAGGCCGAGAAGGCCGCGAAGATCGAGCGCATCAAGGCCGATGTCGAGCGTTTCCGCGACATCGTGCTGAAAGCCGAAGATACCGTCGAGGTCGAGCCGGCCAAGGGCGCAAAGCCGGCGAGGACCGTGGCCCGGCCCGGCGGGCTCTACATCATCGGATCCGAACGCCACGAATCGCGGCGTATCGACAACCAGCTGCGCGGGCGGTCCGGCCGCCAGGGCGATCCAGGGCGATCGAAATTCTTCCTGTCGCTGGAAGACGATCTGATGCGGATCTTCGGGTCCGACCGGCTCGACACCATGCTGACGCGGCTTGGCCTGAAAGAGGGCGAGGCCATCATCCATCCCTGGATCAACAAGGCGCTGGAGAAGGCGCAGCAGAAGGTCGAGGCCCGCAACTTCGACATCCGCAAGAATCTGTTGAAGTTCGACAACGTCCAGAACGACCAGCGCAAGGTGATTTTCGACCAGCGCGTCGATCTGATGAAGGACGAAAGCGTCGCCGAGACGGTCGCCGACATGCGCCGCGCCTTCGTCGAGGATGTCGTCACCAAGCATGTGCCCGAACATGCCTATGCCGAGCAGTGGGACGTCGCCGGCCTTAAGGAAGAATTGAAGCGCGTGCTCGACATCGATCTGCCGGTCGACCAATGGGCCAAGGAAGAGGGCATCGCCGACGAGGAGCTGCTGTCGCGCATCGAGCAACGCGTCGACGAGCACATGGCGGCCAAGGTGGCGCAATGGGGCCCCGACGTGATGCGTTACGTCGAGAAGACCATCCTGCTGCAGACGCTGGATCATCTGTGGCGCGAGCATCTGGTGATGCTCGATCACCTGCGTCAGGTGATCGGCCTGCGCGGCTACGGCCAGCGCGATCCGCTGCAGGAGTACAAGTCGGAAGCGTTCAGCCTGTTCGAGGCGATGATCGCGCACCTGCGCGAGGCGGTAACGGCGCAATTGATGCGCGTCGAAATCGTGCCGCCGGAAGACCAGCAGCCGGTCTTGCCAGCGATGGAGGCGCACAAGTTCGATCCGAACACCGGCGAGGACGAACTGGCGTTCGCCGGCGTCTCGCTGGTGCCCGCGGCCACCGCCAATCGCGATCCCAAGAATCCGGCGAGCTGGGGCAAGGTCGGCCGCAACGAGGATTGCCCCTGCGGCTCAGGCAAGAAATACAAGCACTGCCACGGCAAATATGCGTGATGCCTGCTTCGCCCTCGAGGGGGCGTGACTTCTCGATAAAATCGAAGAGTGGGCGATAGTTTCATCTCGCCCTGATTGCCGTGCGGAGAGGGTAAGCGGCCTACTTCACCGCCGAGAAGCGGCTCTCGAACGAGTTTGCCGACATGATCGGCTGCGATCCGGCGACGAGACTGTCTTTCGCCGGCGGCGCGGCTGCCGCCGGAGGATCGGCGGCAAGCGAGGGTTTCAGCGGCGGGCGGGCGGCCGCCTGCTTGGTTTCCGCAGCCTTGGTTTCCGCAGCTTTGGTTTCGGCAGCCTTGGATGCCGCGGCCTTCGGGGCCGTGCCTTCCGGTCGCGGCGGCGTTTCGTTCCGCTTGGCCTCGATGACCCTCGGTTTCGCCGGGGCCGGCTGCGCCGTGACGGTGGTGTCCGCGGCGCCGAAGCCTACCTTGCGGGCAAGGCTGCTAAAGAACCCGTCGTCGGACTGGGCGCTCGGCGCCGCCGATGCCACGCGCGTCGAGGCAGGCGCCGGGGCCATCGAGGCCATCAGCGGCTCTTGCGGGGAGGTCACGGGCCCGCGCGGCGGATTGACCGTCGAGGGAATGGTGCCGGGTGCGCGGGAAAGAGCTATCAGCGACAGGCCCTGGCCGTTGCCGCCTTCCGAAAGGCCGGTAGAGCCGTCGGGAAGCTTGGAGGCGAACACCCGGTTCATGCCGCCGTCGATGCCGGTGTTCATGCGAGCGACCGGCGTTCCCTTTGCCACCAATCTGGCGACCTCGACCTGATCTTGCTGCTGCTTTTCGCGCACGGCGTCAGCGACTTCATCCGGAATGACATAGACGGGGCATTTGGCCGACGCCTCAAATACCGGGTCCCGCTTGGCATCCGGCGGCTTGACGGCGTCGAACACGTATTTCTTCTCGCAGAAATCGACCTTCGGCTCCTGCCGCGTCACCTCGAAATGATCGTAGCCTTCCTTGATCATCTTCCAGAACGGCATGTTCGGATTGTTGCGATGCTTGGCCATGTTCAACGGCGTCATCCTGAACGGATAGGCCTGCAGCTGGAACGATTTCTGGCCGCCGAAAAACGACTCTCGCCCCAGGGAATAGATTTCCGCGATCTGCTCATCGGTCATCGCATAGCAGCCGCGCGACGAGCAGTCGCCATGCACCATCAGCTGCGAGCCGCTGTGTCCCAGCGCCTTGTCGTAGGCATTGGGGTAGCCGGTGTTGAATGAAAGGTAATAGGCCGACTGCGGATTCATCTGCGCCGGCGAAATGGCATAGAATCCCTCAGGGGCCTGGCGGTCGCCTTCGCGGACCTTGGGTCCGAGGTCTCCCGACCAGCGGCAAATTGGATAGGTCTTCAGCAGCGCGAAACGCCCGGAGCGATCCTGCTTCCAGACCTCGAGTTCGGCTTCCTGCTTGAATAGCCGGACCAGGATCGGCGATTGCAGATCCATGTCCTTCTCGGTCATTTCGGCGATCAGCTTCGGCGGTACCGGCTGGTTCGCCTTGGCGTTGCTGGCGAGCGAAATTTCATCGCTGTTGCAGCCGGCCAGCAGCGCGCCGGCCGCCAGCGCGACCGAAGTGATGAGCGCGCGAAGCAGCGAGCGATGGATCAATGCAAAGCTCCACACCCAACGGGCAATTTTCGCACCCCAATCATAGCGTCCATGCCCTGAAGCCATTGAATAAAATACTAGCCTTTGGCCTCCCCGCTCGCAAGCCGATGCGGACATCGCGGCGGGTTCCACCCCAGGCATGGTCAACAGAGCTTAAATATCGGTGTCTGGGCCTAATTGGGGCCAAAATGGCGGAATTTTGAAAAAGTCGGGGTTAATCCCGGCGGCCAGGAGGCGGCCATCTGCAAAAAGGCGGCCTCAGACCAGTTTCCGGCCGATATCAAGGAATTTCTGGCGCCGCAGCCTGCGGATCGAATCGGGGTCGAGATGGCGCAGGTCGCCCATCGCCTGCGCGATGGCGTCGCCGGTGGCCGCGATCATCGTCTGGGGGTCGCGATGCGCGCCGCCGGCCGGCTCCTTCAGAATGGCATCGATCACGCCAAAACGCAGCATGTCCTGGGCCGTGATTTTCATGCTGGTCGCGGCTTCCTGGGCCTTGGTGCCGTCGCGCCACAGGATCGAGGATGCCGCCTCCGGCGAAATCACACTGTAGATGGCGTGCTCGAACATCAGTACGCGGTTCGCCGTGGTGATGGCGATGGCGCCGCCCGACATGCCTTCGCCGGTGATGATCGAGACATTGGGCACGCCGAGCGACAGGCAGGCATCGGTGGAGCGGGCAATCGCTTCGGCCTGTCCGCGTTCCTCGGCGCCGATGCCGGGATAGGCGCCGGCGGAATCGACGATCGACAGCACGGGTATGCCGAACCGATCGGCCATTTCCATCAGCCGGACCGCCTTGCGGTAGCCTTCGGGCCGCGCCATGCCGAAATTATGCTTGATGCGGGATTCGGTGGTGGCGCCCTTTTCCTGGCCGATCACGCAGATGCTCTCGCCGCGGAAGCGGCCGAACCCGCCCATCAGCGCCTCGTCCTCGCCGAACTTGCGGTCGCCCGCAAGCGGCGTGAATTCGGATATCAGCGCGCTGATGAAATCGGTGAAATGCGGGCGCTGCGGATGGCGCGCCACCAGCGTCTTCTGCCACGGCGTCAGATTGGCGTAGAGATCGCTCAGCGCCTGGGTTGCCTTGTCCTCGATTCGCGCAATCTCGTCGCCGATGTCGCTGCCAGTGGCCGCCAGCGCGCGCAATTCGTCGACCTTGGCTTCGAGTTCGGCAACGGGCTTTTCGAAATCGAGGTAAGAGCGCATGTGATCCGGCATCAAATCAGTATAGGGGCGAACGCGCCGGGGGGCGAAGCGGTTCCGGTGCGCGCGAATAAGGCGTGTATCTTCAATTGTTTAGCGTACAGTCGGAGGTGAGGTCAGACCCGTTTTGCTGATTGCACACCAAGGTGGTCGCGGGCGTGAGATGGCTGTTTCGGTCGCGTCGGCGCCGAAGTCAAGGCGGCAGTGGTGGCTCTATTTCTCCGCCAGCGGATGCAGGTCGCGCACCAGGCTCTTCAGGCGCTCCTCGACCACATGGGTGTAGATCTGCGTGGTCGAGATGTCGGTGTGGCCTAGCAGCGTCTGCACGATGCGCAGGTCGGCGCCGTTGTGCAGGAGATGGCTGGCGAAGGCGTGACGCAGCACATGCGGGCTGACCAGCCGTGGCGCCAGACCGGCGGAGGCCGCCAGTTCCTTCAGGTCACGCGCGAAATGCTGCCGGGTCAGATGTCCACTCTCGCCGAACGAGGGAAACAGCCATTTGGAGATCGTCGCGCTTTTCTTCTTCTCCGATTTAAGCGCTTCTATCGCCGCGAGGTAATCGGCCATCGCCTGACGCGAAGCCTCGTTCAGCGGCACCAGGCGTTCCTTGTCGCCCTTGCCGCGGACCACGATCATGCGGGCGTCGCGCCGCGACGCCGAACGCGGCAGTGCCACCAGTTCCGACACCCGCAGGCCGGTGGCGTAGAGCACTTCCAGCAGGCAATATAGCCGCATCGCCCGAAGCCGCTGCGGCGCAGAGGTTTCCGGCGCGTCCGTCAGCGCCTTCGCGTGCGTCAGCAGGCTATCGACATCCGATATCGACAGCACCTTCGGCAGGCCGCGGCCGCGCTTTGGTCCAGACAGGATCGCGGCCGGATCGTCGCTGCGAATGCGTTCGCTCATCAAAAAGCGAAACAAATGCCGCATCGCCGACAACCGGCGCGCCACGCTCGACGATTTGAAGCCGCGCGCGTCGAGATCGGCGAGGTAATCCCGCAACGCCTGGGTTTCGGCGCCGGCAAAGCCCTGACCCCTGCCGGCGAGAAAGTCCGAAAAATCGGTCAGGTCGCGGCGATAGGCATCGAGGGTGTTGCGGCCTGCGCCCTGTTCCGCCGCGAGCATGTCGAGGAAGAGATTTACGAGTTGGGCGTCGGAGGCCTTGGAGCGCATTCTAAAGACCCTAGCAGCTATTTCTTGAGAAACTTGTCTGCCGGAATGGTAACGATCATTTCCCGCGTTTTCGGGTTCACGAAATTCGCCAGCGCGAAAATCACGCCGTAGATGATTCCGCCGATCACGGCGACGACTGTCAGAAAGCGGAACAGGCTGGGCATGCGCGAGCCTCAGGCGGCGAATTAACCATTGAATGGGGCCCGACTACCAACATGTTAGCCCTTCGGTTGCAAGTCTCTCTGGCAACGGTATCGGCGGGGGTAGTATAGGTGGCGCGGACCGCGGCATTCGCGGCGATTGAGCGGATTCGATGCGTGAGACAGCCTCACCGGCCAAGACCAGCGCGTCCCGGGACGCCGAGATATCAGCGGCGCTGGGGACGCGTTCGGTCGTGCTGGTGGGCATGATGGGCGCCGGCAAATCCACCATTGGACGACGGCTGTCGGCGCGGCTGCGGCTGCCGTTTTTTGATGCCGATACCGAGATCGAGGCGGCGGCCGGCATGTCGATACCGGACATTTTCGAATCCCATGGCGAGCCGCATTTCAGGGATGGCGAGGCGCGGGTGATCGCGCGGCTGCTCGACGGCGGGCCGGCCGTGCTCGCTACCGGCGGCGGTGCATTCATGCGCGAGGATACCCGCGGCCGCATTCACGAAAAGGCGGTTTCGGTCTGGCTCAAGGCCGATGCCGACATCATCATGCGCAGGGTAAAGCGCCGCGCCGACCGTCCGCTGCTGCAGACCCCCGATCCCGTCGCCACCGTCGGTCGGCTGATCGAGGAACGCGAACCGGTTTATCAGCGTGCCGACATCACGATCTGGTCGCGCGACGTGCCGCACGAAAAAATCGTCGATGAATGCATCGATGCGCTGCACGCCCGGCTGTGCGGCGCGCGGACCGAAGCCGGCTCCGGCAAACTGGACGCCACGCCATGACCGCGCCGCTAAAGCACGCCGATTCCGTTACCGTCGAAGTCGCGCTCGGTGAGCGCGCCTACGACATCGTGATCGGACGCGACGTCCTGCAATCGCTGGGTGCCCGTGTCGCCGCGTTGCGGCCCGGCGCGCGTACCGCGATCGTCACCGACCGCAACGTCGCAAGGCATTGGCTCGACAAGACCGCGGCCTCGCTGGCCGAGGCCGGCATTGCGGCTTCGCGCATCATTGTCGATGAAGGCGAGGGCTCAAAAACCTATGCCGGGATCGAGCAGGTCAGCGAAGCGCTGATATCGGCGAAGATCGAGCGCAATGATCTGGTGGTCGCGCTCGGCGGCGGCGTGGTCGGCGACCTCGCCGGCTTCGCGGCCGCGATCCTGCGCCGCGGCGTCGATTTCGTGCAGGTGCCGACGTCGCTGCTGGCGCAGGTCGACTCCTCGGTCGGTGGCAAGACAGGGATCAACTCGCCGCAGGGAAAAAACCTACTCGGCGCGTTTCACCAGCCGGTCCTGGTGATCGCCGATACCGCCGTGCTCGACACGCTGCCGCCGCGCCAGTTCCGCGCCGGATATGCCGAAGTCGCCAAATACGGCGTGCTCGGCGACGAAGCCTTCTTCGCCTGGCTGGAGGCCAGCCACGCTGATATCTTCGCCGGGGGCGCCGCGCGCGAACACGCCATCGCCACCTCCTGCCGCGCCAAAGCCACGATCGTGGCGCGCGACGAGCGGGAAACCGGCGAGCGCGCGCTGCTCAATCTCGGCCACACCTTCGGCCATGCGCTGGAGGCCGCGACCGGCTTTTCCGACCGGCTGTTCCATGGCGAGGGCGTTTCCGTCGGCATGGTGTTGGCGGCGGAATTGTCCGCAGAACTGGGAATGATCCCCGAGTCTGACGCGGCGCGGGTCAAGCGTCATCTTGCCGAGGTGGGGCTGCCGACCCATTTGCAGGACATCGCGGGATTTGCCCAGGAAGGGCTGGCGGACGCCGATGCGCTGATGGCCCTGATGGCGCAGGACAAGAAGGTCAAGCGCGGCCGGCTTACCTTTATCCTGCTGGAAGCGGTCGGCCGCGCCGTCATTGCTCCCGAGGTCGAGCCGTCGCGGGTTCGCGATTTTCTGAAGGCCAGGCTGGCGCGAAAAACCTAGTGCACGATTTTCGAAAAAGAATGATGCTGCAACGCAAGGTGAAGTGAATATTTCGTCATGGACTGGCTTACATTCTCCATTGTCATTGCCTGTCTTCTCTTCTCCGCGTTCTTCTCGGCCAGCGAAACCGCGCTGACCGGCGCATCGCGCGCCAGCATGCTGCGGCTGTCGAAGCAGGGCAATCGCGAGGCCGGCGTTGTCTCCAGCCTGTTCGTGATGCGCGAGCGGATGATCGGCGCGCTACTGCTCGGCAACAACATCGCCAATATCGGCGCCTCGGCGTTGGCGACCGGCATCTTCACCGGCTGGTTCGGCGAAGTCGGCGTGCTCTATGCCACCGGCGTGATGACGGTATTGGTCGTGATCTTCGCCGAGGTTTTGCCGAAGACCATCGCCATCAACGCGCCGGACCGGGTGTCGCTTCTGGTCGCGCGCCCGATGAAGCTGATGGTGTATGTGTTGGGGCCGCTGCTCACCGTCATCGAGGCGATTGTCCGCGCGCTGATGACTGTTCTGGGAATCAAGATCGGCCACAACCAGCCGATCCTGTCGCCGACCGAACGTTTGCGCGGCGCCGTCGATCTGCTTCATCACGAGGGCAAGGTCGAGAAGCAGGACCGCGACATGTTCGGCGGGTTGCTGGATCTGCGCGAATTGGAGGTCTCCGACGTGATGGTTCATCGCACCGAAATGGTGATGATCAACGCGGACCTGCCGCCGGAGGAGCTGGTGCGCGAGATGTTGGCGACCGAATACACCCGAATTCCGCTGTGGCGGGACAAGTCGGAAAATATCATCGGCGTGCTGCACGCCAAGGATCTGTTGCGCGCGATTCGCGCCGCCGAGGGCGATACATCCAAGATCGACGTTTCGACCATCGCGCTGCCGCCGTGGTTCGTGCCGGAGATGCGGTCCGTTTCCGAACAACTCAAGGCGTTCCGCCGCCGCAAGACCCACTTTGCGCTCGTTGTCGACGAGTACGGCGAAGTCGAGGGCATGGTGACGCTGGAAGACATCCTGGAAGAAATCGTCGGAGATATTTCCGACGAGCACGATGTGGTGGTGGCCGGCGTCCGCGCGCAGCCCGACGGCTCGGTGGTGGTCGACGGCTCGGTGCCGATCCGCGATCTCAACCGCGCGATGGACTGGCATCTGCCGGATGAAGAGGCGACCACGATTGCCGGCCTTGTGATCCACGAGGCGCGCTCGATCCCTGAGCGCGGTCAGAGCTTTACATTCCACGGCTTTCGCTTCCGCGTGCTGCGCCGCGAGCGCAACCGCATCACCGCGCTGCGAATCGTGGCGGTGCCGCGCGAGACCGAGCTCGAGGCGAAGAAGCCGAGGCGGGCGGGCACCTCGTTCTAGCTTTGGCGCAGGTAATTCAGCGCCTCGGCGAGCAGGTTCTCCGGCGCAGCCGCTGACGTATCCAGAATAAGCCGGGCGTCGGTCCAGTCCTGGTATTCGGCCCGCCGTGCCAGCACCCGCGCCCAGGTGACCTCGGGCATGCCTTCGATATTGCGCACCCGCGCCTCGATTCGCCGGCGGTGCACCGTCTGATCCGCGCAGACGCATTCGATGATCTTCAGATCGGTCCGATGGCTGGCGGCCAGGCTTCGCCAGGCGGCGCGCGGCGCCTCGACCGGGTTGACCGCGTCGACAATGACGGAATGCCCAAGCTGCAGATTCTCGCCGGCCAGCGTTATCGCGACCTCATAGGCGGCGATACCGGTCTGGTCCCTCGCAAGGCCGCCTCGCCACATCGCCGCCTCGATCGGATCGACCGAGAACACCGGTATCGACAGGGCTCGGGAAAGGCCATCCGCCAGTGTGCTTTTCCCGGAACCGGGAAGGCCCGACAAGACGATGAGAACTTGCGATGTCAAAAGGCCCCCTTCAAATTGCCGCGCGGCAGGGCCTATCCGGTGCCGGCCGCTTCCCCCGGAGCCTGCGCCCTTATCGCCAGCGCGTGCACCGAGCCGGCCAGTTCCGCCGCCAAGGTCGCATTAATCATGCGGTGGCGCTCGACCCGGCTCTTCCCCTGGAAGGCCGGCGATACAATATAGACCCTGAAGTGCGTCTCGCCGCCCGGCCGGTGGCCGGCATGGCCCTCGTGCAGATGCGATTCGTCCGTGACGTCGAGGCTTTCCGGCGTGAAAGCTTCGCGCAACTTGTTTGTGATAGTGTCCCTGGTGCTCATGGCGGCGGCAATACGACCGTCACTGGTTTTCGTCAATGGCGGGGTCGAGAGAGAAGTATTCGCAATGTCAAGACTTGAAGCTTTTTGCATTGCGTTGTCATAGTCAGCCATGCCGATTGATTCATCAAAATTCTTCGACTCCATCCGCATCAAGCCCAACAAGCTGAGCGCGAAGCAGCAGGCGCAGGCGCGCGAAGCCTCCGCCATGTGCGAATGGCCGGACTGCAAGAACAAGGCGCCGCATCGCGCCCCCAAGGGCCGGGCCAACGACAAGGAATACTGGCACTTCTGTCTCAGCCATGTCCGCGAATACAACCAGTCCTACAATTTCTTCTCCGGGATGAATGCGGATGCGGTTGCGCGCTATCAGAAGGATGCGCTGACCGGCCACCGTCCCACCTGGAAGATGGGCGCCAATACTAGCGCCAAGAAGGGCAAGGGCAGCGCCCAGGCCGACTTCGAAGGCGCCTCCGACCCGTTCAGCATGTTCAGCGAGCTCAACGGCCGCGGCCGCTGGCGGCCGGGTCCGGGAAGCGCCGGCGAGGCCAAGGTCGAAACGCGGAAGATTTTCAACGCCGAGCGCAAGGCGCTGCAGGTGATGGGACTTGGCACCGACGCGACGCTGGAGACTGTGAAGGCGAAATACAAGGCGCTGGTGAAGCAGCACCATCCCGACGCCAATGGCGGCGACCGCTCCACCGAGGATCGCCTGATCGAGATCATCAAGGCGTATAATTATCTCAAGACCGTGGTGCGCGGCGCCAGCTGACCTGGCAATTCCTTATCCACCCGGCATCGGGCCGATATAGGCGGAGCTTGGCCGTATCAACCGGCCGCCCCGCTGCTGCTCGCGCGCATGCGCGGTCCACCCGGCGACGCGGGCCACTGCGAAGACCGGCGTAAAGGCCTGCCGCGGGATTTTTAGCGCGTCCAGCAGGATCGCGGTGAAGAACTCCACATTGGTGTCGAGCGGACGATCCGGTTTTTCCCGCCGCAGCGCCTCACGGATATAAGCCTCGACTTCGCCCGCGAATGGAAGCTCGGCGCCGCCGCCGGCGAGCCGCGCGATCGCGCCTTTCAGCACGTCCGCGCGAGGATCGCGGACGCGATAGATGCGATGGCCAAAGCCCATCAGCCGTTCGCCGCGTTCGAGCGCGCTGTCGACCCACGGCTTGATGCGCTCGCGGCTGCCGATGGCGTCGAGCATTTCCAGCACCGGCTCCGGCGCGCCGCCGTGCAGCGGTCCCGTGAGCGCGCAATATCCCGCGGTCACCGAGGCAAACAGGTCGGCCTGCGTCGAGGCCACGACGCGCGTGGTGAAGGTCGATGCATTCATGCCGTGATCGCACACCGTCACGAAATAGGCGTCGAGCGCGGCAACCTCGCGCGCCTCGGGTTTGCGGTTGAGCATCATCGACAGCGTATCGGCGGCATGGCTGATGGTTGGATCGGGCGCGACGGGATCGCCGCCCTTCGCGCGTTGCACCAGCGCGCCGGCGATCACCGGAAATGCGCCGACGATCGTGGCTTCATGCTGCAATCCGGGTTCGGCGCGCAGTCCGGCGATGGCGGCCCGGAACCCGTCGACGATCGACAGGCCGCGGGTAATCCCCAGCAAGTCTGGCAACCGGGCAAAGGCGCGTTCGCGGGCCGCGCCCAAGGCGGCGCGCACCGCGGCTTCGGTCGTGGGTTGACCGTTCCCGCCGCTCCAGAGCCGCGCGGTGACACCCTCGAAGCCGGTTTTCTGCACGAGGTCACCGACCCGTTCGCCGGCGATGATCAGTTCGCCGCGCTCGCCATCGACATGGCTGAGTACGGTTTCGGCGGCAGGAACGCCGTCCAGCCCGATCGGGGTCTTGGCAAGTTGCATGTTCATGGCCGGTCTCCTTTGAGACTTTTAAAGATCGACCCTCTCGACAGATTGATCAATCTTGATTATGTAAATCAATATGAAAAAATCAGCCGCCCTCTACCTCACCGCCCGCGAGGCCTCGGCCGAGCTCGCGATCTCGCCCGCCACGCTCTACGCCTATGTCAGCCGGGGATTGATCCGTTCCGAGCCCTCCTCGGATTCGCGGAGCCATCGCTACCGGGCGGAGGATGTCCGTGGCCTCAAGGAGCGCCGCGCGCCGTCGCCGGAACCGCGCGGCCTCAAAAGCTTCGACGCCGATTTGCCGGTGATGGATTCGGCGATCGCGACCATCACCGAGGACGGCCCGATATACCGCGGCGTCAACTGCATCGATCTCGCCGAAACAGACACACTCGAACACGCCGCGACGTTGCTGTGGGACGTGGCCGGCGTCGATCCGTTCGCGGAAGACAATTGTCCGCATGTATCCGACGAGATGCGCAGCGTTGGGCAGGCCGCGCGCGATGCTTCGCCGATCGACCGCACGATCGCCGTGCTGGCGCTGGCTGCGAGCGCCGATCCCCGCGCCTTCACCCGCGCCCCGGACGGACGCGCGATGGTTGGCGGCCGCATCCTGCGGCTGGTGGTGGCGACCATGCTGAACCGCGGATCGTCGGCGAAGCCACTTCATCTCCAGATCGCCAGGGCCTGGGCGCCGGATAACAAGCATGCTCCCGATCTGATCCGCCGCGCGCTGGTGCTGCTCGCCGAACATGAGCTGAACGCCTCGTCCTTCACGGTACGCTGCGCGGCTTCGACCGGACTGAATCTTTATGATTCGATCATTGCCGGACTTGTGGCGCTTAAAGGCCCGAAACACGGCGGCGCCGGCGTGTTGGCGGCGCAATTCGTCAAGGCACTGGCCGACCGCGATGTCGCTCCGCTCATCCGGGAGCGGGTTGCGCTGGGCGAGCGCTTCGCAGGCTTCGGTCACGGCGTCTACAAGCACGGCGATCCGCGCGCGCGATCGTTGCTCGCAGCACTGGCGCGTGCGGGCGCGGCGGAAAAGCTGACGCGGGAAATTCCGGAGCGGATCGCGGAGGCGACCGGCGAATTCGTCAATATCGACTACGCACTGGCGGTGCTGGTGCATACGCTGGGGCTGGCCGCCGGCAACGAACTGGTGCTGTTCGCAATGGCGCGCACCGTCGGATGGATCGCGCACGCCAGCGAACAATTGCGGCATGGCCGGCTGATCCGCCCCCGCGCGCGCTATATCGGCCCGGCGCCGGGGCGCATTCTGGCCTCTGGCAGGCCATGAGCATTTGCAATTCGCCGACTGCGGAACGCTGCGATCATCGGCGCATAATCGCGCGATGGGGCGCTACCGAGCAGGCCAATGACCCGCGTGGGTTGGCGAAATCCTATCGAAAATCCCTTCGAATCCTCTCCGCCGTCGGCTCGATCATGCCGACGCCATGCCGGCGGCGGATCGTCCAGGTGGCCAGTCCGACCACCAACGCGGCGCCGATCACGGTCAGAATCCAGTAATACCTGGCGATGCCGGTATGGGACGGCAGGCCGGCATATTCGTGCAACATGGATACCGCCAGCACGCCGGGCAGCACATGCGCCGGCGCCCACAGCAGGATCGCCGGAAGGTTGACCGCGTAAAAGCGCAGCGGCGGCATGCCCAGCGCGCCCGCCGTGATCGGCACGAAGGCCCGGATCGGCGGCACGAAGCGCGCGAAGAATACCGCCAGCGCGCCCCAGCGGTGAAAGAACGTTTCGCTCTGCACGACCACGCGCGGATAGTTCGTCATCGGCCAGGCGCTGAGGATTTCGCGCTGGGAGCGACGTCCGATCCAGAACGCCGAGCTATCGCCGAGCAATGCACCGGCAATCGCGGCCGCCAACACCCATTCAAGCCGCAGCTCGCCGCCGGGAATCAGCGCGCTCAGCGCCAGGATGATGGTCGAGCCCGGAATCACCGAGCCCACGACCGGAACAGCCTCCAGGAGCGCGGCAAGGAACAGCGTCAGATAGGCAAGCCACACATTTGCCGAGACGAACGCAATCAATGGATCGATGAATGAAGTCACAATATTCCTGTGTTGGAGTTTCCTGAGTCGGAGGCAGACCTAACATAACTCATGATCGGGGTGGGAAGTGCCAATCGAAGCCCGGCTTTCGGCTGGTGACGAAATCAGGCGGGCGAAAGTGCGGCGTGATTCGCAGGGCAGCCTTCCAAAAACCGGGGCCAACACCTATCTAGATGATAACGCAACGGAACTTTGATCGGGCCGCGGGCTTCTTCCAGCCGTTGCTCTCTGCTAGGTTCCGCCAAGCACCCATCCGCAGCCATTTCGCAAATCTGGTTTCGGGAGCGCCCGGGACCTCGGAGGATTGATGACGACCGCCGCCATGACCAAAGTGCAGGAGCCCGCCGGTTTGCCGGACATGAAGGTGTCGGTACGGCAGGTTTTCGGTATCGACAGCGACCTCGAGGTGCCCGCCTATTCCGAAGTCGATCCGCATGTGCCGGATGTCGATACGGATTACCGCTTCGATCGCGCCACCACGCTCGCCATTCTCGCCGGCTTTGCGAAAAACCGCCGCGTCATGGTCACTGGCTATCACGGCACCGGCAAGTCGACCCATATCGAGCAGGTCGCAGCAAGGCTGAACTGGCCGTGCGTGCGGGTCAATCTCGACAGCCACATCAGCCGTATCGATCTGGTCGGCAAGGATTCCATCGTGGTGCGCGACGGCGTGCAGGTCACCGAATTCCGCGACGGCATTCTGCCCTGGGCCCTGCAGCACAATATCGCGCTGGTGTTCGACGAATACGACGCCGGCCGCCCCGACGTGATGTTCGTGATCCAGCGCGTGCTGGAGGTATCCGGCCGCCTGACGCTGCTCGACCAGAACAAGGTGATCAAGCCGCATCCGGCGTTCCGGCTGTTCTCGACCG
>DATANB010000062.1:0-31259 GCA_036266415.1 Bradyrhizobium sp. | reverse complement strand
TCGGGCGCGGCGTTTATTTCGGCCGGCGGCTATCACCACCATATCGGGTTGAACACCTGGGAAAGCAAAGGCGGCCATCCGCCGCCACCGGGAACGACGGGGCTGTTCCACACCGCGATCCTTTATCCGACCCGACCCGCGCTGGCGGACGCCCTGCACCGCCTGATACAGGGCGGCGTCCCGCTCGACGGCGCCAGCGATCACGGCGTCAGCGAAGCGCTTTATCTGCGCGACCCCGACGAGAACGGCGTCGAGCTGTATTGGGACCGGCCGAAAGAGCAGTGGCCGCGCAAGCCGGACGGATCGCTGGCGATGTTCACACACCGGCTCGACCTCGAGGATTTGTTGCGGCAGAGGGAAATCTAATCCCCTCATGGTGAGGAGGCGCGTAGCGCCGTCTCGAACCATGAGGCCCTTGGCCCATTCTTCGAGACGCCGCGCGCATGCGCGGCTCCTCAGGATGAGGGCGCGCCGCGCCCACGCACCATGATCAGCATCGCCGCGACCAGCTCCAGCCCGATGCAGCCATAAAACGGCAGCGCGTAGCTTCCCGACGCATCGCGCAACAGGCCGATGACGCCAGGACCGAACGCATAGGTGACCTGAGTGATCGCCGTGATCAGGCTGATCAGCACGCCGAAGGCGCGCGGATCGAACTCGCGCTGCACGATCAGGGATGGCAGCGTGATCAGGTTGCCGACGGAAAATCCGAACAGCGCACAGGCCGCGATCAGCAATATTGCGCTTTGCGAATTGATGACGACCGCAAGCGCAACTGCCTGGCTTGCGAACGAAATCGCCGATGCCAGCCGCTGGTTGAGCCGGTCGATCACGGTCGAGAACAGCACGCGCCCGGCGACCGCCATCGCCGTCAACAGCGCGACCGCGGTCGCGGCGCTGCTTCGTCCGATCACCGGATCGAGAAACGTAATCAGGTGGACAATGAAACCGACCTGCGCGAACAGCACGAGCGCAAACGCAATGCATGCCGTCAGGAATGCCGTATTGCGGAGCGCCTGCGCGCGGATTCGGGATGCCGAGGGCGCTTCCGCCACCGCCGATCCGGCTTCGACACCGCCACGGCCGGGCGGCCGACCGACAAGAATCAGGATGACAGGGACCATCAGTATAACCATCACGGCCGCGGCTGACGTCATGGCGGCGGGGAACCCCAAACTGCCGATCGCCGCGACCAGCAGCGGCACGCCAACAATGCCGCCGAAACTTGCGCCGTTCAGCGCGAGGCTGATCGCCATGCCGCGCTTGCTGTCGAACCAGAGGCCCAGCGTATTGGTGATGGCGCCGAGGCTGGTGCCGGCCCAGCCGAACGCCAGCAGCGCGTTGGCAAGGTAAAGCTGCCTGGGCGAGGTAACCTGGCCCATCATGATTGCGGCCGCCGCCATCGCAATGATGCCGCCGAGCAGGCAGTTGCGCGGACCAAACGACCGCACCGCCTCGCTGACAAAGGCGACGATGAGCGCCCCGAACAGGTAGAAGAACGTCGTACCCGATGAAATCAGCGAAGCCGGCCAGCCATGCAGGCGATGCAGCTCGGCGAGATAGACGCTTTGGCCGTAGAAACCGAAGCCCCAGCCGAAGGTCCTCGGTGTAATAGCGCTCGATGGCGCCGGCATGATCGCCTGCTTCCACGACGGCGATGAATTCATTGAGGCGTTCCCGCGTCGGCATGGCTGCTCCAGCGCAACAAACGATCACATGGGATCGGGAAACTCGGCCACCGCCTGCGACCGCGCCCGCCGGCGCCTGGCGAACGACACAAGAGTCAGCATCGCCAGTCCCAGCAGCACCGGCGGGTACACCACGAGATTGACCGCCGACCAGCCGTAATTCGCCAGCAACTGGCCGGAGGTGAACGATCCCGCCGCCATCATTCCGAACACCAGAAAATCGTTGAAGGCCTGGACCTTGTTGCGCTCCTGCGGCCGGTGCGTTTCCAAGACCAGCGCTGACGCGCCGACGAAGCCGAAATTCCAGCCCACCCCGAGCACGATCAGGGTGGCCCAGAAATGCAGCGCGGTGACGCCGGACAGTCCGATGGTCGCCGCGCCAGCCTCGAGCAACAGGCCGGTCGCAACGATTTTTGGCGCGCCGAAGCGCGCGATCAGCGAGCCGGTAAAAAAGCTCGGCCCGTACATCGCAACGATGTGCCACTGGATGCCGAAATTCGAATCGCTGACGCTGAGCCCGCAGATCTTCATCGCCAGCGGCGCCGATGTCATCACCAGGTTCATCATCGGATAGGAAACGATGCCGCAAATGGCGGCCGCAATAAAGCGGGGTTGCCGCACGATATCCAAGAGCGGACGGCCGCCGTGAAGATCGGACGGCGCCGGCTTCGGCGCATCGACGCCGGCAAGGATCGCCATCGCGACCAGTGCCACCGCCGCCTGCACCATAAAGGAGAAGGCGAACAGATAGGGCGGCCAGATGTCCATCGTCCACTGCACGAGCTGCGGGCCGAGTACGCCGGCAAACACGCCGCCAGCCATCACCCACGACACCGCTTTGGGGCGATACGCCGCGCTGGCGCCGTCGGCGGCGGCGAAGCGATAGGATTGCGACACCGCGCCATAAAGTCCGCCGATGAAGGTCGCGCAGCAGAACAGCGCAAACGAACCGTGCAGGATGGCGAATGATCCGAGCAGGCCGGTCAGCACGCCGCAACCGGTGCCGACGATGAAAGCGACGCGGCGGCCATAGACACGGGAGATGGCGCCGGTCGGCAAGGTGCCGGCAGCCAGCCCGAGCACATACATCGAGAGCGGCACGGTCGCGAGCGAGATATTCGGCGCCAGCGTCGCGCCCACGATCGAGCCTGTCGCGAAGATCACGGCCGAGTTGGCGCCGGTCAGCGCCTGCGCCGCCGCAAGCCGCACCACGTTGGACCGCGCGCGGGCATCGCCGGAAATCTCGTCAGCTGCAGCGGTTACGTCGATCATCGGTTCCTTCCGCGCCGGGCGCGCGGCCGAATACAGTCGGCCTCATTGATGTCAGCTACTATGAAGGCAGCTTACGGTCCGATCAACCGACGCAAACGGACGTGCCCCATGCAAGCGGATTCAGGCCGCTTCCGGCCGCCCGAACACCAGAATCAGATTATTGGCGGGCATCTCGGCGATTTCAATCAGCGCGAGACCGGCGCTCGCCGCCAGCTCCCGCAGGGCTCCGATATCGCGCACGCCCCATTCGGGATTGTTTTCCCGAAGACTTGCGTCGAACACGGCATTGCTGATGGCGGTGTGGCTGCCGTCGCGTTTGAACGGCCCGTAGAGAAACAGCCGCCCGTCCGCGCGCAGATATCGCCCGGCGCCCGCGAACAACCCTTCGGCAACGCGCCACGGCGCGATGTGGATCACATTGGCGCAGAACACCGCCAGCAATTTTGCAGGCCCGCTGCCGTCATGCATCTGCGAACACCAGGCGGGATCGGACAGGTCGATCCGCAGCGGCGGGCGGATATTGGGCAAGGCCGCATGCGCCCGCCACGCCGCGATGCTCCGGAGGTGCTGTTCGTTGAGATCGCTCGGCCACCAGGTGATTTCAGGCGTATGGCGGGCAAGATCGACCACGTGCTGGCCGGTGCCGCTGCCGGCCTCGACCGCGTCGCCGGATTTTCCGGCGAGGAATTTTTCCAGCACCGCGCGGATCGCGTGATGGTTGCGGTGGAACGCCGGCGCATCGAGACGGCCGTCGGGTTCGACCGGCCGGCCATCCTTGCCAAATTCCACGACATATTCAGCCATGCCAGCCTCGCCGGATTCGAGCCAGTCCTCGATTCAGGGCTTATCAGCTTTGAACTGGGATTGCTCCAGTTCCAGATAAATCCGGTAGGCGTTGCCGCGGTTGTTGCTGCCGAACGCCGGCATTTTCAGATATTTCGACCAGTCGGCCTGGTCATAGGCAACGTCAAAATCGGTCCAGTTCTGAACGGCGGCGGCCATCTTGTCCCGCAGATACTGAATGTAGTCGCGGGTAAAGGCGATCGCCTGCTTCGCCTCGGTCGACGTCCGGCCGTGACCGGGAATGATGAATTTCGGGTCCAGCTTGGCGACTTCGTCAAGCGCATGGAGCCAGTGCACGGTAGAGACATCGTCGCTATTCATGAAGGGAATGCGGCCGTTCTGCACGATATCGCCGGCGAACAGCACGCCGTCCGGTTCGACCATCATCATGATGTCGCTCGAGGAGTGCGCGGGCCCTGCATAGAGCAGCGTCAGCCGCCGGTCGCCAAGCGCGATCGTCATCCGGTCCGCGAAAGTAATGTCGGGCGGGACCACGCGGGTATTGCCGTCAACCCACGGGAACAATGCAGCGCGCCGCTGCTCCAGCCGCTGGTTTGCCTTCTCGTCAGCGGTCTCCTCGTTATCCCTGTATTCGGCGGCGCGTTCCTGCGCGACGATGACGGCATCGCTGTGATCGCGGAACGCCTGCAATCCATAGATGTGGTCGGCGTGGTAGTGGCTCAGCACCACGTAACGGATTTTCCGGTCCGTGGTCTTGCGAATTTCCTGCAGCAGCGCCCAACCGAGGCTCGGTGTTCCCAGCGCATCGAACACCACGACGCCGTCGGAGGTGACGACAAACCCGGCATTGGAGGTGTTGCCTTCATTGTCCTTGCCGGGAATGCCGGGATTTCCCGTGGAGTACCATACCGGCTTGCCCGGTACCTGATCGATCTTCAGGGGGATCGTCAGCGGCGGATAGGGCGAAACTTGTTGCGCGCTGGCCGCAAGGCCCGCGGATGCGACCAGCAATGCGGCCGAGATGAGGTGCTTCACTTGATGGTTCCGCAGTAGATTTCCTTCAGCACCTGCATGATACGCAATGCCCGCTTGTCGGCAACGCGGTAGTGCAGCGTCTGCGACGTTCTGCGAAAGACCACCAGCCCCTCCGCGCGCAACCGGGCCAGATGCTGCGACAGCGCGGACTGGCTCAGCTTCGCCACGCCGACCAGTTCCCCCACTGTCATCTCGCCGCGCGCGGCGAGAAAGCAAAGCACCAGCAGGCGTTTCTCGTTGCCGAGCAACTTCAGGAGGTGCGCGGCCTCGCCGGCCTGCCTTGCGAGCTTTTTCAAATCAGCCGCATCGGCGGCGGCGATCCGGGTGGCGGCTGTGGCGAATGCTCTCATGGCGTGGCGTCCAAATCAGATTCCCGCGCGCTCGAAGCGCGCGTATCGCATTACCGCGTTCTCCATTATTTAGCATTGACTAAATTAGTCAATGCCGATACGGCTGGCGAAACAGCGACCGATATGACGGCAACGCCGCGAAGCGAGGAAACGTGCAGCCCGACCCCCGGCACGGCAAAGCTTTGGTATCGAAGCTCGCGGCCACGCCGAACCGGCTCGCCCGGCGCGGCTTTCTCGGCCTGGGCGCGGCGCTGACCGGCAGCCTTGCGCTCGGCGCGAGGCCCGGCAATAGCGAGCCCACGCTCCCTTCCCCGCCCGCGGACGCACCCTGGTCGCAGTCGATCGGGCCGGGCGTGGTCGACCGGCCCTACGGCAGGCCCGCCGACTTCGAGGCCGGCGTCATCAGGCGCAACGTGCCGTGGCTGACCGCCGGCACCGAATCCTCCATCAGTTTTTCGCCGCTACAGGATCTGCACGGAATCATCACGCCGAACGGCCTGTTCTTCGAGCGCCATCATGCCGGCCGTCCAGACATCGACCCGGACCAGCACCGGCTGATGATCCATGGCCAGGTCGAGCGCCCGCTGCTGCTCACGATGAAGGACATCGTGCGTTTTCCACAGGTCACGCGTATCCATTTCATTGAATGCCCGGCCAATGGCGGCATGGAGTGGCGCACCGCGCAAATGAATTCGCTGCAATTCAACCATGGCATGATCAGTTGCGCGGAATGGACCGGGGTCAGGCTGTCGACGCTGCTCGATGAAGTCGGGGTCAAGAAAGAGGCAAGATGGGCAATGGTCGAGGGCGCCGACGGTGCGCATATGAATCGCAGCCTGCCGCTCGATAAATGTCTCGATGATTGCCTCGTGGTCTATGCGCAGAACGGCGAGGCGCTGCGGCCGGAACAAGGCTATCCGCTGCGGCTGGTAGTGCCGGGCTGGGAAGGCAACGTCAACATCAAATGGTTGCGACGGATAAAACTTGGCGACAAGCCCTGGTATTCCCGCGAAGAGACTTCGAAATATACCGACCTGATGCCGGACGGCACGTCGCGCGGCTTCACCTGGCTGATCGATGCCAAATCCGTCATCACTTTCCCCTGCCCGGAAAAGCCGCTCGATCGTCCCGGCCTCTACGAAATCCGGGGTTTGGCATGGACCGGCAGCGGCAGGGTCAAGCGGGTCGACGTCTCCACCGATGGCGGCGTCAACTGGCAGAGCGCACGGCTGCATGAGCCGGTGCTGTCGAAGGCGCTGACGAAATTCACGTTGCCGTGGCGCTGGGACGGCCAGCCGGCGCTGCTGGAATCCCGCGTGATCGACGAAACCGGCTATGTGCAGCCGACGATTACGGAACTGCGCAAGCAACGCGGATCGAATTCGGTCTATCACAACAATTCGATCCAGACCTGGCAGGTCAAGCCCGACGGGAGCGTGTTCGATGTTCAGCTCGCGTAAGCGTTTGCTGATGCTTGGCGCGGGCATGATGGTCACGGCAGGCGCCTTAGCGCACGCAGCCGAACCCGGGCATTTCGGTTATGGCCAGATCGCCACGCCCGAGCAGATCGCCGGATGGGATATCGACGCGCGCGGCGACGACGGCTTGGGCCTGCCCCCAGGAAAAGGCGGGGTTTACCGGGGCTCCGAGGTCTTCGCCGAGCAATGCGCCGCCTGTCATGGAACTTTCGGCGAAGGCGAAGGCCGCTTTCCGAAACTGGTGGGCGGCGCCGGCACCCTGAATAACGACCGTCCGGAGCTCACGGTCGGCAGCTACTGGCCGTTCGCGCCGACATTGTTCGATTACATTAACCGCGCCATGCCGATGGTGGCGCCGCATACATTGTCAGCAGATGACGTTTATGCTTTGACCGCCTATATTCTGAATCTGAACGACCTGGTTCCCAGCGAGTTCGTTGCCGACCGCGACAGTCTGCCGAAAGTCAAAATGCCCAATCGCGATCATTTCGTCTGGACCGACCCAAGACCCGATACGGCGGCAAAGCCGTGCATGAACGCCTGCGCCGACCCGGCCGGCGTCAAGATCATGTCCACCGCCGAGGGCAACGGATTGACGCCGCGCACGACCGGACCGCTCGACACGATGCAACCGAAATAGCGCAAGCGGGAAACGCCCTTGACCGACCGACCCTCGACCAAGCCTGCCTTTTTCCCGGCGCTCGCCCTGGCGCTTGCGATCGGCGCCTCCGCAAGCCCGGTCCTCGCGCAATCCGCGGTGTCCGAGGGCCAAAAACTCGCCTTCGACCGCGGCAAGGGCAATTGCCTGACCTGTCACGAGATCAGGGGCGGCGACCTTCCCGGCAGCATCGGGCCGCCGCTGAAGGATATCAAAGGCAAATATCCTGACCGCAACGAACTGATCGCCATTCTCAACGACGAAACCAAGCGCAACCCGCAGACCGTGATGCCTCCGTTCGGACGAAATCGTATTTTGACCGAGAAGGAAATCAACGCGGTGGTGGATTTCCTGCAGACCCTGTGACGGCGCGCCGCCCCTTTAGGAGATTTTAGATGACCATCACTCACAACGGCTTGCCGGCCACGCGGCGCCTGATCCTGAAAGGCGCGATGACGGTCGCGCTGATCGGCCTTGGCAACCTTCCGTTCGGCCTCGCGCCGGCGCTTGCCGCGGCCAACGACAAATATCCGGAAGACGCCTTCAAGCAGAAGGGCGACGCGGACGCCATCAAGGCGCTCTATGGCAAGGCCGCCGAACCGTCGGACAAGGTCAAGCTCGACGCACCCGAGATCGCCGAGAACGGCGCGGTGGTTCCGATCACGGTGAGTTCGACACTGGCTGATGTGACTTCGATCTCGGTTCTGGTCGCGGAAAATCCGAACGCGCTGGCGGCGTCCTACAGGATTCCGGCCGGCACGCTGCCGAGCGTGGCCAGTCGCATCAAAATGGCGAAGACCACCAACGTGATCGCGATCGTGGAGGCCGGCGGCAAGCTCTACAGCACCGCCAAGGAAGTCAAAGTTACCGTCGGCGGCTGCGGCGGCTGATGCGCATGCACGAAATATTGATCCAGGGAGAATTCTGATGGCATCGACCATTCGCGTGCGCGCGATCTCGAGCGGTGAAATCACCGAAGTTCAGGCGCTGATCCAGCACCCGATGGATTCCGGCTTCGTCAAGGACGCCAAGGGCGACCTGATCCCGCCGCATTTCATCCAGCAATTGGCCTTCGAATATGACGGCAAGAACGTGTTTCTTGCGGACTGGGGACCGGCGGTGTCCAAGGACCCCTACGTCAAGTTCAGCTTCAAGGGCGGAAAGAAGGGTGACGACCTGAAGATCAGCTGGACCGACAACAAGGGCGCCAGCGACACGACGACGGCGAAGATCCAGTGACCCGCCCGCATCAGATGCGGGACAGCTTTCGCCGGAAAATGCCATGGGTGGAGAAGTGAACGTGCGATCCGCGATCCATTTAGCCTCGGCCGCTCTCCTGTTGGCGGCGCTATCGTTTGGCGCCGCGCAGTCGGCCGTCGCCGCCGACACCCCCGATCCCGTGGCCGACGCCAAGGCGTTCCAGAAATACTTCACCGAAAAATTTCCCAAGGTGAAGCTGCAGGATTTCGTCAACGGCCCCTATTCGATGAACGAGGATATGCACCGGCAATGGGAGGAGAAGGAGCAATTCCCGCCCTATGATTTCTCGCTCGATCTGGGCAAGGAGATGTTCTCGAAGCCGTTCAAGAACGGCAAGAGCTACGCGGACTGCTTCCCCAACCAGGGCATCGGCATCCGGCAGAACTATCCGTATTTCGACGAGAAGGAGGGCAAGGTCGTCACGCTTGAACTGGCGTTGAACCGCTGCCGCGAGGCCAATGGCGAGGCGCCGTTCTCCTATCTGAAGGACGAGATGGCCGCGCTCACCGCCTATATGGCGTTCACATCGCGCGGCAAGCCGCTCGACATCAAGATCCCCAACGACCCGCGCGCGCTCGAGGCCTACCAGAACGGCAAGCGCTATTTCTATACAAGGCGCGGCCAGCTCAATTTCTCCTGCGCGAGTTGTCACGTGCAAAGCCCCGGCGAGCGGATCCGCGCCGAGGTGCTGGCGCCGGCGCTCGGGATATTGAATGCCATGCCGATCTATCGTTCCGAATGGGGCGGCATGGGTACGATCAGCCGCCGCTTCACCACCTGCAACAGCCAGATCCGCGGCGTGCCGCTCGAACCGCAATCCGACGAGTATCGCGATCTCGAATATTATTTGTCCTATGTCAGCAACGGACTGCCGATTTCCGGCCCGGGAGCGCGGCCATGAGCGCCATCCGGAAAATCACAGGGATGAATTCTGCCCTCGTGTTGGCCGCGGCGCTGCTGATCGCAGGCGCGCCATCGGCTCTTGCCGCGAGTTCGGAGGCCGACTTCAAGACCGCCTACGCCGCGGCGGAAGCCGCCAACAAGGAAGCGGCCTCCTTGCGCAATCAATGGACAACGACGGCGGCGGCGCTGGCTGCGGCGAAAAAGGCCGCCGACGCCGGCGACTTCGACCAGGCGGTCGCGTCATCGAAGGAAGCCGAAGCGCTGGCGAAAGCTTCGATCTACCAGGCCACCAGCGAAAAAGAGGCCTGGAAAGCGCTCGAAATACGCTGACTCCAGGACGCGCAAAGAACCCGCATGACCATCCGCCGCCGGGATTTCCTCAAATTGGCGAGCGCCGCCGCGCTCTCGCCTGCGCTGCCGCGTCGCGCGCGAGCCGCCGATACCGCGGGCAGCTACGATCTCGAACGCTTCGGCAACGCGCGCATCCTGCACATGACCGACACGCATGCGCAGCTCTTGCCGGTGTATTTCCGCGAGCCGAGCGTCAATCTCGGGATCGGCACCATGCAGGGAAAGCCGCCGCATCTGGTCGGCCGCGCTTTTCTCGACCGGTTCGGCATCAACCCCGACAGCGCCGACGCCTACGCCTTCACCTTTCTCGATTTCGAGAAATCCGCCGCGCGTTTCGGCAAGCTCGGCGGCTTCGCGCATCTGAAGACGCTGATCGATCGCCTGCGCAGCGACGCCGGCGCCGGGCGCTCGCTGCTGCTCGATGGCGGCGATCTGTGGCAGGGAAGCGGCCTCGCCAGCGCCCTGCAGGGCGCCGACATGGTGGAGGCCGCAAACCTGCTCGGCATCGAGGCGATGACCGGGCACTGGGAATTCACCTACGGCGAGAAGGCGCTTCGCGCCAACCTCGAGCGCTTCAAGGGCGAATTCCTGGCCCAGAATGTCTTCCTCACCGAGGAAGCCGCGTTCAACGACGCCAAGGCCTTCGATCCCGCCTCGGGGCGGGTATTCAAGCCGCATTTGATCAGGGAATTAGGCGGCTATAGGGTCGCGGTGATCGGGCAGGCCTTTCCCTATGTGCCGATCGCCCACCCCCGGCGCTTTACGCCGGACTGGACCTTCGGCATCCGCGACGACGAATTGCAAAAACTGGTCAATTCACTGCGGGCCAATGACAAAGTCGATGCCGTGGTGCTGCTGTCGCATAACGGCATGGATGTCGATCTCAAGCTTGCGAGCCGCGTCAGCGGTATCGACGTCATCCTCGGCGGCCATACCCATGACGCCGTGCCGCAACCGATCCCGGTGAGCAATCCCGGCGGCGCCACGCTCGTCACCAATGCCGGATCGAGCGGAAAATTCCTCGGCGTGCTCGATCTCGAACTGGCAAAGGGCCGGATAGCCGATGCGCGCTATCGGCTGCTGCCGGTGTTTTCGGAACTCTTGAAGCCCGACGCGGCGATGACGGCGCTGATCGAGAAGATACGCGCACCATATGCGGCGGCCTACGCCGCGAAGATCTCAACCGCCGATCGCCTGTTCTATCGCCGCGGCAATTTCGGCGGCACCGTGGACCAATTGATCTGCGACGCGCTGCGTGGGGAATTCGATGCCGAGATCGCGCTGTCGCCGGGCTTCCGCTGGGGCAACAGCGTGCTGCCGGGCCAGCCGGTGACGATGGAGGACGTGCTGTCCGAGACCGCCGTCACCTACCCGGAAACCTACCTCGCGAGCATGACCGGCAGCCAGATCAAGGACATCCTTGAGGACGTCTGCGACAACCTCTTCAACGCCGATCCCTATCATCAGCAGGGCGGCGACATGGTCCGGGTCGGCGGCTTTGCCTACACCTGCACGCCCGGCGAATCGGTCGGGCGGCGGATTTCCGACCTGAAGCTCGATAACGGCCGCGCGCTCGACGCCCGCAAGAGTTACAAGGTGGCGGGATGGGCTTCGGTCAACGCGCAACAGGGCAAGCCGGTGTGGGATATCCTCGCCAGGCATCTCGCCTCCGGAAAGGCGCCGGACCATCGCGGATCCGGCGTCACCTTGCGGGGCGTCGACGATAATCCGGGCATGGCGGGACAGGGATGAGGCAACTCCCAAGAGATCGACGGTCGATCATTCGCGCCTTCGGCGGCGCGGCGATGGCGGCGGTGCTGGCGGCAACGATCTCCGCCCGCGCCCAGCCGGCGCCGCTGCCGGACAAACCGTTCGCCGAGCACCGCATCGCGTTGCAGCTTTCGGACAATGATCCAAAAAAACAGGGCCTTGTGCTCAGCGTCGCCTACAATTTGCTCAAGGCCTATGATCCCGATAAGGTCGCGATCGAGGTGGTAACGTTCGGTCCGGGGATCGACCTGCTGCGTCCGGAGAACCCCAACCGCACGCGGGTCGAAAGCCTGATCGCGCAGGGCGTGCGCTTCGACGTTTGCCTGAATACCGTCGATACCATCGAGCGCGAAACCGGCAAGCGGCCGGAAATTATTCCAGTGGCGACGCCGGTTCAGGTCGGCGTCGGGCAAATACTGACTTTAACCGAAAACGGCTACACATTGGTTCGGCCATGAAAATCGTGCCGTCATTGCGAGCGGAGCGAAGCGATCCATGGAGCAACGAAGCAAGGGTGGATTGCTTCGTCGCTTCGCTCCTCGCAATGACGGATTATACTGCTGGAGGTTTGCAATGCTACGTCGTTTCGCAACTATCATCCTGATGTCGATGGCGTTCGCTTCCGCCGGTTTCGCGGCCGACGGCAAGCCGCACCATCTTGCCATTCATGTCGACCAGAACGATCCGCAGGTGATGAACCAGGTGCTGAACAACGCCACCAACGTCATCGAATATTATCGCGCCAAGAACGAAGACGTCGACGTCGATATCGTCGCCTACGGCCCCGGCCTGCACATGCTGCGTGCCGACACCTCGCCGGTGCAGGACCGCATCAAGCGGCTCAAGGACATGTCGTTTCCCGGCAAGATCCAGTTTTCGGCCTGCAACGTCACCAAGCAGGGCATGGAGAAGGCGGAAGGTCATGCGATCTCCGTTCTGCCCGACGCCACCATCGTGCCCTCCGGCGTCGTCCATCTGATGGAATTGCAGGAGCAGGGCTGGAGCTATGTGCGGCCGTGACAGGAATTGCTCGGGTCCTGAAGGACTAACCATGCGCTATCCCATCCTGATTGTTGCGGCCATGCTGGCGCTCGCCACGCCAGCGGTTGGAGACGACGCGATCGTCGTCACCAAATCGCTGTCGCCGGAAGTCGCGCTGGAGGCGGCGCAGGCCGCAATGAAAAAATGCCGCGACAACGGATTTCAGATCGCGGTGGCGGTGGTGGATCGCTCCGGCCTGTCGCAGGTGATGTTGCGCGATCGCTTTGCCGGTCTGCATGCCCCGGATACCGCCGTCAGAAAGGCCTATACGGCCGTGAGTTTTCGGTCCGCCACCAGTGATCTAACGAAGTCGGTTCGCTCCGGCCAGTTGGACCCCGGCCTTGCCCAATTGCCTCGCATTGCCTTGCTGGGCGGCGGACTGATGATTGAGGCCGGCGGCAGCCTGCTCGGCGGCATCGGCGTCTCCGGCGCCCCCGGCGGGGACAAGGATGAGGAGTGCGCCAAAGCGGGACTTGACGCCATCAGAGACAGGATCGATTTCTAGGGGATGCGCGGCGCAACCGGTATGACCGGTTTTCGTCCCTGCAGGAAGACGGTAGCAATCAGTCATGATCTTTCGCCAGCTGTTCGACAGCGTATCGGGCACCTACAGCTATCTGCTGGCCAGCCGCGCCGGCGGCGAGGCGCTGATCCTCGATCCCGTGCTGGAGAAGGTCGATCGCTACTGCCAGCTCTTGCGCGAACTCGATCTCAGGCTGGTCAAGGCGGTCGATACCCATCTGCACGCCGACCATGTCACGGGCCTTGGCGAGCTGCGCGACCGCACCCACTGCGTCACCATCATGGGCGAGCAGAGCAAGGCCGACGTGGTGGCGATGCGGGTCGCCGAGGGCGACAAGGTGACGATCGAGGGCATCACCCTCGACGTGCTGTACACGCCCGGCCACACCGACGATTCCTACAGCTACCTGATGGGCGATCGGGTGTTCACCGGCGACACGCTCCTGATCCGGGGCACCGGTCGCACCGATTTCCAGAACGGCAGTGCGCGGGCGCAATACGATTCCATTTTCAACCGGCTGCTGAAGCTGCCCGATGAGACACTGGTTTTTCCCGCCCATGACTACAAGGGCGATACCGTCTCCACCATCGGCGAGGAAAAGCGCTTCAATCCGCGGCTGCAGGTGCGCTCGGTGGATGAATATATCGAGCTGATGGGCAATCTGAAACTGCCCAATCCGAAGATGATGGATGTGGCGGTGCCGGCGAACATGCATGTCGGCCTGCATCAGGACGATCTCGCCAGACAGGGGCTCGCGCTCACCGCGCGCGAGGCGATCGATGCCCTCGGCCGGCCGGATATCCTGCTGGTCGACTTGCGGGAAAACAGCGAACGCTTGAAGCACGGCACCCTGCCGGGCGCGCTGCACGCGCCCTACCCTGCGATCGGCGAAAGCCTGCAGCCCGGTGGCATGTTGCGCGAGGTGGCTGCCGCGACCGGGCGCCGCATCGTGTTCTTCTGCGCCTTTGGCGAACGCTCCGCGATGGCGGTCGCCGCCGCCAAGGAAGTGGGGCTTGCCAACACCGCCCATATCGCCGGTGGCATCGACGCCTGGAAGAAGGCCGGCGGCCCGGTGCTGACGGGGTGAACATCGAAAATCACTGCGTCCACGACGGCGGTGTACTCCCTCTCCCATAGGGAGAAGGTTGGGGTGAGGGGTTACGGTCTATCGTTAGATTGTAACCCCTCACCCGCATTGCTTCGCAATCCGACCTCTCCCTACGGGAGAGGTAAGGCCCGCGACAACGCTTGTCAGTGCCCCACCCGCTTCAGCTCCGCAACCAGCGCATCCAGCGCGTCGGCCAGCATCACGCCGCCGCACACGGTCAGCCGTTCCGGAATCACGATGCGCTTGTCCGGAGGATAGAAGCGAGCGAGCGCGGGATGCAGCAGGAAAGCGCGGCCGTCATCCTCGGCCAGGTCACCTTGCTCCGACACCAGAAGGAAATCGGGCCGTGCATTCACGATCGCCTCGAGCGAGGCGAAACCGCCGGTGCCGATGCCGAGCTCGGAGGCCGCATTGAACAGCCCGGTCTCTGCGAGCAGGGAGCTGACCAAGCTGTCGCGCCCCGAGACCCAGCCGCGCCGGGACAGCGGCAACACGGAAAAATGCTTGTCGGTCACGGCTTGACGCGCCCGCGCCATGGCGGCGTCGAGCCGGGCGATTTCCGCCGCCGCACGATCGGGATGGCGAGCGATTTCACCCATCTCGCGAATCTGGGCCTTCACTTCGTCGAGGTTTCGCGGCACCGGGAATTCGGCGAGGCGAAGCCCATGTGCCTTCAGGAGCTCCCGCGTCGAGCGCTTGTCGAACAAGCTGGCGACGACGACGTCGGGCTTCATGACGAGCACATCCTCGGCGCCCCCCGACAGGCTTGGATAGCGGTGCGCATCGCTGGCCGCCCAGGATTGCCAGGCGTCGCGCGAGAACCGGCTGAGGCCGATAATTTGTGCCGGGTCCGCCAGCGGCAGCAAGAGCTGATCGGTGCAGACATTCATCGAGGCGATGCGCGGCCCGGCCGCCAGCGCCGGCGCAAATAAGCCGCCCGCGATCATCACGAAGGCCGCGATGGCAACCGATCCGGACAAGCATCCACGGCGCCTGCTCATCGGGCTCCTCAAATTTCGGCCCAGGGCACGATCACGGCCTCGCGCTGATATTGCGCGCGGTAGGCGCTGATCCGGAACACCTCGCCCATGACCCGTTCGGAGAGCGCCTCGGCAGGCGCGCCTTGCGACACCAGGCGGCCGTCCGACAGCACCAGAACGGTATCGGCAAATCGCGCGGCAAGCCCGAGATCGTGCGTCACCACGATCACCAGTGCGCGATCATCGGCGGCGGCGCGCAGGGTCTTCATGACATCGAGCTGGTGACGTGGATCGAGCGAGGATGTCGGCTCATCCGCCAAGATCACCGGCGCTTCCACCGCGAGTACCCGCGCCAGCGCGACGCGGCTGCGCTCGCCGCCGGATAGTTCGGTGACGCGGCGCTCTGCGAATTCCATGACATCGGTCGCCTGCATCGCCCGCAGTACGGCGTCGGCGTCGCCCGGCGTCAACCGCGCCGGGTTGGTTGCGCCATGCGGGTAGCGGCCGAGCGCGACGATATCCCGCGCCGGCAGCGGCCAGTGCATGACGTGACCCTGCGGCAGGTAAGCGAACCGTCGCGCGCGTTGGCGCAAGGAAAGCGACGACAGCGCCTCGCCGCCGACGTGAATCGCGCCGTCGGAAGTCACCAGTCCCGCCAGTGCGCGCAGAAGCGTGGTCTTGCCGGCCCCGTTCGGTCCCACCAGCGCGACCAGATGGCCCGCCGGCAGCGCAAGCGAGACATCGCGTAGCACGAGGCGACCGGCCAGCATCACGTTCAGACCCTGCGCGGTGAGGAAGGCCGATGCTATCATGCGACGCCTCCGCTGAGCGCGCGGCGTTCACGCATGATCAGATAGAGGAAGAACGGCACCCCGATGATCGAGGTCAGCACGCCGACCTTGATATCGCTGGTCGACGGGATGATGCGCACGGCGATATCGGCCGATAGCAGCAGCGCGGCGCCGGTGAGCGCGCTCGGCACCAGGAGCCGCGTCGGATCGTGGCCGATCAGCGGCCGCATCAAGTGCGGCGCCACGAGGCCGATGAAGCCGATGGTGCCTGATACCGCGACCGCGCCGCCGACGCCGAGCGCGACGCCTGCGATCACCATCAGCCGCAGCCAGCCGATATCCACGCCGAGGCTTTGTGCGGTTTCCTCGCCGAGGCTGAGAGCGCGGAAGGCGTTGCGCTGGCTCAACAGAATGCCCGCGCCCGCCACGATGAACGGCAACGCCAGCATGACGTGGCGGAAACTGCGGTCCTCCAGCGAGCCAAGCAGCCAGAACGCGATTTCGAGCACCACAAAGGGATTGCTGGACAAGTTCATCACCAGCGCGGTGGCGGCTCCCGCAAGGCTCGAGATCGCAAGCCCCGCTAGAATCAGAATCAATAGCCCGGCATTGCGCCCGGCGATGGCAAGCAGCGCGAACACCGAGGCAAATGCCGCCAGGATCGCCGCGACCGGCAGCGCCCAGGACCGCACATCGGCAAGACCGAGCGCAATCACCAGCACCGCGCCGAAGGCCGCCGATTGCGGCGCGCCGAACAATTCAGGCGCGGCCAGGGGATTGCGCAGCAGGCCCTGTAATGCCGCGCCTGACAGCCCGAGCATGGCGCCGATCGCAAACCCGAGAATCACCCGGGGCAGCCGGATTTCGCGCACGATCACCTGCGCCACGTCGCTGCCGCCGCCGAACAGGGCATCGATCACCGTCAATGGCGACAGCCGCACTGGCCCGATCCCGAGCGACAAAAGCGCCAGCAGCACGACCAGGACGACAAGCCCGGCCATCACGCCCGCGCGCCGCCGCGCCGCGATGTCGGCCGCCACCATGACGTTCTCAACGCTCATCAATCGTCCTCAGGCGGCAAGGCCGCCGACCCAGCCCAATGCTCATACAATGATTGATGTCGGGCACAAGCGGGGCCGCGAACAAAATGCGTACCCGCGGGCGAGCAGCGGCTCGCGGCCGAACGACGGCATTGACTCTTCGACCGGCAGACTTCTAGATATCGGCGACGGTTCCCTAACTTGGGGATCAAAAGGGAATGCGGTGCGGGGAAACTTCCCCAATGCCGCGGCTGCCCCCGCAACTGTAAGCGGTGAATCTTTCGTCACATGCCACTGGGAATCTCGGTCCTGGGAAGGCGACGCAAGGTATCGACCCGCGAGCCAGGAGACCTGCCGTCAGCCGTGGTCACACGCGAAGATGTCGGTCGGGGAGTACAGACATTAGCTTCACCAATGGTGCGCAAGAGCACAATGGTGAGACTTCGTTCGCTGTGACGTGCCACTGACGTCATGCCGAGGTCTAGCCATGTCTTCCCTCATCAAAGCCGCCATGCGGCGTCAAACCTGTCAGCTTGCCTTAATTCTTCTTATGCCTGTTCTTCTCTTGGGTATTTCCGCCGCCCATGCGCAGCAGGCCGCTCCCGATCAACTCCCGCCGGTCGAGGTCAGTCCGCCCGATGACGCGAATCGAACGCGGGCCAAGCCGATCGCCGACGCAGGATCGGGTCTGCGCCGTGCCGCACCGGACGTCGCGCAACCCAACCCGAACGGCGCGCCGGACGGCTCGTCCACCACCGCCAACACAACGACCAATCGGAAATTTGCCGGCATTGTTGGCACGTCCACGACCGTCATTACCGCCGACGACATCGCACATTCGCCGGCTCAGACCATCCAGGAGATCATCGCGCAGTCACCCGGGGTACAACTGACGACGCTGTTCGGTGGCGTAAACGGCGCGCAAACCAATGTCGACCTGCGTGGATTCGGCGCGTTCGCGACCGCCAATAGCCTCGTGCTCATCAACGGCCGACGGCTCAACGACATTGACATGGCTGGCGTCGATCTTTCAACCATTCCGCGCGATTCGATCGAGCGCATTGAAATCACACGCGGCAACAGCGGCGCCGTGCTTTATGGCGACAATGCCGTCGGCGGCGTCATCAATATCGTGACCAAGACCGGCGCCGGTGGGCCACCGGTCGCGATGCGATTCGAGGCCGGCGCCGGTTCGTTCAACCAGCGCACGGGGTCGATTTCGACCGCTGTCAATGCGGGGCCGTGGTCGGCCTCCTTCTATGGCAACGGCATCAAGTCGGACGGATACCGCGTGAATAACGCACTCGACCAGCGCAACGGGATCGGCACCCTCAATTACAACACGGTCGATTTCACCGCGTTCCTGACCTTGTCCGGCGACGATCAGAAGCTGGGATTGCCCGGCGGCCGATTCGTCGACCCGTCGATCGGCCTCGATCAACTCACCACCGATCGCCGAGGCACCGGCACGCCGTTCGATTATGCCGCCAAGCAGGGCGCCAACGCCACCGCCGGATTCACCAAGACCCTGTCCAACGGCGTCGACCTCATCGTCGATGGCGGAGTGCGGGACAAGAAGCAGCAGGCCGGCTTCTTCGGCCCGTCTCCCATGCCGAGCTTCTTCTCAAGCTATGTGGATACGACATTGCAAACGTGGTCGCTGACTCCGCGATTGAGCATCAAAAACCCGATGCTCGGAATACCCTCTAACATTCTGACGGGGGTCGACTACTACGATGCGATCTATCACTCCAATCGCAGCGAATTTAACGGCTTCCCGCCAATTCACGTCTACGACCTCAACCAGCAGACGCTGGCCGGCTACTGGCAGCAAACCATCGGACTGTTGCCGACGACCGATTTCTCCTATGGCGCCCGGGTACAAGATACCATCCTGACAGCAAGGGATCGTTTCGACCCGAACGCGCCGGGAGCGTTCGACACCCAGGCCAATCCGCTCGACAGCAATGAGACGCAATACGCGGCTCATCTTGGAATCGAGCATCGCTTCAATGAAGTCTTCTCGGTATTCGGCCGTGCCGCGCGCGCATTCCGTACGCCCACGGTCGACGAGCGCGTGATATCCGGTCCCTCCTTCGATGTTTTCTTCAATCCGATACCCGGAAACTTCACGCTGAAGACCCAGACCTCGCACGACATCGAAGGCGGTTTCCGCATCAAGGCGGGGCAGTTCCAGATGCAGTCGAGCATCTACAACATGGATCTCGTCAACGAGATCCATTTCGACCCCGTCAATTTCTTCAACTATAATCTCGATCCGACCCGCCGCTACGGCTCCGAGACCGGCGCCTTGTTCCGTGTCAGCGACAGCGTGTTGTTGCGCGGCGGCTTCGCCTATACCAGGGCGATCTTTCGCGAAGGTCCCTTCACCGGCAACGATATTCCCCTGGTGTCGCGCTACACGGCCAATGCCGGTGTAACGTGGAACATCTGGCAAAAATATCTCGTCGCCGATGCGACCGTGCGCGGCTGGAGCAGCCGCCGCATGGATAACGATCAGCCCAATACCCAGCGGCTTATTCCGGCCAACGCGACGGTGGATTTCAAGCTGAGCGGGGAATATGACCGGTTCTTCTGGTCTTTGAGCGTCAACAATGTCCTCAATGCGCTGTACTACGACTACGCCATCGCCAGCGCGTTCACGGAAGGCAGGTTCAGCGCCTATCCGCTGCCCGGCCGGACCTACATGGTGAAGGCCGGCGCGACGTTCTGAGCAGCGCGAGGCCGCCGCGGTCAGCTTGATCCGGCCGCGGCGGCCCAGCTACTCCTTCACCACGATGGCTGATTCAGCCTGAAAAGGGACGTTTTTCCGGCCAAAGCGGCCTAAAGATGCCCCTGTGGCGGTCCAAGGCATGATAAGATTGCCTTGGAGGCCGCCGCCCGACGATGCGCGCCGTGAATCTTGAGGCAAGTGATGAATGACGAACCGAAAAGTGCTGCCGAACTGAGAGAGATCAGGCTGAGCCGAAAGCGCGCCCAGGATGCGGAAGGCATCAAGGCCATGGCGGATATCGCGGCGGCCGACATCGCGATTCGAAAGCGGACCGCGAAGCTGCGCGAGGCCCGATTGGCGAGGGAAGCCGCCGACCGCGACAGGCCGCCGGAGCCCAAGGCCAAAGCCAGGAAAAAGAAGACCGTTTAAATGACAAAAGAAGATCGCAACCGCGCTGAAGCGCGTTTCAACAAGACGAACCAGACCAGGACGGGCCAGAGCGAGCGCGATGTCGCCGCGAAAGCCGTCCTCGACAATATGGCGAAGCTGAAGGCATTGCGGCTCGCGCGCGAGGCCGCCGAGCCGCCGCGCGCGACCCCGGTGAAAAAACCGCGCGGCAAATCACCGAAGAAGTCCGGGGAAAAGGCGCCGGCGCTGTCGGATTGGCTGACGGGTCAGCAAAGCGGCGGACGGCGGACTTAAACCGGCGCGGGCCATTCGATCATCGATCGCGTCTTGGTCGCGGCATCGTAGACCTGCACCTGAAGCATCGGGTACTGGTTCTTCAAAGCCATGGCCGTCTCTTCGGCGGCTTCGACCGTCTCGTGGTGCGACTTGAAGTGACCGTCCACCACCAGCGAGTAGCCTGACGTCGGCGCCTTGTCGGCGCGAACGACCTTGCGTGGCTGCTGCTCTTCTGTCTCGATCTTCGGCTTTTTCATGCTTGGCTCCTGGATCATGATCCGATTCGAAGGGATCACAACGTCATCTCATTATTTGAATTTGAGCATGATCTCCGGGCAAACGCTTCGCGTTTGTCCCGAGGGAAAACCGGTTCCCGCTTTTCCGGAGCATGCTCTGGTTGCCTCCCTTTACACGGAACGCCGGGAAAAGGGGAAAGATTGTCCGGCTGGGACGAATATGCCGGCCAAAGGCGGTGGGATTGAGGTCAATGCGCGTGGCCGGAGCGGGTCATTCCTCGCAAAACCAGCACGGATAGCAGATCGGTTCAAAACAAGCCGCGCGGCAACGCCGCGCGTCTTGTGCCATGAGGGGAGCGCAACCGCCCAACCGGAAGGGGCTTCAGCCTTTCGGGCGTGTGCGGATCATGAAGGTTTCGTAGGAGTATTCCGCGACCTGCCACCACAGATTCCCGTCGTCGCGGAACGCCATCTGCGAATCCAGGATCTTCTTGAAATCCGGATTGGTCGCGGAGGTCTCCGCATTGACCTCGTTCGACGCCTTCAGACAGGCCTCCATGATCGGCTGGCTGAAGGGGCGCAGCTGGGTCCCGGCCGCCACCAGGCGCTTGATCGCCTGCGGATTGCGCGCGTCATATCGCGCCTGAACATCCAGGTTGGCGTAGCCGCAGGCAACCGTAAGCAGGGCTTTATAAGCCTTCGGCAATGCATCCCACTTGTCGGAGTTGATGAAGAAGTGCAGCGCCGTGCCGCCCTCCCACCAGCCGGGATAGTAATAATACTTGGCGATCTTGTAGAAGCCGAGCTTCTCATCGTCGTAGGGACCGACCCATTCGGTGGCATCGATCGTGCCCTTCTCCAGCGCCGGATAAATATCCCCGCCCGCAATCTGCTGCGGGATGGTGCCGAGCTTGGAAAGGGTTTTGCCCGCCCATCCGCCGATCCGCATCTTGAGACCATTGAGGTCGGCGACGCTGTTGATCTCCTTGCGGAACCAGCCGCCCATCTGGGTGCCGGTGTTGCCGCCGGCAATGGCGTATAGTTTGGACTTCTTGCCGAACTCATTGAGCATGTCCTGGCCGCCATGATCCTGAAACCAGGCATTCTGCTGACGCGAATTGAGCCCGAACGGAACCGAGCAATAGAGCGCGTAGGTCGGATCCTTGCCGATGAAGTAATAGGCGGCGGTATGGCACATCTCGACGGTGGAGTTGCTGACCGCATCGAGCGCCTGCAAGGCAGGAACGATCTCGCCGCCGGCGAAGGTCTGAATCTGAAATTTGTTGTCGGAGGCTTCCGCGACGTATTTCGAAATGGTCTCCGACGCGCTGAAGGGAACGTCAAGCGACTTCGGCCAGCTCGTGGTGCAGCGCCATTTCAGCTCGGGCATCGACTGCGCAATGGCTGGGGCTGCGACAGCGCTTGATGCGGCAAGCCCCACGCCGGCCGTCTTCAGGAATTCGCGACGTTTCATGACGTTTCCCTCTTGGATTTTCTGCTTTGCGATTGCCAATCCCGGCGATTCGCGCGGCGGCCCGGATGACCCGGGCACGCCCCCAACGATACCAGACGCCGCAGCCCAGCGGTAGCCATGGCGGACGAATTGCCGTCTGCCGCGAAGACCTTGCGGTTCCGGGTTGTGGCGGATATGACGCGAACCCGCGGTCGGGGTGTCTTATGAATTCCGGTCCTGACCAAAATCCTCGCGCTCGATCAGCCGGACGCTGGCGGAATCCAGCAAATGCGCGCCCCAGCCTGCTGTTGCCAGCGTAACCGCGAGCTTGGGGGCAGCCAGCAGGGCCGTCGTGACCGTCGCAAGCGGCACCGCGCTTAGCCAGTCCAGCCGCACCGGCGTCAGCTCCTCGGTGCTACCGGCGTAGGGCCCGCTGCCAACCAGCAAACGTCGGCACGCGCTGACGACATCGCGCCGCGTGCCGCCCCGCGACGCGCACCCAATCAGGACCTGCATGGCCAGATGTGTCCGGACGCCCGCGCGACTTTCGCCCGCGACCGCCGCCGTTTCGCCCAGCGAGATGCGAAGCAGCAAGCCCACAAGATCGAGGCCGGCAATGTAGGCGCTCATCGGTTCGACCAGTCGCGGATTGCAATCGATCAGCAGCGGCGTGGCGCCGGCATCGGGCATCAAATAGTCGACCGACAATGCGCCGTGCCAGGCGAGCTTCTCGCCGATCGTCGCGAGCATCGCGCGCAGCTCGGCCCTGTCGACGCTTTGCTTGATCGCCTCGCCGCCGCCGGCGCCGGCGGCAATTTGCCGATACGCATGGAATCCGGCCAGCTTGCCGCGGCAAAACACCGCTTGCGCCTTCTCGGTGACGCCCGCGACGAATTCCTGCACCAGCACCTCGTCGACGAACACGTCGTTTGCGCCGAGGTCTCGCGCGCCCAGCGCGCGCAGGGCGAAATCCAGATCGCCGTCGTCGCGCACGAACCAGACGCCGCGGCTTGCGGTGCCGACGGAGGTCTTGACGACGGCGGGAAACCTTATCGCGGCGCGCAGCTCGTCCGCGGATTTGACGAGTCGCGTGGCCGGCTGCGGCAAACCCAGTCGATCGAGCAGCCGGCTAAATCCGGCCTTGCTGTGCGCGGCGCGATAACTCTCAAAGCCCGGCAACGCCAGCCCGACAAGATTCTGTAGTCGCGGCTGCGCGCGCGCAAACAAAAAACCCTGTTCGTGGGTCGGCAGCAAAACGTCGAAATGCCGCCTCGCCAGCAATTGCTCGACAAAGGCGAGAAACCCGGCCGGATCGTCCCGCAGCGGCGGACAGCGATGAAATTTTCTGACAAACCGCGAGAACCTGGCCAGGCAAAGGGGCGAGGGATCGCAGACCTCGACGACATGCCCCGACAATCCGAGAATCGTGATCGCCTCCCGTGCCGAGGTGCTGTTTCCCTCGGAAACCAGCACCCTGAGCGGCTTTGGAACTGGTGCGGATTCGGCCATATCCGATCATTCCCGCATCCCCTGGCTTTGTCTTGCGAATTCAGCGGCGCAACTCGCGATCCCGGCACCGTTGCCGGGGGCTGCCATGCAGCGCCATTCATGGACAAATAACCGCCAGCCGGTAATTTTGCCGGGCCCTGCCGGGCGATAGCATCTCAACAAGGTTTCAATCGGGCATGGTCGACGTTCTGGCCGCACCGCAACAATCGAAGACGGATTCGTCGCTGCGGACGCTCGCCGCGATTTCGGCCGCCCATTGGGTCAGTCATTTCTATTTGTTCGTGCTGCCGATGCTGTTCCCATTTTTGAAAGCGCAGCTCGGCGTCGGCTACATCGAACTCGGCCTGGCGTTGACCGTTTCCGCCGTGACCTCCGGCCTGACCCAGGCGCCGATGGGCTATCTTGCCGATCATTTCGGCGCCCGGAAAGTCCTGCTGATGGGGCTGACGCTGGGCGGACTGGCGCTGATCATGCTCGGCCTGCATCTGAGTTACAGCTGGCTGATCGCCAGCGCGGTGCTACTGGGGCTCGCCAACAGCGTCTATCATCCGGCCGATTACGCGATCCTGTCGGCCCACATGGATGTGGCCCGAATGGGTCGCGCATTTTCGATCCATACCTTTGCCGGGTTTCTCGGCGGCGCGGTCGCGCCTGCGATCGTGGCTGCGCTGGTTACCATGGCCGGAGGCAATGGCGCCCTGATCGTAGCAGGCCTGGTGGGGCCGCTGGTTGCGCTGTTGCTCACCATCGTCGGCATCCCCGACGCCAGCGCCGCCGACCGCAAGGTCGATGGCGCGCACCCGCCGCGGCAAAGCGTCATCACGCCGGCGCTCATCGTGCTGACAATCTTCTTCACGCTGCTCAGCCTGTCCAACGCCGGCATCGGCAATTTCGGCGTGGTTGCGCTGATGAGCGGCTATGGCGCGTCATTCCCGACCGCCAATATCGCGCTGACGGCGTTTCTCGGCTCCAGCGCCATCGGCGTGCTGGCCGGCGGCATTCTCGCCGATCGCACCGAGCGCCACGGCCAGGTCGCCGCCGGCTGTTTTGCGGTCAACGCCGCCATCGTGTTCGTCATTGCGACCGTCAACTTGCCGTCGCTGCCGTTGACGGCGGCGATGGCAGCAGCGGGATTCCTCGGCGGCGTGATCGCCCCATCGCGCGATATGCTGGTGCGCAACGCGGCGCCCGCGGGCGCGGCCGGGCGCGCATTCGGCATCGTCTCCACCGGCTTCAATCTCGGCGGCATCGTCAGCCCGCTGCTGTTTGGCTGGATCATGGACCAGAACTCGCCGCACTGGGTGTTCGGGGCTTCCGTCGTGTTCATGATCCTCACGGTTCTGCTCGCGCTTGTCACCGACCGCGGCCCGCAGGCCGGTGTAAGTTCCGATTCGCCCGACGCGAGGCTGATGCAGCCCTGAACCTCGCCCGCGGCGGTTGACAGCTTCGCGCGACAACCCATGATGCGGCAGCGAACCAAACCCGGGATGAAACGCCATGGCCTCCAGCCTTGACCTCGTGATCCGCGGCGGCAGCGTTGCCGATGGCCTCGGCGGCGAACTATTCGAAGCCGATGTCGCCATCGCGGGTGGCCGCATCGTCGAAGTTGGCCGCGTGGCGGGCAAAGGCGCCGAGGAGATCGACGCCAGGGGCAAACTGGTCGCGCCGGGCTTTGTCGACCTTCACACCCATTATGACGGTCAGGTCACCTGGAGCCAGGACATCACGCCCTCGTCGCAAAATGGCGTCACGACAGCCGTCATGGGCAATTGCGGGGTCGGCTTTGCGCCCTGCCGTCCGTCGGATCATCAGCGGCTGATCCAGTTGATGGAAGGCGTCGAGGATATTCCCGAACCGGTGCTCAGCGCGGGCATCCCCTGGGCCTGGGAGAGTTTCCCGGATTACATGGACTGGCTGTCGCAACGCAGTTTTGACATGGACATCGGCGCGCAGCTGCCGCACGCGGCATTGCGGGTTTACGTGATGGGCGAACGCGGCGCGCGCCGCGATCCCGCGACGCCAGAGGACAACAACGCGATGGCCGCGCTCGCGGCAGGCGCGGTGCGGGCGGGCGCGCTGGGCTTCTCGACCTCGCGCACCCTCAACCACCGCACCTCTACCGGCGACTACACGCCGACACTGAAGGCCGGCGAGGACGAACTGACGGCAATCGCCGGCGCGATGCACGGGGTCGGCCGCAGCGTGCTGCAATTCGTGCTCGATCAGGCCAGCATCGATGAAGACCTGCCGATGATGCTGCGGGTGGCGGAAAAAACCCGGTGCCCGATTTCGTTTTCCGTAGCCCAGGCCGACCGGGCGCCGCGGCGCTGGCGCCAGACGCTGGACAGCATCAATGAGGCTTCCGCGCGCGGCCTCTCGATCACTGCCCAGATTGCCGCACGCCCGGTGGGGCTGCTGCTGGGACTGGAATTGTCGCGCAACCCGTTTCAGACCCATCCGAGCTACCGGGCGATCGCAAACTTGCCGTTGGCCGAGCGCGTGGCGCGGCTGCGCCAGCCCGAAGTGCGCGCGGCGATCCTGGGCGAGACCGCGAGTTCGACCGACGATCCGCTGTTCTTCCGCCCGAACTACGACAAGATGTATCTGCTCGGCGATCCCCCGGACTACGAGCAACCGCCGGAAAATGCGCTGGGCGCGCAGGCCCGCCGCAGGGGATGCCAGCCGGAAGAACTGGCCTATGACGCGATGCTGTCGGATCAGGGCCGCGGCATGCTGTATGTGCCGTTCCTGAACTATGCCGACGGCAATCTCGATGCCGTCCACGAGATGCTGCGCGATCCGCACGCGGTGCCGGGATTGAGCGACGGTGGCGCCCATTGCGGCATTATCTGCGATGCCAGTTTCCCGACCTATCTGCTGACGCACTGGACCCGCGACCGCAAGCGCGGCGAAAAGCTGTCGATCCCCTTCGTGGTGGCGGCGCAGTCGCGCAAGACCGCGCGCTCGGTCGGCCTGTCGGACCGCGGCGTCATCGCGCCCGGCTTCAAGGGCGACGTCAATGTCATCGACTACGACCGGCTGCATCTGCATCCGCCGAAGGTTCACTACGACCTCCCGGTAGGCGGCCGCCGCTTGTTGCAGCAGGTCGACGGCTATGACGCCACCATCGTCTCGGGCGTGGTAACGCAGCGCAACGGGTCAGCAACCGGCGCGCGTCCGGGCCGGCTGATGCGCGGTGCGCGGGGAAGTCTGCAGAAGATCGAGGCGGCGGCTTCCTGAGGTCACACGAGGTCACACGCAGCGTCGTCCCCGGGACGACAATTTTTACGCGAACTTCGGTTGCGGCGCCTGGCCGATCAGGCGCACGCGCTCGGTATTGGGCCAGAGCAGCAGCAGGCCGAGCAATCCAGACGCGACCAGGATGACGGCGTTGATGGTAAAGCCGGTCATGTAACCCTCGAGCGTCCCGCCGGCGTGCTGGATCACGCTGCCCATCACCGATGGGGCCAAAATTCCAGCCAACGTGTAGATCGCGCCGTAGATCGAGATCACGGCGCCGCGCTGCGACACCGGAGTGAATTCGCCCAGCATCGGCGGACAAACCACATAAATCGATCCACTGAGCCCCGTTGCGATCACCAGCACCGCAATCCGCAGTCCCGCGCCATCCACAAACGGCAGCGTCGCCAGGATCGTTCCGCCGGCGATCAGGGGCACCGAGCCGAGCACGCCGCGCGCGCCACGGGTCGAGACGCCGCGCGCCATCAGCACCTGTGAAATCCATCCCGTGAGCAACACAATGGCGGCGCCGAATACCCACGGCAGGACCGAAATCCAGCCGGCGTCCTTCTGCGAGAAGCCGAGACCCTTGACGATGAAGGGTGTGAACCAGGTCAGACCGAGCGACAGCGCCCAATAGGCGCCGAAGGTCGCCGCACAACAGCCGATGAAGGTTCGCGACAACAGAAGCCGCGAATAGGGCACGCGGGGATCGGCCACCGCCTGGGCGACGGTTTGAACCAGCGGTCCCTCCTTGCCCAGGATCAGCCACGCCACCACCCACATCAGGCCGACGACGCCGAGCGCGCCGAAGGCATAGTGCCAGGTATAGTTGACGATCACCCAGTTCAGCGCCGGCACCGCGAGGATCACGCCGAACGCCGATCCCTGCGACAGTATCGCGGTGGGCAGGGTCCGCTTCTCGTCGGGAAACCATTTGTAGACCGAGTGGACCGCCACCGAAAATGCCGGGCCCTCGCCGGCGCCGAGGATAACGCGGCAGATCAGCAGCGTGGTGAAACTGACCGTGCCCACCATCGGAAACTGCGCCAGCGCCCATATCGCCGCCAGCGTCAGCAGGACCCAGCGCGTGGCGATGCGGTTTACGATAAAACCGACCACAATGGCTGCGATAGAAAACAAGAAGAAGAACGAGGAGCCCAGCAGACCGAATTGTTCGGGCTCGAGTTTCAGCTCGGTCATGATCGGCACACCGGCAAGCCCGACCACGATCTTGTCGGCGAAATTGACCAACATGAACAGGAACAGGAGAAATGTGATTTTCCAGGCGCCTTTGGGGGTCGGTTGCGTGGTCATGGTCTCTTCCCGTTTTTCGTTGTCTGGCCCAGTTGATGACCCTGTTGATCCGGCTTCGGCCAAGCTACCCGTGGGGTGTCGGGCATGGCAACTGGGCATTTTGGCCGGACCCGCGCGAGTTGCCACTGAACATCCAGCTCCGGATGCCGCCGGACGCTGTTTCGGCGGCGTTCTGCAACCCGATCACGATCGCGTCGCGGTCTCGATTGAGGCCGTGATCTCCCGCGATGGTCTTGCTATGTTGCGCGACCACAGAGGGATTTTTCATGCTCAAATCATACCATTGCCGCGCGAGCGTCGTCGGCGCGCTTGCTTTATTTTCGATGCTCGCCGCATGCGGCGCGGCGGCGGCGCAGGATGCGAGGGCGCCGGACTTCGAGGCCATCATCGCCGCGCCGGACCGCAGCGACGCCGACAGGCAAACCGATCAGCGCCGCCAGCCCGCCAAACTGCTCGCCTTCACCGGCGCCAAGCCCGGCATGAAGGTGCTGGATATGGGTGCCGGCGCCGGCTACAGCACTGAACTCTTGGCGCGCGCCGTCGGCGCGGGCGGCGGCGTCTACGCGCAGGAATCGGCCGCGGTCATGGAACGTGTGAAAGACAAATTCGATATTCGCGCCCAGAACCCGGCCATGAAAAACGTCGTCCACGTCATCCGGAATTACGACGATCCGATCCCGCCCGGCGTCGGCGGGCTCGATCTGATCACATTTTTCTTTGCCTATCACGACGTGACCTATATGCCGGCCGATCGCGCCGAGATGAACAGGAAGATGTTAGCGGCGCTGAAACCCGGCGGCTTGCTGGTCATCGCCGATCATTCCGCGCGTACCGGCGATGGAATCAATGTTGCGAAGACGCTGCATCGCATCGAGGAAAGCACGCTGCGCCGGGAGATCGAGGCGGCCGGATTCAAATTCGTGGCGGAGGGCGATTTCCTGCGGCATCCCGAGGATCCGCGCGACGCGGCGGTGTTCCGTCCGCAAGTTCCGGTCGATGAGTTCGTCCTGAAATATCAGAAGCCGCTGTGAGGCTTCGCATACGCTTCGCATGACAACCGGCAACCCCATCGTGCTGAGCGTCCGCCGACTGACCAAAACCTATCGCTCCGCGGGAGATGAGGTCGTCGTCCTCCGCGGCGTCAAGCTTGAAATCGCGGCGGGCGAGCGCGTCGCGCTGACCGGCGAATCCGGCAGCGGCAAGAGTACGCTGTTGCATCTGATCGCGGGGCTCGATCGCCCTGACGGCGGCGAGATCAGGCTTGCGGACACCTCCCTGTCCGATCTCACCGATGCCGGCCGCGCGGCACTGCGGAGGGATCGGCTGGGACTGGTTTTTCAGCAATTCAATCTGATTCCGAGCCTCAGCGTCGAAGACAATCTCAAGTTCCAGTCGCGTATTGCCGGCCGTCTCGATGCCGGCTGGCATGGCGAACTGGTGGAGCGACTGGGGCTTGGCGCCTTGCTCAAACGCTATCCCGAGCAACTATCCGGCGGCCAGCAGCAGCGGGTCGCGATCGGCCGCGCGTTGGCGGTAAAGCCTCTGCTGCTGCTTGCCGATGAACCGACCGGCAATCTCGACGAGGCCACGGCGGACGAGGTTCTCGCGCTGGCGCGCGATCTGGTCCAGCGCAGCGGCTGCGGCTTCCTGATGGTGACCCACTCCGCGCGGCTCGCCGCCACGCTCGACCGGCAAATAAACCTCCACGCGGGGCTGATCGCATGAACCGCATGCTGTGGACTCTCGCTGTGTTATTGAGCCACTGGCGGCGGCACCCGATGCAGCTTGCGACCCTGCTGATCGGGTTGATTTCCGCGACCGCCCTGTGGAGCGGCGTGCAGGCGCTGAACGCGCAGGCGCGCGACAGTTACGACCGCGCGGCTGCGACGTTCGGCGGGGCGCGAACCGCCGTGCTGGTCGCCCGCAACGGCGCGACATTCCCGCAAAAATTCTTTGTCGAGCTGCGTCGCGCCGGCTGGCCGGTGTCTCCCGTGCTCGAAGGCCGCCTGCAGATCGACGGGCGCTCGTTCCGGCTGTTGGGCATCGAGCCGATCACGCTCCCGGCGGAAGTCGGAAACGCGCCGGCAATCGGACGGCCGGGCTTGCAGTCGTTCCTGACGCCGCCGGGGCAAACGCTGGTCGCGCCCGAGGTGCTTTCCGATCTCAATTTGCCGGAAGGCGCATCGCCGCGCTCAAGCGACGGCACGCCGCTGCCGCCGCTGCACGCGCAGGCGCAACTGGTACCGGGTGTTCTGGTGGTCGATATCGGCATTGCGCAGCGGCTTCTCAACATGCCGGAGCAGATTTCCCGACTGCTGGTCGGCAAGGCCAACGGCAGGCGCGCGCCGCTCGAAAGTGTCGCCGGCGACCAACTCCGCCTGGTGCAGCCGGACGCGGAGAGCGATCTCGAGCGCCTCACCGACAGCTTTCACCTGAACCTGACGGCCTTCGGCCTGCTTTCATTTGTCGTCGGGCTGTTCATCGTCAATTCCGCGACCGGTCTTGCGTTGGAGCAGCGCCTGCCGATGCTGCGGACCTTGCGCGCCTGCGGGGTATCCGGACGCATGCTGAACGCGGTGCTGGTGATCGAGCTGGTATCGCTGGCACTGGTCGCAGGCCTGGTGGGCCTGGTCTGCGGCTATTTTATTGCAGCGTCGCTGCTGCCCGACGTCGCCGCTTCCCTGCGCGGGCTCTACGGCGCGCAAATTCCCGGCGAGTTGACGCTCAGGCGCGAATGGTGGATCGCCGGCATCATCATCAGCGTGGCCGGGGCGCTGCTGGCCGCGACCACAAGCCTGTTGAAAGCGATGCGCCTTCCGATACTGGCCGCGGCCCAGCCCCACGCTTGGCAGCAGGCGCAGCACCGCTGGCTGATCCTCCAAAGCGCGCTGGCGCTCGCCGTGCTCGCCGCGGCAGCAAGTCTTCTGTGGTACGGCGATACGCTCGTTTCTGGATTTGCTGTGCTCGCGGGCCTGCTGCTTGGCGCGGCGCTCGGGCTGCCTTCGATTCTGGAATTCGTGCTCTTTATCGGCCA
>DATANB010000061.1:0-59972 GCA_036266415.1 Bradyrhizobium sp. | reverse complement strand
AGATCACGAAGGAAACCGTTAAAACCATTCGCGTGCGGGAATGCCGGGTGTTTCGGCGTACTCGTGGTGACTAACGCGCGTGTCTTCTACACACCACGCGCGGCTGCGGGTGCGCTCGCACCCGGCATTCCCCACGCCCTCTGTTGGCGTGGAAGCTCCACCCAACGACCCGGGCGCCTCGCGCCGCGGGATCGCGGGTGTGCGTCTGAGACAGTTTTCGGTGGCCGCGATTTGAAAACGCCAGGCTCTTAATCCTTCATTAACCCTGTTCTCATGCCGGTCGTCGAAGCCGCGCGGCCTCAAGCACTTTGCAAGGTCGAAAGCGCCATCGTCGCGGCCGGGACAGGGGCGGCAAGACAAGGGTCGGGGTCATCGGCATGGGACGGTTCTTCCGGATCAAATTACGCATACGCCGCTTCGCCCGACGCTATCCGTGGCTGGTCTTTGCGGTCCGCTCGTTCATGATCTTCTCCGCCACCTTCGGCGGCGCGTATGGGTTCATCTTCGGAAGCCGCTCGGAAAATTCCGGCTACGACCCCAACGCCTTTGCGATCGGTGCCAGCTTCCTGTTCGCGCTTGCCTGCGCCGCGCTGGCAATGCTGAGTATGCGGCTGCGCTGGCTGCACAAGAAGGTTCAAAAGATCTCGCTCCACAACGAGGCGCTGGCCGACCGCAATTGGGAATTGCAGGAGGCCGAGCAGCGCGCCCGCAGCCTGTTCGAATCGCAGGGTGATCTGATCGTGCTGCGCGATGCCGAGGGTCGCATCACCTTTGTGAATGACGCCTATTGCGAACTGGCCGGGCAACCGCGCGGCGCGCTGATCGGCAGCACCTTCGCCTTCAATGTGCTCGAGCAGGGCGACACCGCGCTGGAGTCGAGCGGCACGCGCATCCACGACCAGAAGATCGAAAGCGCGCTCGGACCGCGCTGGATTGCCTGGCGCGAAGGCCTCGTTCGATCGGATGCCGGCGCGCCGGCGGAGTTGCAATGCGTCGGCCGTGACGTCACCGACCGCACCGAGACCGAGCGCGCGCTGGCCGAGGCCCGCGACCAGGCCGACGCCGCCAACCGCGCCAAGTCGCGCTTTCTCGCGATGGCCAGCCACGAAATCCGCACGCCGCTGAACGGCATCCTCGGCATGAGCGGACTGCTCCTGGACACGCCGCTGACGCCGGAGCAGATGACCTACGCCGGGGCGGTGAAATCCTCGGGCGACGCGCTGCTGTCCTTGATCGAGGAACTGCTGGATTACTCCAAGATCGAGGCCGGCAAGATCGATCTCGAACAGCGCCCGTTCCAGCTGGCCGCGCTGATCGAGGACATCAGCGAATTGCTGGCGCCGCGCGCGCAGGCCCGAAAGCTCGAGATCGCCGCCTATGTCGACGAGCGGTTGCCGGCCCAGGTGGTCGGCGACGCGGCGCGGCTGCGTCAGGTGCTGCTCAATCTCGCCGGCAACGCCATCAAATTCACCTCCACCGGCGGGGTGGCGCTGATCGTCGAACCCGGCATCTGGCCCGATGAGATCAGCTTTCTGGTGCGCGACACCGGCATCGGCATCGCGCCCGAGGCGCAGATGCGGATTTTCCGCGAGTTCGAGCAGGCCGACGAGCGTATCGCGCGGAGCTATGGCGGTACCGGGCTCGGCCTGAGCATCTCCGAGCGCATCGTCAGGCGAATGGGCGGGCGCATCACGCTGGAGAGCAAGCCAGGGGTCGGCTCGACCTTCGAGGTATCGATTCCGCTGGTTGCCTCCGGCGGCGAGGGCAGCAGGCAAAAGCCGTTCGCGGCGCCGGATCTGACCGGCCAGTCGATCATGCTGGTGGCGCCGCAGAGCATCGAGGCAACGCTGGTGGCGCGGCGGCTGCAACGCTGGGGCGGCCAGACCTGCATGATCTCCGACATCGCCGTGGCGCGGGCCCTGCTGCCCGAGCGTCCCTGGCATGCCGTCCTGATTGATCGCGCGTTCGGCGCCGAGGAGGTCGAATTGCTGGGTGAGGCGGCGCGCGCTTACGCGGCGCAGCGCATCGTCATGTTCACGCCGGCCGCGCGACATGAGCTGCAACTGTCGTCCGCCGCCTGCTCGGCTTTCACCGGCTATCTGATAAAACCGCTGCGCGCGGGCTCGCTCGCGGCGCGGCTGTCGATGGCGCCGGAAGTGCTCGCGCCGAATCTTGCCGTCGAGACGCTGATCGAGGCGCCCGACCGACCCGAGACGCCGGTATTGGCGCGCGGGCTCTCGGTACTGGTCGCCGAAGACAATGAGATCAATGCGCTCTTGATGCGATCGCTGTTGACCCGACTGGGACATCACGCCGTCATCACCACCAATGGCGAACAGGCGCTCGAATCCTGGCTGGCCGCGAGGTCCGCGGGCGCCCCGTACGACCTGGTGCTGATGGACATCCAGATGCCGCAGCTCGACGGCATCGAGACCACCAAGCGGATTCGCGCGCACGAGGCCGGCCAGCCCGGCCGCCGGACCCCGATCCTCGCGCTCACCGCCAATACGCTGGTGGAAGATCGCTACGCCTGTTTCGAGGCCGGGATGGACGGTTTCCTGATCAAGCCGCTCGACCGTGAAAAACTCGCCGACGCGCTGGCGGGCCTCGCCGCCTCGCGCCATGTCGCCGCCTGAGACGGCTGCGCACCGGATCATGCTCAGGGATCAAAACCACCACACGCGAGATGCGCTAAAGCCGTCGCAGCGCCACCGTTTCCACCACGTGATCGGCGCCCTTCTTCAGGATCAGCGTCGCGCGCGGCCGGGTCGGCAGGATGTTTTCCTCGAGATTGGCGAGATTGGTCCGCTCCCAGATGGCGAGCGCGGTCGCGGTAGCTTCCTCGTCGGACAGCGGCGCATAGCGATGGAAGTACGACTTGGGATCCTGGAACGCGGTGTCTCGCAGCGCCAGGAAGCGCTTGATGAACCATTCGCGCAGCACCGCTTCGTCGGCGTCGAGATAGACGGAGAAGTCGAAGAAATCCGACACGACCGGAACGGCCTTGCCGTCGCGCGGAAGCCGTCCGGTTTGCAGGACGTTGACGCCTTCGACGATCAGGATATCCGGCTGGTCGATCTCGATCCATTCATTCGGAATGATGTCATAGGTCAAATGCGAATAGACCGGCGCGCGCACCGGGCGCCGTCCCGCCTTGATGTCGCTCAGGAACGCCAGCAACATCGGCAGATCATAGCTCTCGGGAAATCCCTTCTTCTGCATCAGGCCCCGCCGTTCCAGCACGTCCTTCGGAAAAAGGAATCCGTCGGTCGTCACCAGATCAACCTTCGGCCGCGGCGACCAGCGCGCCAGCAGCGCCTGCAGCACGCGAGCGGTGGTCGATTTGCCCACCGCGACCGAGCCGGCAACGCCGATGATGTAGGATACCTTGCGATCCCGGATGCCGAGGAACTGGCGCTGCGCCTGAAAGAGCCGCAGCGTCGCGTCGACATAGATCGACAACAACCGGGACAGCGGCAGGAAGATTTCCTCGACCTCCTTCATGTCGAGCCGGTCGTGCAACGAGCGCAACCGCTCGAACTCGCCCGGCTCCAGCGTCATCGGCGTGTCGTCGCGCAGCCGCGCCCATTGTTCCCTGGAGAATATCCGGTAGGGATTGTACTGTTGCTCCGGTGCCCGAATATCCATTTGACGCCGCCTTCAGGTTTTACGTTGGGGCATGATCGTGCCCGAACGCCGGTTTGCCCTAGTCGCGCTTGCGCGACGCCTTCTCTTCCAGTCCGGACATGGCCGTACGCTGCGCCAGCGCGGACTCGACTTCCTCGAGTTTCACGCCGCGCGACTTCAAAAGCACCAGCAAATGAAACAGCAGGTCCGCGCTCTCGGCAATCAGATGGTTGCGATCGTTCTCGATCGCGGCGATAACCGTTTCCACCGCCTCCTCGCCCAGTTTCTTGGCACAATGCTCCGGACCCTTGTCCAGCAGCTTGCGCGTGTAGGACGCCTCCCCTCCCGACACCGCGCGGGCATCGATGGTGGCGGCAAGATCGTGGATCGTGAAACGCGGCATTATCTCAACTCACACGCCCGCATGGCTCGGGCGCAACTCAAGGCATTTAGCACTTTTGCGACCGGGAGTCGTCACGGATCGAGCCGCATCGGCAGCCCGGCGCGCACCATATGGTCCTTGGCTTGGGGTATGGTAAATTCCCCGAAGTGGAAGATCGACGCCGCCAGCACCGCGGTCGCATGGCCCTCGCGGATGCCGTCCACCAGGTGATCGAGATTGCCGACGCCGCCGGAGGCGATCACCGGGACCTGCACACTGTCCGCGATCGCACTCGTCAGCGGAATGTCAAAACCCTGCCGCGTGCCGTCGCGGTCCATCGAGGTCAGCAGGATTTCACCGGCGCCGAGCGAAACCACCTCCTGGGCATATTCGACCGCGTCGATCCCGGTGGAATTGCGCCCGCCATGGGTGAAGATTTCCCAGCGATCCGAGCCGCCGCCCCGCTTGACGCGTTTGGCGTCGATCGCCACCACGATGCACTGATCGCCGAATTTTTCAGCGGCTTCCCTGACGAATTCGCGGCGGGCAACGGCGGCGCTGTTGATCGACACCTTGTCGGCGCCGGATCGCAGCAGGGTCTTGATATCGTCGACGGTGCGCACCCCGCCGCCCACCGTCAGCGGCATGAAGCAGGCCTCCGCGGTGCGCCGGACCACGTCGAGCATTATGCCGCGGTTTTCATGGGTGGCGGTGATGTCGAGAAAACACAGCTCATCGGCGCCGGCGGCGTCATAGGCGATCGCCGCTTCGACGGGATCGCCGGCGTCGCGCAGATCGACGAAGTTGACGCCCTTGACGACCCGGCCGTCCTTGACGTCGAGACAGGGAATCACGCGCACCTTGAACATCGCAAAATACTCCTAGGCCGCGGCGCGCGCCTTGCGGATCAGTGCCAGTGCGGCTGCCGGATCGAGCCGGCCGTCATAAAGCGCGCGGCCCGCGATCGCTCCGGCCAGCTTATTCGCGCGTGGCGCCAGAAGCGCCTTCACATCGTCGATGGAAGCCAGTCCGCCGGAGGCGATGACGGGGATCGAGATGCGCGCGGCGAGCTCGATGGTGGCGTCGAGATTGAGGCCCTTCAACAGGCCGTCGCGCGCGATATCGGTGAAGATGATCGCAGCGACGCCGGCATCCTCGAAACGCTCCGCGATCTCGAGCGCGGTCACCTGCGAGGTCTCCGCCCAGCCTTCGACCGCGACCTTGCCGTCCCGCGCGTCGAGACCGACCGCGACGCGGCCAGGGAATTCTTTCGCCGCGCCTTTCACCAGCCCGGGATCGCGCACCGCCGCAGTGCCGATGATCACCCGCGCAATGCCTTTTGCCAACCAGGCCTCGACCGTTTTCAGGTCGCGGATGCCGCCGCCGAGCTGCATCGGCACGGTGATCGCTTTCAGCATCGCCTCGACCGCAACCGCGTTCATCGGCTTGCCGGCAAAGGCGCCGTCGAGATCGACCACATGGAGATATTCGAAGCCCTGCGCGGCGAAGCTGCGCGCCTGCGCAGAAGGGTCGAGGTTGAACACGGTTGCGCGCGCCATGTCGCCCTGTTCGAGGCGCACGCATTGGCCGTTCTTCAGATCGATCGCGGGAAAGAGGATCATGCAGCGCTTTCTCGCAGGGACGCGGGTGTACTCCCCTCCCCACCGCCCGCAAGCGCTCGCGGGAAAGGGATGATTGCTGTGACTGCCTGGCGAAAACTCACGGCTTCCATTTCAGAAAGTTCGAAATCAGGGCAAGGCCAAAACGCTGGCTCTTCTCCGGGTGAAACTGGGTACCGATCGCGGTATCCTTGCCGACGATGGCCGTCACCGGCCCGCCGTAATCCGCGCGCGCCAGCACGTCCGCCTCGTTGGTCGCGTTGAGGTGAAAGGAGTGCACGAAATAGGCGTGCCGGCCTTTGGGGCCCAGCGCGAGGCGCTCAAGCACCGCGTGCTCGCGGACCATATCGAGCGTATTCCAGCCCATATGCGGGATTTTCAAATTCTCCTGGCGCGGCGAAATCTTTTCGACGTCGCCGGCGATCCAGTTGAAACCGTCGGTGGTGACGTGCTCCTTGCCGCGGGTCGCCATCAGCTGCATGCCGACGCAAATGCCGAAGAACGGCCGCGCCTTGCTACGCACGGCTTCCGTCATTGCCTCGATCATGCCGTCAAGCGCGTCCAGCCCCCTGCGGCAATCGGCGAATGCGCCGACGCCCGGCAGTACGATGCGGTCGGCGCGAAACACGACTTCCGGATCGCGGGTCACCACGATCTTTTGCGGGTTTTCAATGCTCCGCGCGGCGCGCTCGAACGCCTTGGCGGCCGAATGCAGGTTGCCGGAGCCGTAGTCGATGATTGCTACGCTCAACGGGGCGCCCCCGGTCGCGGAAACAATCCGATGATCTCGTTTCGAGGCAGCGGCGGCGGCCTTGAGAACGGCTGGCCGGGAATATCGCGCGTTGGCGGCGGCGCACCGCGGTCGACCGCCGCCTGATCGTTGCTGAGCGCGCGCTGTTTGGCGGTCCAGCGATCGAAAAAACGATGCTCGGCCATCTCCCCATCGTCGGCCACCACGATGTCGAGCTGACGCCAGTTGCGCCGCGACAAGGTCCAGCGCTCAAGGCTCGCGGCTTCGAATCCCAAAAGCAGCGCGAGCAATACATTGACGACAAGGATTGTTCCGCTGCCAGTGCCGAGCTTCGCCATACCGGCGTCGACGGCGGCCATCACCACGATCCAGCCGAGCAGCGCCAGCCACAGGCGATGCCAGGCAAGCCACACCACGCCCAGAAGGGCCGCCCAGACATGAAAGCCGTCGCGAACGAATGCGAAGCGGTCGGTCGCGCGATAATCTGCGCTGTGCGTTATTGGCGCATGGACTGTATAAACCGGCATCGTACCTCTCTGCCGAGAAGCAAGGGATCAGCCGCCGAGCTGACCCTTGGTGGATGGCACTTCGCCCGCGGCGCGTGGATCGATCGCGACCGCCGCGCGCAGCGCCCTTGCCAGACCCTTGAAGCAGGATTCGGCGATATGATGGCTATTCTCGCCATATAGGGTCTCGACGTGCAAAGTCACCCCGGCATTGATCGCAAAGGCGTTAAACCATTCGCGCACTAGTTCGGTGTCGAAGGCGCCGACCTTGTCGCGCGGAAACTCCACCCTGAACACCAGCACCGGCCGGCCCGAAATGTCGATCGCGACCCGCGACAGGGTTTCGTCCATCGGCATGTGGGTAGAGGCATAGCGGGTGATGCCGGCCATGGTGCCAAGCGCTTGCTTCACCGCCTGTCCGAGCGCGATGCCGACATCCTCGGTGGTGTGGTGGTGGTCGATATGAAGGTCGCCGACCGCCTTCACTGTGATGTCGATGCGCGAATGCCGGGCCAGGAGGTCGAGCATATGGTCGAAGAAGCCGATCCCGGTCGCGACGTTGGATACGCCGGTGCCGTCGAGGTTAACCGTCACCTCGATGTCGGTCTCCCTGGTCTTGCGCTTGATGGTGGCGACGCGCATGAATAGTGCTTTCCCTTGACCTATCCCTTGGTCGAAAACGCGGCCCTTTTAACAGGCTCAAGCCGCCTTCGCTACCGCGGCATAGCCCTCTCAAGACTGAACTTCGGCCTATGGTGACCGGATTCCATCCGCCAAACCGCGCCGATTGTAACCAGGCGCGCAAATCCCTAAATCTGCCCGAACGCGAGGTACGACATGCAAGCATCACAGCCCCAGTCGCCGGTCTGGCACGGCACCACCATTTTGACGGTCCGCAAGGCCGGCAAGGTGGTGATCGGCGGCGACGGCCAGGTCTCGATCGGCCAGACCGTCATCAAATCCAACGCCAAGAAGGTCCGCAAACTCGGCAAGGGCGACGTCATCGGCGGTTTTGCCGGCGCTACCGCGGACGCCTTCACGCTGTTCGAGCGCCTGGAAAGCAAGCTCGAGCAATATCCGGGGCAATTGACCCGCGCCGCGGTCGAACTCGCCAAGGACTGGCGCACCGACCGCTATCTGCGGCGGCTGGAGGCGATGATGATCGTCGCCGACAAAGATGTGTCGCTGGTCCTGACGGGTACCGGCGACGTGCTGGAGCCAGAAGCCGGCATGATGGCGATCGGTTCCGGCGGCAACTATGCCCTGGCGGCCGCGCGCGCGTTGGTCGATTCGGACAAGGATGCCGAAACCATCGTGCGCCGCGCGCTCGATATCGCCGCCGACATCTGCGTCTATACCAACCGCAACGTGACCATCGAGACGTTGCCGAGCGGCTGATCGATGGTTCCGGATTACGCTTTTCGCCCGATGGGGTCAGGCGATCTTCCGATGATCCGGCGCTGGCTGGAGACGCCGGAAGTGGCGCGGTGGTGGGGAGAGCCGGACGAGCAATATTCACTGGTGAGCGGCGATCTCGATCATCCCGACATGAATCAATTCATCGTGGCCATCGACGACCATCCGTTCGGCTATATCCAGTGCTACGCGCTGAGCGCGTGGTGCCAGAATTTCGGCTCCCAGCCGGCCCGGACGCGCGGCATCGATCAATTTATCGGCGTATCCGAAATGATCGGGCGCGGCCATGGCTCCGGCTTCATCCGACAATTCACCGATGACTTGCTATCGTCCGGGATTCCCCGCATCGTCACCGATCCCGATCCCGGCAACGGTCGCGCAGTCCGCGCCTATGCCAAGGCCGGCTTTCAAAGCGACCGCATTGTCGATACGCCGGATGGACCGGCGCTGCTAATGGTACGCAACCCGTGACGCTTGACCGCAACGCTTCAGCCGCTACCCGGCTTTCAACATGGCATTGGATCGTGATCGCCGCCGGCCTCATCGCGCTGCAGGCGTCGATCCTGTTCGCAATGGGCCGGCTGCCAATCTGCGCCTGCGGTTACGTAAAGCTCTGGCACGGCGTGGTGCAGAGCTCGGAAAATTCGCAGCATATCAGCGACTGGTATTCTTTCTCGCACATCATCCACGGCTTCCTGTTCTATGCCGCGACCCGGCTGTTGCTGCCGCGCCTGGCGTGGCCCGGCCGCCTGATGGTCGCCATGCTGATCGAGGGCGGCTGGGAGGTCGTCGAGAATTCCAACTGGATCATCGAGCGGTACCGCGCCGGCACGGTGTCGCTGGATTATTTTGGTGATAGCATCGTCAATTCGGTATCCGATACGCTGTTCATGGCTGCGGGCTTCCTGCTGGCGAGAAAGCTTCCGGTGGCGCTGACCGTGGCGCTCGCGCTCTCGTTCGAGATTTTGGTGGGACTCCACATCCGCGATAATCTCACCCTGAACATCATCATGCTGATCCACCCATTTGAGGCGATCCGGCTATGGCAAGCGGGTCCGCCGATCCTTTAAGAACCGATCCGGCCGGCCTGCTTGCCGAGAGCGATGATCGGGCTTACTTGACTTCGGAGAGCAGGTACCGATGATCGCAAGTGAAATTCTGAGAAAAGGCGTTGAGCAGGGCATCATCACCGCAGAGCAGGCCGAAGGTCTGCGCGCGCTGCAACGCGTCCGCGAGCCGCTCGAGTTACCCGCATCGCCCGACGACGAGCAGCTTCGTTTCATCAGCGGCTTCGGTGACATTTTCGTTACGATCGGCCTGGCGATGTTCCTGGGCGCGATCGGCTATTTTGCACAGCAAGCCGGCGGCAAACTTGGGATGTGGATCGCCATCGCCGTTGCGGCATGGCTGCTCGCCGAGTTCTTTACCCGGCGACGGCGCATGGCATTACCCAGCATCGTTCTTCTCATCGTGTTCGCGTTCGCGGTTTTCATGGCAGCCAGCACGTATCTCGGAGCTGGTCTGGTTCGGCCGGCAAGCTATTATGCGCCGAGCCTGACCGTTAACCTGCTCGGCCTCGATCGCGATCAGCCGACGATACTGGCGGCCGCCGCATTCCTTACCGTGCTGCTGACCGCCGCGCATTATTGGCGTTTTCGGGTGCCCATCACCATTGCGGCGGGCTGCGGCGCGCTGACAGGCACCGTAATCGGGCTGGTTTATGGAGTGGCTCCGCAGCTATCCCCCGTTGCGCATAATGCCGTCATTCTCGTCTGTGGTCTTGCGATCTTTGCGTTGGCGATGCGCTTCGACATGGCCGATCCGGAACGATTGACGCGGCGGACCGACATCGCCTTCTGGCTTCATCTTCTTGCCGCGCCGCTGATCGTTCACTCGCTCATCAAGCAAATGATGGCTGGCGCTTCGAACCTCAGCCCCGGATCGGCAATCGCCATTATGGTCGTCTTTCTGTCCTTGAGTTTTGTGGCTGTCCTGATCGACCGGCGCGCGATGCTGGTGTCCGGCCTTTCCTATGCCGGCATAGCGTTTTGGACGCTGATCCGCCAGGCGGGCTTCTCTGACATGACGACCCCGTTGACGATATTGGCGCTCGGTGCGTTCGTGCTGCTGCTTAGTGCCGGCTGGCGACCGCTCCGTGCTGGAATTCTGAACAGCGTGCCATACGGGCTCACCCGCAAGCTTCCGAAAACAAGTCCGCAGACCTGATGGTGCAGAACCGCTCATGACCGACTTCTCCCCCCGTGAAATCGTCTCCGAACTCGACCGCTTCATCGTCGGCCAGACCGACGCCAAGCGTGCGGTCTCCATCGCGCTGCGCAATCGCTGGCGGCGGCTGCAGCTCACCGGCAGCTTGCGCGAGGAAGTGCTGCCGAAAAATATCCTGATGATCGGGCCGACCGGCGTCGGCAAGACCGAGATCGCGCGGCGGCTGGCGAAGCTCGCCGGCGCGCCGTTCATCAAGGTCGAGGCCACTAAATTCACCGAGGTCGGCTATGTCGGCCGCGACGTCGAGCAGATCATCCGCGATCTCGTTGAAATCGCCATTGCGCAGGTAAGAGAACGCAAACGCAAGGACGTGCAGGCCCGCGCCCAGCTCGCCGCCGAGGATCGCGTGCTCGATGCCCTAGTCGGCCCCAACTCCAGCGCTACCACGCGCGATTCGTTCCGCAAGAAACTGCGCACCGGCGAACTCAACGACAAGGAAATCGAGATCGAGACGCAATCATCTAGCGGCATGCCGATGTTCGAGATTCCAGGCATGCCGGGGGCGCAGATGGGCGCCATCTCGATCGGCGATATCTTCGGCAAGATGGGCGGCCGGACCAAGACCCGGCGCCTGACGGTCGAGGATTCCCACGAGCTTCTCGTTAACGAGGAATCCGACAAGCTTCTGGACAGCGATCAGCTGGTGCAGGAAGCGATCAACGCGGTCGAGAATAACGGCATCGTGTTCCTCGACGAGATCGACAAGATCTGCGTGCGTGAGGGCCGCAGCGGCGGCGGCGACGTCTCGCGCGAAGGCGTGCAGCGCGACCTGTTGCCCCTGATCGAAGGCACCACGGTCTCGACCAAGCATGGCGCGGTCAAGACCGACCATATCCTGTTCATCGCCTCGGGCGCGTTTCACATTGCAAAGCCGTCGGACCTGCTGCCGGAATTGCAGGGCCGCCTGCCGATCCGGGTCGAGCTAAATGCGCTGAGCCGCGACGACATGCGCCGCATCCTGACCGAGCCGGAAGCGTCCCTGATCAAGCAATATGTCGCGCTGATGAAGACCGAGGGCGTGACGCTGGATATTACCGACGGCGCCATCGACGCGCTCGCCGATGTGGCCGTCGCCGTCAACTCGACGGTGGAGAATATCGGCGCCCGACGATTGCAGACCGTGATGGAGCGGGTGCTCGATGAGATTTCCTTCGCCGCCCCCGACCGCCATGGCGAGACCATCCAGATCGATGCCGCCTATGTCCAGAAGCATGTCGGCGATCTCGCCAAGAACGCGGATTTGAGTCGGTTTATTTTGTAAGCTGGCTGGTTCAAGATTCTGTTTTCGTGAATCTTGAACCGAAGAGGCGCCGCGAATTCGATCACCTCTCCCGGAGGAGGCTCGGTCCCGTTACTGCCGGTATCAGTCTTTCAATCAAGCGAATCGCGCCCGGCTGGAGGCGCGTTGCGCGTGGCGTCCCCGCCATGTGATAGTTCGACCGGAATAAACTGCGGCTTCGGAGCGTTTGATGAATTTGCGTGTGCGGGAAAACCCCTGGCGCCTGATGCTTGCCGTCAATGTCGCCGTCCTGATCGGGGTTTTTCTCTACAAGCTGACGCGAGAGCCTTACGTCCCCTATATCCATCTGCTGGTCGGCTATCACTTCGGCTTCACCAAGCGGGCGCTGATCGGCGCGGTTGTCTCGCTGTTTTTCACAAAGGTACCGGTGTGGCTGGTGTTCGCGCTCTCCGGCACTGTCTGGCTCATCACGACAGGTCTTTTCATAGCGCTGTTCCGGCGAACTTTCGGTTTCGACGATCGGCATTTGCCGCTGTTCGTGTTCATGGCGGGCTCGCCGTTCTTTCTGAAAAACTTCATGCACACGCTGGGCCACTTCGACATTTACGGCTGCGCGCTGGCGATTTGCCTGCTGCTGGTGCCGGCGCGCTCCGTCGCATTCGTCATGCTCGCGGCATTGGCCTCGATGATTCTGATTCTGATCCACCACATTCATCTTTTGATGTATGTGCCGACCATCGCTGTCATCGTGATGCTGCGCTATTATCTCGCGCAGGGTTTTAGCCGGCAAAATGTGGCCATCGGTGTCACCGCGGCGCTGGGTGTCGGCCTGTTGTTCTTTGCCGCGCAATTCCGGGGATCGATGGCGGTGCCCGAGGCGGAGTTCGTCCACTATCTGGAAAGCCGCATGGCCGACCCCGCACGAACCGATCTCCTGAGCTTCAGTTACATCTGGTACCAGCCGCTTTCCAGGGAGATCTGGGACACCTGGGAGCGCATGCCCTCGAACATTCTGGGCGTTCCGGTGTTTGCGCTGCTGATCTGGCTGCATATCCCGCTTTGGAGGTATTTTGTCAGTTCGATCCGGTCGCTCAAAGAGGAGCTGCATCGCCGCGTCGTCGTCGCCGCCATCGTGATGGTGAGCGTCGCCTATCTCTTGATGTTCGCGATCGTGTTCGATTATTCGCGGTGGGTTTCGAACTGGGCGGTCTGCATGTTCCTGATATTGCATGCGGTCAAAACCCTACCCGCGGCGCGAAGCGTGCCTCCGATATCAGGGGACGATCGAAACAACACTATTCTCGGCTGGGTCGTTACGTTCGTCCCGCGCGTCGGGATTGTGAGGCCGTTCTGATAATACGATGTCTCAGAGTTTCGCGCGCCTGATCCGCACGTAAAGCGCGCCCTCGCCGCCATGGCCGGCATGGGCTTCCTCAAACCCGACCACCAGCGCGCGGAATTCCGGCAGGCTCAGCCATTGCGGCACCTGGCGGCGCAGCACGCCCCGCTCGGATTCGGCTCCCATTCGGCCCTTGCCGGTGATGACCAGCACGAAGGTCAGGCCGTCATGGTGGGCGCGGCGCAGGAAGCCTGACAGCGCGCCGTAGGCGCGCGGTTGCGTCATGCCGTGGAGGTCGAGCCGCGCGTCGATTTCCTTCCGCCCGCGCGACAATTGCGAACGCTCTCGGCGCCCGATCGGCGCCAGCGGCGGGGCTGCCGGCGGCTCTGGTTTCGGCGCTCGCGAATCCCGGGTTGGTGGAAGTGGCCGGGTTGCGGCCGCAGATTTCGGCGAGGCCAGCGCTTCGGCGGTCTCAGCCTTCGCGGCGCGAGCCTTCCTGCGCAGCGGTTTTGTTTGCTTGGCAACGCTTTCCCACAACGCGCGCTCCTCTTCGCTCAGGCTGCGTTTGCGGCGCGGGGATGCCGGCAATTGCGGGATCGGGGTCGCGGGGCGCTTCATCGGCCGAGGCGATAATAATAATAATAGTGACGTTGGCCACGTGGCGCGCGGACCGGCTTGATGTAGGGCCGGGCTTCCGGCAGGGGTATGGCTTTGGCGACGGCTTGCGCGCTCGCAGCCTGCGCCACCGGTTTCGCCGCTTGAACGGTCGTCGCCGCTCCACCCGTGGCGGCCCCGGTGACCATGGCCGCGTTTTTCGAGTCAGGCGTTGAGGTATTGGCGACCGGCTTCGTGCCGTTCTTTTGATCCTTTTGTTGATCCTTCAGCGGGTCAACCTGCGGAAACAGCTTCGCGATTTTCGCCGACGGCCGCGGATCCGGCAGCGGCATCTTGCGGCCGCGCGCCGCCGGGTCGAGGCTCTTCGGCACCAGAATGACAAAATGCATATTATGCCGGAGGCGGCCGGACACCCTTGCCGCGCCCGCGCCGGCGCCGAAATAGAGATCGGCGCGCGCCGGACCCACGATCGCAGATCCCGTGTCCTGCGCGATCATCAGACGGTGGAACGGCGTCTTCGATTGCTCCGATGCGATAGGCAGCTCGCCCTCGATAAAGAACGGCGTACCGTAGACGTGCAGCGCGCTGTCGACCGCGATCGAGCGGCCCGGCGTCAGCGGAACGCCCTGCGCGCCGACCGCTTCGTCCTTGTCGGAGAGCTCTACCTCGCGGAAGAACACGTAAGAGCGGTTCTGCCGCCGCAATTCATTGGCGCCGTCAGGGTTCTGCTCCAGCCATTCCCGGATCTTCTGCATCGACATCTGGTCCTTCGGGATGATGCCGCGGTCGATCAGGACGCGGCCGATCGCCGTATAGGGATAGCCATTATGCGCGTCGTAATTGACGCGGATGGTCGATCCGTCTTCGAGTCGGATCCGCGCCGAGCCCTGGATCTGCGCGAACAGCAGATCGGTCTGATTTTTAAGCCAGCAGATTTCAAGACCCCGGCCGGCGATGGCGCCGTCCTCGATCTCGGCGCGATCGTAATACGGCACCAGCTTGCGGCGTCCGATCTTGCGAAACACCTGCCCCTTGTTGGGCAGATTGGGCGCGTCCTGCTGGAAGCCGCGGACAAACAGGTTGGAGGGACGGCGATACAGCGGCACGGTGTAGACCTCGGTCTGCGTCCGCGAGCCGTCGATCACCGGCTCGTAATAGCCGGTGACGAAACCCTGGTCTTCTCCGAGCCGCGAGATGCGCAGGGGCAGAAAATGTTCTTCGAAAAAAGTCTTGGCCTTGGCGCCATCGGCAAGGTCGGCCGCCCTGGCCGCGCGGCAGGGATCGCGTAGCGAAACGCCCAGGGCCTTAGAATCGGTGGATGGGTTTCGCTGCGCCGATATCGGCTTGCAGCTCAAGCGAAATGCCTTGTAGGCCTGCAGATGGTCGTCCTCGCTCCAGCCCGCGACATCGGACCATGCCAGCGGGGCATATTGACTGCCGCTGATCTCGAGCGGCAACTCCAGACGGGGGTACGGAACGGGCCGAGCGACCGGGGGACGCGCACGCGCGCCGTATGCGGCAGGCGCGGGACGCTTGGCAATCGCCGCAACCGGAATCAGCGATAGCGTGACAGCTATCACACCAAACGCGGCGGCGTATCGCCGCAAGCCAGGCGCGTCAGTGAGCGCTTCCCGTGCCAACCAGCTTCCAGTTCGGATCGCGTGAGGAAGTGTCGCGGGCGAATGTCCAAACATCGGTAATATCGGTGACCTTATCCGGATTGCCGTCGACAATCGTTCCGGCCTTGTCGCGGGTGACCGAGATCATCTGCGACACAAAACGAACCGTCAGCTGCGCTGCCCGGTCCCGGGTTTCCGCCCCCACCAACTCCGCCTTGTCGATCGACACGAAGCGCGTTTCCGTCTTCTGCTCGTGCTTCTCGCGATCCCTGATCACGCCCTCGAAACTGTCATAGACCTCGGACGACAACAGATCCTTCAGCGCACGGCGATCGCCGTTGGCGAACGCCAGCACGATCATCTCATAGGCGCTGCGCGCCCCCGAGAGAAAGTGTCGCGGATCGAACGAGGAATCCTGCGCGGCAATGGCGTCCAGTCCATGCGCGAGCGGCGTGCCCGGTTCAGTCAGATCTTTCCAGCGGTCGGTTGGCGGCGCCACGTCCGCCGTGGGTGCCAGCGGCGCCTGGTCGATCACCGCACCCGGCATCGGGACCACATTATTGTCCTGCGCCCCCTGCACCACGTTGCGCGCGGCACGATCGTAGGGCGGGCGCTCGTTTCCGGTGCGCTGTCCGAGGACATTACGCAGGCGCAGGAAGATGAAGACCGCCAGCGCCAGGAAGATGATAGTGTAAATATCCACGTCGCGTTCGCTTTCTGGTTCTCACGCCGGCAACGGGTCTGGCGATCGAGCGTTCCCTCAGGGAACGGCGGAGATTACATCATGGATGGGTCTGCAGCATGTAGGCACTAAACCTGGCCTGGCCAATGGCAGGTTTTGCCATCCATAGCCATGCCGGCAGAAACAGGCCAAACCGATGCTCTCGCCGGGTTGCCGATTGTTAAATTGTAGCGCGTTTTCGCAGCCAGGGGAAACCCCGATCATGCCCGGAAATCGCGCATATTCAACAATTTAGGATGCCCCGCGAGCGCCATCATCCGGCATTTGCCGGCCCGGTCGATCCCACTCGGCCGCATCCTGGCGGGCCAAGCGCAAAGCGTCGTCCTTGTGGAATGAGGCGGGGCTATGATAGCCACTCGCCCCGACACCGGCATTTTAGCATCTGACAAGCGAATTCAGACGAAAACCCGCCTCCCGCTCGCTCGGCACCGCTCCAGGAGAGACTTTCATGACCAACGGCAACGGCGCGCCTCCCGAAGCGGCCCCTCCTCCCCAGCTAAACGTGCTGGCGCAGTATACCAAGGACCTGTCGTTCGAGAACCCGAATGCTCCGGCATCGCTGGCGCCGCAGTCGCAGCAGCCCGCGATCAACATCCAGATCAACGTCAGCGCCAATAATATCGCCGAAAACGAATACGAGGTGACGCTTTCGGTCGAGGGCAAGGCTGAAAACGGCGGCAAGGTGATGTTCAGCTTCGACCTGGCCTATGCCGGCGTGTTCCGCATTGTGAACGTACCGAAGGAAAACCTGCATCCACTGGTCATGATCGAATGTCCGCGGCTGCTGTTCCCGTTTGCGCGCGAAATCATCGCGACCTCGGTGCGCGACGGCGGTTTCCCGCCGCTGATGCTGGACCCCGTGGATTTTGTCGGCCTGTATCGACAGAATCTGGAACGGCAGGCCGCCGCGCAGGCCGCGCAGGTCAAACCCAGCTAGCCGCTACGCGCCGAGAAAATCGTTCCAGATCGGCCTATCGCCCAGCGTGGCAATAAAAGCCCGGTGCGCCGCGCGATCGTCCTCGGTAATCCGCGGCACCAGCGGCACCTCGCGTTGACGGCGCGGCATCTCGCCGTATCCGGCGGCCCGCGCATCGCGGCTCTCCGTCGCCAGGATCAATTGCGACTGTCGGGCCCCGATCAGATCGATGTAAATTTCGGCCAGGAGCTCGGCGTCCAGCAATGCGCCATGCCTGCTGCGGCGGGAATTGTCGATCGCATAGCGCGAACAGAGATCGTCCAGTTTGTTCGATACGCCGGGGTGCTTGCGCCGCGCCAGCAGCAGGGTGTCGACCAGCCGCTCGCGCGCGATTGGCGGCCGCTTGATGCGGTCGAGCTCGGCATTGATGAATCCGATATCGAACGACGCGTTGTGGATGACCAGCGGCGCGTCAGCGATGAACTCGAGGAATTCGTCGGCCACATGGGCGAACAGTGGCTTGCCGGCGAGGAATTCGCTGGAAAGACCGTGCACGGCGAACGCTTCGGCCGGCATGTCGCGCTCGGGATTGAGATGGCGGTGAAAGGTCTGCCCGGTCGGCATGCGGTTGAATATCTCGACACAGCCTATTTCAACCAGCCGGTCACCCCGCAACGGGTCAAGGCCGGTGGTTTCGGTATCGAGAACGATTTCGCGCATGGAATGACGGACCGGAAAAAAGGCGAATCAGGATCGCCGCCGCGGCATCTTAGCAGCCTCGGCCAGAATGTCGCGGATTCGGGCACGCACGGGATCGAGCCCGTGGGAAGTATCCACCACGAAATCCGCGCGTTTGCGTTTTTCGTCGTCCGGCAGCTGCCGCGCCAGGATGGCATCGAGCGCTCCGTTTGTCATGGTGCCGCGCGCCAGGATTCGCTCACGCTGATTTTCCGGCGAGGTCGTGACCACCACCACCGCATCAACGCGCTTCTCACCCCCGGTCTCGAACAATAGCGGCACATCGACCACCGCGACGGGTGCGCCGGACCGTTCGGCGTCGTCGAGGAATTTTTGCCGGGAGGCACTCAGCATTGGATGAACAATCCCTTCCAGCCGCTTGATCGCCGCCGGATCATGCAGCACCTGTGCGGAAAGACGCGCGCGATCGACCTTGCCGTCCACCGTCGTGCCCGGAAATGCCGCCTCGATGGCCGGCGCCGCCTCGCCTTCGTACAATCTGTGAACGGTGGCGTCCGCATCGTAAACGGGAACGCCGGCTTCCGCGAACAGCTTTGCGGTAGTTGATTTCCCCATCCCGATCGAGCCGGTCAGCCCAAGAATTATCATTCATCTCGCCATTTTTTCAGAACGACTCAAACACCGAGCAGCCCCTCGCTGCGCAGAAACGCAAACAGTTGTAGCAGCGGCAGGCCGAGAATGCTGAAATGGTCGCCTTCAATGTGCTCGAACAAATAGACACCCAGTCCTTCAAGCTGATAGGCGCCGACGCTTGATGTTACGGCATGCCCCACCTCATCGAGATAGACCCCGATTTCGGCGTCGGTCAGCCGGCGGACGGTCATGCGCGCGACCGAGACATCCGAAAACAGTATCTTGCCCTCGCGCGCGACCGCAACGCCGGAATGCAATTCATGACTGCGGCCAGCGAGCGCGCGCAATTGCTCGGCAGCCTGCGCCCGGCCGGAAGGCTTGGAGAAAAGCCGCGTTCCCAGCGCCAGCGTCTGATCCGCACCGACCACGAAGCGGTCCCGCCTTCGCGACGACACCCACAGTGCTTTCTCGCGCGCCAGCAGTGTCGCGATTTCGCCAGGAGCTGAAAGGCCGGAATCCTGCTGCACGGCCCGCTCATCGATTTCGGCCGTAACGGCTTCGAAGTCGATGCCTGCATTGGCGAGCAGCGATTGCCGCGCGCGGCTTTGCGACGCCAGTATCAACGGAAATTTTCCGCGCCAGAGCGTCATTCCGCAAGCCGTTGCCGCTGCCTGTCGGTGAACAATTTCAGCACGGCGGCCGCGGTCTCTTCGATCGATCGCCGCGTCACATCGAGCTGCGCCCAGTTGAATTTGGCGCTCAGGCGTCGCGCGAACGCGACTTCATCCGCGACAGCCTGGCGATCGACATAATCGTCGTTGCTCCGATCAGCGCCCATGCTTAGCAGTCGGTTCTGCCGGACCTGGATCAGGCGCTCGGGAGTGGCATGGAGGCTGACCACCAGCGGTTTTGTCAGCGCCTCCAGTTGGAGCGGAATCGGGATGCCCGGCACCAGCGGTACATTCGCGGTGCGGATGCCGCGGTTGGCGAGGTAGATCGAGGTCGGCGTCTTCGATGTGCGGGACACGCCGACCAGAACCACGTCGGCCTCTTCCAATCCTTCGACGTGCTGGCCGTCATCGTGCATCATCGTATAGTTCAGCGCATCGATACGCTTGAAGTATTCCGCATTCAGGGTGTGTTGCGCACCAACCCGTCCGGTAGTCGCGGCGCCGAGATAGGCCTGAAACAGCTGCATGACGGGGCCGATAATAGAAAGGCTTGGGATATTGATCTGCTGGCATTTGGCTTCCAGCCGGCCAACCAGGTCCTTCTCCAGCAGGGTGAACAGCACGATGCCCGGCGCTTCCTCGATTTCATCCAGCACCCGGTCGAGCTGCTTCTGGCTGCGCACCAGCGGATAGACGTGCTCGACCGCGGTCACGTTGGCGTATTGCGCGGCCACCGCGCGCGCCACCGTGATCAGGGTTTCACCGGTCGAATCAGAAACCAGGTGAAGATGAAAATAGCTGCCGGTCGTGGGCACGTGGACCCCTGTGTAACCTGTGAATCGCTGTTGACCTTACCTGAGAGAATCATGCCCCGGTCGACCGATCAGGGATAACCCGGCTTTTTCTTCACAGGCCCCTGAACAGGGATAAGTCCACTCGCCGGCCGCAATGATAGTGAGGTTATGTGGACTTGTCTCTTCATAGACTGGTTACAAGTCCGGGCAAGCGTTTGAAGCAAGTCATCTTATTCGGATCGGCCGGGATACCGCGGATGCTGTTGATGGATATGAACAGCGCAGGCCAACCGCGGGACAAACTTGCGTGGGCCCAATCCACCGCTACTTAGACTCAAACCTAAGATTCTAAAATTATTGTTTTAGAAAAGGGCTGCTTGCGGATATGTCTTCGTTCCACGCCGCGGTCTGTCTATCGAGCAACATCTGGATTGGACGTTCCGGATGGCTGCACAGCGCCAATCGCAAACCAGTGAGGCTTCCGCGATGTACGAATGGATCAAGGCACTGCATGTGATCGCGGTCATCGCGTGGATGGCGGGCATGCTCTATTTGCCGCGGCTGTTCGTGTACCATTGCGAGGCGGTAGTCGGATCGAAGCAGTCCGAGACGTTCAAGGTGATGGAACGGCGATTGCTGAAAGCCATCATCAACCCCGCGATGATCGTGACCTGGCTGGCGGGAATTTACCTTGCCTGGGCCGGACATTTTTTTTCGGCAGGCTGGTTCCACGGCAAACTTCTGCTGGTCGTGCTGTTATCTGGCATTCACGGTTTTTTTTCCAGATGGGTTAAGGATTTCGCCGCCGACCGCAATACCAGAAGCCATAAATTCTACCGTGTTATCAATGAGGTACCTACTGTGCTGATGATCGGGATCGTGGTTCTGGTGGTGGTAAAGCCGTTCTGATCAGGGTGCCGCCGAACCCGCCGTGCTTGCAGAAGGTCGAGCGATTTTCTATATTGCTGAAATCCCACCCTACGCAGGCGGATGTGGTTGCGTTCCGGTTTTATCGTTGAACCGGCCGCCGCATCAGGTTTGAAGCCTCTCCGGCGCTTTCCTTGCTCAGACCTGCGGACCTTCCTGATCTCGCGTCCGCTTTTCTGAAAAGCCACCTCGCAATCCTTCTCCCAGTTACTCCACAGGACCACCCCAATGCGGGAAATGAAACTTCAAGACCTCAAGGCCCAGACGCCCGCCGAGCTCGTCTCGTTCGCGGAAGAAAAAGGGGTCGAAAACGCCAGCACGATGCGCAAGCAGGAGCTGATGTTCGCCATTCTCAAGCAACTCGCAATCCAGGAAACCGACATTATTGGCGAGGGCGTCGTCGAGGTTCTCTCCGACGGTTTTGGATTCTTGCGCTCGCCGGACGCCAACTATCTGCCCGGACCGGATGATATTTATGTTTCTCCCTCGCAGATCCGCCGATTCGGGCTTCGCACCGGGGATACCATCGAGGGGCATATTCGCAGCCCGAAAGAAGGCGAGCGTTATTTCGCGCTGCTGAAGGTCAACACGCTGAATTTCGAGGACCCGGAAAAATCCAAGCACAAGGTCAATTTCGACAATCTGACGCCGCTGTTTCCCGACCAGCGCTTCCGGCTTGAGCTCGAGGACCCCACCAGAAAGGACCTTTCCGCAAGGGTTATCGACATCGTGGCTCCGATCGGCAAGGGCCAGCGCGCGTTGATCGTGGCGCCGCCACGGACCGGCAAGACCGTGCTGATGCAGAACATCGCGCACTCGATCACGGCAAATCACCCCGAATGCTATCTGATCGTGCTGCTGATCGACGAGCGTCCGGAGGAAGTCACGGACATGCAGCGCTCGGTGAAAGGCGAGGTAGTTTCCTCGACCTTCGACGAGCCCGCGGTGCGCCACGTTCAGGTCGCCGAGATGGTCATCGAGAAGGCCAAGCGGCTGGTCGAACATGGCCGCGACGTGGTGATCCTGCTGGATTCGATCACGCGGCTGGGGCGCGCCTACAACACCGTGGTGCCCTCATCCGGCAAGGTCCTGACCGGCGGCGTTGATGCCAATGCGCTGCAGCGGCCCAAGCGATTCTTCGGCGCCGCGCGCAACATCGAGGAGGGCGGCTCGCTCACGATCATCGCCACCGCGCTGGTCGATACCGGCAGCCGCATGGACGAAGTGATCTTCGAGGAATTCAAGGGGACCGGCAACTCCGAACTGATTTTGGACCGCAAGGTCTCGGACAAGCGCACCTTCCCGGCGATCGATATTTCGCGCTCCGGCACCCGCAAGGAAGAGTTGATCACCGATCCGCAGCTGCTGAAGAAAATGTACGTGCTGCGCCGGATCCTTAATCCGATGGGCACCATGGACGCGATCGACTTCCTGCTCGACAAGCTCCGCAATACCAAAAACAACGCGGAATTCTTCGAATCGATGAATACCTGAGCCGTTTCGGCGGCTTTGAGGGGCGCCTCGCGGGGCGCCCCTTTTTCTTTGTGGCAGAGCTTTGCTGCAGGGGAATCGCAGCGTGAAATAGTTCCGCAAGGCTTTTCCGCCTATTCCCAAGTATTTGAAATAACTATGGAATGGGCGCTCGGCGGAAGGCCGGTTCAGCGCTTCCGGCATTTCCGGGCCGCAAATTGAATGGCCGCAGGGGTCCCGGCCGATGGCGATTGCGTTGCCTTTCAGGGAGTCCGGGGACAAATAGGCGATGCATCCTCGTGAGCAGACCATCTTCGCGCTGTCGTCGGGGCGACCGCCAAGCGCGATCGCCATTGTGCGGATCTCCGGGCCGCAGGCCGGGGCGGCGCTTGGCTCGCTCGCGGGCAAGATGCCGGCGCCGCGGCGGGCAACACGCGTCCTGTTGCGGGACCGGAATCAGCAGGCGATCGACGATGCGGTGGTGCTGTGGTTTCCGGGACCGGCGAGTGCCACCGGCGAGGATGTCGCGGAATTTCACGTCCATGGCGGGCGCGCGGTGCTGGCGTCGCTGTTTGCGGCGCTCTCTGCTTTCGCTGGCGTGCGCGCGGCGGAGCCGGGCGAGTTTACCCGCCGCGCATTCGAGAATGGCAAGCTCGATCTCACCGAGGCCGAGGGTCTCGACGATCTCGTTCATGCCGACACGGACCGGCAACGACGCCAGGCGTTGCGTCAGTTGCAGGGTCTGCTCGGGGACAAGGCACGCGACTGGCGTGCAGAGATCATCGGGGCTTCCGCGCTGATTGAAGCCGGCATCGATTTCTCCGACGAATGGGATGTACCGCTCGAGCTGATCGCGCCGGCGCGGGCGAAGATCGAAAAACTGCTCGGAGAGATCGAGGAAGTGCTTGCGGCACAGGGGCGCAGCGAACGCCTGCGCGAGGGGTTGGTGGTCGCGATCGCGGGTCCGCCGAACGTTGGCAAGTCGACGTTGATGAATGCGCTGGCGCGGCGCGAGGTTGCAATCGTCTCGCCGCATGCCGGCACCACGCGCGATGTCATTGAGGTGCACCTCGATCTCGAAGGCTATCCCGTGACCATGATCGACACCGCCGGCATTCGCGAGACCGACGATCCTGTCGAGCAGGAAGGCGTGCGCCGGGCGAGGGCGCGCGCGGCGGAGGCCGATCTGGTGTTGTGGCTGGTCGACGGCCAGCAGGAGAAAAATCCGCAGCGCGGCGCCGCGCCGGTATGGATGGTGCGCAACAAGATCGATTTGGACCCTGCTACTGCCGGCTGGCCGCGAGGGCAGGACACCGCGGACTACAGGATCTCGGCAAGCCGCGGCGAGGGGCTCGGCGAACTGATCGCCGCCCTCGTCGGATTTGCGCAGGATTTTTTCGGGCCCGGTGTCGATGCCCTGATCGGACGCGAGCGGCAACGAAAGTTGCTGCAGCAAACGGTGGCGTCGTTGCAGCGAAGTATCGCGGTGATGGGGGAGGGCGAGGAGCTCGCCGCCGAAGATCTGCGAATGGCGGCCTATTCGCTGGGGCGGCTGCTGGGGCGAGTTGACGTCGAGGATATCCTGGATGTGATTTTCCGGGAATTTTGTATAGGAAAGTAACAATTCTTCATCCATTTCTTAGGTTGTGGACGTTTCACGTGAAACGTGTCTCAGCCGAGGTGTTTCACGTGAAACATCGCTCGGCAACGAACTTACCGCTTCCGGGTTTTGCCGCCCCACGATAAGACTCCGCCATGATCGCCCGGCAAGAATCATTCGACGTCATCGTCATCGGTGGAGGTCACGCCGGCTGCGAAGCCGCGAGCGCGTCGGCGCGCGTGGGCGCCAGGACGGCGCTGGTGACCCATCGATTCTCGACCATCGGAGCGATGTCCTGCAATCCCGCGATAGGGGGCCTCGGCAAGGGCCATCTGGTCCGCGAGGTCGATGCGCTGGATGGCTTGATGGGCCGCGTTGCCGATGCCGCCGGTATCCAGTTTCGTATGCTCAACCGCCGCAAGGGTCCGGCGGTGCGGGGACCGCGCGCCCAGGCCGACCGCAAGCTCTATGCAGCGGCGATGCAGGCTGCCATCCGCGAGACCACCAATCTCAGCGTGATCGAAGGCGAGGCGGATGAGCTGGTCGTCAAAAACGATCGGGTCACCGGCGTTCGCCTGGTTGATGGTCGTAAGTTGTCCGCCGGGGCAGTGGTCATTACGACAGGGACTTTCCTGCGAGGACTGATACACCTCGGAGAGAAGAACTGGCCGGCAGGGCGTGTTGGCGAAGCGCCGGCACTGGGCCTTTCAAGGTCGTTCGAGCATGCCGGCTTTAAGCTGGGGCGGCTCAAGACCGGCACGCCGCCACGGCTCGACGGCGCCACCATCGACTGGTCGGCGGTGGAGATGCAGCCGGGCGACGATCCGCCGGAGCCGTTCTCGGTCATGACCGACCGCATCACGACGCCGCAGATCCAGTGCGGCATCACCCGCACCACGCCGGCAACGCACGAGGTGATCCGGGCCAACGTGCATCGCTCGCCGATGTATTCCGGCCAGATCAGCAGCATCGGTCCGCGCTATTGCCCGTCGATCGAGGACAAGATCGTCCGCTTTGGCGACCGTGATGGCCATCAGATTTTTCTGGAGCCGGAAGGGCTCGACGACCCGACGGTCTATCCGAACGGCATTTCGACCTCCCTGCCGGAAGAGGTGCAACTGGCCATACTGGCCACCATTCCCGGGCTTGGGGGCGCGCGGATGCTTCGTCCGGGCTATGCCATCGAATACGATCACGTCGATCCCCGCGAGCTCGATCCGACCTTGCAGACCAGACGGCTGCGGGGGTTATTCCTGGCGGGCCAGATCAACGGCACCACGGGCTACGAGGAGGCTGCGGCACAGGGACTCGTTGCGGGCCTCAACGCGGCATTATCAGCCGGCGGCACTGAGGCGATCGTGTTCGACCGCGCCGACGGTTATCTCGGCGTCATGATCGATGATCTCGTCGCGCGCGGCGTCACCGAGCCGTACCGGATGTTCACCTCGCGGGCCGAGTACCGCCTGACCTTGCGGGCTGACAATGCCGATCAGCGGCTAACCGACAAGGGCATTGCGCTCGGCTGCGTGGGAAGCGCGCGTTCGCTGCGTCATGGCGTCAAGATGGCCGCGCTCAATCGTACGAAGTCCCTGGCCAAGTCGTTGACGTTGACGCCGAACGAAGCTGCCAGGCACGGCCTGGCGCTCAACAAGGATGGACAGCGCCGCTCTGCCTTTGAGCTATTGGCCTATCCCGAGATCGGCTGGGCGGAGGTGCGGGTCATTTGGCCTGAGCTGTCGGCCATTGACCCGGCCATCGCCGTCCATCTCGAGATCGATGCCAAATACGACGTTTATCTCAAGCGCCAGACCGCCGATGTCGATGCGTTCAGACGAGACGAGGGGCTAATCCTGGGTGACATTGATTACAGTGCGGTGCCCGGACTTTCCAACGAAGCCCGTTCCAGGCTGGAGGCTGCGCGGCCGCGAACAGTGGGGCAGGCGGGTCGGCTCGATGGTTTGACACCAGCGGCGCTCGGCATTTTGGCCGCCTATCTTCGACGAGAAGCACGAAAGAAGCCGGTTGCCGCGTTCGCCTAGCTGTTTCACGTGAAACAAGGCCCAGCAAAAATGGCCACTACAACAAAGCAGGCCGCATCACGGGTTCTGGCTTCCGACAAAGCAGCGGCGCTGGCGCTGACGCCCGTTTCACGTGAAACAGCGATGCGGTTGGACCGATATGTCGATTTACTGCTGGAGTGGCAGGCCAAAACCAACCTCGTCGCGCCATCGACGATTCCCACTCTGTGGACACGGCATATCTCCGATTCCCTGCAGCTTTTGACCCTGATTCCGTCAGCCCAGATATGGGTCGATTTCGGCAGTGGGGGCGGCTTTCCCGGCGTGGTGCTGGCCTGTGCGCTCGCGGATATCCCCGGCACAATGGTTCATTTGGTCGAGCGCAACGCCAAGAAGGCGGCCTTCCTTCGCGAAGCGCTGCGCATGACCGGTTCGCGTGGCATGGTTCACCTGGCTGACATCGGGGATAGTGTGGATAGAATCACAGGCCGGGTCGATTGCGTCACCGCCCGCGCGGTGGCTCCGCTACACCAGCTCATCGGATTTGCGGAACCATTGATGCGACGGGGTGCAAAAGCCTTGTTTCTCAAGGGTCAAGATGTAGAGGTCGAATTGACCGAAGCCACTAAATATTGGAATATCAAGCCCCATCTGCATTCCAGCCGTAGCGGCGGACACGGCTGGATCGTCGAGCTCGATCAAATCGAGCGGCGCAACCTCTCCGCTGCAGCCCATGGCCCCGCGCATGACCGAAATTGATCAAACTTATCAAGAGGATGAGGTACCAAGCCCGGCGGGCCATCCACGAATCCTGGCGCTCGCCAACCAGAAGGGCGGGGTAGGCAAGACCACCACAGCGATCAATCTCGGCACCGCGCTCGCGGCTATTGGCGAGCGCGTGTTGATCGTCGATCTCGATCCCCAAGGCAACGCCTCCACGGGCCTCGGCATCGATCGCCGCAACCGCAGCTGCTCGACCTATGACGTACTGATCGGCGAAGCGCGCTTGCGCGAGTCGGTGGTGCCGACCGCGGTGCCGCGCTTGCATATCGCGCCCTCGACCATGGATCTGTCGGGCCTCGAACTCGAACTCGGATCAACACGCGACCGCGCGTTCCGCCTGCGCGATGCGATCGCGGCGCTGAATACCAACGCCACGCCCGACACCGATTACACTTATGTGCTGATCGACTGTCCGCCGTCGCTCAATCTTCTCACCGTCAACGCGATGGCGGCTTCGGATGCGATCCTGGTGCCGCTGCAGTGCGAGTTCTTCGCGCTCGAGGGCCTGTCGCAATTGCTGCAGACGGTGGAGCAGGTGCGCACCACGCTCAATCCAAACCTGTCGATCCACGGCATCGTGCTGACCATGTTCGACTCGCGCAACAATTTGTCGAACCAGGTCGTCGCCGATGTCCGGCAGTTCATGGGCGCCAAGGTCTACAACACCATGATCCCGCGCAATGTGCGGATCTCCGAGGCGCCGTCCTACGGCAAGCCGGTGCTGGTCTATGATCTCAAATGCGTCGGCAGCGAAGCCTATCTCAAGCTTGCGACCGAAGTGATCCAGCGCGAGCGCGAGCTGCGCACGCATTGATCCGGAATGCCGACGCGATCGAGCGAAAACGTCGAGATTTCGGGTTCGCGCCTTGCGCGCTCCGGAATGACAGCGGGACGAAGTGAGACAGGAGCGTTCGAATTGAATCCAAGGGAGCTGGCGATGGCCGACGAAGCGCGTTCGCGACTGGGCCGCGGTCTTGCAAGTCTGATCGGAGATGTCGGCGGCGAAGCCGCGCATGTGGATCGGCCGCTCGCGCAACGCAAGGTGCCGATCGAATTCCTCAAACCCAATCCACGCAATCCGCGCCGCGAGTTTCCCGACGCCGAACTCGGCGAACTCGCCGAATCCATCAAGGCGCACGGCGTGATCCAGCCGATCGTGGTGCGGCCGGTCAAGGGTGCGCAGGACCGCTATGAGATTATCGCCGGCGAGCGCCGCTGGCGGGCAGCACAGATCTCCGGCCTGCACGAAGTGCCGATCGTGCCGGTCGATGTCAGCGACTCCGATGCGCTCGAGATTGCGATCATCGAAAACGTGCAGCGCGAGGATCTCAACGCGATGGAAGAGGCGCAGGGCTATCACGCGCTATCAAATGAATTCAAGCGCAGCCAGGACGAGATCGCCAAGATCGTCGGCAAGAGCCGCAGCCACGTCGCCAACATGATGCGGCTCACCAAATTACCGGCGGAAGTGCAGGCCTATATCGCCCTCGGCCAGCTATCGGCCGGCCATGCGCGGGCGCTGATCGGGGTGCCCGATCCGACAGCCAGCGCCAAGCGCATTGTCGAGGAAGGTCTCAATGTGCGACAGGCGGAGGCGCTGGCGCATGTCGAGGGCGTGCCGGTTCGCAAACCGCAGAAAACGCGCGGCGGCAAGGTGAAAGATCCCGATACGCTCGCGCTGGAGAAGCGGGTCAGCGACGCGCTCGGTCTGGCGGTCAATGTCGATCACCGCGATCCCGGCGGCGCCGTTCACATCCGCTACAGCAGCCTCGATCAGCTCGACGAAGTTGTGCGAAGGCTGGTCAAGAAGGGTTAGGGCTCCCAACTTTTCCGGATCATGCTCTAGTCTAGCCCCGCCGCCTTGCATTCACCGCGATCGACAGCAGCATACGCTGTGCGATTACGGCCGCCAGCGAAGCCTGCTTGCGCATTTCCAGCGCCGCGGTCGCGAGCTGCTCGATGATCGAGGCGAGCCGTGTAGCGCTGAAATTCCGCAGCGCGGCTTCGACATTTGCTCTTCGCGAATAATGCAGGCGAGGGAATCCGCTGTCGAGCAAAGTCGCGACCTGCGTTCCCTCGGCGACCGCGAGCGCCGACTTGTGCAGCCACGCGGCCTGGCGCTGGGCCGCGGAAATAATCATTCCGGGATAGATCCCGGCGACAACGGCCTTGGCGAATTCGGTCTCGACCAGGTCCGGCTTCCCCGCAAACGCGCCGTCCACGATCGGATCGACCTTCAGCTCCGAAGCATCGGCAACGACCGCCATCACATCGTCGAGCGTAACCTCGCCTCCGCCATGAGCATACAGCGCAAGTTTCTTCAGCTCGTTGCGCGAAGCCTGACGGTCGCCGCCGAGCAACGCGACCAGCGACGCGCGGGCGTCCGGGGCGATGCGCAGATTCGAGACCCGCAATTCGTCGTCGATCAATCTTGCAAGCTTGGCTTCGTCATCGGGATAACAGCCGATGGCGACCGCGGTCCTGGCACGCTCGCAGATCTTGCGCAGCGGCGATTCCGGCCGCAACTCGCCGGCCTCGATCACAATGCGGCAATCCTTCAGCGGCGAATCGACCAGCGTATCGATGCCGCTGGCGAAACTGCGGGAGCCGGCGCGAACCCGTAGCGCGCGGCGGCCGCCGAACAGCGGCATGGTCATGGCTTCATCGACCAGCCGTGACGGCTCGGCTGAAAGCTGGTCGCCATCCAGCTTTACCAGCGAAAACGGATCGTTGGGATCGTCGACCGCGGACGCCAGCAGCGCGTCGGCGCGTTCGCGCACCAGGCCCGCATCGGGACCGTAGAGCAGGATGATGGGACGGCCCGGATCGGGCCGGGCGAGAAAGGCGTCGATTTCTTTTCCGCGAAGCGCGACCAACGATCAGACCTTCCTGGAGTTCGTCATTCCGGAATAAGCGAAGCGCGGACCCCGAGACCGGGGGTTAGGGCGCGAGCTTCCGGGTTCGTGCTTCGCGCGTCCCGGTGGCGTGGGCATGTCAGGTGCCGGCGGTGAAGAACGAGGCCAGCCGGGTCTGGATATTTTCCGCGATTTCATTGGCGGCGCGGTCCTCGGCGTCGCGGAAGGCGCGGGCGCGGGCGAAGCGCTGCATCTGGCCGGGGAGGTCGTAGGACACGCGGGAGAAGGTGGTGCCGGTCATGACCGATTTGTTCGAAGCGATATCGATCAAATTATATTGGGCGTCGACGCCGTAATTCTCGCTGGAGGGCAGCGCGGTGGTCGGATCGAGGATCAGCGACGAGCGGCTGGTCGAGAACCGGATCACCAGCCGATGGGTAGGCGGCATGCCGGTGGCACTGCCATAAAGCTTGAACGCCAGCGCGTTGCGGATTTCCACCCCGAGCCGCGTGTCGCGCGAGGCGTTGGGCTTGTCGATGGGCGGCAGTTCGACGCCCATCAGCTTTTCCCGCAAGCCGGGCGTGCCGTCGGTATGTTCGGCATACATCGGCTGAAAGCAGCCGGCCGTCAGCGCCGCCAGGGCGGCCACGGCCAACAGCCGGGCGGCGATGCGAAACCTAGCCAACGACATTCACGATCCTCATGGGAACAATAATCACCTTGCGGACGGCTTGGCCGCCCAAGCTTTGTTTTACCGCATCGAGCGCCAAAACGGCAGCCTCAATTTCCGGATTCCGGGCATTGCGGGCCACCGTGACCTCACTTCGTTTCTTGCCGTTGACCTGAACCACCAGCGTCACCGTGTCTTCAACCAGCAAATCGCGTTCGATTTTGGGCCAATTGGCCTCCGAAATCAGGCCGGATTGCCCCAGCACCTGCCAGCATTCCTCGGCCAAATGCGGCATCATCGGCGCGACCAGTTGAACAAGGATGATCGCGGCCTCGCCGACCGCCCACCCCAGGTCAGCAGCCAGCTTGCCCTCGTGGCCCAAAACATCGGCCAGCGCATTGGTGAACTCACGGATATGGGCGAGGCAGACGTTGAAATGGATCCGCTCGATCCCGGTAGAGACCTTGTCGAGCGCGCCGTGGGCCGCTTTGCGCAGCGCCAGCGCCTCCGCGCTGAACGCGGCTGGCCGCGCGGTCGGAGCAGCTTTAGCGATATCGGCCGATTCGTTCACCAACCGCCACAGCCGTTGCAGGAATCGCGAGGCGCCCTGCACGCGTTCGTCGCTCCAGATCACATCCCGATCCGGCGGCGAGTCCGATAGCATGAACCAGCGCGCGACGTCGGCGCCGTAGGTGGCGATGATGTCGTCGGGGTCGACGGTGTTGCGCTTCGACTTCGACATCTTCTCGATCGAGCCGATCGTAACTTCTTCGCCGGTGTCGATCAGGGTGGCGTGACGATGGCCACTAGGGTCGTTCTCGACCTTCACTTCGGCCGGAGCAGCCCAGCCTCCATCCGCCTTCCGGTAGGTTTCGTGCACGACCATGCCCTGGGCGTACTGACCGGCAAACGGCTCCTCGAATGCGATGTGGCCAGTTGCCTTCATGGCGCGGGTGAAAAAGCGGGCGTAGAGCAGATGCAAGATCGCGTGCTCGATGCCGCCGATATACTGGTCGACCGGCATCAACCGATCGACGACGGCGCGCGTGGTCGGGGCTGCCTCGTTCCAGGGATCGGTGAAGCGCGCGAAATACCATGCCGAATCGACAAAGGTATCCATGGTGTCGGTTTCGCGCGTAGCCTTGCCGCCGCATTTCGGGCAGGTGACGTGCTTCCAGGTCGGATGATGGTCGAGCGCGTTGCCGGGCTTGTCGAAGCTGACATCCTCGGGCAGCACCACCGGCAGATCCTTGTCGGGCACCGGCACCACGTCGCATTTCGGGCAGTGGATCACCGGGATCGGGCAGCCCCAGTAGCGCTGGCGCGAGATGCCCCAGTCGCGCAAGCGGAAATTGACCTGCCGCTCGCCGACCGGCATGTCGCCGCGCAGTTCGACTTCAAGCCGTTTTGCCACCGCTTCCTTGGCCTGCTCGATGGTCATGCCGTCGAGGAAGCGCGAATTGATCATGCGGCCGTCGCCGTCATAGGCGCTGTCGGTAATGACGAACGTCTTGGGGTCCTGGCCTTCGGGACAGACCACGGGGGTATTTCCGAGCCCGTATTTGTTGACAAAATCGAGGTCGCGTTGATCGTGCGCGGGGCAGCCGAAGATCGCGCCGGTGCCGTATTCCATCAGCACGAAATTGGCGACATAGACCGGCAGCTTCCAGTTCGCATCGAACGGGTGGATCGCCCGGATGCCGGTATCAAAACCCTGCTTCTCCTGAGTGTCGATGATCTCCTGGGCGGTGCCGTGCCGCTTCGCTTCCGCGATGAATTCCGCAAGTTTTGGATTCCTGGCGGCCGCGGCCTGCGCCAGTGGATGATCCGGCGCGATCGCCATGAATTTGGCGCCGAACAGCGTGTCATGGCGGGTCGTGAAGATCTTCAGTTCGGTCTCGGCCGCCGGCGTGGTTTTGGGATCGAGCGCGAAGCGCACCAGCAAGCCTTCGGAGCGGCCGATCCAGTTGCGCTGCATCACCTTCACCCGGTCGGGCCAGCGATCCAGCGTATCGAGCGCGTCCAATAACTCCTGCGAATACTTCGTGATCTTGAAGACCCACTGGTTCATCTCGCGCTGCTCGACAACAGCGCCGGAACGCCAGCCGCGGCCGTCGATCACCTGCTCGTTGGCGAGCACGGTCATGTCGACCGGATCCCAGTTGATCTTGCGCTTCTCGCGCTCGGCCAATCCTGCGCGAAGGAAATCGTTAAACATCTTCTGCTGGTGTTTGTAGTAGCCGGGGTCGCAGGTCGCGAATTCGCGTGACCAGTCGAGCGACAGCCCGATCGACCGCAGCTGCTTTTTCATCGCGGCGATATTGTCGTAGGTCCACGCCTTCGGCGCCACCTTGCGCTCGATCGCGGCGTTTTCCGCCGGCAGCCCGAACGCATCCCAGCCCATCGGATGCAGCACGTTGAAGCCCTTGGCCCGCATGAAGCGCGCCAGCACGTCGCCAAGCGTATAGTTGCGGACATGCCCGATGTGGATGCGCCCGGAGGGGTAGGGGAACATCTCGAGCACGTAATATTTCGGCCGCGGATCGTCGTTTTTGGAGGCGAAGATCGCCTTTTCGTCCCACCGGCGTTGCCAGCGCGGCTCGGATTCGCGTGCGTTGTAGCGTTCGGAGGTCATGGAATCTTAAGGGCTTTTCGTGGATTCGCGTCCGTCCGGGGGACGGCGGACTAGGCCACAAAAGCGGCTTAGGGGTCAACGCCCCGCAGCGGCGGAAATTCTGCAAGTCCGCATTCGTCTGTCGGGCGGGATCTCTCCGGCCCACGGCCAGCAAGGGGCTGGCGGTGCGGCTGGCGCTGCCCGGATTGGGGCCTGATTAACAATTTTGTGAGACATTTCCGCCGAAACCGGATCAGTTCGCCAGACAGAGATAGGTACAGGTCGTGACAGCGGACTCGCCTGACGAGGTTGATTTCGAATACGCGACCTCTGTCGCGGAAAATGCCATGCGCTCCATGGCGCAACAGCGCGTTCCGCCGACGCCGAACAACTTTCATCTCTGGTTCAAATATTCGCTCGGCGCGCCGGCCGATCTAAAGCGGGCCATCGATATCCTGATCGGCAACAAACGAAAATTTGACGCCACGACCAATCGCGACCTGTTCGCGACCTATGTCGGCTCGCATTCGACGGATGACGCGGCTGCGAACAAGGTTTCGGAACAGCTTTATTCGGTGATGGCATCCGCGAAGCAGTTTCTGACCACTGCGATTTCGGATAATCGTTCGCAGATGCGGGCGATCAGCGATGTCGCCGACCGCAGCGAAGCCGGCGTCGATCCAAGATTGCTGGTAGAGAGTTTGATCAACGAGCTTGCGAAAGCTGCTACCCGCGCAACCAAGCTGGAGGCGGGCTTCGTCGAGAAAACGCGTGAACTGGATATGATCCGCGATTCCCTGAACAAGTCGGAGGAGCGCGCCAGGACCGATACGCTTACGGGTCTGCCAAACCGTCGCGCGCTGGAGGAATTCTTTCGTACCGCCCAGATCGCGGCGATGGAAAGAGATGAGCCGCTCAGCGTCCTGCTGATCGACATCGATCATTTCAAGCTGTTCAACGACGACTTTGGGCACGGCGTCGGCGACCAGGTGCTTCGATTGATGGCCAAGGTCTTGCGCGAACGCGTCCGGGAAGTTGATCTCCCGGCTCGATACGGCGGGGAAGAACTCATCGCCGTGCTTCCCGGGGCTGAACTCGCTACCTGCTACGATGTTGCCGAGCGCATTCGGCGCACCATCTCGGAGTGCAGTATCACCCGCCGCTCGACGGGAGAGGTGCTTCCCAACATCACGGTTTCGATTGGCGTTGGACAGTTTCAGCTGGGCGAGTCGATGGCGGATTTGATCGACCGATGCGATCGCGCGCTCTATCTCGCCAAGAAACGCGGCCGCAACAGGGTCGTGACCGAGAACGATCTCGAACGCAAACTGGCCGCGGGTTAGCTCGCCAGCGCCGTTCCGCCATCGGTCTCCCGCACAAAACCATGTTCGACCACGGCGTTGCGGCCGCGGTGCTTGGCGGCATACAGCGCCGCGTCGGCGGCTTCGATCAGGTCGCCGGGCCGCTGGGTGTGGTTCGGCCTCGTGCAGGCGACGCCGACGCTGACGGTGACGGTCTGATAGAGGGAGGTCATGTGCGGCATCGCAAGGCTTTGCACCGCAACGCGGACCAACTCGCCAATCTCGATCGCCCGATCCGCGGCGGTGTCCGGGAGCAGCAGACAAAATTCCTCGCCGCCATAGCGTGCGGCAAAGCCCATGGTCTCGGCGGCGATGCCGGCCAGGACTTCACCGAGACTGGTGAGGCAGGCGTCGCCTTCGGGATGGCCATAGGTGTCATTGAACAGCTTAAAGTGATCAACGTCGATCATCAGCAGCGACAGCTCGCCGCCATTTTGCTGGGTCTTCATCCATTCGTAGTCGAGCCGGCTCTGGAAACCGCGCCGGTTGGCAAGGCCCGACAGCATGTCGATCGACGCGATCACGGTCAGACGGTCATTGGTGGCGACCAGTTCGCGCTCGCGCTGGCCAAGCTGCGCCGCCATGGCGTTGAAGGCGCGGGCCAGGGGGACGAATTCCGCCGGCATCGCCTTGCGAGCCGCGCGCACCGACCAGTCGCCCTCGCCAAAGCGTTTCGCCATGCCAGCGATCATCTCGATCGGGCGGATGATGAGCTTCTCCGCGGCGATCAAGGCGCCGAGCAGCACGAGCAGGCTGACGAAACCGAGTTGCACATAGGCGGTGCGGATTTCGCGGTTGATCGCGACGGACACCTTGGCCTCATCGATGCTGACGATCAGGCGCGATTGTGTACCGGCAATGCGCTCGAAGCTGAGCGCGCGCTTCGAGCCATCGGCGGCGACGGATGAAAGCGATCCTTGCGGCTGGTCCGAAACAACCGCCTTTTCCGCGATAGCGGACAACACTGGTATCGCATCCAGCGGCCGGCCGATCATGCTTGCCTGATCGGGCGGCGCGGCCAGCACGGTTCCGGTGCTATCGACCAGTACGGCCGCAACCCCGGGTCGGCCGCCGAGATTGCTCATGATCTTCGACATCCAGTCCAGATTGACGGTTGCGACAATGAAACTCTCTTCGCGGTCGTCAATGGCAGCTACCGGATAGGCTGCCACCAGGATCGGCTGGTTATCGGATTTGGCAAAGAGGAAGTCGCTGAAAACGAAGTCGCGCGTCTCTTGCGCCTTCTTGAAGTAAGCCCGATCGCTCAGGTCTATGCCGACCAGCATGTTCAGTGTCGAGCATTGAACCCTTCCATCCTTGCCGACGATCGACAGGCTGCGAATCCACGGCAGATTGACCGGCAGACTTGCGCGCATGATGTCGCAACTGTGGCCGATGCCGCCCGCCGAGGCGCGGATATAGGCCGCGGATTTCAACATCGTCTCGACCGACGAGACGACTTCGCTCTGGGCCTCTGCGCTGTGCTTTGCGAGACTTGAGAATTCGGCGGAGGCTGCCGCGATCTGTTTGCTGCGGGCTTCCTCGAGCGATCTGGCGCGCTCCAACATCAGTGGGGCCACCAGGATCAGCGCCAGCAATGCGAGCCGGGCGCGGATTCCGAGAACCTGCTTGAGTTTCACTCTTTTGCGGTTGAAACTAACGCGTGACATCCTTGTCCCCTGACCCCACATGCAAGCTAGAGGGAAGGGTTCAAGAAGCCTTTCTACAACTCCGTAAAATTGGAACGACCCCGTAAGCTCATGATCGACAGATGATATGACGCCGCAAGATTCATCGCCGATAACCCGGCATTTACCAAACGGGCTTGCCTCGGTGGAGCAGGAGATCGCGCGCGCCTGCAAGGAGTCGCGCCGGGACCGCGCGTCGGTGACGCTGATCGCGGTGTCCAAGACCTTTGACGCCGATACAATTGCGCCGGTGATCGGGGCGGGGCAGCGCGTTTTCGGCGAGAATCGCGTGCAGGAAGCCAAGGCGAAGTGGCCAGGGTTAATGTCGGCTTACGCCGGAATATCCCTGCATCTGATCGGGCCGCTGCAATCCAACAAGGCCAGGGAAGCCGTGGCGCTGTTCGACGCCATTCATTCGGTTGACCGCCCGAGCATTTGCGAAGCGTTAGCCAAGGAAATCGATTCGCAGAAACGGCGGCCGCAATTGTTCGTCCAGCTCAATACCGGCGAAGAGCCTCAGAAAGCAGGCGTCGCACCTGGCGAGGCCGACGCCTTCCTTGCCGCCTGCCGCGACAAATACCGGCTGCAGATTTCCGGCCTGATGTGCATTCCGCCGGTCAGGGATGCCCCGGCGCTGCACTTCGCGCTGACCGCGAAGATCGCTGCGCGCAACGGGCTAACCAATCTGTCGATGGGCATGAGCGCCGACTTCGCGATCGCGATCCGGTTCGGCGCCACCCATGTGCGCATCGGCTCGGCGATTTTCGGGGCACGATAGTTTGGTGCCTACTTGAACCTGACCGAGACGCTGCCGATTGAACCGAAATCGGCCGCGAACAAATCGCCTGACTGAATCGGCAGCGGCGGGTGGCAGGTGCCCGTTGTCACCACCTCGCCCGCTTTCAGCGTTACGCCGAGCTGGCGCAATTCGTTGGCGAGCCATGCCAGGGCGACCCGGGGATCGCCGAGCACGTTTTTGCCATGACCGGTGTATTGTTTTCCGCGCAGCGCGATCACCGGCCTCTCCTCGATGAGGTTCAGCTCGCGCCAATCCACCTTTGCCGGTGCGCCGAGTACGAAGAGATGCGCACAGGCGTTGTCAGCGATGATTTGTTCCGCGCCGGCGCTTACAAAATCCTTAAACCGCGAATCCGGAATCTCGATCGCCGGATGAAGCGTGTCGACCGCGTCGAGAACCTCGCGCATGGCGTAGGGCGACGGGCGAGGCGGCAAATCGGCGCCCATGCGAAAGGCGAATTCGGGCTCGGCGACGCGCATTTCATTTCCGGCCATCGAAGCGGTGCCGCCGTCCGGAATGACCGTCTCGGAAAGGATGCGTCCGGCCATCGGGCCATCGACATTGATGTGCTTCTGCCCAGCGTCGCTGGTGGCAGCGATTTTCCATCCGAACAGTTTTCCGTTCGAATAGCTTTCGATTCTGCCCTGGATCGCGTAAGCCTCGGTGCGGTCGCGCGGCCGCAGCGACGTTTCAAGATTTGCGAGCTTGGTGCCGACGCGCCAATGATCGTGCAGGATCCGCGACGCCTCCGCGATCTGATTCTTGTCGGGCATTTCCTGCTTTCCCTGAACGGCGCTCATCCAATCATAATCTTCGTCTCCGGCCCCAGCCGCTGCAGCAACCGTAGCATCGCCGATTTCGTCATCGAAACACATCCCGCGGTAGGCCCAAAATTGTCGCGCGCCAAATGCAGGAATACGGCGCTGCCGCGACCCCTGATTCGCGGCGAGCTGTTGTGATCAGTCTCGACAATGAAATCATAGAGGTGGTCGTCGCGCCGCAGCCGGTCGCCGCCGCGCATCCGATCCAGTCGGACCGGCTGGTTGTAGTGGCGGCTTGCGGGGTCTTCGCACCAGGCGTCGTCAGGTCCGATGGCGCGAACCGCCAGGAAGGTCCGGGGGCGCGGGTAGCGGTCGGCCCGCCACCATAATTGCCGCGGCCGGAACGTGCCTTGAGGGGTGCCGCCATCGCCCTCGCGCTTGTTGGCCGCGATGCCGCCGCGTCCCAACGCGACCGGCACGGTCTGCCCGCCGGCCGTCAGCCAGCCCCGGCGAGGATTGCCGGCGGCGGCGCGAATCAGGATCATGGACAACGGCGGATTGCGCGAGCTTGCCAGATAAGTCTTTGAATTCGCTTTTCTATCCATGAAATTCGCAAGCCCCAAGGCGGCCTGGCCGCCTGCAAAAAAGCTATTTTCCCGGTTACTCGACAATCATCTAAATGCCCGCAAATTCTGAGGTAGACTGCGTCCCGGCTTGTGAATCGGTAACAGTCCCTTACTTCAAGACGAACTAACACCTGACGCAGCGACTTTATCAACCGAGACCCGGCGGAAGGCGCTCTTCGCTCCCACCCGCCGCCCCCAGAGGATTGTACCATGGCCAACGCCCGCAAGATCCTGATCGTGGATGACGATACCGATCTGCGCGATACGCTGGTGGAGCAATTGTCGCTGCATGACGAGTTCGAGGCCTCCGCCGTCGATACCGGCGCCAAGGGCGCCAGCGCGGCCAAGGCCAACTCCCCCGACCTGGTGTTGATGGATGTCGGGCTGCCGGACACGGATGGGCGCGAAGTCGTGCGCTCCCTGCGCAAGGGCGGCTTCAAGGCACCGATCATCATGCTCACCGGACACGATACCGATTCGGACACCATCCTGGGGCTCGAATCCGGCGCCAACGACTACGTGGCTAAACCGTTCCGTTTCGCGGTGCTGCTGGCGCGGATCCGCGCGCAGCTCCGCCAGCATGAAGCCAGCGAAGACGCGGTGTTCTCCGTCGGTCCCTATAGCTTCCGGCCCGGCTCCAAGATGCTGACCGGCGCCAACGCCAGGAAAGTGCGGTTGACTGAAAAGGAGACCGCGATCCTGCGGTTCCTGTATCGCGCCGGCCAGCTGCCGGTGTCGCGAGAAACGCTGTTGCAGGAGGTCTGGGGCTATAATTCGGGGGTCACCACGCACACCCTGGAAACCCACATTTATCGGCTGCGTCAGAAGATCGAGAAAGATGCGGCCAATCCCGAGATACTGGTGACGGAAGCGGGTGGCTACAAGCTGGTGCCATGATACGATTCGGGCGGCGATTCGTATTAATTGGCTTCATTAGAGCGTGAACCGGAAAAGCGGAACCCGGTTTTCCGAAAAGATCATGCTCAAACCAAATGCTGGAGCGGGATGATGATTCGAAGAAAAGTCATCCCGATCTAGCGCCCCGATCACTGGTCCTGCATGTCGATCGAAGATGATGTTGCCCTGCTCGAGCGCGTCCCGACACTGCGCCTGTTGGGAACGACGGCGCTGCGCATGCTGGCGATCGGGTCCGAGCAACGCGACGTCGCGCGCGGCGACCTCTTGTTCGGCGCGGGCGACGATGCCGATGCTGGATTCATCGTTCAACGCGGCGCGTTCCGGATCGAGGATGGCGGCGCCGAAATCATCGCAGGACCGGGCGCACTGATCGGCGAACTCGCACTGGTGGTGGCGATGAAGCGGCCGTCCAGCGCGACCGCGCTGGAACATTCCTCGGTGATCCGGGTGTCGCGCAGCCTGTTCCAGCGCGTGCTGGAAAGCGATCCCGCCGCGGCGCGCCGGCTGCGCGATGAATTCGCCAACCGCACCAGCCAGATCGCCAGCGATATTCTGATGGCGGGAGCGAAGCTGAGTATTTGAGCGGATCACTCGTCATTCCGGGATGACGTCGCAAGGCGCAGATCCGGAATCCAGAGAGGCTCCAGATTCCGGGTTCGAGCTGACGCGCGCCCCGAAATGACGAACTGGCCTCACACTTCCAGCGTCACCGTCACCGGCACGTGGTCGGACGGCCGCTGCCAGCCGCGCGCGTCGCGGGTAATCCGGAATTCGCTGACGGCGTCTTTCAGCACGCGCGAGACCCAAATGTGGTCGAGCCTGCGGCCGCGATCGGCCAGTGTCCAGTCTGCCGCGCGATAACTCCACCAGGTATAGGCTTTTTCCGACAACGGGATGCGTTCGCGCGCGACGTCGAACCATTCGCCATGCGCCTGCGCGGCGAGCAATTTCTCGCATTCGATTGGGGTGTGCGAAACCACTTTCAATAATTGCTTGTGCGACCACACGTCATTCTCATGCGGCGCGACATTAAGATCGCCCACCAGAATATGGCGGTCGTCGCCGCGCGGATGCAAGGGCTCGCAGGCTTTCATCTCGTCGAGGAACTGGAGCTTGTGCTCGAATTTCGGATTGAGCGCGGGATCGGGAATATCGCCGCCGGCCGGAACGTAGAAATTATGCACGACCAGCGGCTTTGACACCTGTGCCTTCTCGCCGAAGGAAACCGAGATGTGACGCGAATCGAGCTTGTCGCAGAAGGTACGGATATCGGTGGCCTCGAACGGCAGTTTCGAGACCACGGCGACGCCGTGATAGCCCTTCTGCCCGTTCAGCGCCACGTGTTCATAGCCCAGGCGCCTGAAACGCTTCCGCGGAAATGCGTCATCGACGCATTTGGTTTCCTGCAGGCACAATACGTCCGGCCTCACGACCTTGAGGAATTTGGCGACGAGATCGATGCGCAGGCGCACCGAATTGATATTCCACGTTGTCAGGGAGAAGCGCATGGGGTGGATGTATCAGGGCAATGCCAGAAAAGACACGCCTGATCCCGGGAGCGGTCATTCGATGAAGTTGATCGTTCGGCCGTCCTCGGAGACCGCACAAAAGCGCGCTCCTCTGGACGAGGACGGTGCTCGTGGCCGGAGATCAGTTCTAGCCCGGCGGTGTCTGATAGTTGGTAAAGTCGATCTTGAACATGCCGGGATCGACCTTCTTGGAGGAATCAAGATTGTAGACTGCAACGGTGGTGTCATAACCCTGCGGGTCGGTCACCGTCCATTGCTTGAGCTGGCCATCCTTGGCACCGACCATCAACATCAGGCGGCTGGTGCCGATCAAAGCCTGCTTCTCCTCGATGGTGACGCTAACAAAGAGATCGTCGGCCGTCACGTTCACGACATTGGTATCCTTCAGCAGATCGATGCGGTCCGACAGCAGGTAGCGCAGCGGTGTCTGCGACAGTGGATAAATGTCCTGGGTCGCAAGCTTGCGGTCGCGCACCGCGACCGCCGATCCGTCGGCGATAATGTCGATCGGGCTCGGCTCGTCATATTCGAAGCGCACCTTGCCGGGCTTCTGGATATAAAAATCGCCTTTGGTCTTGTTGCCGTCAGGCCCGACCTGGACGAAATTTCCGACCAGCGTCTGCAGCGACGACAGATAGGAGCTGACCTTGGCGGCTTGCGCCTTTTGGTTCGCATCGAAGGTCGAAAATATATTAGCGGGAGTACTGCGGCGCGGATCGGGAATCACCGGCTCCGGCGGCATAGCCGAAGTGGCGCCCGTCGTCGTCGGGCCTTTCTGCGGGTCCGATGCACTCATCTGGACGCTGCTGCGGGCCTTTGGCGCGGGTTTTGGAATCGGAACGGTCTGCGCGCTAGACGGTGCTGCGACGCCGGCAATGGATACGGCGATCAGCAACGCCAATCCGGTGCGCGTGCCGGCGCCAGCGAAATGTTCGGCCATGCCAAGTCTGGGATCTCTATTCAACGCGTGGTCCTGTCCGGCTTTCGGCCATTTTATCGTGGTTTCGGCCAATGGAGATATCGTTTTTCCGTTAGATTATAGCGCCAACTTCGGCATCTTTTGGCCCGATCGGGCCTTCTCAAAAACCGCTTTCTTCTTCCTCGACCAGAATCTCGCGTTTTCCGGCGTGATTGGCCTGGCCGACGATGCCCTCGAGCTCCATCCGTTCCATCAGCGAGGCGGCGCGATTATACCCGATCTGCAGCCGGCGTTGGATATAGCTCGTGGAGGCCTTGCGGTCGCGCTTGACGATCGCTACCGCCTGCGAGAACAGGTCGCCGCCGCCATCGCCGCCCATGCTGGTGGAATCGAACACCGCGCCGTCTTCGTCAACGGGTTCTTCTGCGGTGACCGCTTCGAGATATTCCGGCTGACCCTGGGTTTTGAGATGGCGCACCACCTTCTCGACCTCTTCGTCCGAGACGAAAGGTCCGTGCACGCGGCTGATGCGGCCGCCGCCGGCCATATAGAGCATGTCGCCCTGTCCGAGCAGTTGTTCGGCGCCCATTTCGCCCAAAATGGTGCGGCTGTCGATTTTCGAGGTGACCTGAAACGAGATGCGCGTGGGGAAATTCGCCTTGATGGTGCCGGTTATGACGTCGACCGACGGCCGTTGCGTGGCGAGGATCACATGCAAGCCGGCGGCGCGCGCCATTTGCGCCAGGCGCTGCACCGCGCCTTCGATGTCCTTGCCGGCGACCATCATCAGGTCGGCCATCTCGTCGACGATGATGACGATGTAGGGCAGCGGGTCGAGATCGAGCTTCTCGTTTTCGTAGACGGCCTTGCCGGTTTCCTTGTCGAAGCCGGTATGCACCGTGCGCGTCAGTTCCTCGCCCTTGGATTTCGCCTCCAGCAGGCGCGCGTTGTAGCCATCGATGTTGCGCACGCCGAGCTTGGACATCCGCTTGTAGCGCTCTTCCATCTCGCGCACCGCCCACTTCAACGCGACCACTGCCTTCTTCGGGTCGGTCACGACAGGCGTCAGCAGATGCGGAATGCCGTCATAGACGGAAAGCTCAAGCATCTTGGGATCGACCATGATCAGGCGGCATTGGTCCGGCCGCAGCCGGTACAGCAGGCTGAGGATCATGGTGTTGATGGCGACCGATTTGCCGGAACCGGTGGTGCCCGCGATCAACAGATGCGGCATGCGCGCGAGATCGACGATAATGGAGTCGCCGCCGATGTTCTTGCCGAGACACAGCGGAAGTTTTGCGACCGATTCGTTGTAGTCCCTGACCGCGAGCAACTCGCGCAGATAGACTTTTTCCCGGTGCGGGTTCGGCAATTCGATGCCGATGGCGTTGCGTCCCGGAACCACCGCGACGCGCGCCGAGAGCGCGCTCATCGAACGCGCGATGTCGTCGGACAGCCCGATGACCCGCGACGATTTGATGCCGGGCGCGGGCTCGAGTTCGTACAGCGTCACCACCGGACCGGGGTGGGCCTTGACGATTTCGCCGCGGACGCCGAAATCGCCGAGCACGCCTTCCAGCGCGCGCGAATTGGAATCGAGTTCCGACCTGCTGAGCGGCTGGCGATCGGAAGCCCTCGGCGCGGTCAGCACGGAAATCGGCGGCATCTCGAATCTATCGGATGATTTGCGCGACGGCGCACGGGCGGCGGCCTTCCTGCGCGGGGCGCGGGCGAGCTCTTCTTCCTCTTCGTCCTCTTCATCCAAATCGTCGTCGACCCCCAGGGCCATTGGCGTCGCGGCGTGGCCGCCAAGTCTTGGCTCCTGGCGTTCGAACGCGGCCGTGCGTGGTGAAGGCGCGCTTGCGACCAGCGAGCGATAGGCCAGGATCAACAACCGCCACAGCCGTGCCTTGGCGCTCATCGCGGCATGGAACGCCCATCCCAGCGAGATCGAGCCGTCGTCTTCTTCTGTGAACGGCGCGTCATCGTCCTCGATCGGGGTCAATTCCTCTGGCTGCGGGCGCGAACCCAGGCCGGCCGCGATCAGGAAGGTCGCCAGCGCGGCGGTGAGAAGGATAAGCCCCAGCACGAGGCGATAGAGGGTGCCGGGCGGACCGAATACGACCGCGGGCGCGCGCACCAGCGCGTCGCCGACGACGCCGCCAAGCCCGGTCGGCAGCGGCCACGCGCCGCCATGCGGCCAGCAGCTGGCAAAGCCCGCCGAGATCACCGTGCAGAGAATCCAGCAGGCGATCCGCAGCGCCTGGCGGTCGAAGGTGCGATGGGTCAGCATGCGCCAGCCCCATACCGCGACAGGGAGGATCAGCAGGATCGCGCCGAGGCCGAGGATCTGCATCAGGAGATCGGCGAAGATCGCGCCGGGATAACCAACGACATTGCGGATCGCGCGCGACGTCGCGTGGCTGAGGCTGGGATCCTGCACCGACCATGTCGTCAGCGCTGCCGCCGCCACGCCGGACAACGAGATCACGCCGAGTCCGGCAAGTTCGCGCAAGCGCCGCGCCAGCGCGTCGCGGACCGACGCCGGCAACTGGCCGACCAGGGGAATGACACGTTCGATCGCCGGCATGCTCATGGGGCCTTCGCGACTAATCCAGAATTTCGACCAGCCGGTGCAATGCCTCGGCTGTTGTTTCACTGTCCGCTACCAGTGCCAGTCGAATGTAGCCGGCGCCGGGATTGCTGCCGTCGGGTTGCTGGCGCGCCAGATAGCTTCCGGGCACCACGCGCACGCCGCCGTCCCTGTAGAGTTTCACCGTCGCCGCCTCGTCGCCGCCGCGCTCGGAGACATCGAGCCAGACGCAGAAGCCGCCGGCGGGCCTGACATAGCCATAGCGATTGCCGAGAATCTGGTCGGCGAGATCGAATTTCATGCGATAGAGCCGCCGGTTCTCCTCGACATGCGCCTCGTCGCTGTAGGCCGCGATCGCGACATGCTGCAGCGGCACCGGCACCTGGGGCGCCGCTACATTGCGCAGCTCGTGAAACATGCCGAGGAATTTCCTGTCGCCGGCGGCAAAGCCGACGCGCATCCCGGGCAGGTTCGAGCGTTTTGACAGCGACTGAAACGCGACGACGTTGGTGAAATCGGGCCCGGCGCATTCCAGCATGCTGCCGGGCGCTGCCTTGGTGTAGATTTCCGAATAGCATTCGTCGCTAAGAATGATGAAGCCGAAGCGATCGGCAAGCTTCTTCAGGCGGCTGAAATAGTCCGGTGTAGCCACGGCGCCCTGCGGATTCGCGGGCGAGGCGATATAGATTGCAACCGTTCTCGCCAGCGTGGCGTCGTCGAGCGCATCGAGATCGGGAAGGAATCCGTTGGCGAGCGTGGTTGGCAGATAGACTGCCTCGCAGCCCGCGGCGCGCGCGCCGGCGGCGTAAGCGGGATAGAACGGATTGGGGATCAGGATCGCGGGCCTGCCCTTGCGCTCGCCGACAAAGCGCGCCGCGGTCAGCGCCGCAAAAAACAGCCCCTCGCGGCTGCCGTTCAGCACCAGGAGCTCGCTTTCGGGATCGATCGCCCGCGGCATCCGGAACCTCGTGGAAAGCCAATTCGCCGCCGCGCGCCGGAACGGCTCGATGCCCCTGGCGATCGGATAGCGGCCAAACTCGGCGATATGGTTTGCCAGCACCGGGCCGACAAAGGCCGGCACCGGATGCTGGGGTTCGCCTAACGATAGCGTAATCAATGGCTTACCGGGCTGATACGGGGCCAGCAGCTCGGTCAGCCGTGCGAATGGCGAGCGCTCGCTTTCGGGGGCGCCGGCGCCCTGTGGCGCGCGGGATGAAGCGGTCATTGCCATACGTTAGGGCGCCAGCACAGTTTGGGCAGCCGATCCCACCTCGAGACCGGCCCTAAAACGGATCAAACCACCATAGATACGGCGAGGTTAAGACGCGATTAACCATCGGGTTTTCTGAGGGGTCCCCGCACCCATCAGTGACGAATTCATGCGCAAAAATGTCAACCGTGGATCCTCGGTGACCACCGCTGCAACAGCGGATTCCGCAAGACGAATCCACCCCCGATCTTCCTCGCAAAAAAGAAAGGGGCTCCAGCTTGCGCTGGAGCCCCTCGACGGTCGGGGCATTGCCGGGTATGTGCCCAAACCGCAGTTCTGGCGCGATCCCCATGAGATCGCGCCCCGGGAGAGCTCACATGTTATAGGCGCGCTCGGTGTGCTCGGTGATGTCGAGGCCTTCACGCTCAACCTCGACCGTGGCACGCAGGCCGACGATGACGTCGACGACCTTGTAGAGGATCGCCGAGCCGACGCCCGACCACACCAGCGTGGTGCAGACGCCCCAGGTCTGGGAGATCATCTGCGCCGCGAAGTCGTAGTCGGCGATCTTGCCGGTGGTGTAGTCCATGATGCCGGCGCCGCCGAGCGCCGGATTCACCAGGATGCCGGTGCCGAGCGCGCCGACGATTCCGCCGATGCAGTGGACGCCGAACACGTCAAGCGAGTCGTCGTAGCCAAGCGCGTTCTTGATCACGGTGCAGAAGAACAGGCAAACCACACCGACCACGAGACCGAGCACGATGGCTCCCATCGGACCGGAGTAACCGGCCGCGGGCGTGACCGCCACCAGTCCCGCTACCGCGCCGGACAATGCGCCGAGCAGCGAAGGATGGCCCTTGATGATCCATTCCGCGAACATCCACGACATCGCCGCCGCGGCGGTTGCTTCGAAGGAGTTGGTCATGGCGAGCGCCGCGCCGCCATTGGCTTCGAGGTTCGATCCGGCGTTGAAGCCGAACCAGCCGACCCAGAGCAGCGAGGCGCCGATCATGGTCATGGTCAGCGAGTGCGGAGACATCAGGTCCTTGCCGTATCCGGTCCGCTTGCCGATCAGGAGCGCGCCGACGAGACCGGCGATGCCGGCGTTGATGTGCACCACGGTGCCGCCCGCGAAGTCGATCGCGCCCTTCTTGAAGACCCAGCCGGCGTCGGCATTGACTTCATCGAGTTTGGCCTGCGCCGCAGCCTTCGCCGCCGCATCTCCGGCCGCGGCGAGCGCCTTGACCGCATCCGAGATCGCGTCCGGTCCGGCCCAGTACCAGACCATGTGCGCGATCGGGAAGTAGATCAGCGTCACCCAGAGCGGGATGAACAGCGCGACCGCCGCGAATTTCATGCGTTCGGCGAAGGCGCCGACGATGAGTGCGGGGGTGATCGCCGCGAAAGTCATCTGGAAGCAGACGTACACGAGCTCCGAGATGTTGGCGTCGACGCTGAATGTCGCCGCCTTGGAATCCGTCGTCACGCCCATCAGGAAGGCTTTCGAGAAGCCGCCGATGAAGTCGGAACCGCCGGTGAAGGCCAGGCTGTAGCCGTACAGCGCCCAGATGATGGTGACCATGCAGACCGTGTAGAAAACCTGCGCCAGCACCGAGAGCATGTTCTTGGAGCGGACAAGGCCGCCATAGAACAGCGCGAGGCCCGGGATCGTCATCAACAGCACCAGCACGGTCGCTGTCAGCATCCAGGCGTTGTCGCCCTTGTTGATGGTTGGCTCCGCACAGGCCGCGGTCGCGGCGAACAGGCCGACTGCGAGGGCCGCCAATCCCGCGCGATAGGGACGTTTGAACGTCATTTGGTTTACTCCTGATTGAATAAGGTTGAGCGCGAAATCAGAGTGCCGCGGCATCGGCCTCGCCGGTGCGGATGCGAACCGCATGGTCGAGGTTGATGACGAAGATCTTGCCATCGCCGATCTGTCCGGTTTTTGCAGCCGACGTGATGGCGTCGATGGTCTTGTCGACCTGGTCCGAGGCGACAGCGACCTCGATCTTGATCTTGGGCAGGAAGCTCACCGCGTATTCAGCCCCGCGATAAATTTCCGTATGGCCCTTCTGCCGGCCATATCCCTTGACTTCCGTCACCGTTAGACCGTGAACGCCAATGGCGGTCAGGGCGTCACGGACTTCTTCGAGCTTGAATGGCTTGATGATCGCCATAACAATTTTCATGGGTCCTATCCCCGCTTTGGCCTGGTCCAGACGCGACCGGGCGTTTCTCGACTGAGGGTCACCACGCTGAGAAAGTTCACTACGCGGGCACAGCCACGACCCATGGAATCAAATGCCGTGCCAGATCGGCCGCATTCCCTAACGGATTATGAACGCGGGCCTTTTCGAGCTTTGCGGGAATCGGTCCGCCCGGCGCTATTCGGTCGCGCCTAAAGTCTAGTCACTTCCGCCTAAAACGCAGGCAAGACAGGCTCCGAACATAATTATGCTCACAGCGAAGGCAGGGAAACGGTATTTGGATGGTGAATTACTGCAGGGCTTCGCCGTGCTGCGAAATATCGAGGCCTTCCAGCTCCTGCTGCTGGGAAACACGGATCGGCACGAATGCGCTGACCAGCTTCAGCAGCACATAGGTCGCGCCGCCGGACCAGACCAAGGTGACCGCGACCCCGTAGAGCTGGATCACCATCTGCCCCGGATTGCCCTCAAGCAGGCCGGACGTCCCGCCGATCGAAGCGGTCGCGAATACCCCGGCCAGTAGAATTCCGGTCATTCCACCGATGCCATGGACGCCGAACACATCAAGCGAATCGTCATAGTTGAAACGACGCTTCAGCCAGGTACAGGCCCAGAAACACACAAGGCCGGCGACGACCCCAATGACGATGCCATGCCACGGCGCGACGAATCCGGAAGCCGGCGTAATGGTGCCCAGCCCCGCCACGGCGCCCGTGATCATGCCGAGCACCGATGGCTTGCGCTGGATCGTCCACTCGACCGCGCCCCAGGTCAGCGCGCCGGCACAGGCGGCGAGATGGGTCGCGGTGATCGCCATGACCGCGCGCGAGTTCGCGCCCAGCGCCGATCCGCCGTTGAAACCGAACCAGCCGACCCACAATAGTCCGGTGCCGATGACGGCGAGCGACAGATCGAACGGCGACAGATTTTCGGTACCGTAGCCATGGCGCCGGCCTATTACTTTCGCCGCAACCAGGCCGCCCATGCCGGCCGAGAGATGCACCACAAGGCCGCCGGCAAAATCAAGCACGCCCGCGGTGCCGAGGAAGCCGCCGCCCCAGACCCAGTGGGCGAGCGGAACGTAGACGAACATGAACCAGCCGATGGAAAACATCAGATAGGCCGAGAACCGTATCCGGTCGGCGACCGAGCCCGCCACCAGCGCCACGGTGATGATGGCAAACGTCATCTGGTAGAGCATGAACAGCGCTTCCGGAATTGTCTTGGCCGCGGGATTGACGCTGTCCATGGTCATTCCTGCGAGAAACCAGCGGTCGAGCGTGCCGAGCCAGCGGCCGTCGCCGACGAACGCCAGCGAATAACCGAACGCCACCCAGAGAATCGAAATAATGGCCACGGCGGCGAGGCTTTGCGCCATCGTCGCCAGCACGTTCTTCTTGCGCACCATGCCGGAATAGAACAGCGCCAGTCCCGGTATGGTCATCATCAGCACAAGAGCCGTCGCGACGATCATCCACGCGGTATCGGCGGCGCTGATTTCGGACGTTTCGGCAAAGGCCGGTGTCGCGAATGGCAAGACTGCGGCAAGACAGATCGGCGCAGCCAGCTTCGCTGCACGACACAAGTGTGCCCCCATGTGATATTTCCCCAGCAGTTACTTGATGGATCGCATTTTCCGGCGCCGTTGCCGGATGCGATGGAAGAATCTAGAGCGCGTCGCTGTCGGTCTCGCCGGTGCGGATCCGCAACGCGTGGTCGATCGGCGTAACGAATATCTTGCCGTCGCCGATCTGCCCGGTGCGCGCGCTTGAGGTGATGGCGTCGACCGCCTGATCGGCGAGATCGGAGGAAACCGCGATTTCGATTCTCAGCTTCGGCAGGAAATTCACGACATATTCGGCGCCGCGGTAGATTTCGGTATGGCCCTTCTGGCGTCCGTATCCCTTGACTTCGGTGACCGTCATGCCGTGGACGCCGATGGCGGTGAGCGCCTGGCGCACTTCGTCCAGCTTGAAGGGTTTGATAATGGCAACAACGAGCTTCATGTCAGGCCTTCATTTCTCTCGAATTCCGGTCGATCGCGCCTGGATTTGCGCCGCGGCAACTCTGGCATCTTTTTAAGCAGATGGCACAAAAAGATTGCAATCCCAACTGAAAAAGCATTGCCCAAAATTACCTTCGTTCGCTAGCCTGCGCCCAAGGGCCCGAATATTTTCGCAAAATCCGATTTTCCCAGCGGTCTTGTGCCCACCCGCCCCGCCACAAGCCCGAGGCAGTGAAATGGCCGACCGATCCTGGTTTTTTGCCGCCCAAGGTCAGCAACAAGGCCCATTTCCCGAAGCTCATCTGCGCAGCCTCATCGTCAACGGGACCGTGACGCCGGACACGCTGGTCTGGACCGAGGGCATGGCGAATTGGCAGAAGGCTCGGGAAATTCCTGGCCTGCTCTTGGGTGTTTCCGGCCCGCCGGCCGGTTCGGGCTCGGGCCGCATGCCCGCGAGCGGCGATCATGACGGCGGGCCACTTTCGGTGGATTTCGGGCTCTGGCCATTCATCTGGCGCAGTCTGGTCTTGTTCATCGGCTTTCTGTTCATCATCCCGCTGCCGTGGGCGATGCTGATGTATTGCCGCTGGATCGTTTCCTGCGTGCGTGTTCCGCAGCGGCCAAATCTCGGCTTCACCGGCCGCGCGGTCGACCTGATGTGGTTTTATGCAGCAGTGTTATTCTACATCGCTGCGGCATGGACCCAGTCCCAGGCTCTCAACCTTGCGGTCAACGTCGTGCAGCTGGTCTTGTACTGGCTCCTGATCAAGTGGTTCATTGGAAACCTCAGTTCGAACGGACAACCACTCGGGTTGCGCTTCTCGGGCTCGTTCTGGGGCTTCGTCGGCTGGAGCCTGCTGACCGTCGTTTCCATCATCACGATCATCGGTTGGGCATGGATCTACGTGGCGCAATTGCGCTGGATGTGCCGTCACATTGAGGGCACGCGGCGCGAGGTGGTCTTCAACGCCACCGGACTCGAGTTTCTCTGGCGTGCGGTCGTGGCAGCCCTCGGCTGCCTCTTCATCATCCCGATTCCCTGGATGTACCGCTGGTTCACCCGCTGGCTGGCGTCGCAGACCATACTGGTGGACAAAGGCGCACGCGCCGGCGCTTGAGAGCGGCTCACGCGAACCCCGGTCACTTGCGCTGCCGCAGCGAGCCTTCCTGCGCCACAGAAGCCACCAGCGTGCCGTCCTGCTTGAAGATCATGCCGCGCGTCAGGCCGCGGCCGCCCTGCGCGCTCGGCGAGTCCTGGGCATACAGCAGCCATTCGTCAGCACGGAACGGGCGGTGAAACCACATCGCGTGATCGAGGCTTGCCGGCATCATCCGCTTGTCGAACAGCGTGCGGCCGTAACGCGCCATCGCCGCATCCAACAGCGAGAAGTCCGACGCATAGGCCAGCGCGCACATATGCAGCGCCGGATCGTCGGACAGTTTCGAGGCGGTGCGGATCCAGACATGGATGCGGCCGTCGTCGATCTTCTGGCCGAAGTAGCGGCCGAGCTCGACCGGGCGAAGCTCGATCGGGCGGTCGGATTCGTAATAGCGGCGGATGAATTCCGGCATCTCGCGGAACATCGGCTGCTTTGCCACCTCTTCAGCGGTGAGCTTTTCCGGCAGCGGCACGTCCGGCATCTTGTCCTGATGGTCGAAGGCGGCTTCTTCGTCGACATGAAACGACACCATGATAGAGAAGATGGCGTTGCCATGCTGGATCGCGGTGACCCTTCGGGTCGTATAGCTCTTGCCGTCGCGCAGCCGCTCGACCTCGTAGATGATCGGAATCTGGGGATCGCCGGGTAGGATGAAATAGCAGTGCAGCGAATGCGGCAGCCGGCCCTCGACGGTGCGGCACGCCGCCACCATCGCCTGTCCTATCACCTGTCCGCCGAACACCCGCTGCCAGCTCGTCTTTGGGCTATTGCCGCGAAACAGATTCACCTCGAGCGGTTCGAGGTCGAGGATGGAAATCAGGTCAATCAGGCCTTTGGACATGGAATCGCTTTCAGACGTTGTCATTCCTTCGGACCATCCGGAATGACGATGGCAGGACGCCACCCTTGTTTCTCGGCCCTGTTTCGCCCAGCTATAGTCATGTAGCAAGTATAGTCCATGACCTGAGCAAGGGTACGGCATGTCGGCACAGCGAAGCATTGTCATTGGCGGCGGCGCGTTTGCAGGGCTGGCGCTGGCGCTGGCGCTGCGCCAGGGTCTTGGCGCCGATATTCCCGTCATCGTGGCCGATCCGGCACTCGCGGCCAGGCCAAGCCGCGATCCGCGCGCGACCGCCATCGTAGCCGCCTGCCGCCGGCTGTTCGATGCCATCGGGGTGTGGGATCAGGTCGCAGCCGGCACGCAACCGATTCTCGACATGGTCATCACCGATTCCGCGCTGCAGGACGCGACCCGTCCGGTGTTCCTGACCTTTGCCGGCCAGGTCGAGCCGGGCGAACCTTTCGCGCATATGGTGGAGAATCGCCATCTGATCGATGCACTGGTCCAGCGCGCCGAGGCCGCGGGCATCGATCTTCGTGCCACTGCGGTGACCGATTTCGCCTCGCGCGCCGATGGCGTCGACGTGACGCTGGCCGACGGCAGCATGATCGAGGCGAGCCTGCTGGTGGCGGCCGATGGCGCGCGCTCAAAATTGCGCGAGCGCGCCGGCATCGCCACCCATGGCTGGGATTACGACCAGTCCGGCATTGTCGTCACCGTCGGCCACGAGCGCGAGCATCACGGCCGCGCCGAGGAGCATTTTCTGCCCGCCGGTCCGTTTGCGATCCTGCCGCTGACCGGAAAGCGCTCGTCACTGGTATGGACCGAGAAGCGCACCGAGGCCGCGCGTATTGTGGCTCTCGGCGAGGAAGAGTTTCACCGCGAGCTCGAGCAGCGCTTTGGCCTGCATCTCGGCGAGATCAAGGCGCTCGACCGGCCGCGCGCGTTTCCGCTCGGCTATTTCGTGGCGCGCGCGTTCATCGGCGAGCGGCTGGCGCTGGTCGGCGACGCCGCCCATGTGATTCACCCGATCGCGGGACAGGGCCTAAATATGGGCCTGAAGGATGTCGCCGCGCTGGCCGAGGTGGTCGTCGACGCCGCGCGGCTCGGCATGGATCTCGGCCAGGCCGACGTGCTCGACCGCTATCAGCGCTGGCGGCGGTTCGACACCATGGCGATGGGACTTGCCACCAATTCGCTGAATCTCTTGTTCTCGAATGAATCGAAATTGCTGCGTGCGGTGCGCGATATCGGGCTCGGTCTGGTCGATCGCGCGCCGCCGCTGAAGAGCCTGTTCATTCGCCAGGCGGCGGGACTTGCCGGCGAAGTGCCGCGGCTATTGAAGGGCGAGGCGCTGTAACGCCCGGCACCCTCCCGCGCAAGCAGCGCTCACTCGATCTTCCGCGCTTCTTCCGGCAGCATGATCGGGATGCCGTCGCGGATCGGATAGGCGAGTTTTGCGGAACGCGAGATCAATTCCTGCTTCGCCGCGTCAAACTCGAGCGGGCCCTTGGTCAGCGGGCAGACCAGAATTTCCAGCAATTTGGGATCGACGGTGCCTTCTAGGCGTTCGGGTGGGGAATTCATGCTCTGGTCTCCGGCTTGGCACTTCGTTCCTGTAGCATATTTGATGGAAACCTGCAGACCGGCTTTATCGCGAGGCGGATCCGGAGCAGTTTGTCGACCTTCGGTCTCGCTCCTGGCGACGGTTTGTCCGCTATTGACCTATCGCAACAGCTTAGAATGGCTCTAGTTTAGAGGGAGTCTTTTTGCGAATGGGGCGGCACGACGTTAGCTGAGGGCGTGATTCCCAACCGCGGCTGGCGCGGAAAGAGAAGCGAGTGGCGACAATGTCCGGACGATGTCACACCATGGCGCTCTGCGCGACCGCCTGTCTCTCTTTTTTGGGGTGCGCCAACGCGCGCGCCGAGGACGCCAGCTCCTGGCGCGAGCTCGAAACCAAGTACATTTTCGGGTTCACTACCGGCTCCGGCATCGGGCTGGAGGGCGAGAAGGAATTCACCGTCGACACCATCGGCCGGTTCGGCAAGCGCGACGGCCATTACGCCGCGACCGAGACCAAGTACGAATTCGAGTTCACGCCGTCGCAATTCATCCAGATCGAATTCGGCGCGCTCGGGTCGACCCATGATATCCACGGCGTGACCGGTCTCGATGACCGCAGCCAGTTCGCCTTCGCCGGAGGCTTCGCCGAATTCCGCTATCTCGCCATCGAGCGCACATCAAACAATCCGCTTTCGGTCACGGTCGCATTCGAACCCAACGTGCGGCTGATCGACGAGACCAGCGGCGAGCGGGTGCACAATTACGAATTTGAAACGACCGTCAATGCCGATATCGAGCTGCTGAAGAACCGGCTCTATGCCGGCTTCAACCTGCTCTACGAGCCGGAAGTCACGTGGACCGCGTTGGATCAGACGGTGCGGGAAGCCACGGTCGGCGGCTCGGCGGCGCTTTCGTTAAGGCTGATGTCCAACGTGGTGCTCGGCGGCGAAATCTGGTACCTGCGGCACTATGACAGCCCGACGCTGACGGCTTTCACCGGCGATGCCGTGATGCTGGGACCGACGCTCTATATCCGGTTCACGCCGAAAATGTTCATGACCGCGGCATGGAACACCCAGGTCTGGGGCCGCGAAGTCGGCAACCCCGTCTCGCTCAATCTGGCGGAGTTCCAGCGCCATCGCGCCAGACTTAAATTCGCCTGGGAATTTTGATATTTCCCACCACCGGAAAGGACGACAGGTGTCTGCTGTATCGATGATGACGAGACTGGTACTGCTCGCGCTTTGCGCCGTCGCGATGCTCCAGGCATCCCCGTCACTGGCACAACAGGCGACCGAGGTTCACCTGACCTATTCCAAAGGTCAGTTTCAGCCGAGCCAGGTCAGCGCGCCGGCCGACAAACCGATCACCTTCCGGGTCAAAAATCTCGACGCCAAGGCCATGGAGTTCGAGAGCACGTCGCTGCGGGTCGAGAAGGTGGTTGCCGCCAACAGCGAGGGCATCATCAATGTGCGGGCGCTAAAACCCGGACGCTACGAATTCTATGACGACTTCAACGAAAAGGCGCGCGGCGCCCTGACCGTGCAGTAGGCGATACCCGTGCTGGCTGCCCTCATCATCGTTTTTCGCGAGGTATTCGAAGCCGGACTGATCATCGGCATCGTGCTCGCGGTGACCGGCGCGGTGCCGCACCGCAATCGCTGGATCGGCGGCGGGGTGCTGGCGGGCGCGCTTGCGGCCTGTCTCGTCGCGGCGTTCGCCGGTGCGTTGTCGCAATTGTTTGCGGGCATGGGACAGGAGCTGTTCAACGCGGCGATCCTCTGCGTCGCCGTGGTCATGCTGACCTGGCACAATGTCTGGATGGCGCATCACGGCCGGGAAATGGCTGGGGAAATGCGCGCGGTCGGCCAGGCGGTCGCCGACGGCACCAAGTCGCTGCTGGCGCTGGCCGTGGTGGTCGGCGTTGCGGTCCTGCGCGAAGGCAGCGAGGTCGCGCTGTTCCTGTACGGTGTCGTCGCGTCCGACGGCGGGTCGGCGATCAGCCTTGCGACCGGCGGCGTCATCGGTCTGGCGCTCGGAGCTGCCGTCTGCCTCCTGACCTATTTTGGCCTGATGCGGATCCCGCCGAAGGCGCTGTTCGCCATCACCACTGCCCTGATCACCCTGCTTGCGGCCGGCATGGCGGCGCAGGCGGTGGCGTTTCTCGAACGCGCCAACTGGCTCAGCTTGCTCGACACCGTGGTCTGGGATAGCGGATGGCTGCTGTCGGAGACAAGCATCGCCGGCCGGACAATGCATACCTTGATCGGTTACACCGATCAGCCGACTGAAATGCAGCTTGTGATCTATCTCGCCGTGCTGGTGGTGACGATCGTGCTGATGCGGCTGACCGGCTCGCAGCATACCGATCGCGCCGTCGCCGTCGGCTGACGATTCCCCGTTTGCGTGACTATCGCGTGTACCGCTTCCTTACCTGACGATGCTTGTCTAGCCTATTGCAGCGGCGGATCGCCGCTGGTGCGTTTCTTGGCGAGATCCATCTCGGTGACGGCGATCAGAATTTCAGCGCGGGTTTTCAGATCGGGCGCCTCCAGCATCGCCTGCTTTTCCGGCGGTCCGTAGGGCGACATCATCGCCAGCGCGTTGACCAGCGCCTCGTTGGGAGCGCTTTCGACGCCCTCCCAGTCCACCTTGAGATCGTTGGCCTTGAGAAAATCCGTCAAAACCGCAAGCAGGGCCTCGCGGTCGACCGCCTCCTCGCCCTTGCGCGCGGTGAAATCATCGATGTAGGGAAAGTAATCCACCTTGCATTGCCGATATAGGGTCAGCACCGTCAATTCCTCGATGACCTTGAAGCGCGCGATGCCGGTGAGTTCGAGGATGTAGCGGCCGTCCCCGGCCTCGGCGAGCTGGGTAATGCGCCCGACGCAGCCGACGCGAAACAGCGCCGGCCTGGCCTCGTCCGGCGAATGGGAAACGTCCGGCTGGATCATCCCGATCAGCCGATGGCCGTCGCGCAGCGCATCGTCGACCATCGCCAGATAGCGCGGCTCGAAGATATTGAGCGGCATCTGGCCGCGCGGCAGCAGCAGCGCGCCGGGCAGCGGAAACACCGGGATCACCTCGGGAAGGTCGCCGGGTCCGCGATATTCGGCATTGATCGGCATAGGCGGTCCCGGTGCTAATCCCTGAGCCTCAATTCGGCGCGTATTGTACCGCAGATCAGTCCATGCAATCTGCAAAATCTGATCGGGCGGCAAAATCCGGCGCCCGCTTTTGCGGAATGCGCGCGCTATGAGAACAAGATCGTCGACAGCCGCTTTCGTCCCTCAACGGTGGCCTCGTCCGTCGGCCCCCACGCCTCGAAGAACTGCACCAGTTGCTTGCGCGCGCCGTCCTCGTTCCATTTGCGATCGCGCTTGACGATCTCGAGCAACTGCTGGGTCGCCTCACTGCGCTTGCCTGAGGCGTTAAGCGCGGTCGCAAGATCGAATCGCGCCTGATGATCGAGCGGGTTTGCGGCGACTTTCTGTTCCAGCTCGGCGACCGGGCCGAGCGTCTTGGCCTGCTCGGCGAGATCGATCGATGCCTGTACCGCCTTGACGGCGGCGTCGTTGCGCTTTGATTCAGGCACCATGGCCAGCGTCTGCTTGGCCTGTTCCATGGCGCCGGTCGCCACGTAGCATTTTGCCAGTCCCGCAAGTGCGGCGATATTGGTGGCGTCCGCCGCCAGCACCTCGGCATAGATTTGCGCTGCCGTGGCGGGATCGCCTTCGGCCAGAACCGCTTCGGCCTCTTTGAGGATTTCCGCGATATTGGGCTCACCCGGCATGCCCGCGGTCAGCTTGTTGATGAAGGCGGTGACCTGGCTTTCGGGAACCGCGCCCATGAAGCCGTCGGCGGGCTGGCCGTTGACGAAGGCGATCACGGCCGGGATCGACTGAATCCCCATCTGGCCCGGTATGGCGGGATGCTCGTCGATGTTCATCTTGACCAGCTTGACCTTGCCCTTGGCGGCATGGACGGCCTTCTCGAGGATCGGCGTCAGTTGCCGGCAGGGGCCGCACCATGGCGCCCAGAAGTCGATCAGCACCGGCTGGCGCTTCGACTCCTCGATGACGTCCTTGACGAATGTCTGGGTGGTCGTCTCCTTGATCAGATCGGCCGCCGCCTGTGGCGCCGGTCCGCTGCCCTGCTCGACTATTGTCACGGGAATCCTCGCCTGATGTCTGGGATGCTCTAGCACTTTCCCGCCCTAATTGGCGCTTGACGCCTCAATTTGCAATCGCTGGAACCCCACCGGCAGCCTTTTGGCCCTGATTTGAGCTGGGGAGAGCCGGTTATGCCGGGCATTCGGCCCATTCCAGCCCCGCGCGCGGGCTGTTGCATTCGGAGGCCGTATTTGGCATAGCTCTGCCCTGCCGGCGAGCGATCGCCGTCAAATTCTCGGATGCGGGTGTAGCTCAGTGGTAGAGCACGACCTTGCCAAGGTCGGGGTCGAGGGTTCGAGCCCCTTCGCCCGCTCCAATAGTTTTTTCAAGGGCCTAGCTGGTGTTTTTGGCACCGGCTGAGCCGTCGAAATCTTCCCCAAAACTGGCCCGGGGTAACATCTGGGGTAACACAGACCGCTCCCGGGGTAGCGGCAATCGATCACGAAAAGTCCGGCTCTCGCATCACGCGGCCTCTTTAAGATTGATCGCTTTGACGTTGCGAGGGTCAACGATGTACTCGCCTTCCTTGTGAAAGCCGAGCGTCAGTTTATCAGGACAAACCGGAAGCAAGCACGGCGCGCAGATGATCTCTTCGCGCAACGTCGCCGAGACCACTTGGCCGTCTCTAGGCTTCGCGTATTTTATCTCGCGGGGGACCGCCGTTCCGTACATCGCAAACATCTCCGCGATGTACAGGCTCCGCGTCCACGACATGCCTGATGCTTCATTGATCCGCTGTCCGCGATAGAGTTGCATCGCTGGGCCGTCGTATGTAGGCAAAAGCTTTCGCAGAGACGCAAACCATAGATCATCGTCGGCAACGCCGTCACGGATACCCTGCCACGCCGCGACCTTGACCCATTGCTCAAGAAATTTCGATTGCGCTGCCGGATGAAGCTGGGCGAGCTTGACGACCTCGCGCAACGCATCATGACTGCGCATGACGACCGCGAGCGCGCGGAGGCTCACGCGGTGCGATACTTTTTCGCCGCTCGCACAAGCCTCCAAAAATCGGGCGACGATTTTGCCCCTGTCGAGCATTTGCGGTTTGCCGCGCGCAGTCATGGCCGTGGTCTCCCTTCCGTATGATCCGGGCCTCGGGAACCATAGCTCCCGAGGCTAGTCGATCATCAGCGGCGGGCGGTAAAGTTCTTATTGAACGGCGCACGAGCCGCATCAGCGTCAACGGGATTAGGCCCGTGACGGCTCGTCGCCTCGACGTAGGCTTCTTCGGGGTAGGGTGCACCGCTAGGCATGCGGGCTCTCGAATAGCCTCGCTCCGGCAATCCGCCGTGAGGGATCAGATGGCCTTCATCGACGAGCTGGTCCAACATCACGTTGACTTTATCTTGGGTCAACTTCTTCCGTGGCATGGGGATGCCCTTTCATCGTTAGGTTTTGCCGCTCGGACTATTCCGGGGGCCGCGTGTCGCTGCACCATTTCCATAAGGCTCTCGCTGCTACGAGCAGCGGAACGTCAGAGGCCCTTGAAGAGGGGAAGAGGGCCAAAGGGACATTTGCCGATGAAGCCCCGCACCGGATCATGTGCGGTTGTCATCCTTCAATTTACGCAAACCGAACGTAGTCCCGGCACCTCCCGCCCGCAAGACGCTGGGGAAGTCATCTTCGTGGGAATGGTTAAGTCTGTCCGTGACGAGGCCGCTAGTTGATCGCTGCTCGACGCTGCGCGCATCATCCTAAAACGTCATCACACAATTTCAGTCCCAACCATCTTGACGCTCGCTCGGGGCAGGCGTAGGGGACCGCGCATCAGCCGCGTTCCACATGCGGCAAGCCCCGGGCGAGCGTTCGGGTGCTGAGAGCCGCAAGGCTCTCGGGTCGAGCACTTCGAGTGTGCATCGGCACGGCACTGGTAAGGCGCACGTCCCGCGCAATGGTCTCCGACGTAGGAGGCCGGGACCTCTTCAAGAAGAGCTTAGCTCTCTGGATAGGTCACAGCCATGCCCGACACCACCCCAGTCTCGAAACTCTATCTCAAGAAGCGTCAGGTCCAACAGCGGTACGGCGACCGCTCGGCAACGTGGATCAAACGCCAGCAAGAAAAGTACGACTTCCCGCAGGCCGCGATGTATGTCGGCAACTCGCCGCTATGGCTTCTTGCCGATCTCGACGCATGGGATGCAGTGCAGGCCGCGAAGCCAAAGCCGAAGCTTAACCGGGACATGGTCGCCATCCGCGCCGCGCGTGAGGTGCAACCATGACACGGCTTCACAAGACCGCCGAACCATCCCAGCCCGTATTCCTGACCAGAGATACTCTGCGCGCACGCTATGGAGGCGTGTCGCGTATGTGGATCACCCGACGTATCGAACAGGATGGTTTCCCTCCGCCGGTTCGGTTCGGCAATACGTCAACCCGGCTCTGGCGGCTAGACCTTGTGGCCCAGTGGGAGGCTTACCAGATCGCGCTCGGTCGCGCCTTCCCCAAGAAGCCGACCATACGAAAATTTTAGAAAGCGCACGTCACGTAACGTCATGTCACGTCAGCGAACGTGCTGCACGTTCTCAATAAGTGCGTCGGTTGAACCATTAAATTCGCTCACCATTGTCTCCCTGTATTCACCACAATGAACACCACGATCACACCACTGGGGACACACCAATGACCGATAGAGAGCTAGGCCAACATCGCGACGCATCTCTCGAAATTGAGGAGCATGCGCGCAAATCCGGTCCGATACTGGAAAGCGCCGTGCAGATGCTCATCAAAATTCACGCGCCGTTTTTCAGTCAGATAGGGCCGGACCTTCGGCATCGTGTGACCGGCGAAACTATCGAAGAGTGGATCAAAGGTCGGCGCAA
>DATANB010000060.1:0-22908 GCA_036266415.1 Bradyrhizobium sp. | reverse complement strand
CGGCTTGACCACGATTTCTTCGGTGTGGAACACCCCGTCGACCACGATGCCGAAGGTCTGGCTGCCTACTTGCGTGACGACGATAAAACCGTTCTCCGGGTCGGAGGAGGAGCCGTCGTCGATCCTGAGCAGCTTCTTCAGATGCATCAGCGGCAAGAGCTTGTTACGCAGCCGCAATACCGCGGTGTCCTTGATGCGCTCGATGCGGTGTTCGGAATTGGCGCGCGCCCGCACCAGCTCGACCACCGCCAGCTGCGGAATCGCAAAGCGGTCGCCGGCGGCCTCCACGATCAGGGCGGAGACGATGGCAAGCGTCAGCGGGATCTTGATGGTGACGGAGGAGCCTTCGCCGGCCACCGACTTGACGTCGATGGTGCCGCCGATCTGGTCGATATTGTTGCGCACCACGTCCATGCCGACGCCGCGGCCGGACACCGAGGTGACGGCGGCGGCGGTGGAGAAGCCGGGCGCGAAGATGAACTTGTGGATCTGCGCCTCGGTCATCTTCTCCAGGTCGGCCTCGTTGACCAGACCGCTGGAGATGGCCTTGGCCTTGATCCGCTCGGTATTGAGCCCGCGGCCGTTGTCGGCGATGCAGATGATGATGTGGCCGCCTTCGTGATAGGCCGACAGCCGGATGGTGCCCTGCTCGGGTTTGCCGCAGGCGGCGCGCTCGGAAGGCGTCTCCAGCCCGTGATCGGCCGAGTTGCGCACCATGTGGGTCAGCGGATCCTTGATCAGGTCGAGCACCTGGCGGTCGAGTTCGGTGTCGGCGCCGTGCATCTCCAGTTCGATCTGCTTGCCGAGTTCGCCGGAAAGGTCGCGCACGATGCGCGGCAGCTTCTGCCAGGCATTGCCGATCGGCTGCATCCGCGTCTTCATGACGCCTTCCTGCAGCTCGGCGGTGACATTGGACAGCCGCTGCAGCGGCACCTTGAACTCGGTGTCCTCGTGGCGCCGGGATATCTCCAGGAGCTGATTGCGGGTCAGCACCAGTTCCGACACCATCGTCATCAGGTGTTCCAGCGTGTCGACATTGACGCGGATCGACTGATTGGCGACGCGGTCGCCTTCGCCGGCATCCGGATCGGCAAGAGGCTTTCTCGCGACCGGCTCGGCCTCTTTCGATGAAGCCGCGCGCGGTTCGGGCGCGGGTTGCTTCGCCGGCGCCGGCTGCGGCACAACCTCGATCGCGGTCTCGCGGAAGGCGCGCTCCAGCTCATCCAGCGACACTTCGCCGGGACGCAATTGCCGCTGCCGCTGCGGCACGAAGCTGCCGGGGGCAACCGCGGGAGCCGTCGCGATCGGCGGCGCCGACGCCGACATCGCCCGCATGCCGCGTTCCACCATTTCCTCAAGCTTGACGATCAGGTCCTGGTCGCTGCCTTCCGGCTCCGCCTCTGTTTTCTCAAGCCCGGAGAGGATTTCCTTGATGCGGTCGATGCTGCCGAGAATCAGGCTGACCGCCTCGGCCGTGACGGGCATGCCTTCGCGGAATTTGCCCATCAGGGTCTCGCCGGCGTGGGCCAGCGCTTCCAGCCGCGGCAGTCCCAGAAAACCGCAGGTGCCCTTGATGGTGTGAACCAGGCGAAAGATATTATCCAGTATCTTGGCGTTGTTCGGTTCCTGCTCGAACCGCACCAGCTGGTTATCGACGGTATCCAGGCTCTCGCTGGTCTCCGTCAGAAACTCCCGCAACAGATCGTCCATCAAGCCGGCCTTCGAACACTTGGGCGCACTGCATCGGCACGCCTTTCAGAGTGTGGCCAGCTTGTCCGTAAAGCGTTTAATATTGGTTGAGTAATTGGAAAAGAACGGGATCAACAAAGAGATAGGGCGGTTCGCGGAATCCGGGCGCCCGCCGTAAACCGTTGGTTAACCATATTTCGGCGCGGGCGGCTTTCAGGAGGCGGTCACGACCACCGCTTCGCCCTCGGCGGCAAGCACTACGTGCAACCCGCAGGCCTGCGCCAGCAGGCGCGTATAATAGGGCTGCACCGCATGGGCATCCGGGGCCGAGCCTGAACTCGAACTCAGCATATCGGCGATATTCTGCGGCAGGCGGGCGTTGAGCCCGCTCGCGGCGACGCGAAAGCCTGTTCCCTCGCCCTCGCCGATTGGATCGACCGCAAGCACGCCGCCACGCGGGATCGTCTGCTGCGCGATCACCATCATATTCAGGAGCAGCTTGACCTTGTTCTTTGGAAGCAGCGCGCGCGGCAAATTCCACGCAATCGTGGTCTTGCCGTCCTCGAGGTGCCCCCGTGCCATGGTTTGCGCGTCGCCGAGATCGATCTGCGCGCCCGACGATCCCGCCGCCCCGAACGCGAGACGGCAGAACTGCAACCGCGCCGAGGCGGTCCTGGCGCTCTTGCGGATCAAATCCAGGGCGAATTCGCGGTCTTCCGGCTTGGGATTATCGTCGAGGACCTCAAGCCCATTGACGATGGCGCCCACCGGACTGATCAGATCGTGGCAAACCCGCGAACACAACAGCGCCGCCAGTTCGAGAGCGTCGGGGCCGGAAGCGGGAGACGAGGTGCCAGACATAAGGTGTTCCTGTAAATCCACGACAGCACGGACTGAGACGAATCACGCATGCTCGCCGGCTTGATACACTGCGGACGCAAGGGCTGCCAACACAAGGCCGGGGCCCGAGGGAAAGACGAACTGCATATGAGACCCGCCCATGAATGAGGCACGTTCGCAAGCAGCCGTGATCGATGGCGACGTCGCGGCGGAACTGATGCAGCCCTTGACCGATCTGGTGATCCGGGCGGGAGCGGCCATTCTTGCCATCAACCGGGCTGCAATGCGGATCGAGGGCAAGCCCGACGGCTCGCCGGTAACGGAAGCCGATCTTGCCGCCGACCGCATCATCGCCGAGGGCCTCGCGCGGCTTGTTCCGGAGGTTCCAGTGCTGTCCGAGGAGCGCGTCGGTCTGGCGAAGCCGCCTTACACCGGCAGCTTCTTTCTGATCGATCCGCTTGACGGCACCAAGGAATTTGTCGCCGGCCGCAGCGAGTTCACGGTCAATCTCGCGCTGGTGACAAAGGGGACGCCGTTGTTGGGCATTATCGCCGCACCGGCGCTCGGACTGCTCTGGCGCGGACTGGTGGGCCGAGGCGCGGAACGCCTGACGATAGGCCAGAAGTCCCTGGCCGAGCCGATCCATACCCGGACCCACCCGAAGCCGGGCGAGCCCTGGGTCGTGGCCGTCAGCCGCTCGCATTCGGAAAGCCGGACCGAAGCCTTCATTGCGGAGCGCCCGGGCGCCATCCGGCAGGTGCTCGGTTCGGCGGTCAAATTCGGCCGGGTGGCGGAAGGCGGCGCCGATATCTATCCCCGCCTTGCCCCGACATCCGAATGGGATGTCGCGGCGGGACATGCGGTTGTCACCGCGGCCGGCGGCCAGATGACGGATGCGAGGGGCAATGTCCTGCAATTCGGCGAAGGCCGTGACGGCTTTATCGTGCCGGAATTCATCGCCTGGGGTGACCCATCGGCGGCACGGTAATTTTCAGCGTTCGCACCAAGCCGCGTCCCCAATTGCAACTACTGCGCCAGACCCTGTTCCAGCACGGGCCAGCGCGCGTTAGCCTCTCGCAGGAACCGCTCGGGATCGGCGGCGAAGACGTCCCGGTTCTCCTCGCGGCTGAACAGATAAAGCCGTTGGCCCAAGATCAGGAAGAACCGCGGGTTAGAGGCAACCGTGACGCCGCGCGCCAGATCGGTCGGGTCGTAACCGCCGAACCGGGGGCCGTAAATATCGGGATGGACGACAAACGAGGCGCGATTGCCCTCGTTGCGGAACCGCCAGACCGCGCCTGCCTCGGACGCCTCGAATTCTGGCAGGCCGACCAGGGCGCGGGCGTCGACAAAATAGGCGACGGGGTCGAAACCCTCGATGGCCAGGCCGCTGAAGCGGTTCACGACCACCCGCTCGGTGGTGGCGGCCCGGGCGGCAAAATCGGGGCAGGCCTGTGCGGCAAGGCTGACCACCAGGGCGAACAAGGCTATTAGGGGGCGAAACCCTGTCCCGCAGCGATCGCCGTTTCTTTCCTGCCGTTGTGCCGTCATAGTTGGTACCGATAACATCCGAGTCGGGGGACACCGGACGCAACCTAAAGCCGTTCCTGTTGGCGTCAGGTTAAGGCGGCGGCCGGAATTCGCTACGCAGGGGTTCTTTTATGACTTTCGCATCACGCCTCGCCGCGGTGACACTTGCCGCGCTGATGTGCTGGACGCTGCCCGTGTCCGCGCAGCAGGCGCCGCCGCCGGAATTGCCGCCGCCACAGCGCCAGCCTGGCCCCAGTACCTACGGCCCGGACGAACTGCTCGGCGCCGGGCACAAGTTCTTCGGCAACGTCTCGCGCGGGCTTGCCTCGGTGATCGAGCGCGCGGTCAGCCAATGGGGCCTGCCAAACGGTTATGTTCTGGGCGAGGAAGGCTCGGGCGCGTTCGTGGCCGGGCTTCGATACGGCGAAGGCACGCTCTACACCAAGAATGCCGGGGATTTGCGGGTTTACTGGCAGGGGCCGTCGGTCGGCTTCGACTGGGGCGGCGACGGCGCGCGCACGATGACGCTGGTTTACAACCTTCCCGCCACCAACGCGATCTACCAGCGCTTTGCCGGCATCGACGGCTCCGCCTATATCATCGGCGGTTTCGGCATGACCGCGCTGACCGCCAACAATATCGTGCTGGTGCCGATCCGCTCCGGCCTGGGCTTGAGGCTTGGCGCCAATATCGGCTATCTCAAATATACGCCGCGCGCGACCTGGAACCCGTTCTGACTGTCATCCTGCAAGGCAAAACGCCCGGGTTTGCGGATTCACGTTAACGCGCCAACAGGCTGGCGTTTACCCCGCGCCGCATGGCATTGTGATGAGCAGAGTTTCTCGTGGGAGTAGCGTTTCATGATCGAACCGATCATGTATCTGGCGATCGGTTTTCTGGTCTCGATGCTGTTCGGGCTGATGATCGTGCCGCTGGTGCATAACCGCGCCGTGCGACTGACGACCAAACGGCTGGAGGCGGCGACGCCGTTGTCGATGGCCGAGATTCAGGCCGACAAGGATCAGCTGCGCGCGGAATTCGCGATGTCGGCGCGGCGGCTCGAGATGAGCGTCGACCAGCTCAAGAACAAAACCACCAGCCAGCTCGCCGAACTCGGCAAGAAAACCGATGCGATCAATCGCATGAAGCTCGAGCTTGGCGAAAAGAACGCAACGATCTTTTCGCTCGAGGCGCGCGAGAAGGCGATCAAGGAGCAGCTGCGCGCCACCGAAGAGGAATTCACCGCGAAGACGGAATCGCTGCGCGACGCCGAAAAGGCGCTGAAGGACAAGCAAAGCGAGCTCGCCCGACTCAATGCCGAATTGTCCGATCGTTCGATGATGGCGGAGAGCCGCCAGGTCGAGCTGATGGCGGTGCGCGCCCAGATCGATACGCTGAAGGGCCGCGTCGGCGACGCCGAAAAGGAATTCGCCGCGACCCAGACGCGGCTCGAGCAGGAGCGCGGCGAATCGGAGAAGGTGACGCGCGAACTGTCGGAGGCGCGCAGCCGCGTCGAAAACCTCAGCCAGCGCGTCACCGATCTCGATCGGCAGCTGATCATCCAGGTCAAGGAAGCCGAAATGCTCGGCAACCGCGTCAACGATCTGGAAGCGCGGCTTGCCACCCAGGGCAAGCTGTTGGCCGAGCGTGATTTTGAAAACAATCAGCTGCGCCAGGCGAAAGACGCCGCCGAACGCAGCGCCAGGGAATTGCACGACGAAATCGCCCTTACCAACCGCGGCACATGGCCCGCGCTGGAAAAGCTGAAGACCGAGAAGGCGGCGGTCGAGGAACAGTTGCGGGTTGCGCGCGACGAACGCGCCAAGCTGCAGCGCGACATCAATGCGATCCAGCAGCAGGCCGAAAGCTCCTGGGCGACTGAGCGCATGGAAAATGCGCTGCTGCGCGAACGAATCAACGATATCGCCGCCGAAGTGGCCAAACTCGCGATCCAGCTCGAAGGGCCGAATTCGCCGATCGAGGCCATGCTGGCGGAGGAACCGGCGTCCACGGCAAAGGCGGAGAAGCCTGTCAATGGCGCCGCCGCCCATGGCGCAGCGCCAGCCGGCGCTCCCGAAGGCGGCGGCACGCTGGCCGAACGCATCCGGGCGCTGCAATCCCACGCCTCCCGGGCGCGGCAGCAGCAGCCGGGCTGAAGCCGCCCGATCCCCGGCTTGACACCGGTAGCGCGTACTTCGTAAATCGCGGGCTCTGACGACGACGTGTATTGTTCAGTCAAACGCCGATCTACCGGCTTTGACGGTGCAGCAAAATCCCGGGCGCATAGCTCAGCGGGAGAGCGTTCCCTTCACACGGGAGAGGTCCAAGGTTCGATCCCTTGTGCGCCCACCAGAAAGTCGCAGTTTATTGCGCTTTCTTCACCGCTCACCCGACCCGATTGGCAGCTCACGACGGAACGATCACGAACCGCGCAGATCGAGACGTGGAAAATCCGTGGAATTTGTTCCCTGCTCGTTCAGGGGTGGGCAAGGGATGCTGTCCGGTCCTATTGAGAATTTGTTAGTTTCGTAATTTCCATCTGCGGGTGTAAAATGAGACTGACCCGCAAAGCAAACAAAGCAAACAACGAGGGGACAAATGTCCCGACTCAATGGTTGGTTCTTCATTGGCGCCTTCATCGGATCGGCCGCCGGATCATCTGCCTTATGGTTCGCACTGGGGATGTGCTCCCTTTCGTCAGGCCTTTTGATTGATCAGACGGCTGCGGCAGCCTGTGGCGCGCTTGTGCTCGGTTATGCGGTCCAGCGGGCAAGAGGCGGTGCGCGGTAAGGCCGTCTCACTTAGCGGCCTCTTTCTCATGCCAACCGCGACGTGATCTGACGATCACACCGAGATGCCGCTCAACGAATGCCTCAAGCGATGACGGTATCTGATCGCCGGATAGGCCAAAGCGACGCACGATCTCGCGCGCGATATCTTCGGAAGCGTCCTCGGCCCAATGCTCGGCGATATTGAAGGCGACCACGCGAACCGGGTGGCCTATTGCCCGGTCATCAGATCGGAAATGACGCTTTCCAGATCGATCCGTTCTTCATCGGTCTCGCGATAGGCGCGGCCCAAGCGGCCGAAGTCATCGAGGACGACGTAGACGGTTTGATCGGCACCGTCAGGTATTATCGAGGGTGTCCAGGTCATATACGCAACTCCACCTACTGAAATCTCCTGTAGCCCCAAATGAGCAACGCGATCACTGATGCCACCGCGACGTATGCGAGGGCTTGCTGCGTCGTCTCAGGCAAGTGAGTGAAAAACCAAACACCAAATCCAATCGCCGCGCTGACCCAAGGGACGTATTTTGTTCTCAGCTTCAAAACGACTCCTTGACGAGGCTAGCACACGATGCTGCTGAAGTTGCTCGCCCAGGAACTGGCAAAGGACGAGGAGCGGCCCGATTCTATCCGAGCGGCGAACCTGGCGAGCAACGCTTCAGGCCACTCGTTGCTTCCGGGTCCGTGCTGCCTTCTTCGCCGATCGGGAACGGGCTGCCGCCGGACGTTTCGCTAAAGCCATGCCTCCGAGCTTACCGCCCTTGCGGGAGGGGGAGTGATCTTCCTTTTTACCTCTGCCTGAGCCGCTTTTCTTTCCGCCGTGAGTTTCCTTGTTCACAGTAGCCCAAGCGCGGCGTTCAGCCTCCCCGTGCGAAACGCCCCGGTCTTCGTAGCCTTCTTCGATATGTTCTGCTTGTCGCTTTTGCTTGCCGGTGTAACTGGACTTATCTCCGCGCGGCATGACTACCTCCTTTCACTTCCTGGAGGGAGAACGTAGGTTGTCGTGATCTGTTCCCAGGATGGCCGCCCAGCTTGGGACGAGAAGGCACTGGCGCCCGCTTGCGGATGTCGCCCTCAAGGTCGTCGCTGCCGACGCGTGTCCTAGCGTTCCCTTCGCGGGAAGCCGCAAGATCTCGCGGAACCGCTGCGGAGCGCGTATCCGGTCGAACCCGGACATTGGGGGACTGCCATGGGCATAAAAGTTCACACCGCTGCGCCCACGGCGGCTCTTGCTCTCGGATTTTTCCTCACGCCGGCGGGTTTCATCACCATCGATCCGACCATCACTACGATCGCATCGCTCGTCTCGGCCGCCATCGGCAATCTCGGCTTGGTGTCCCCTGCACTGGCTCAGCCGGCCGCACTGACGAAACAACAATCGGATGCACTTGATGCCTATCACAATGCAACAGACAAGTTCGAATCGGTCCTGGCCGAGCGACGCGCGCAGATCAATTCGAAAGAGCGACTGCCGAACCTGCCGGGACAGGCGCTCTACCTTGCGCGCAATAGCATGATGAGCGCGTACAAGGACCTCACCGACGCGCTTCCGTCCAAAATCGGACGGCCCAATAAATTCAAAATCCCGCCGGCGTATTTTGATGCCGAGCGCGAGCCGATGCTCGACGAGTACGGGATACTTTTCGACCTGATGGATGCGCCGCCCGCAAACGCGCAAAAATCGGATACGCCCTTCAAGGACGTCGTCGACCTGGGAATTGCCATCGCGCGAGCCAGGGGCCTCGACGGGGCGAATGCTGAAGCGGCAGGCCGTATCAGCCTGGGGCTGTTCTTTGCCGAGACCAATGGCCAGCAAAACATAGGCAATGCGCGCTCGAACAAATACAAGGGAAGTTTGCAAACCGGCCCATCCGAAGATCAAATTGGCCGGAACAAATGGGCAGCGATAAAAAAGTCGGTAGCCGCCTTTGATCCCGCATTGAGCCTTCGCGACGACAAGGAAGAGGCACGGATCGGGAATCTGGATCACCGGCTCAACCACTGGACCGCCGTGCGAGACGGGCTGATGAACGCACATGCGGATATTTTCCCGCAAGTGACGGCGATCGTCAAAACACTGCCGGATCCGATCGACCAGATGAAGCTGTTTGAACTCATCCAGATCATTCCCACTCCGACCAGGTCCGCGCTCAGGTCAGGCAACCTCACCGGCTATAGAGTTTCCGACCCGAGGATCATGGGATATCTGCGAAACAACAGCATCTTCGCCTTTGGACAGGCTGACAGGGCAAGAACATCCGCAACCTTCCGCGAAATTCTGGATGCGATGTGGCTGTTCAATGCCAAATTCGACCGGGCCCGTTCCGAATTCGACGAGATCAAGGCGCGGCCGAAGGGTTGAAGCCGGCAGGCGCCGGTCGGACAGGGCCACCCTTCCAGTTCAAACTCGCAATATATTTCCGATGACTCCTGGTTCATAAATCCTGTTAAATGAGTCCTTGTGCTGCCATGCTGTCTTGAAGTGCGAGCAGAATCACTCCGGGGGGAGCAGGGGATTGCTGTCGTCAGGGAAAAAAATCGCCGGGTCAGGTTCTGGCGTCTGGCTGCCCGGCACCGTCGTCGCCGCACTCGCCGCATTGGTGCTGCTGCCGATCGAGGCCAGCGATGCCGGCTGGCTGTCGGATGTGTTCAAGAGCTCGAAGCCCGGCAAATCGCCGAGGCACGTCACCTCGCCAAAGCGCGCCGCCCTGGCGAAGCCCGCCGCCTCGCCAAAACCCCGCGCCGTCAAGCTTGCCGCCCTCGGGCCGGTCGCCCTGCGGCTCCCCGCCTTGAACCCGGTCGCTACAAGGTGCGATCCGGCAAAATTCCGGATCGTTCTGGATGTGGGACACACCGCCGAATCAGAAGGCGCGATCAGCGCCCGCAACGTCGCCGAGTTCGTCTTCAATTTGCGCCTTGCGCAGCGGATCGAGGAGAAATTGAAGGCCGCAGGCTTTGCCGAAACCAAATTGCTGCTGACCGAGGGCAAGGCCAGGCGCAGCCTCTTCAAGCGGGTCGCCGTGGCCAACGATCTGCAGGCAAATCTGTTCCTGTCGATCCACCATGACTCCGTGCCCGATAAACTCCTCGAGAACTGGGAATTCGAGGGCAAGAAAAGTCATTTCAGCGACCGCTTCAGCGGTTATTCCGTGTTCGTTTCACGCAGCAATCCGGATTTCGGGACGAGCCTGTCATTCGCCGAGCTGATCGGCAGGGAGATGAAGGCCGAGGGCCTGCAATATGCCGAGCAATATACCCAGCCCATCATGGGTCGGTACCAGCACCCGCTGCTCGACAAGGAAACCGGCGTCTATAGCTACGATCAGCTCGTCGTGCTGAGATCGACCCGGATGCCCGCCGTCCTGCTGGAGGCGGGTTCGATCATCAACCGCGACGAGGAGCTCAAGATGGGCTCTCCGGAACGCCGCGACATCATCAGCAGCGGTGTCACGGCGGCCGTGAAGGAATTCTGTGATCCTCGATGGGCCATGCTCGGTCCGCTCTGATCGCGCGGTGACTTGTGGTTCTGACCACCCGACCGGAGGGTATTTCCGGATAAGAAACGGCCCCAGCGCGGGGGGCGAGCCGGGGCCGTCCAGTCGAAGTCACCTAAAATGTGCCGATGGGGGGACCGACACCCCCAGATAATCCGCGGTCGCGGAAACGGTTCCCGCCCTTAGATCCCTAGGACCCAGACGATCACAATGGCGCCGAGCACGGCCAGGCCTGAAATCGTCCAGCCCGTCGCATAAACCGCTCCATCCGTCTCCGGCCTGTCCACCATGGTATCGTGCCAGTGCGACATGATCGCCTCCTAGATCGCCTCTGCAGGGTAAGTCTCCGCCAGCGGCGCAAGGTTCAAAGTCAGTCATCTTAACAATCGCGGCGCCGGCAGCCGGTTCCATTGATGCAGTGCGTCAAAGCGGCATTTGGGGCAAACAGTCCGCCGGCGTGGCGGCCGTACTCTGCGCGCGGGCTTGATGTCAGCTCAACCCCAGCCCCGCATCCTTCAGCCGACCCGCCAGCCACGCCGATAGCGGCGGGTCGATGACGCCGCCCACATAGACGTCCGAGACGACGCTCTTCTTTCCCAGCACGAGATAGACCCCGATCCAGTAGGCGAACCACAGATGCGGGTCGGTCAGCGCGCGCAGCTTGTGCCGGTCGTGTTCCGGCGGCTGATGGTTGGCCGCCTTGCGCACTTCGATGGCGAGCAGGTTGTTGGGAATTTCGCGCTGGTGCACGACGATATCGGGATAAACCGATTTCGCGAGATGATCGTCGGTCGAAACGATCGTTCCGTGCGGAAGCCGCAGGGTCCGCTCGCCCAGCCGGTCGTAATCGCAATCGACCTGCCATCCCGGAAACTGCTTTTCCAGATGGACCGCCAGCCGATGCGTCAGCACGCGCTCGCCGAGATCGTGCTCAAGCAGGAAGGTTTCGTGCGCGTAGAATTCGCCGAGCGCGCCAACGACCTTGTTCAGCTCGGTCTGCATTTGGCCTCCGGAAGATCCGCCTCCGTCATTCCGGGGCGATGCGAAAGCATCGAACCCGGAACCTCGAGATTCCCCGATGCGCAATTGCGCATCTGAGGTCTGGTCCTTCGGACCATCCCGGAATGACGGTCTTATCTCACATCTGAACTTCGATCAGCCGTGGTCCCTTTTCGGGAATCGCTTCGGCCAGCGCCTTGACGAAATCGTCGACATTGCTGACGGCGCGGCCGGGCACGCCCATGCCCTTGGCAAGCGAAACGAAGTCGAGGTTCGGGCGATCGAGCTGGAGCATGTCCATGGCGCGCTGGCCGGGCTCGCCGGCGCCGACGCCGTCGAATTCACCGCGCAGGATCTGATAGATGCGATTGGCGAACACGATGGTGGTGACGTTGAGGCCTTCGCGCGCCTGCGTCCACAGCGATTGCAGCGTGTACATCGCGCTGCCGTCGCCGACCATGCAGATCACCTTGCGGTCGGGGCAGGCTATCGCGGCCCCGGTCGCGACCGGGGTCGAAAAGCCGATCGAGCCGCCCATGTTCTGCAGCCAGTCGTGCGGGGCGGCAGCCGCGGTCGGCGGAAAGAAGCCGCGTCCGGTGGTGATGGATTCATCGACCACGATGGCGTTTTCCGGGATCGCCATCGCGAGCGCCTGCGCGATCGAGGCGTGGGTCAGCGCGCCGGTCGGCCTGGTCAGTTCCGCGAGCTTCTGCGGCTTGACGTCGGCCGGTTTGGCGCCGAGCGCATCCGCCAGCGCCTCCAGCGCCGCGACCGAATTCTCGCCCCACGCCGTCAGCCGCTCGACCTCGCAACCCTCGGGTTTCAGCTTGCTCGGCTTGTTCGGATAGGCAAAGAAGGCGACGGGATCGTTGGCCTCCACCAGGATGATGTTCTTGAAGTCCTTGAGCAGCGGCAGCGCCTGCTCGATCACGTAGGGAATGCGGTCGATCGAGAAACGCCCGCGCCCGCGCGCCATGCGCGGGTGATAGGTCTGGCCCATCACCTTGCAGCCGGTCTTGCCGGCGATTTGCTGCGCCAGCGCCAGCCCCTGCTCGGTCAGCGCGCTGCCGGTGATCAGAAGCAGGTTTTGCGTGCCGCCGCTGTGCAGCACCTTGGCCGCCTTGTCGACGGCAGCTTGCGAAAAGCCGGGGCGCTGGCTCGGCACCGGCACCTCGGCGATGCCGTCGGCCTCGTTCCACGCGGTGTCGGCGGGCAGGATCAGGGTTGCGATCTGCGGCGGCGAACCCTTGGCCGCGGCAATCGCCGCCGCGCCATCTCTGGCGACGGATTTCGCATCCGGCGAGGTCCGTACCCATTCCGACATCGGCCTTGCCAGCCCCTCGATATCGGAGGTCAGCGGCGCGTTATAGCCGATATGATAGACGGCGTGCTGGCCGACGATGTTGACGATACCGGAATGCGCCTTCTTGGCGTTGTGCAGATTGGCGAGGCCGTTGGCGAGGCCGGGGCCGAGATGCAGCAGGGTGGAGGCCGGCGTGCCCTTCATGCGGAAATAGCCGTCGGCCGCACCCGTCACCACGCCCTCGAACAGCCCGAGCACGCAGCGCATGCCCTCGACCCGATCCAGCGCCGCGACGAAATGCATCTCGGAGGTGCCGGGATTGGCAAAGCAGACGTCAACGCCGCCCGCGACCAGCGTCCGCACCAGACTTTCCGCACCGTTCATCATTCACTCCCGTTCGCGACGTTTTTCGGAACCTGATTGAGATCAATCATTCCTAGCGCATTTCGTCAAAGGGTTCGCGGGCATTGCTGCCAGTCTCCGTCATTCCGGGATGGTGCGGCACCCGGAATGACAGCTTTGCCTTTTTTAACCGCAGCGTTCGAAAATCGAGGGGGTGTGCCGGCTGGTTGCTTGCGAAATCGCGCCAAATATGGCCTGTCTTGAGGCAAATCGGTTTCCCCCTGCGAGGACGAAAATGATCCGGATTCCTGCTTTGCTGTTTGCGGCGGTGACGTTGCTGGCCGGCGCCGGAGGCGCGCGGGCCGAGAGCTTCGACATCCGCGAGATCTTTGGCGGCGGCCCCAATTTCAACCCCGGCGGATCGAGCCCGATTCCGCGGCAAACCGTGAGCTTTGCCGGCAGTTACGCGCCCGGCACCATTTTGATCAACACCGCCGAGCGACGGCTTTATCTCGTCCTCCCCAACGGCCAGGCGTTGCGCTACGGCATCGGCGTCGGTCGCGACGGCTTTCGCTGGAGCGGAGTGCATCGCATCTCCGCCAAGAAGGAGTGGCCGAGCTGGACGCCGCCTTCGCAGATGCTGGCGCGGCGGCCCGACCTGCCGCGTCACATGGCCGGCGGCATCGACAATCCGCTCGGCGCGCGCGCGATGTATCTGGGCTCGACGCTGTACCGCATCCACGGTTCCAACGAACCGGAGACGATCGGCCAGGCGGTCTCCTCCGGCTGCTTCCGCATGACCAACGAGGACGTCACCGATCTCTATAGTCGCGTCTCCGTCGGCACCACCGTGGTGGTGAAGAACTAGGGCGCGCTTCCCGTTTACTCAGTGCCACCTCTCCCTTTTGGAGAGGAAACTCAGTCCCGTTGGCGCTGCAACGGAACTCTATGCGCGTCGGCCATACAAGCCTTGCGCGCGCGCGACGATTGCGGCAGCGTCGATATGATGAGCGCTATCTGCCGGCATCTCCACTCGATAATCGCGGCTGCTTTGCTGGCAACCACTTTCGACGGCGTTATCTCGCCGCCGGCCGCGTCCGCGGAGGTTCCGGCCATCGCCGCGCGCCAGCGCGCGGAGAAGAAGACTTTCACCGACAGCGAGATTACCGAAGGGTTTTTCAAGACCGCCTTCGGCGCCGAATATCATCTGGCCGGCCGGGTCGACCGCATCAGGAAATACGACATGCCGGTGCGGGTGTTCGCCGACGGCAATCGCCCCGAGCGCAAGGCGCAGCTCGCAAAGGTCGTCGCCGACATCGGCCGGCGGGTGCAGCATCTCGACATCGCCATGGCCGAGACCAGCGATGCCGCCAACGTCCTGGTCAAGCTGGTGCGCGACCGCGATCTCTATCGCACCATCGCGGCCTATTACGGCAGCGAACGGGCGGACGAGATCAAAACCTCGCTCGATCCGCAGTGCCTGTCCGGCTTTCGCAAGAACGACAGGTATGAAATCGAGCACTCCGACGTGATCCTCACCGTCGACAACGGCGATTTCATCTTCCTCGATTGCGCCTATGAGGAACTGCTGCAGTCGCTGGGGCCGATCAACGACACCTCGTCGGTGCCCTGGACCATGTTCAACGACAATGTGTCGATGGGATTTTTCGACGTCTACGACCAGTACATCCTGAATGTTCTCTACGACCCGCGCATCAAGGCCGGCATGACCGTGGCCGACGTCAGCGCGGTGCTGCCCGACGTGCTCGCCGACGTGCGGGCATGGGTGCGCAAGGTCAACAATCTGGCGGAGTAGCGTACGGGCTCTCTCAACGTCGTCCCGGCCTTGAGCCGGGACGACGTGGGTTGATTCGATTTTCAAACGGCCTGCCGTTGCTACGGCAACAATTGCCTCCTCCCCACCACGCGCAAGGGCGCGTGGAGGGAGGGGAGTGCCCGCAATGGCGGCCTACGCCGACTTCTCGAACAGCTCGCGGCCGATCAGCATGCGGCGGATTTCGCTGGTGCCGGCGCCGATCTCGTACAGCTTGGCGTCGCGCAACAGCCGTCCCGTCGGATAGTCGTTGATATAGCCGTTGCCGCCGAGCAGCTGGATCGCGTCGAGCGCGCATTGCGTCGCCTTTTCGGAGGCGTAGAGAATGGCGCCCGCCGCATCCTCGCGGGTGGTCTCGCCGCGGTCGCAGGCTTTCGCCACCGCGTAGACGTAGGCGCGCGATGCGTTCATCGTCGTGTACATGTCGGCGATCTTGCCCTGCACCAGCTGAAAGGTGCCGATCGGCTGGCCGAACTGCTTGCGCTCGTGCACATAGGGCATCACCACGTCGAGGCAGGCCTGCATGATTCCGAGTGGTCCCGCCGCCAGCACCGAACGCTCGTAATCGAGGCCGGACATCAGCACATTGACGCCGCGGCCGACCTCGCCGAGCACGTTTTCTTCCGGCACCTCGCAATTGTCGAACACCAGCTCGCCGGTGTCGGAGCCGCGCATGCCGAGCTTGTCGAGCTTCTGCGCGGTGGAAAATCCCTTCATGCCCTTTTCGATGATGAAGGCGGTGATGCCGCGGGCGCCTGCGGCCGGATCGGTCTTGGCATAGACCACCAGCGTTTCCGCGACCGGGCCGTTGGTGATCCACATCTTGGAGCCATTGAGGACGTAGCGATCGCCCTTCTTCTCGGCGCGGGTCGCCATCGACACCACGTCGGAGCCGGCGCCGGGCTCGGACATCGCCAGTGCGCCGACATGCTCGCCGGAAATCAGCTTCGGCAGATATTTCCGCTTCTGCGCCTCGCTGCCGTTGCGGCGCAGCTGGTTGACGCAGAGATTGGAATGCGCGCCGTAGGACAGGCCGACCGCGGCGGAGGCGCGGGAGATTTCCTCGACCGCGATGCAGTGCTCGAGATAGCCCAGCCCCGAGCCGCCATATTCCTCCTCGACGGTAATCCCGTGCAGGCCAAGCGCGCCGATTTTCGGCCAGAGGTCGCGGGGGAATTGATTGCTCCTGTCGATTTCGTCGGCGCGCGGCGCGATCTCGTGGCTCGAGAAATCATGCACGGTTTCGCGGATCGCGTCCGCGGTTTCGCCGAGATCGAAGTTGAACATCCGATGCGCATTGGGAATCATGGACAGGCGGCCTCCGGGGCAAATCGTGCGGCTTGCAGTGCACAGACTTATGCTTTGGAAATAGGCTTGTCACGGGCCGAAATTGCCGAGAAGGGGACGGTCCGGCAGCTAGCCGCCTCCCGTGCGACGGAATGCGGCAAACTCCCGCTTGCCCCGGCGCGCGCAACAGGATGTAATTCGCTCAAACGGCCGCCGTTCCGGACCAACCACGGAAGGCGGCAATCAGGGAGTTCCCGGATGCACGGAACGATGGATTCCGCCGAAACCGTCACGCAAAAGGCCGCGCGGGAGAAGGCCTGGTCGATTCCGCTTGATGATATCGACGTCAGCCAGCCCGAGCTGTTCAGGACCGATTCCTTCTGGCCGTATTTCGACCGGCTGCGCAAGGAAGACCCCGTGCATTACTGCAAGGACAGCATGTTCGGGCCGTACTGGGCGGTGACGAAATACAACGACATCATGGAGATCGAGACCCATCATTCGGTGTTTTCGTCGGCGTCTTCGCTGGGCGGCATCACCATCCGCGACATCTCACCCGACCTGCGCACAGAAAGCTTCATCGCCATGGACGAGCCGCGCCATGGCGCGCAACGCAAGACCGTCGCGCCGATGTTCACGCCGACCCATCTCGACCAGCTCGCGATCAACATCCGCAAGCGCGCCGCCGGATGCCTGGACAATCTGCCTGTCAACGAAGTGTTCGACTGGGTCGATCAGGTCTCGATCGAACTGACCACGCAGATGCTCGCGGTGTTGTTCGATTTCCCCTGGGAGGACCGCCGCAAGCTGACGCGCTGGTCCGACATCGCAACCACGCTTCCCGGACCGGACGGGCTGGTCCCGACCGACGAAGCACGGATGGCCGAACTCGGAGAATGCGCGGCCTATTTCCGCAAGCTGTGGAAAGAGCGCATCGATCAGCCACCGAAGAACGACTTGCTGTCGATGATGGCGCACAGCGAAGCCACGCGCGACTTGGACCCGAGGAATTTCCTCGGCAATCTGATCCTGTTGATCGTCGGCGGCAACGACACTACCCGCAACACCATGTCGGGCAGCATCTATGCGTTGAGCAAACATCCGGATCAGTACAGGAAGCTGCGCGAAAACCCTGATCTGATCGACAGCTTCGTGCCGGAGGTGATCCGCTGGCAGACGCCGTTGGCGCATATGCGCCGGACCGCGCTCGAGGACGTCGAGTTCCGCGGCAGGCAGATCAGGAAGGGCGACAAGGTCGTGATGTGGTACGTCTCGGGCAACCGCGACGAAGAGGTCATCGAGCGTCCTTACGAATTCATCATCGACCGGGCCCGGCCGCGCACCCACATGTCGTTCGGCTTCGGCATTCATCGCTGCGTAGGCCTGAGGCTCGCCGAGCTGCAATTGAGGATCATCTGGGAGGAAATCCTGAAGCGCTTCGACAATATTGAGGTGGTCGACGAGCCCCGGCGGGTGTATTCGAGTTTCGTCAAGGGGTATGAAACCCTGCCGGTGCGCATCGCCGCCTGACAAGGACCCCGACGACGAATATTTTTGGGATTGATCGACAATGAATATTCAGACATCGGTCCGGGCCGACAAGGCCGAACTTCAGCGCCTGGCGCGTGAAGAGGCCTATGCCACGCCGCTCGCGGAATTTCACCCCGGCGCGCCAAGACTGTTCCAGGACGATACGCTGTGGCCGTGGTTCGAGCGGCTGCGCAAGGAAGCGCCAGTGCATTACTGCACCAACGCGCCGATCGAACCCTACTGGTCGGTCACCAAATATCACGACATCATGCATGTCGACACCAATCACGGCATCTTCTCTTCCGACGTCTCCCTCGGCGGCATCTCGATCCGCGACGTGCCTCCGGGCTACGACTGGCCGAGCTTCATCGCGATGGACCAGCCGCGACACTCCGGCCAGCGCAAGACCGTGTCGCCGATGTTCACGCCGACGCATCTCGACGAGCTCGCCATCCTGATCCGTCAGCGCACGGCCAAGGTGCTCGACGCGCTGCCGCGCAACGAGACCTTCAATTTCGTCGACCGGGTGTCGATCGAGCTCACCACCCAGATGCTGGCGACGCTGTTCGACTTTCCCTTCGACGAGCGCCGCAAGCTGACGCGCTGGTCCGACGTCTCGACCGCGCTGCCCAAGAGCGGGGTCGTCGAATCGGCGGAACAGCGCCGGGCCGAGATGGACGAGTGCGCGGCCTATTTCTCGAAACTCTGGAACGAACGCGTCAATGCCGAGCCGAGAAACGACCTGATCTCGATGATGGCGCATAACGACGCTACCCGGCACATGGACCCCGACAATCTGATGGGCAACATCATTCTGCTGATCGTCGGCGGCAACGACACCACCCGCAACACCATGAGCGGGTCGGTGCTGGCATTGAATGAATATCCCGAGCAGTATCAAAAACTGCGCGATAATCCGGCGCTGATCGATTCGATGGTGCCGGAGGTCATTCGCTGGCAGACGCCGCTGGCGCATATGCGGCGCACCGCGCTGGTCGATACCGAAATCGGGGGCAAGAAGATCAGCAAGGGCGAGCGCGTGGTGATGTGGTACGTCTCGGGCAACCGCGACGAAGACGGCATCGAGAAGCCCGACGAATTCATCATCGACCGCGCCCGGCCGCGCACCCATCTTTCGTTCGGCTTCGGCATCCACCGCTGCGTCGGCATGCGGCTTGCCGAACTGCAGCTCAAGATCGTATGGCAGGAGATGCTGAAGCGGTTCGACCGGATCGAGGTGGTGGGCGAGCCGAAGCGGGTGTATTCCAGCTTTGTGCGGGGCATCGAGTCCCTGCCAGTTCGCATAGCTGCGTGAACAGGGCGGCCGCTTGATCGCCGCCGTTGAGCCGCCTATCCACGACGAAGGATTTTAACCGCGCCGGGGGCGTCTCGCGCCCTCGATCTGCCAGCCGAGTTCCGATGACAGCAACCGAACATGATGAACATGACGATATCCGCGAAGCCGTTGCAAAACTGTGCGCGCAATTCCCCGGCGAATACTGGCGCAAGCTCGACCGCGAGATGGCCTATCCATCCGCCTTCGTCGATGCGCTGACCAGGGCCGGCTATCTCTCGGTTTTGATCCCGGAGGAATATGGCGGCGCCGGGCTGAAACTGTCCGCGGCCGCCGCGATCCTCGAGGAGATCCAGCGCGCAGGATGCAACGGCGGTGGCTGCCACGCCCAGATGTACACCATGGGCACCCTGCTGCGGCACGGCAGCGACGAGCAGAAGGCAAAATGGCTGCCGAAGATCGCCAGCGGCGAATTGCGGCTGCAGGCGTTCGGCGTCACCGAACCTACCAGCGGCACCGACACCTCCTCGCTGAAGACGTTTGCCAGGCGCGAGGGCAATGACAGCTATGTCGTCAACGGCCAGAAGATCTGGACCAGCCGCGCCGAATATTCCGACCTGATGATCCTGCTGGCGCGCACCACGCCAAAGGAAAAATCCAAAAAGCGCACCGACGGCCTGTCGGTGTTCATCGTCGACATGAAGGCGGCCAGGGGTAACGGGCTCTCGATCAGCCCGATCCGCACCATGATGAACCACTCCACCACGGAAGTGTTCTTCACCGATCTCAGGGTGCCCGCGGAAAACCTGATCGGCGAGGAAGGCAAGGGCTTTCGCTATATCCTGTCCGGGATGAATGCCGAGCGCATCCTGATCGCGGCGGAATGCATCGGCGACTGCAAATGGTTTATCGCCAAGGCCTCCGCCTACGCCAGGGAACGCGTGGTGTTCGGCCGTCCGATCGGCCAGAACCAGGGCATCCAGTTTCCGATCGCCAAGGCCTATGCTTCGATGCGCGCCGCCGAGCTGATGGTCAGGGAAGCAACCCGCCGATATGAGGCCGGGCTCGATTGCGGAGCCGAGGCCAATATGGCCAAGATGCTGGCCGCCGATGCCGCGTGGGAGGCCGCCAACGCCTGCGTGCAGACCCATGGCGGTTTCGCCTTTGCCGAAGAATACGACGTCGAGCGCAAATTCCGCGAAACGCGGCTCTATCAGGTGGCGCCGATCTCGACCAATCTTATCCTGTCGTTCCTGGCCGAACACGTGCTGGGCATGCCCCGCTCCTACTGAGAGAGTAAGATGCTGCCGCTTGAGGGACTGACCGTCATTTCCGTCGAACAGGCGGTCGCCGCCCCGTTCTGCAGTTCGCGCCTGGCGGATGCCGGCGCCCACGTCATCAAGGTGGAGCGGCCCGAGGGCGATTTCGCGCGCGCCTACGACGCGGCGGTGAAGGGACAGAGCAGCTATTTCGTCTGGCTCAATCGCGGCAAGGATTCGGTGGTGATCGACCTCGCCACCAAAGAGGGCCGCGCCAGCCTCGAGGCGCTGATATCAGGCGCCGACGTGCTGATCCAGAACCTGAAGCCGGGCTCGATGGACAAGCTCGGCTTCGCGCTGGAACGCCTGCGCAAGCAATACCCAAAGCTGATCTGCTGCACTATCTCGGGCTATGGCGACGACGGTCCCTACGCCCATCGCAAGGCCTACGACATGCTGATCCAGGCCGAAAGCGGGCTCGCCTCCATCACCGGCGGTCCGGAGGGGCCCTCGCGCGTCGGAATGTCGGTGGTCGATGTCGCCACCGGCGCCACTGCGCACGCCGCCATTCTGGAAGCCTTGTTCGCGCGCTCGCGCAGCGGCAAGGGCGCCGACATCCGCATCTCGATGTTCGACGTGATGGCCGATTGGCTCGCGGTGCCGCTGCTCAACGCCGAAGCCGGCAACCCGCCGCAACGCATGGCGCTGGCGCATCCCTCGATCGCGCCCTACGGCGCGTTCCGCTCGGGCGATGGCAAGGACATCCTGATTTCGATCCAGAGCGAGCGCGAATGGAAGAAGCTTTGCGCGGACGTGCTGGGCCGGCCGGATTTACCCGGCGACCCCCGGTTTTCCAGCATGGTCGAGCGCGTCCGCAACCGCGCCCTCACCGACAGGACCGTCGGCGACATCTTTGCCAGCCTGACCCGTGACGAATTACTCAGACGCCTGTCCGACGCCGACATCGCCTTCGCCGAGGTCAACACCATGGCCGACCTCGCCGTGCACCCGCATTTGCGCCGCATCGAGGTCGACACCCCGAATGGCAAGGTGAACTATGCCGCGCCGGCGGCGATCGTCGTCGGCGAGCCGCGACATTATGGCGCCGTGCCCGGCATCGGCGAACGAACCCATGCAACCAGGCCTTCGGCGGTACGGACCAGATCGTCATGACCGACAAGCCCGATCTCGACCATTTGCGGCAGTGGATCGGCCGCACCAGCGAGGCTTCCGACATCGTCACCGCGCAACTGGTGAAGGGCCTGCGCGCCACGCTGTTCCAGGAAATCGGCGAACCGAAGCCGGGCGATGCCGCGCCGTGGACCGTGCACTGGTGCCTGGCGCAGCCGGTCTTCCCGATGTCGGCATTGAGCGCGGACGGCCACCCCACGCGCGGCGGCTTTCTGCCCCCGGTGCCGCTGCCGCGGCGGATGTGGGCGGGCGGCGAACTGGAATTCCTCGATGCTCTGCGCGTCGGCGACGAGGCGACGCGAACCTCGCGCATCTCCGATGTGACCATGAAGACCGGCAGCACCGGCGTGTTGTGTTTCGTATCCGTCGAACACCTGATCACGACGCCGCGCGGCGCCGCGGTCCGCGAGCGGCAGGATATTGTCTATCGCGATATGTCGAGCGCGCCGGCAGGGGCCAAGCCGGCGGCGGCGCCGCCCGTTGCAAAACACCGCGAAAGCCACATGGCCGATCCCGTGCTGCTGTTTCGCTATTCGGCGCTGACCTTCAACGGCCATCGCATCCATTACGACCGCGACTACGTCACCAAGGTCGAGGGCTACCCGGGCCTCGTCTTCCACGGCCCGCTGCAAGCGGCCTTTATCGTGGAATTCGCCGCTAAGCTCCATGGCGGTACGGCGCCGAAGAAGCTCAGCTATCGCGGGCTGCAACCCCTGTTCGAAGGCAGCGAGTTCACCGTCAACGCCAACGACACCGCCGCCGGCATGGAGCTGTGGACGGCAAATTCGGCAGGCCAGCCGACGATGAAGGGCACCGCGACGTGGTGATGATCGCAAAGCGAGCGTCAGCGGTGGTCTGCTCCCTCTCCCATAGGGAGAGCGTTGGGGTGAGGGGTTACGATCTATCGATAAGCCAATCCCCCTCACCCGGCGCTTCGCGCCGACCTCTCCCCATGGGAGAGGTGAAGACGACTCGTCGCTCGTAGCGCGCGGAAACTCAAATTGTCCCGCAAACTCACCAAAAGCAGCAGCAAGCCGCTCAGCGTCAAGGACGCAACGTTAAATCTGCTTCGCGCGTTCGGAATCCGAAAGGTGTTCGGCAATCCCGGCTCGACGGAATTGCCGTTCCTCGCCGACTGGCCCGACGACATCGATTACGTGCTGGGCCTGCAGGAGGCTTCCGTGATCGGCATGGCCGACGGCTATGCCCAGGCCACCCGCAATGCCGGTTTTGTCAATTTGCATTCGGCCGCCGGCGTCGGAAACGCGGCTGGCAACATCTACACCGCGCACCGCAACCAGACCCCGCTGGTGATTACCGCCGGCCAGCAGGCGCGCAGCATCCTGCCGCTGCAGCCATTCCTGTATGCCGAGCGCGCCTCGGAATTTCCGCGGCCCTACGTCAAATTCTCGGTCGAGCCGGCACGCGCCGAGGACGTCCCGGCGGCGATCGCGCGCGCCTACTATGTGGCGATGCAGCCGCCCTGCGGGCCGACCTTTGTCTCGGTGCCGGTCGACGACTGGACCC
>DATANB010000059.1:0-4015 GCA_036266415.1 Bradyrhizobium sp. | reverse complement strand
TCGCCCTCGGTGAAGCGCCCGGTCCAGCCGCGCTCGACCTCATCGGCCAGCGCATCGAGCCTTCGCGCGATATAGCCCGCCGCGGCGTTGGCGGTGGCGACATCGCCGGTGATTTTTGGGCTGAGCACGCCGGCAATCGCGGCCTGCTCGACGACCTTGCGGTTATAGCGGCTGTGCAGATTGTGCAGCGTGCCGCGGATGATCCGGGCATCCTCCACCAGCGCCTGCAGATCGCGGCCCTTGCGGTCCTCGCCTGATGCCATCTTGAACACGCAGTCGTCGAGGCCGGTCCCGATCAGGTAATCTTCCAGCGCGCGCTCGTCCTTCAGGTATTGCTCGGACTTGCCGCGCGTAACCTTATAGAGTGGCGGTTGCGCGATATAGAGGTAGCCGCTATCGATCAGCGACGGCATCTGGCGGAAGAAGAATGTCAGCAGCAGGGTGCGGATATGCGCGCCGTCGACGTCGGCGTCGGTCATCAGAATGATCTTGTGATAGCGCAGCTTTGAGAGGTCGAAATCGTCTCGGCCGATGCCGGTGCCCAACGCCGTGATCAGCGTGCCGATCTGCTCGGAGCCCAGCATCTTGTCGAAGCGCGCGCGCTCGACGTTCAATATCTTGCCCCGCAGCGGCAGCACCGCCTGGAACTCGCGGTTGCGGCCCATCTTGGCGCTGCCGCCGGCGGAATCGCCCTCGACGATGAACAGTTCGGATTTGCCGGGGTCTTTTTCCTGGCAGTCGGCGAGCTTGCCGGGAAGGGAGGCGTAATCCAGCGCGCCCTTGCGCCGCGTCAGCTCGCGCGCCTTGCGCGCGGCCTCGCGGGCGGCGGCGGCCTCGACCACCTTGCCGACAATGATCTTGGCTTCGGCGGGATGTTCCTCGAACCACGCCGCAAGCGCCTCATTGATGACGTTCTCGACCACCGGGCGCACTTCCGAGGACACCAGTTTGTCCTTGGTTTGCGACGAGAATTTCGGATCGGGCACTTTCACCGACAGCACCGCGGTCAGGCCCTCGCGGCAGTCATCGCCGGTGAGCGAGATCTTTTCGCGCTTGGCGATGGCGTCGGCGTAGCCGTTGACCTGGCGTGTCAGCGCGCCGCGAAAGCCTGCGAGATGGGTGCCGCCGTCGCGCTGCGGAATGTTGTTGGTGAAGCACAGCACATTCTCGTGGTAGCTGTCGTTCCACCACAGCGCGGCCTCGACCCCGATGCCGTTCAATTCGGCATGGATCATGATCGGCGAGGGCACCATCGGCTTCTTGTTGCGGTCGAGATATTTCACGAACTCCTCGACGCCGCCGTCATAGCGCATCGCCTCGCGCTTCTCGACCGCGTGGCGCATGTCGGAAAGCACGATATTGACGCCGGAATTCAGGAACGCGAGCTCGCGCAACCGGTGTTCGAGGGTGGCGAAGTCGTATTCGACATTGGTGAAGGTTTCGGTGGAGGCGAGAAACGTCACCTCGGTGCCGCGCTTGCCGTTGGCATCGCCAACCACCTTGAGAGGCGCCACCACGTCGCCATGGGCGAATTCGACGAAATGCTCCTTGCCGTCGCGCCAGACCTTCAGCCGCAGTTTGCTCGACAGCGCATTGACGACGGAGACGCCGACGCCATGCAGGCCGCCCGACACCTTGTAGGAATTCTGGTCGAATTTTCCTCCCGCATGCAACTGGGTCATGATGACCTCGGCCGCGGAAACGCCCTCGCCCTTGTGAAGATCGACGGGAATGCCGCGGCCGTCGTCGCGCACGGTGACGGAACCGTCGGCGTTGAGCACGACCTCCACCGCGGTGGCAAAGCCGGCGAGCGCTTCATCGATGGCGTTGTCGACGACCTCGTAGACCATGTGATGCAGGCCAGAGCCGTCATCGGTGTCCCCGATATACATGCCCGGCCGCTTGCGCACGGCGTCGAGGCCCTTCAAAACCCGGATCGACTCCGCGCCGTATTCGATGGGAATGGAATGCTCGGTGTCGGCGGTCGTTTGCCGGGCAGGTTCGGTCATGTGAGGCCTTCGAGGATGTTTTCGAATCAGCGGCGCAAAACAGGCACTGATGGGTTTATTTCTGCCATGAAAGACGCCATGCGCATAGCGCAAAGTCTCGGTCAACAAGCTCTTGAATAAATGGGATTTTTCGCCTGTTTTTCAAGGTGCCCGGAAGCCGATTCGGAGGCTCGGCAAAAGCGCGATTCGGCAAAGGTTCTCCGTGCCCGAAATCCCTATCCGAACACGCCGCAGGGATGTCGCCGCCGCCGGCGACGCGCGCTTGCCGCGGGCTCAGCCTCGGCGGGTGATCTGACCGGCATCGACGCCGAAGATCTCGCCTGACGCGCCGATGTCGGTGAATGAAGCGGGGTCGGCGCCGGTCATCCAGACCTGGGCGCCGAGCTTTGCCAGCTCGATGAACAGCGCGGTGCGCCTTTCGGGATCGAGATGCGCCACCACCTCGTCGAGCAAGAGCAGCGGCGTGATGCCGGTCACCTCGGCGACCAGATTGGCATGGGCCAGCACCAGCCCGATCAGAAGCGCCTTCTGCTCGCCGGTAGAGGCGTCGCGGGCGGGTATGTTCTTCGGCGCGTACAGCACCTGCAGGTCGGTGAGATGCGGACCGTCCAGCGTGCGGCCTGCCGCGGCGTCGCGCGCGCGCCCATCGCGCAAAATCCGTCGGTAACGGTCCTCCACTGCAGTGGCGGGCTCGGTGTCGAGCGCGTTTTCCATCCAGCCGTCGAGCATGATTCGGGCGGACGGAAATGCCGATGTGTCACCGCGATTCCGCAGCATCGCGGCGAGTTTTGTCGCGGTCTGGCCGCGCATCGCGGCTACCGCGACCGCGAGTTCGGCGGTTTCGCGCTCGATCGCGTCACACCAATGGTCGTCGTAATTGCGCACCTCCAAAAGCCGGTTGCGCGAACGCAGCGAGCGGTCGAGCGCCGCCACCCGGCTGGAATGCCCGCTGTCTATCGCCAGCACCAGGCGGTCGAAAAACCGCCGCCGCTCCGATGCCGCGCCCAAAAACAGCCCATCCATCGAAGGCGTCAGCCACACCATGCGCAGATGATCGCCGAACGCGGTTGCCGAACTCACCGCTTCGCGGTCGATCCGGCAGCGCCGGCTGGTCGCGGGCCCTTCACTGCCCGGCGCGTCGATGCCGGTGCCGAGCGTTGCCAGCCCGAGCGCGCCCTCGACTTCGGCGGACACCGCCCACGAGCCATCGCCCTGATTGTCGGCGACATCCTCGAGCGTCGCGCGACGCAGCCCGCGCCCGGGGGACAGGAACGAGATCGCCTCGATGCAGTTGGTCTTGCCGGCACCGTTCGGGCCAACCAGCACGACCACATCGCCGCGCGTCTCAACGCTCGCCGCGCGGTAGTTGCGGAAGTGGGTAAGGCTGAGACGACGGATGCGCGAGGCGGTCATGGCAAATCGTCATTGCCGGGCTTGACCCGGCAATCCATCGTCCGCATCAGCGGACAACATCGTCGTACAAGTCCCGCCAATCGGGGTTGCTCGCGACAATCAGATCGATTTTCCACTCGCGTGACCAATGCTTGATATTCTTCTCCCGTTGAAGTGCTGCGGCGATGGTCTCGTGTGGTTCGAAATAGACCAGCGTTTTGATGCCATATCGCTTGGTAAAGCTCTCTGCTAAGCCCTCGCGATGCTCGTAAACGCGCCGCACCAGATCATTCGTCACGCCGACATACAGCGTTCCACCGGGCTTGCTGGCAAGAATGTAGACCCAATAGGTCATTTTGAAGTTTGATGGATTGCCGGGTCAAGCCCGGCAATGACGACTGTTACACCCGCATCGGCATCAGCACGTAGAGCGCGCCTTTGGAATCCTTGTCTTGCACCAGCGTCGGCGAGCCGGGATCGGCCAGCCGCAGCACGGCGACCTCGCCCTCGATCTGCGCGGCGATATCGAGCAGGTAGCGCGAGTTGAATCCGATATCGAGCGGGTCGGAGGCGTACTCGACCTCGAGCTCTTCGGTGGCGCTGCCGGAATCCGG
>DATANB010000058.1:0-25069 GCA_036266415.1 Bradyrhizobium sp. | reverse complement strand
CGAGCCCGTGCGCGTTGCGGCCGGCGTCGAGCGCGTAACTCATCAGCTGCGCGTCGTCATGGTTGCGCAGCGTGACGCCGCGCTGCGCCAGCATCACGGCGTTGAATTTGATGTTGAAGCCGATCTTGAGGATGCCGGCCGATTCCAAAAGTGGCTTCAATGCCGCAAGCGCATCGGCTGGCTTGATCTGGTCCGGCGCGAGGCCGGCATCGAACAGGCCGGCGCCGCCGCCGGACTGCCTGTGGCCGAGCGGGACATAGCAGGCGTCGTTTGGCGCAAGCGCCAGTGCAATACCCGATATTTCCGCCTGCATCGGGTCGATCGAGTCGGACATCGCCTCGATGGCGAATTGGCCGACATCGTGCACCCGCGCCAGCCAGGCCCTGAGCTGATCGAGGCTGCGGATGGTCTGATATTGTTTGCGGTCGATCGGGATTTTTCGAATCGCTTGCTCGCGCGCGGTCGCGAGCGAGACTGGAGTGCCTTTCAGGCTCGCATTTTTGTCCTGGCGGTCACCAGGCTTGCCCGCGCTCCCTCTCCCGCTTGCCGGGGAGGTTGCGGGGCTTGGATCGGCAAACAGGTCTCCGCTCGCCGCGCCCTGGCGCGGGACGTTGCCGGATTCGCCGACCTTCTCGGCCAGCGGCAGCGCTGCAAAGACGCTCGCGCCGCTCTTGTTCCCCGCATCCGCTTCCACATCCGACGGATTGATCTGGGAATAGTCCGCCACGCGGCGGGTCAGGGTGGCGAATTCCATCGCCTTGAGGAACGCAATCAGTTTGCGGGAGTCTGGTTCGTGCACCGCGAGTTCGTCGAGCGGCACCTCGAGCTTGACTTTGTCATCGAGCAGCACCAGTTGCCGCGAAATCCGCGCCTTCTCGGCATTCTCGATCAGCGCCTCGCGCCGCTTCGGCTGCTTAATTTCGCCAGCACGCAACAGCAGCGTCTCGAGATCACCATATTCGACGATCAGTTGCGCCGCAGTCTTGACGCCGATGCCGGGCACGCCCGGCACGTTGTCGGTGGAATCGCCGGCCAGCGCCTGCACCTCGACCACTTTTTCCGGCGGCACGCCGAACTTCTCGATCACCTCCGGGATGCCGATGCGGCGGTCCTTCATGGTGTCGTACATGGTCACCTTGTCGGTGACGAGCTGCATCAGGTCCTTGTCGGAGGAGACGATGGTCGTGGTGGCGCCGCGCTCGCCGGCCTCGCGGGCGTAGGTGGCGATCAGGTCGTCGGCCTCGAACCCGGCTTGCTCGAGGCAGGGCAGGTCGAAGGCGCGGACCGCCTCGCGGATCAGCGCAAATTGCGGAATCAGATCGTCCGGCGCCGGCGGCCGGTGCGCCTTGTAGTCGGGGAAGAGCTTGTTGCGGAATGTCACTTCCGACTTGTCGAACACGATGGCCAGATGCGTCGGCCGGTTGTCCGGCGGCATGTCGCGCAGCAGCTTCCACAGCATGTTGCAGAAGCCGAGCACGGCATTGACCTGCAAGCCGTCGGATTTGCGGTTTAGCGGCGGCAGCGCGTGGTAGGCGCGGAAAATATAGGAGGAACCGTCGACCAGAAAGACGTGGTCGCCTTTGGCGGGAGCCTTGACGGCAACGGGTTTGGCGGAGGCGTTTGGGGATGTTTTCGGCATGGCCGAAACTTAAGGATTTTTATGGCGATTGACAGCCTTGCGAAGGCGATTTTTGGCGTTACCCAACGGCATACGGGCTTGTGCGCGGGTACGAAAACTACTCCGCTGCCTGCAAAGCGGGCTCCGCCTTTTTCGGCGCGATCCAGCACGGGGCGGGGCGCTCGAACAGGAAATTGGCTCCGGCCTTGAGCGCTATCCGCCAGATCGCCAGCGCGCCGAACACGCCGGCGATGGTAACCACAAGCGAGATCGTCCCGATGTCGTGGATCAATCCGGCCCGCAGCAGCAGCGTCCGGCTCGCTGCCATCGGCAGAAAGAATGCGAGATAGATGACGATGGAATGCTCGCCGCAAAAGCGCAGGAAGTTGAGCCAATGCGCGCGCGCCAGCAGCGTGCCCGCGGTGACGATGGCGCAGGCGCCCGACAGCCCGAGCGTGAGCGAGATCAGCGGCGATTCGCTGTGACCTGAAGCAACCAGGGAGCCGTTGATGAGCCCCCACGCCGCCAGTCCCGCGAGCGCCAGCGCAGGCTGCGCCCGCGCGCGGCCGGACAGCGCGAACACGTAATCCGCGCACAGGTAGCCGGAATAGAAATAGACGAAGCGCGCGCAAAACTCGTCGATCACGGTCCAGCCGGCAGCGATATGCGCCGTCTCCAGCGCCGCCAGCACGCTCCAGATCAGAAGCGGCGGCAGTCTGCGCACCGCCTTGGTGACCATGAAGAACACCGGCAGCAGATAGATGAACCACAGGGTGCCGAACGGCTCGATGAAGGATTCGAGGTACATGTAGCCGACATGCGCCCAGCCGGCCCCGGCGGCGAAGGAGGGCGCCTTGAAGCCGAACTGGATGGTCACCCAAAGCAGGTAAAAATAGCCGAAGTGCACCACCTTGCGGTCGAGAAAAATGCGCCAGTCGCGGTCGATCACGACCGACAGGAACAGGCCCGAAATCAGGAAGAAATCCGGCATCCGGAACGGCTTGGCGAATGCCACCAGAACATGCATGAAGCCGGTCTGGCCCGCGGCCGCTTCCACGCCCAGCACCGAATGCATCATGACAACCATGACGATGCAGATGCCCTTGGCGTAATCCACCCAGTCGATCCGCCGGGAACGCCCGGCGACCGCATCTGTGCCGTTTAAAGTCATCGGTGTCCCTTTTCGGCGCAGCAGGGCGGCATGATCGGCCCGGTCGGTTTCATTCTCCTCAGTTCATACAAATGACATGCCGGTTTCCCGCGGTTTCCGGTTTCCCCTTTGCGGGGAAATGCTCTAAGACCCGCACGAAATCCATCCCTCGCGTTAACCATTACAGGCGGGTTGTTTCATGCGGATTGCCATGATTGGCACGGGCTATGTGGGGCTGGTGTCCGGCGCCTGCTTGGCCGATTTCGGCCACCAGGTCACTTGCGTGGACAAGGATGGCGGCAAGATCGCAGCCTTGCGCCGCGGAGAAATTCCGATTTTCGAGCCCGGCCTCGATGCGCTGGTGGCTTCCAATGTAAAGGCCGGCCGTCTGGACTTTGCCACCGATCTCGCCGCGCCGGTCGCCGAGGCCGATGCGGTCTTCATCGCGGTCGGCACCCCGTCGCGGCGCGGCGATGGCCATGCCGATCTGAGCTACGTTCATGCCGTTGCGCGGGAGATCGCGGCTGCGCTTGCGGGCTTCACCGTGGTCGTCACCAAGTCGACCGTGCCGGTCGGCACCGGCGATGAAGTCGAGCGCCTGATTCTCGAGGCCAATCCCTCAGCCGACGTGGTGGTCGCCTCCAATCCGGAATTCCTGCGCGAGGGCGCCGCGATCCGTGATTTCAAATTCCCCGACCGCATCGTGATCGGCACCTCGGACGAACGCGCCCGCAAGGTACTCGGCGACGTCTACCGCCCGCTGTCGCTGAATCAGGCGCCGCTGATGTTCACGGAACGGCGCACGGCGGAGCTGATCAAATATGCCGCCAACGCCTTCCTCGCTACCAAGATCACCTTCATCAACGAGATCGCCGATCTCGCCGAAAAGGTCGGCGCCGACGTGCAGGAAGTCGCGCGCGGCATCGGGCTGGACAATCGCATCGGCGCGAAATTCCTGCATGCCGGGCCTGGCTTCGGCGGCTCGTGCTTCCCGAAGGACACCCGCGCGCTGCTGAAGATCGCGCTCGATCATGACGTGCCGCTACGGATCGTCGAGGCGGTGCTCGCGGTCAACGACAACCGCAAGCGCGCGATGGCGCGCAAGGTCGCCAGCGCCGCCGGCGGCAGCCTGCGCGGCAAGACCGTTGCGGTGCTCGGCCTCACCTTCAAGCCCGACACCGACGACATGCGCGAGGCGCCGTCGATACCGCTGGTGACGGGATTGCTCGACATGGGTGCGAAGGTGCGCGCGCACGATCCGGTCGGCATGGAGCAGGCGCGTCGCGAACTGCCCGATGTCGAATATTGCGACGATCCATACGTGTGCGCGCGCGGCGCGGATGTCCTGGTGATCGTGACGGAATGGGTCCAGTTCCGCGCGCTCGATCTGGAACGGCTGAAGCGTGAAATGGCTCGGCCCGTGATGGTGGATCTGCGCAACATCTATCGGCCCGAGGATATGGCGGCGCTCGGCTTTAGCTATGAAAGCGTCGGCCGCGCGTCCGAGCCGCGGAAGTGATCCCTTCTTCCCTCTCCCACAAGGGGAGGGGGCATGAGCGCAATGCGAGCCAGACCTTGCCCCGCAGATTCGACACGCCTCTTCCGATCGACGCGGTGCTGGACGAGTTGGCGCGGACTCTCGCCGGCCATCACGCCGCGGTGCTGGTGGCGCCTCCCGGCGCCGGCAAGACCACGCGGGTGCCGCTGGCGCTGCTCGACCAACCGTGGGCGAAAACCAGCAAGATCATCGTGCTGGAGCCGCGGCGGATCGCCGCCCGCGCCAGCGCCGAGCGGATGGCGCAGACCCTAGGCGAACGCGTCGGCGAAACCGTCGGCTACCGCGTCCGCTTCGGCTCGAAGGTGTCGCGCGCCACAAGGATAGAGGTCGTCACCGAAGGCATTTTCTCGCGGCAGATTCTCGACGATCCGGAACTGACCGGCGTCGCCGCGGTGCTGTTCGACGAGTTTCACGAACGCTCGCTCGATGCCGATCTCGGCCTGGCGCTGGCGCGCGACGCGCAGGTCGGCCTGCGCGAGGATCTGCGCATTCTGGTGATGTCGGCAACCCTTGACGGCGCGCGGGTGGCGAAGCTGCTCGGCGAGGCGCCGGTGATATCAAGCGAGGGGCGCGCCTTTCCGGTCGAGACCCGTTATCTCGGCCGCAAGGCCGATGCGCCGCTGGAGCGGCAGATGGCGGAGGCGATCGCGATGGCACTGCGCGCCGATCCCGGTTCGGTGCTGGCGTTTCTGCCGGGCGCCGCGGAAATCCGCCGCACCCAGAATTTTCTCGGTGAGCGCGTCCACGATGCCTCCGTTGAAATCGTGCCGCTGTTCGGCGCACTCGACGCCGCCGTGCAGGATCGCGCCATTGCGCCGCCGCCGAAGGGGTTCCGCAAGGTGGTGCTGGCGACCTCGATTGCGGAAACGTCGCTCACCATCGAGGGCGTTCGCATTGTGGTCGATTCCGGCGTGGCGCGGGTGCCGCGCTATGAGCCGGATATCGGATTGACGCGACTGGAAACCGTGCGCGCCTCGCGCGCCGCGGTCGATCAGCGCCGCGGCCGCGCCGGCCGCACCGAACCCGGCGTTTGTTACCGGCTGTGGGACGAGCCGCAGACCGCCTCGCTGGCGGCCTATACCCAGCCCGAGATCCTCAGCGCCGATCTGTCCTCGCTGGTGCTCGACCTCGCGCAATGGGGGGTTAGCGATCCCGCCACCCTGGCGTTCCTCGATTCGCCGCCGGCGCCCGCGCTGAAGGAGGCGCGAGACCTGTTGCGCGAACTCGGCGCGCTCGACGCCGATGGCCGGATCACCGCGGAGGGCAAGAGCCTGCGGGCGCTGGCATTGCCGCCGCGGCTGGCGCGGATGATCGTCGCTTCGCATCGGCTGGGCGCGGGTGAGGAAGCCGCCGACATCGCCGCCGTGCTCACCGAACGCGGATTGGGCGGTGACAGCGTCGACCTCGATTCCAGGCTCGATCAGTTCCGCCGCGACCGCTCGCAGCGCGCCGGCAGCGCGCGCAGCCAGGCGCAGCGCTGGGCCGCGCAGGTGGCGGCAAGTGAGAAAGCCAACGCGACCGTGCCTTCTCCCTCCCCGCAAGGGGGAGGGGAGCCCAAAGACCTGCGCTCCCCTGACGAACGACCCTCCACCGGCGTGATGCTCGCCCTTGCCTTTCCCGACCGCGTCGCGCGCAACCGCGGCAATGGCGGCTTCGTGCTGGCCAACGGCCGCGGCGCCACGGTGGACCAGGCTTCCGCGCTGGCGCGTGCGCCCTATCTCGCGGTCGCCGAACTGACCGGCACCGCCGCGAATGGACGCATCCTGCTGGCCGCGCCGATCACGCCGGCAGAGATCGAGCAGCACTTCGCCGATCAGATCGCGACCGCGGACGAGGTTTCGTTCGATCGTACCGCGATGGCGCTGCGGGCGCGGCGCAGCAAGACGCTGCACGCGATCACGCTGTCGGAAGCGCCAATGGCGCTGCAACCCTCGGCGGAGACCGCGCGGGCATTGGCCGACGGGCTGATCGCCGCCGGCATCAACAAATTGCCGTGGTCAAAACCGCTGAAGCAGTGGCGCGGCCGCGTGATGTTCCTGCGCAAGGCTGAAGGCGAGACGCTGCGGCATTCCTGGCCTGATCTGTCCGATGACGCGCTCGCGGCGCAGCGCGAGACCTGGCTGCTGCCAGTACTGCACGACAAGACATCGCTCAAGGAGTTGTCGGCCGGCGATCTGTCGGATGCGCTGATGACGCTGCTGCCCTGGGAATTGCGCGCGCGGCTCGAGCGCGAAGCGCCGACGCATTTCGAGGCGCCGACCGGTACCCAGCTTGCGATCGACTACGAGGCCGAGCAGGGCCCGACCATTGCGGTGCGCTTGCAGGAATTGTTCGGGCTCAACACCCATCCGTCGGTTGCGAAAGGCGCCGTCCCGCTGGTTCTGGAGTTATTGTCGCCGGCGCACCGGCCGGTGCAGGTGACCCGCGATCTGCCGGGTTTCTGGCGCGGCAGCTACGCGGCGGTGCGATCCGATCTGCGCGGGCGCTATCCCCGGCATCCCTGGCCGGAGGACCCGGCAAGCGCGCCGCCGACCCGTCGGGTCAAACCGCGCGGAACCTGATTGCCAATTCGGCGAGTCATGCGCGCCGCCCACGCAGCCACATCGGATACAGATACCACAAGAGCAGCATCGCCAGCAGCATCGCCAGGCTTGCAACGATGCTCGCCGCGGCGGAGTCGGTTATCTTGAGAAAGACCACATAGACATCGGCAGAGATTCCCAGCGCCAGCGGCAACGATGCCGCGATGACAAAGGCTGACCCGAGACGCAGGAAGGATTCCGAATCGTTGCCGCCGAAAGACAGTCGATGCAGCGCGGCGGGCGTCATCAACAGTGTCGTCGCGATCGTGACCGAGCATAGTCCGGCGGCATGCACGATTTTCGCGGCCAGCGGCAATTCGTCGAAGGTCCGCGTCAGCATGGCGATGAGTTGAAACCCCAGCAGCGCCTGGCAGCCCGGAATGATCACGCGCGCTTCGGTCAGCATCTGCTCGATTTTTGTCGAAAGCGGCGTTGCCGCGATCTTTTCGGCCATTGTCTGTCTCCTTCGCTCTCCGATCAGCCAAGCGAGGCCGAACCAGAAAAAGCCTGCCGATACGGCGCTGGCGACGCCCACGGCGATACCGGTGGCCGCGCCGAAGCTGCGCTCGAACACGATAAAGAGCCCAAGCCCAAGGCTTGCGATGAACGGCAGCAAGCCCCACGCGGCAAGAGCGGAGGTCGCGCGCTCGAGCCGATCGGTAGACTGCCCGGCCTCGACGATTCGATGCTGCATCGAGGGCGCAATCAGGCAACCGATCGACAGCACCATCAGCACCAGCGCAGCGCAGATCAGGTCCTGTGAAAGCCGGGAAAGTGTTTCGAAGGCGTTCTGGAACACGCTTTCCAGCAGGAATCCGAACAGCACCTGCGATCCCAGGATCAGCAGGCGCGTCTCGTCCAGCGCAGTCTTAATTCTCCGGTCCGGTTTCACGATGGGAATATCGGTTCGCGAGGGCCATGGCCCGTCCCCAATTCGTTGATGTATTGAGAAACAGAAACTTGTCGCTCGGGTGAACGCTTTGGCCAGCCGTGCGTTCCGTCGGCGGAGCTAAGTCGCCGTATTCGTCGATCCCGGAGCGCATCAACATTGAGTAAATGGCCGCTGGTCCGGCGCGCGCCCCGCTCTGCGGGAAGCGGCAAGGAGGCTCCGCCGTTAACGCTTCGCTCATCCTTTTCGTCAAAATGGCAGGCTTCGTCCGCCGCAATCGGTCGCGATTTTGCGGCCGACGTGGTGATATTGCCGGTCTCATCGAGTGTGGCGTGATGCGTAACCTTATGATGTTTGCCGCCGTCATGATCGTCCTCGGGACCATCATGGCGCAGACGGCGGACAAGATGACGGCGGGCACGCCAGCGCTCGCCAATGTCGCCACGCGAAAGGCCACTACCGCCGAGACCGTCGGCCAGGCGGGTGTTCGCAGCCTCAGCATTTCCCACGACGCCCGCGGCCATTTCCTGACGGAAGGCCGGATCGATGGCCAGCGCATCGGCTTCATGGTCGATACCGGTGCATCGGTGGTCGCGCTGAACGAGACGTCCGCGGCGCGGTTCGGGCTGCGCCCCTCGCGCGGCGACTACAACGCGCTGGTCACGACCGCCAACGGCACCATCAAGGCGGCGCGCACGCGCATCGCCATGGTGGATATCGGCGGGCTGGTCGTGCGCGACGTCGATGCCCTGGTGCTGCCCGACGAAGCGCTGTCGGAAAACCTGCTCGGTCTGTCGTTTTTGTCGAAGCTGAAGCGGTTTGAGTACGCCAACGGCAAGATGGTGCTGGAGCAGTAGGGCTCCTTTCCCTCCCAATCCTGCGCAATCAATCGTCACAAAACGCTTATCCCGCCTTTCGCTGCGCCCGCGCATTCGCTATGGCTGCGGGAGATCGCTTTCTGCTTGTCGACGAGGCCATTGAATGTTTCCCAAGCCAAAATCCGTGCTGGTTCCGAACACCTATGCCTATGAGTCAGAGCCGATGGTGAAGCCGACCGGCTTTCGCGAATATGACGCCCGCTGGCTGTTCGGCAAGGAAATCAACCTGATGGGTATCCAGGCGCTGGGCATGGGGCTGGGGGCGCTGATATCGGAACTCGGCGCCAGGCAGGAAGTCGTCACCGGGCATGATTTCCGCGGCTATTCGGCCTCGATCAAATACGCGCTGATTTCCGGGCTGATGGCTGCGGGCTGCAGGGTCCACGACATCGGGCTATGCATGACGCCGATGGCGTATTTCGCGCAATTCGAACTTGACGTGCCCTGCGTTGCGATGGTGACGGCATCGCATAACGACAATGGCTGGACCGGCGTCAAGATGGGCGCCAACCGGCCGCTCACTTTCGGGCCCGACGAGATGACCCGCCTGAAGGAGATCGTGCTCAATGCCGACTTCAGCAACAAGGCCGGCGGCTCCTATCAGTTTCACGAGAATTTTCCGGCGCGCTATATCGCCGACCTCACCACGCGTCCGAAGCTGAAGCGCAAGCTGAAAGTCGTGGTCGCCTGCGGCAACGGTACCGCGGGCGCGTTCGCGCCTGAAGTGATGGGCGCGATCGGCTGCGAGGTGGTGCCGCTCGACACCGAACTCGACCATACCTTCCCGAAATACAATCCCAATCCCGAAGACATGGAAATGCTGCACGCCATCCGCGACGCGGTGCTGGCGCACAAGGCCGATGTCGGTCTCGGTTTCGACGGCGACGGCGACCGCTGCGGCGTGGTCGACAACACCGGGGAAGAGATTTTCGCCGACAAGGTCGGCGTCATGCTGGCGCGGGATATGTCGGCGATCACCGCGAATGCCCGGTTCGTGGTCGACGTCAAATCGACCGGGCTGTTCGCCACCGATCCGGTGCTGCAAAAGCAGGGCGCCAAAACCACGTACTGGAAGACCGGCCATTCCTACATGAAACGCCGCACCAATGAATTGGGCGCGCTGGCGGGTTTTGAGAAATCCGGCCACTTCTTCTTCAACGCGCCGCTCGGCCGCGGCTATGACGACGGCCTGATCTCGGCGATCGCGATCTGCGAGATGCTCGATCGCGCGCCCGGAAAGTCGATGGCGGATCTGAAAAACGCGCTGCCGAAGACCTGGTCGTCGCCGACCATGTCGCCGCATTGCGCCGACGAGGCCAAGTACGGCATCGTCGATAGCGTGGTGAAGCATTTCGAGACGATGCAGAAGAAAGGCCAGATGGTCGCCGGGCAAAAGATCCGCGATCTCGTCACCGTCAACGGCGTGCGCGTCACGGTCGAGGACGGCAGCTGGGGTCTGGTGCGGGCGTCGTCCAACAAGCCGGAACTGGTGGTCGTGGTCGAGAGCCCGGTCAGCGAGCAGCGGATGCGCGACCTGTTCGAGGCGATGGATTCGGTGCTGCGTACCCATCCCGAGGTCGGCGAGTATAATCAGAAGATTTGAAGGGCCTAACTCGTCGCCAAGCCCGCGCATGACAACTGTGGCTATGCCGCCGGCACCGGCAGCGCGGTAACCGACTTGATCTTCTCCATCGCAAAACGCGAGGTAACGTTCTTCAGTGGCACCGCGGCAATCAGCTTCTTGTAAAACACGTCGTAGCTCTGCATGTCCGCGACCACGACGCGAAGCATGTAATCGACGTCGCCCGCCATGCGATAAAACTCCATCACTTCAGGCATCGCGCTGACGGCGTCGGCGAATTTCCGCAGCCAGGCCTCGGAATGATCGGCGCTCTCGACCGAGACGAAAACCGAAATGCCGAGCCCGATCTTGTTCTGGTCGACCAACGCGACCCGGCGCAGGATCACGCCATCGGCTTCCAGCCGCTGAATGCGCTTCCAGCACGGCGTCGATGACAGCCCTACCCGGTCGCCGATCTCGGCGACGGACAGCGAGGCATCGTCCTGAAGCACGGTCAGGATTTTGCGGTCGATGGCATCGAGACGGCGGTTGGGTTCGTGGATTTGAACGGAGAGATCGGCCATGGGAAGTAGCTTTGTTCCATTTATGCTGAACATGACCCTCATATAGAGAAAAATCTTCTAAGACAAGCCCGTTATCGGGGGGTCTGAACCGCGTCGGCAGCGGGGCCATGACTTAAAAGCTCCAAGACCTCAGCACGTTGCGGGGCGGCGAAGGCGCCGCCGAAGCGGGTGCATTTCAGCGCCGCGGCGGCGGAGGCAAATCGCAGCGCGCTTCGAATATCCTGGTTTTCGGTGATGGCGAGCGCGAACGCGCCGTGGAACACGTCGCCGGCGCCCAGCGTGTCCACGGTATGCACCGGAAAGGCCGGCGTCTGCTGCAACTGGCCTTTCTCGTCGAGCCAGATGGTACCTTGCGCGCCGCGGGTGCCCGCCAGGAATGACGACGTCAGCCTGGAAATCTTTTTCAGCGCCTCGCCATCGTCGGCGACGTTGGCCGTCTCCTGCAGAGGTTCGCTCGAGAACACCAGATGCGACGACGCGGTGAGAAGCCCTTCCCGCAGCGACATGGTGAGGTCGACATCGACGACCACGGGAATGCCGCGCCGGCGCGCCTCGACGCAGAGATCGGTGCAGAATTCCGCGCAGCGGTTCTCGGTCAGGATGGCGCTGCAGTCATCCAGCAACTCGTCCGGATCGGGCAGGCGGACTTTCCACAGTTCCGGATCGCGGAACGTCACGATGGTGCGCTCGCCCGAGGGATCGACCATCACGGCCGAGATCGGCGTCACCAGTCCCGGCATGTGCACGATGTGTCTGGTCTCGATGCCTTCATGGGCGAGCTTGTCGAAGATATAGCGGCTCGAGGTTTCGCCGGCATCGCCCATCGGGCCGCAGATCGAGGCGCGGCCGCCGAGGCGCACGATGCCGATCGCGGCATTGAGGGCGTTGCCGCCGCAGATCTCGTCGAAATGGCTGGCGTTCTCTTTCGAGCCGCGCGCGGGAACGCCGCCGACGCGAAAAGTCAGGTCGCGCACCGGCATGCCGATGCAGAGGATGCGCGGAGGGGTTTTCGGCGTGGCGGCGCGCAAGTTCATCGGCTCTTCCATCACATCCGTCCTGCCATCTGGCGGAACCGCACACGCAGCGTTAATCGACGAGCCATCGGGGAGTTCCAGCTATGCGCGCTTGCCGAGGTCTATCTGCAACCAGCGGCCGACCAAATGATGCGCGATGGCAAACGGGTGCGGCCCGGCGAGGCCGCCGGGATGTTCCCGCTTCAGCATCAGGGTTGCCTCGGCCCGGTCGAACCAGCGCGCGTCCTCAAGTTCGGTGCGGTCGACCACAATGTCCTCATTGGTAGCGCGCGCGGTGCACCCGATCATCAGGGACGACGGATAGGGCCAGGGTTGGGTCATGTAGTAGTTCACGTCGGTGCAGCGAATCCCGGATTCCTCGAAGATCTCGCGCCGCACCGCGTCCTCGATGGTTTCGGCGGCTTCGACGAATCCGGCCAGGCAGGAATACATGCCGGGCAGGAATTGCTTCTGCCGCCCCAGCAGGCACTTGTCGCCCGAGGTGACCAGCATGATCACGACGGGATCGGTGCGCGGAAAATGCTCGGTCTTGCAATTGGGGCAGTCGCGCTTCCAGCCGCCTTCCTTCATCGAAGAACGGGTTCCGCAATTGGCGCAATAGCCGTGGCGCTGGTGCCAGTTCACCATCGATTTTGCCATCGCGATCGCCGACAACTGGTCCGGCGGCACCACGCCCTGCATCGCCATGCCGCGCAGTTCGCTGACCGCCACATCGTTGCGCGGCAAAAGGCTTTCCACCGCCGCGGCCGAAATACCCATGCCGAACACCGCGGCGCCGTCGCGCAGTCCCAGGAAGATGGTGCCGGGATTGGCGCCGAATTTCAGCGCTTCGTCGATGCTCAGCAGCGCGCGCGGGCCGTCCGCCTCCTGCTTCACCACCAGCGAGTCGCGATACACCACATAGGCGCGGGCATCGCGGTGCCCTTCCAGCGCCATCAGCTTCGCATCGTCGCCGCGCAGATGCGCGGCGCGGTCGAGGATATTGCTGACGAAGGCCGGCTTCCCCAGCGGAAACTTGTCGAATGCTGTCATGTCCTAACCAAGCCAAATCCTGCGGCGAAGCGCGCTGATGAAATTCTGGACTTCCTCGGCGTCATGCGCGAGCGGCGGCATCACCCCCCAGACCGGACGCGGCCAGGCGACGTCGCTGGAGCGGCGGGCGATGACGTGGACGTGCAGTTGCGGCACCAGATTGCCCAGCGCTGCGATATTCAGCTTGTCGCACTTTGTGATTTCTTTCAGGGCGCGGGCGGTGCGGCTGATCTCCGTCATCAACTGGGCCTGCTCGACCTCGTCGAGGTCGATGATCTCCACGGCCTCGTGCCGCCGCGGCACCAGCAACAGCCACGGGTAATGCGCATCCTTGATGACAAGCACCCGGCACAGCGGCAGGTCGCCGATGTCGATGGTGTCCTTTTTGAGCTGTGAATGCAGCGACCAGGCGGGAGCGTCAGATGGCATATGGGTTCTCTAATCCTTCATAGCGTCGCAGAGAGTGGTTCCGCAGACAACTCCCGTCATGCCGGGCATATCCGTCTGAAGGACGGCGTTGCTCCGCTCGCCTATGCCCGGGCATCCGGCCTTTTCTTGCACAGGACTGAAAAGCAAGACGGGGATGGCCGGGTCAAGCCCGGCCTTGACGAATCGGGCTGTTGTCGGACCCCGCAAACCCCTTCCGCCCCGCTTGCTTTCCGCCCCTTTTGGCCCCAAATAAGGACCGGGAGATTGGCGGTGGACGAGCCACTCGCCAACCGGGTCAGGTCCGGAAGGAAGCAGCCCTAACGAGTTCCGGATCGGGTCGCTCGTCAGTCTCCTACCTGTTTTTTCGGACGAATCGCACAAGATGGGTTACCCCGTCCTGCGCCGGAATTCGCCGCCTCATTCCGCAAGCCGGCTTCGAGAGACAATCAGAGTTGCGGATCGATCGATGACCGACGCTGGCGCGCCCTTAATGCCCCCCAATGATTCCCAAAGCGCCGACCAGGGCGGCTTCGACCTCGGCGGCCCGCCGCAGGCCGGCAAGCATTATCGGGTGCTGGCGCGGAAATACCGCCCTTCCAGTTTCGACGACCTGATCGGCCAGGACGCCGTGGTTCGCACCGTTTCCAACGCGTTCGAGACCGGGCGGATTCCGCAGGCCTGGATCCTGACCGGGGTGCGCGGCGTCGGAAAGACCACCACCGCGCGGATTCTCGCCCGCGCGCTGAACTACGAGCTGCCGGACGGATCGGTGAAGGGACCGACCATTCACATGAAGGTGCCGGGCGTGCATTGCCAGGCGATCATGGAAAGCCGCCACATCGACGTGCTGGAAATGGACGCCGCCTCCCATACCGGCGTCGATGACGTGCGTCAGATCAACGATAGCGTGCGCTACGCGCCGGCGAGCGCCCGCTACAAGGTCTATATCATCGACGAAGTCCACATGCTCTCGACCCCGGCCTTCAACGCGTTCCTGAAGACGCTGGAAGAGCCGCCCGAGCACGCCAAGTTCGTGTTCGCCACCACCGAAATCCGAAAAGTGCCGGTGACGGTGCTGTCACGCTGCCAACGTTTTGACCTGCGCCGGGTCGAGGCCGACGTGCTGATGACGCATCTCGCAGGTATCGCGACCAGGGAAGGCGTAGAAGCAGAGCCGGAAGCCCTCGGCATCATCGCCCGCGCGGCCGAAGGCTCGGTGCGCGATTCGCTGTCGCTGTTCGATCAGGCCATCGCGCATGCGGCAGGTACCGTGCGCGCCGATGCGGTGCGGCAGATGCTCGGCCTAGCCGACCGCACCCGGGTGATCGATCTCTTCGATTCGCTTGTTCGCGGCGATATCACCGGCGCCTTCAGGGAGTTTCGCGAACAATATGATACCGGCGCCGATCCGATCGTGGTGCTGTCGGATCTCGCCGAATTCGTCAATTTCGTCACCCGCGTCAAGTTCGTGCCGGCGACGGCGGAAAATATAGCGTTCGGCGAAACCGAGCGGCGGCGCGCCCGCGATTTCGCGGCAAAACTCTCGATCCGGGTGCTGTCGCGGATGTTTCAGATGCTGCTGAAGGGCATCGCCGAGGCGCAATTGGCGACGCGCCCGGCTGCGGCCGCCGAAATGGTGCTGGTGCGCATCGCCTATGTCGCCGACCTGCCGACGCCGGATGAGGCGATCCGGATGCTCGAACAGAATGGCGGCACATCGCCGGTCGTTGCCGCAAACGCCGCGCCGCGCAGCGCGCCGGCCGCGACCCTGTCCTCGGCCCAGCCATCGCCCGCGCGCGCCTCCGCCGCGCCACGGGCCAGTGCCGAGCCATCGCCGCGCCCGCAAATGGTCGCGCCGTCGCCGGAGGTGCAGGCAGCGTCCGCGGCGCTGAGGATCGCAAGCTTTCCGGAACTGGTGGCGCTCGCCGGCGAGAAACGCGACCTGCAGACAAAAGCCGCGCTCGAAGCCGACGTCCGGCTGGTCCGCATCGAGGACGGCCGGCTCGAGGTGGCGCTGGAGCGCAGCGCGGCGCGCACCCTGATCAACGACCTGTCGCGAAAACTGGAGCAATGGACCGGACGGCGCTGGACCGTGATCGTGTCCAACGAAGCCGGGCAGCCGACGCTGCGCTCGCAGAATGAAAGCGAGAGGAGCCAGCGCGAACGCGCCGTCGAAACCGACCCACGGGTACAGGCGGTGCTGGCGCGGTTTCCGGGCGCCAGGGTGGTAGAGGTGCGCAAACTTGCCCCGGAGCCGCCGGAATCCGATGCTAGCGGTGAAGACCCCGTTGATCCCATCGACAGCGACGATCAGTAGCGACTTCAAAGGAAGCATTGATGGCTGATTTCCTCGGCATGATGAAGCAGGCGGCGCAGCTGCAATCGAAAATGCAGGCGATGCAGGAAGAACTCGGCAATGTCGAAGTCGAGGGCAACTCGGGCGGCGGGCTCGTCAGCGTGCGCATGACCGCGAAAATGGAAGTGAAGGCGGTGAAAATAGATTCCAGCCTGATGAAGGCGGACGAGCGCGAGATCCTCGAAGACCTGCTGGTGACGGCGCATAATGACGCCCGGCGCAAGGCAGAAGCCGCGATGGCCGAAAAGATGCAGGCGCTGACCGGCGGACTGGGCCTGCCGCCGGGTTTGGGCCTCACTTGACATGGCCACTGCGGTTGCCGGTCCTGAAATCGAACGCCTGATCCAGCTGTTGTCGCGGCTGCCGGGACTCGGCCCGCGTTCGGCGCGGCGGGCGGCGCTGCATCTGATCAAGAAGCGCGAAGCGCTGATGACGCCGCTGGCCAGCGCGCTGCAGGTCGCCATCGACAAGATCCAGGTTTGCAAGACCTGCGGAAATATCGACACCCAGAATCCCTGCGCGGTGTGCACCGACCCCAGGCGTGATGGTGCGATCATCGTCGTGGTCGCCGATGTTGCCGACCTCTGGGCGCTGGAACGCGCGCATGCGACCAACGGGCTTTATCACGTGCTAGGGGCGACGCTGTCGCCGCTCGACGGCGTCGGCCCGCAGGACCTCACCATCGAGGCGCTGGTTCAGCGCGCGCACGACGAGCAGGTGACGGAAATCATCCTTGCCCTGAACGCCACCGTCGACGGCCAGACCACCGCGCATTACATCACCGACCTCTTGCAGGAGGCGGGCGTCAAGGTGACGCGGCTCGCACACGGCGTGCCGGTCGGCGGCGAACTCGACTATCTCGATGAAGGCACGCTGTCGGCCGCGATGCGGCAGCGGACCCTGTTCTAGCAACCAGATTTACGGAAAATGATCGACATGACGAAACGACGATTCGCCATACGGCTGGCCTTGGGCGCGGTTCTCGCCGCGATGTCGGCCGCGCCTGGCGCCCTGGCGCAGCAGGCCGTGCCGGCGCCGAAGGCGGGCAAGCCGATCAACGCCGGCGACGTGCTTTCGGGCGAACTCAATGCCATGCGCAGCCGCGCCAAGGGCAAGCGAATCAACACCTTTCAGCTCGTCAGCGAGCCGCGCCGGCTGCCGCCGCCGAACGGGCTGTGCGGGCTGGAAACCGGACCGGAGACGTTTCAGATCGTCACCAGCAGCGACGCCCAGGCGGCGCAGTTGAAGGGTTTTATTGGCAAGGAGCTCATGCTCAGGATTGACGAAGTCGCCTGCGCGCAGGACGCCGGGCAATTGAGCGAGGCCGTGGTCACCAAATGGAGCGTGGTGACGAAGCACTGAGAAAGTCAATTTTTTGCGTCCCTGCCGGGACGACGGAGAGACTAATCCTTCGCCGCCTCCAGCCCGGAAAAATGTCCGCGCCGTTGCAGCCAGGCCAAAAGAATCAGGCTCGGCACCGCGACCATGACGCAGATCGCAAAAAACAGCGGCCAGCCCGTCGCCTTGGCCACGAACCCCGCGCCTGACGACAGATAGGTCCGCCCGACCGCGGCCAATGCCGTGAGCAACGCATATTGGGTCGCGGTGTGAAGCGGATTCTGACACAGCGCCGACAAATAGGCGACGAAGATCACGGTGCCGATGGCGCTGGTGAAATTCTCCGCGGTAATCGCAAATGCCAGCGCCCACTCGTTGACGCCAACCAGCGCCAGCCACGAGAACGACAGGTTGGCGACCGCCTGCAGCACGCCGCCGATCCAAAGGCTGACGCCCAACGAATAGCGTCGCGCGACGAACCCGCCGGCAAAACCGCCGATCAGGGTCGCGGCGAGGCCCACGCCCTTGACGATGGCGGCATAGTCGTTGCGAGAGAATCCGAGGTCGATCACGAACGGCGCGGTCATGGTGCCGGAAAATGCGTCGGTGAATTTGAACAGCACCACGAAGCTGAGCGCCGCGAGCGCGTCCCTGCGGAGCAGAAATTCGGAAAATGCGCCAACCGCCGCATGGATCACGCGCGCGAACGCGGTCTCGGTGCTGGTCGCGGCCTCCGCGCGTGCCGATTGCTGGGGCTCGGTGGCGGATAGCGCGGTAATGGTGCCGATCAGCACCATCGCCGCCATCGTCACATAGCCCCACATCCACGCCGAGGAGCGTGCGATACCGGTTGATTCGAACGCGCTGACCAGAAACAGCGCGCCTGCGGTCGAGACCAGCATGCCGATGCGATAGGCCGCGACATAGGAGGCCATGCCGGCGGCCTGCTCGCTCTCGGGCAGGCTCTCGACGCGAAAGGCGTCGACCACGATGTCCTGCGTCGACGACATTGCCGCCACCAGCAGCGCGCCGAGCGCCACGAACAGCGGCGAGCGCGCCGGCTCGGTCAGCGCCAGCAGCAGGATCGCGCCGATCAGCGCCAGTTGCGAGCACACCAGCCAGCCGCGGCGGCGGCCGAATCTGCGGGTGAAGAACGGCACGTGCAGCGCATCGGTGAGCGGCGCCCAGAGAAACTTCAGGGTGTAGGGCGTGCCGACCAGCGCGAACAGCCCGATGGTGCCGAGATCGACGCCGGATTCGCGCATCCATACCAATAGCGTCGACCCCGACAGCGCCAGCGGCAGGCCGGAGGAAAATCCGAGCAGCATCACGATCAGCACCCGGCGCTGCAGATACACCGCGAGGCTTTCGCGGAAGCTGGCGCGGGGGACGGTGGCTCCAGGTGTTTTGGGCAAGCTGTCAGGCGCAGGGGTCATGTCGCAGTGCTAGCAGATTCGGCCTTCTTTCCCTCTCCCCTTGTGGGAGGGCGATGATCCCGGACTTGACGGATTGATTTAGGCTGCGATGCGAAGCATTGCAGCCGGGTGAGGGGTTTTTCTCCGCGGATGCATACCCCTCATCCGGCGCTTCGCGCCACCTTCTCCCACAAGGGGAGAAGGGAAGAAGAGCCCGGTCAAGCCGGGCGATGACAGCCGTATATGTCGCCGCCTCGAATCTTCACTCCCCCGCCTGCAGCTTGCGTGGCAGCGGAAACAGCTCAGCCGCGCCCGCCATGACGATGCGCGGGGCCTCCGCGGGCGCCTCGGCCTTGCTGAAATCCAGCTCCTCGATCCTTCCCGCGCGCTTTTCGATCTTGTCGGCGGAAATCAGGATTTGCCGGACGTCCTCGTTGGCGTCGCTGAAATGCTTTTGCAGCTTCAGCACGCGCTCGCGCAGCCGCCCCAGATCGTCGCCGAGGTTGAGCACCTCGGTGCGGATCTGGTCGGCGGCGTCGCGCATTCGCGCGTCCTTGAGAATCTGCTGCATCACCTGGATCGCCAGCATCAGCAGCGAGGGCGACACCAGCACCACGCGGGCGCGGTACGCCTTCTGGATCACGTCGTCGAAACCGTCGTGGATTTCGGCGTAGACCGATTCGGAGGGCACGAACATCAGCGCGGTATCCTGGGTCTCGCCCGGAATCAGGTATTTTTCCGCGATATCGCTGACATGCTTCATCACGTCAGTGCGCAGCCGCTGGGTGGCGAACTTCCTTTCCTCATCGGTGCGCGCGTCATGCAGCGCGGTCATCGCTTCCAGCGGAAACTTGGCATCGATACAGAGCGGCCGCTGGTCGGGGAGAAACACCACGCAGTCCGGCCGCTTGCCCGACGAAAGCGTGAACTGGAATTCGTAACTGCCCTTCGGCATGCCGTCCTGGACGATCGCCTCCATCCGCGCCTGGCCGAACGCGCCGCGCGATTGCTTGTTGGCAAGCACGTCGCGCAGCGTGGTCACCTGCGAGGTCAGGTCGGTGAGATTCTTGTGGGCGTTGTCGATGATGCCGAGCCGCTCGTGCAGCACGCGCAGCGAGTCCATGGTGTTGCGCGTGGTCTGCTCCATCGACTGGCCGACGCGATGGGTCACGGTATCCAGCCGCTCGGTGACCGCGCGGGCCATCTCGGCCTGGCGGCCCGCCAGCGCCTGTCCCATCGCATCGACGCGGCCGGTGGATTCGCTCTGCGCGCGCAGCATTTCCGACAGGCGTTCTTCGAGTTCGTCGGCGCGGATGGCCTGGGCCATCGCCAGTTCGGCGCCGCGACGGCCGGATCGGGCGATCACGATGATGATGGCAAGGAGCAGCAGCAGCGCCAGCGCGGCAAAGCCGATCAGCGCCTCGCCGGCACGAACAGGCCAGTCGCCAACGGTGAAAAGAATCTCGTTCATGAAGCCCCTTGTAGCCGATTCGGCGACATGCGCGAACGAAGAGGGAACATTTATGGTGAATGGCGGGTTAATTTTTATGGTTAACGCTTTCCCAACAGTCGTGGTCAGGCAGCGTTGACCAGGCGGGTCGGGCGCATTGACCCCGGCAAATCAACCGCTTAAATCGCCCGCCATGGCCATCCGAGAAATTATCATCCTGCCGGACAAGCAGTTGCGGCTCGTCTCCAGGCCGATCGAAAAAGTCACAGCGGAGGTGCGCAAGCTCGCCGACGACATGTTCGAGACCATGTATGCCGCGCCCGGGATCGGGCTCGCCGCGATACAGGTCGCCCAACCGCTGCGGCTGATCACGATGGACCTCGCCAAGAAGGAAGAGGACGGCGAGACCACGCCGCGGCCCCGCGTCTTCATCAATCCGGAGATCCTGTCGTCGTCGGAGGAAACATCGGTCTACGAGGAAGGCTGCCTTTCGATCCCGGAATATTACGAGGAGGTGGAGCGGCCGGCGAAAGTGCGGGTACGCTTCACCGACCTCGACGGCAAGCTGCATGAGGAAGACGCCGAGGGCCTGTTCGCGACCTGCATCCAGCACGAGATTGATCATCTCAACGGCGTATTGTTCGTGGATTACCTGTCCAAACTGAAGCGCGATCGCGTGCTGAAGAAATTTGCCAAGGCCGCCAAAAGGGCGGCGGAGTAATTCTTGTATAAGACAGGCCTGAACACGTAGTGGCGGACACCGAGTGAAAGTCACGGTAGCACGGCATCGCGCGGTCTGCTCTCTCCCCCCTTGCGGGGGAGAGCCGGAGAGGGGGGTACCGCGAGTCCGCTGCGTGTGGCTTACCCCTCTCCCTGACCCTCCCCCGCAAGGGGGGAGGGAACACATCGAGTCATCGCTATGTCCCTTCGCCTGATCTTCATGGGCACGCCGGATTTCGCGGTGCCGTCGCTGCTTGAGCTGGTGGCCCATGGTCACGACATTGCGGCGGTGTACAGCCGCACCGCAAAACCCGCCGGGCGAGGCATGAAGCGGCAACCGACGCCGGTGGAACTTGAAGCGCGACGACTCGCCATTCCGGTCCTGACGCCGACCACGCTGAAGACGCCCGAAGCATTGGAGGAATTTCGCGCGCACCATGCCGATGCGGCCGTGGTGGTCGCCTACGGCATGATCCTGCCGCAGGCCATTCTCGACACCCCGAAGCTCGGCTGCTTCAACCTGCACGCCTCGCTGTTGCCGCGCTGGCGTGGCGCGGCGCCGATCAACCGCGCCATCATGGCCGGCGATGCCGAGACCGGTGTGATGGTGATGAAGATGGATGCCGGCCTCGATACCGGCGATGTGGCGATGGCCGAGCGCATGGCGATTACGGATGCGATGACAGCAGGCGATCTGCATGACGTGCTGGCGCGGCTCGGGGCCGACCTGATGGTGCGCGCGATCGGCGCGCTGGAACGCGGCAAGCTGCAACTCACCAGGCAAAGCGATCAGGGCGTCAGCTACGCCGCCAAGATCGAAAAGGCCGAAGCACGGATCGACTGGAGCAAGCCGGCGCGCGCCGTCCTGCGCCATATTCACGGGTTGTCGCCATATCCCGGCGCGTGGTGTGAAATCCCGATCGAGGGTGCGCCTGTGCGCGCCAGGATCCTGCGCTGCGCCATCGCGGATGGCTCCGGGACTTCCGCCCAATTGCTGGACGATCGCCTGACGGTTGCCTGCACGCAGGGCGCATTGCGGATTCTCGAATTGCAGCGCGCCGGCGGGCGGCCAATGAAGGCGGAGGAGTTTCTGCGCGGCACGCCCGTGAGGCCGCCGCTGCGGCTCGCGTAACGTCGTCATATGCGGGCTTGACCCGCGTATCTATCTATCTTCACAAGGGCCTAGCGTAGATGATGGATGGCCGGGTCAAGCCCGGCCATGACAGCTGAGAGCCTGATGCCGCGTTACAAACTCACCATCGAATATGACGGCGCGCCGTTCTGCGGTTGGCAGATCCAGGACAATGGCGCCTCGGTACAGGGCGCGCTGGAAACCGCGGTCAAGGCGATCTGCGGCGAGCAGGTCCGCGTTTACGGCGCGGGCCGCACCGATGCCGGGGTGCATGCGATGGCGCAGGTCGCCCATTGCGATATCGCCAGGCATTTCGTGCCGGGCCGCTTCCGCGACGGCCTCAACGCGCATCTGCGTCCACATCCGATCGGCGTGCTCAGTGCGGAAATCGTGCCGGATACCTTCGATGCGCGGTTCTCCGCGAAAAAGCGGCATTATCTTTATCGCATCTCCAACCGCCGCGCCAACCTCGCGCTCGACATCGGCCACGCCTGGCGGCTGCCGCGGCCGCTCGATGCCGAGGCGATGCACGCCGCGGCGCAACGGCTGGTCGGCAAGCACGACTTCACCACCTTTCGCGATACCGAGTGCCAGGCGAAATCGCCGGAGAAAACACTTGATCAACTCGAAGTCGTGAGAGACGGCGACGCCGTCCACATCATGACCTCGGCGCGCTCATTCTTGCACAGCCAGGTGCGCTCGATGGTGGGCTCGCTGGTGTGGGTCGGCGAGGGCCGCTGGAGCGCCGACGATCTTGCCGCGGCGCTGGCCGCGCGAGACCGCGCCGCCTGCGGCCCGGTCGCCCCGCCGGACGGGCTCTATCTGGTGCGGGTGGAGTATTGAGCTCATCCGTCATTCCGGGGCGCGCGCAAGCGCGAACCCGGAATCTCGCGCCGATAACCTCCAGATTCCCCGATGTGCAATTGCACATCTGAGGTCCACGCGAAGGCGCGTGTCCCGGAATGACGGTTGCGCGCGTTCACCCGAAATACCGATCCAGGATGCCGCGATAGATTTTCGTCAGCTTCTCGAGGTCGGCGACCGGCGTGCGCTCGTCGACCTGGTGCATGGTCTGGCCGACCAGCCCGAACTCGATCACAGGACAATAGCTCGCGATAAAGCGCGCATCCGAGGTGCCGCCGGAGGTGGAGAGTTCCGGCCGGCGGCCCGTGATCGCTTCGATCGCCGCGACCGCGAGGTCGGTAAAGGCGCCGGGTTTTGTCACGAACACGTTGGCGTTGGAAGGTTCCCAAACGATGCGGGCGCGGATTCGGTTGCCGGCCGCTTTTAGCATGCGCAGCTCGACCAGGATCCGCAGCGTCTCCTGGGTGTGGTGATCGTTGAAGCGGATGTTGAATTTCGCGCGCGCCTGGCCGGGGATGACATTGCTGGCGGGGTTGCCGACATCGACCGAGGTGAATTCGAGGTTCGAGGCCTGGAATTGCGCGCTGCCATGATCGAGCGGCTCGTCGCTGAGCGCCACGATCAATCGTGAAATGTCCGGCACCGGATTCGCTGCCCGGTGCGGATAAGCGACATGGCCCTGCACGCCGTCGACGTAAAGCGTGCCGGACTGCGAGCCGCGGCGCCCGACCTTGATGCAATCGCCGAGCACCTCGACATTGCTGGGCTCGCCCAGCACGCAATGGTCGAATTTCTCGCCGCGCGCAGCCACCCATTGCAGCAGCTTGACGGTGCCGTTGACGGAAATGTCCTCTTCGTCGCCGGTGATCAAAAACGAGATCGAGCCTTTTGGCTTGCCGCCATTGTCGGCCAGATATTGCAGCACCGCCGCGACGCTGCAGGCGATGCCGCCCTTCATGTCGACGGCGCCGCGGCCGTAGAGCAGGCCATCCCTGACCTCGCCGGCGAACGCGCCATGGGTCCATGCGCTCTCGTCGCCCGGCGGCACCACGTCGGTATGTCCGGCAAAGGTGATATGCGGAGCACTGTTGCCGATACGGGCATAGAGGTTGTCGACATCGGCGGTGCCGGGCTCGCCGAAGGTGACCCGATGCACCTCGAAGCCGGCGCCTTTAAGGATATTTTCGAGAACGCCGAGCGCGCCGGCATCGGCCGGAGTTACCGAGCGGCAGCGGAGGAGATCGCGGGCGATGGAAAGGGCATCAGTCATGCCCCCGCTTAACATGAGGTCCGGGCGAGGGGCCAGCACCGTGCGGGACAAATTCCAGCTCGCCTTGCCGGTCCCCCGCGCAGATGACGCGGGCAACGTGGCGGGCTCGCCGCGCGGCCAGTTCGGTTCAATCCCGCAAAAGCTCGTTGATGCTGGTCTTGGCGCGGGTGCGCTCGTCGACGCGCTTGACGATGACGGCGCAGGCGGTGGACGGGCCGGGCTGGCCGTTCTTCAGCGCTCGCGCCGGCAAGGTTCCCGGCACCACCACGGCATATTCCGGGACTTCGCCGATGAAGGTTTCGCCGCTGTCGCGGTCGACGATCTTGGTCGAGGCGCCGAGGAACACGCCCATCGCCAGCACCGCGCCCTTGCGCACGATCACGCCCTCAGCGACTTCGCTTCGCGCGCCGATGAAGCAATCGTCCTCGATAATCACCGGCTCGGCCTGCAGCGGCTCCAGCACGCCGCCGATGCCCACCCCGCCGGAAATGTGCACCCGCTTGCCGATCTGGGCGCAGGAGCCGACCGTGGACCAGGTGTCGATCATGGTGCTCTCATCGACATAGGCGCCGAGATTGACGAAGGACGGCATCAGCACGACGTTTCTGGCGATGAAGGCCGAGCGGCGGACGATGGCGCCCGGCACCGCGCGAAAGCCGGCGTCGCGAAACCGGTTTTCCCCCCAGCCATCGAACTTCGACGGCACCTTGTCCCACCACGATGCCTTGCCCGGGCCACCGGAAATCGCGCTCATGTCGTTGAGGCGAAACGACAGCAGCACCGCCTTCTTCAGCCACTGATTGACCCGCCACTTGCCGCTCGCCTCGCGCTCGGCCACGCGTGCCTCGCCCTTGTCGAGCAGATCGAGCGCGGAATCGACGGCGTCGCGGACTTCGCCCCGGGTCGCGCTCGAGATGCCGTCGCGGGCATCGAACGCGGCGTTGATGGTGGATTCCAGGGCGGGCAGCGACATCGGGATTTCCTCGGGGAATTTTGCAGGGCGGCGAGGGCTTTGTCGGGATTTGGACAGAGAGAGTCAAGACTCCCTGCGATGTCGTCCCGGCGCACGCCGGGACCCATATGTGGACGGCCCCCGTGCCGCAAGAGTTTTTTCGGGGTCTGATCGGATCGCTTGCATCCATATGTCCGGCCTGTTGGTGCGGTCGGTTTGGACCGCTGGCCAAGATGGTTTCCGCGACGCGAGCTCCA
>DATANB010000057.1:0-7399 GCA_036266415.1 Bradyrhizobium sp. | reverse complement strand
TACCGACGGCAAATTCTACCGGCGCTATTTGCGCGGGCTGACGCGCGAAATCCGCTATCTGCGCTACACGATACTGGACATTGACGGGATATCGCGGCTGCAGGTGCTGATGGCGCTGTGCTATGCCTCGCTCTGCCTCGCCAACCAGGGCCGGCACATCCGCACCGCCACGCGCAAGTTGTCCGACGAACTGCAGCGGCAAATCCTCCCCGATGGCGGCCACATCTCGCGCAATCCCGGCGCGCTGATCGAATTATTGATCGACCTGCTGCCACTGCGGCAGACCTTCGCGGCCCGCAACATCGCGCCGCCGCCGGCGCTGTTGAACGCGATCGACCGCATGATGCCGATGCTGCGCTTCTTCCGCCACGGCGACGGCAGCTTCGCGCTGTTCAACGGCATGAGTAGCGCGCCATCCGATCTGCTGGCGACGCTGCTCGCCTATGACGATACCCATGGCGTGCCGATGGCGAGTATGCCGCACAGCGGTTTTCAGCGGCTCGATGCCGGCGGGATGACCGTCATCATGGACACCGGCCCGCCGCCACCGCCGAGCGTCAGTCACGAAGCCCACGCCGGCTGCCTGTCGTTTGAATTGTCGTCGGGGCCGAGCCGGATCGTCATCAATTGCGGCACGCCCTCAACAAGCCGCGACAACTGGCGCGCCTTCGCTCGCAGCACCGCGGCGCATTCAACGCTGACCTATCACGATACGTCGTCCTGCCAGTTCGTCGAGCTATCGGCGATGAAGCGGCTGTTGCAGGGCGCCCCTGTCGTCAGCGGCCCGGTCGAGGTGGAAAGCTATCGCGAGGTGATCGGCAACGGCGTGCTGCTGACCACATCGCATGACGGCTACCTGGCGCAGTTCGGCGTGGTGCATCGCCGGGTCCTGATGATCGCCCATGACGGCTCCCGGCTCGACGGCGAGGATAGCGTGTCGCCGGCACCGGGTGCCCGGATCAGGGGTAGCGAGACCGACTACGCGGTGCGTTTTCATCTGCATCCGGCGGTAAAGGCGAGCCGGCTCAGCGACGCCCGCGGCGTGATGCTGGTGCTGCCGAACCGCGACGTCTGGACCTTCGAGGCGCTCGACGACAAGGTCGAGCTCGAAGACAGCGTGTTCCTGGCCGGAAACGACGGCCCCCGCCGTACCGCCCAGATCGTGATCCGTCAGGACTCGCGCCACGCACCCTCGATCCGCTGGAGCTTTGTGCGCTCGACGACGTCGGCTTCGGCGACCGTGGCCAAACGCAGCGCGCGCCGCGAACCGGAATTGCCGCTGGAGTAAAATGTCTCTCAAGATGTGGAGGCGGCCATTTCCGGCCGTTGTGAACGTCGTCGAAAGCTGCTAACCACCCGTCGCTCGCGCGACTGGCGACTTTGGATGGAGCACCATCGGGAAGCGCGAGAATGTCTGCCGCGCGCCTGGGCAAAAGCACCTTTAACAGAGGATCTTGCCCATGACCGACCATCCGCGCCGCGTAACCCGCGCCCTGTTGTCAGTTTCCGACAAAACCGGACTGATCGAATTCGCCCGTGCGCTCGCCGGCCGAGGCATCGAGCTGGTCTCCACCGGCGGCACCGCCAAGGCGATTTCCGCGGCCGGACTGAAGGTCAGGGATGTTTCGGAACTGACCGGATTTCCGGAAATGATGGATGGCAGGGTCAAAACCCTTCACCCCAAGGTACATGGCGGGCTTCTCGCGATCCGCGACAACGCCGAACATGCGCAGGCGATGAAGAACCACGGCATCGCGCCGATCGATCTTTTGGTGGTCAACCTCTATCCGTTCGAGGCCACCGTCGACAAAGGCGGCGGGTTTGAGGAGTGCATCGAGAACATCGACATCGGCGGCCCCGCGATGATCCGCGCCGCGGCAAAGAACCACGACGATGTCGCCGTCGTCGTCGAAGCGCAGGACTATCAGGCCGTGCTCGACGAACTTGCCGCCAACGCGGGCGCGACCACGCTTGTCCTGCGCCGGCGTCTTGCCGCCAAAGCCTATGCCCGCACCGCCGCCTATGACGCCGCGATCTCGAACTGGTTTGCAGCTGTGCTCAAGACCGACGCCCCGGACTATCGTGCCTTCGGCGGCCGACTGATCCAGATGCTGCGCTACGGCGAAAACCCGCACCAGACAGCCGCGTTCTACCGCACGCCCGATTACCGCCCGGGCGTCGCCACCGCGCGTCAACTGCAGGGCAAGGAACTGTCGTACAATAACATCAATGACACCGACGCGGCCTATGAATGCATCGCCGAGTTCGATCCGGCGCGCACCGCGGCCTGCGTCATCGTCAAGCACGCCAATCCCTGCGGCGTCGCCGAGGGCGCCGATCTCGTCAGCGCCTACCGCAAGGCTTTCGCCTGCGACACCCAATCGCCTTATGGCGGCATTATCGCCGTCAACCGCACGCTCGATGCCGAGGCCGCGCGCGTCATCACCGAAATCCTGACCGAAGTCATCATCGCGCCGGATGCGACCGAGGAGGCCATTGCCATCATCGCCAAGCGGAGGAATTTGCGTCTGCTGCTCGCGGGCAGCCTGCCCGATCCGCGCGCGTCAGGCTTGACCGCAAAAACCGTGGCCGGCGGTTTGCTGGTGCAGAGCCGTGACAACGCCGTGGTCGATGACATCACGCTGAAGACGGTGACCGCGCGTGCGCCGACGGAAGTGGAGCTGCGCGATCTCAAATTCGCGTTCCGCGTCGCCAAGCATGTCAAGTCGAATACGATCGTCTACGCCAGGGATCTCGCCACCGTCGGCATCGGCGCAGGGCAGATGAGCCGGGTGGATTCCGCGCGGATCGCCGCGCGCAAGGCGCAGGACGCCTCCGCCGAAGCAAGGCTGCCTTTTCCGATGACCAAGGGCTCCGTGGTGGCGTCGGACGCCTTCTTCCCATTTGCCGACGGACTAATGGCCGCAATCGAAGCCGGCGCCACCGCCGTGATTCAGCCCGGCGGTTCGATCCGCGACGATGAGGTGATAAAAGCCGCCGACGACGCCGGGATCGCCATGGTGTTCACGGGTGTGAGGCATTTCCGGCATTGACCTCGGGTCCGGCGGCGCCAGTTCGGAACCGTCGCATTTCTGTCCATCACGAGGAGGCGTTTTGCCTTCGGCGGCGGAACCCATATAGCATTCCTCACCATGACCACCTCGTGTACTAGCCAGTCCCCGGCGGAAATCCGATGAGCTTTATTAAAGCGGGGCGGCGGCGGATATTTGCGGCCATCGTGCTCGCCGTCGCCTGTTGCGTGCCGGCTGCCGCGCAGAACCCGGGCCGTGGCATCTACGTGCCGCCAGCCGCCGCGGCCGTTCATGCGGTTGTCGCCGAACACGGCATGGTGGTCGCGCAGGAGAAGATGGCGGCGCGCATCGGCGCCGATGTGTTGCGGCGCGGCGGCAATGCGGTCGATGCGGCGGTCGCGACCGGTTTCGCCATGGCCGTGACCTATCCGCGCGCGGGAAACATCGGCGGCGGCGGTTTTATGGTGATCCACTCACGGGATCGCGGCGAGGACATAGCCATCGACTATCGCGAGACCGCGCCGGCAGCGACGACGCCCGATATTTTCCTCGGCGCCGATGGCAAGCCGGATATCGCAAAATCACGCGACTCCGCGCTCAGCATCGGTGTTCCCGGCACGCCGGCGGGATTGGCACTGGCACTGGAAAAATACGGCTCAGGCAATTTTACCCTGGCTGATTTGCTGAAGCCGGCGATCGATCTGGCGCGCGACGGCGTGGTCATCGCCGACGACATGGCCGACACCTTGCCCGAAATCCATCGGCGGCTGGCGCGCTGGCCGTCCTCGGCAAAGATCTTCTCCCGTGCCGACGGTACTTCGCTGCGCGACGGCGATCGCCTGATTCAGAAAGATCTGGCGGCGACGCTTTCGGCGATTGCCGAACAGGGACCGCGCGGATTTTACGAGGGGCCTGTCGCGGAGAAACTCGTAGCCGGAATTCGCGACGCCGGCGGCATCATGACGACGGACGACCTGAAATCCTATTCCGCCGTGCTTCGCGCGCCCGTGCGCGGCAGCTATCGCGGCTACGACATCGTCTCGATGCCGCAGCCCTCGTCCGGCGGCGTCGTGCTGCTGGAAATGCTGAATATCCTCGAAGGTTTTCCGATGCATGACATGCAGCAGGGCTCCGCGCCATCGCTGCACGTCATGATCGAGGCGATGAAGCGCGCCTATGCGGATCGCGCGCGTTACCTTGGCGATCCCGCCTTCGTCACCGCGCCGGTTGCGATCCTGACCTCAAAGGATTACGCGGCGAAGCAGCGCGCCAGCATCGATCTCGAACGCGCGACGCCGTGGACCGACGCGCTATCGGCGACGCCGCCACGTGAGGGCAGCAACACCACGCATTTTTCGGTGGTCGACAGCCGCGGCAATGCCGTCAGCAACACCTATACGCTGAATTTCCCCTACGGCGTCGGCCTCGTCGCCGAGGGTACCGGCGTCCTGCTCAACAACGAGCTCGACGATTTTACCGCGGCGCCGGGCGCGTCCAACGCCTTTGGTCTCGTGGGATTCGAGGCCAATCTGCCCGGCCCCGGCAAACGGCCGCTCTCGTCGATGTCGCCGACCATCGTGCTGAAAGACGGCGATCCGGTTCTGGTGACCGGCTCGCCCGGCGGCAGCCGCATCATCTCCACGGTGCTGCAGGTGATCGTGAACGTGCTCGATTACGGGATGGATGTCGCGGCCGCGGTGGCCGCGCCGCGCCTGCATCATCAATGGTTGCCCGATGAGGTGCGGATCGAGCGCGGTTTCGCCGAGGACACGCTGGCTGCGCTGCGGGCCAGGGGCCATCGCGTGATCGAGCCGATGGGGCAGACTTCGGCGAATTCGATCGCGGTGACCGCAAACGGATTGCTCGGCGCCCCCGATCCGCGTACCCGTGGCGCGGAGGCGGCGGGACAGTAGGCAAACGGAGCACAATCGGCGCGAAACGCCGCAGGGAGGGACGATGACATCGCTCAAGGGCAAGACGCTGTTCGTATCCGGCGCCAGCCGGGGCATCGGGCTTGCGATCGCGTTGCGCGCGGCGCGCGACGGCGCCAATGTAGCGATCGCAGCGAAGACCACCGAGCCGCACCCCAAACTCAAAGGTACCATCTACACCGCCGCCGACGAGATCCCCGCCGCCGGCGGCAAGGCGTTGCCGATCCTCTGCGATATCCGCGAGGAAGCGCAGGTGATCGCGGCGATCGATAAAACCGTCGGCGAATTCGGCGGCATCGATATCTGCGTCAACAACGCCAGCGCCATCAGCCTGACCAATTCTCAGGCGACCGACATGAAGCGGTTCGATCTGATGATGGGCATCAATACCCGCGGCACCTTCATGGTGTCGAAATATTGCATTCCGCATCTGAAGAAGGCCGAAAATCCGCATATTCTGATGCTTTCCCCGCCGCTCGACATGAAGGCGAAATGGTTCGAGCATTCCACGGCCTACACCATGGCGAAGTTCGGGATGAGCATGTGCGTGCTCGGTCTGTCCGCCGAATTGAAGACCGCAGGCGTCGCGGTCAATGCGCTGTGGCCGCGCACCACCATCGCCACCGCCGCGGTCGGCAATCTTCTGGGCGGCGACGCCATGATGCGCGCGAGCCGCACGCCCGAGATCATGGGCGAGGCGGCCTATGTCATCTTCACAAAACCGTCGCGCGAGTTCACCGGCCAGTTCTGCATCGACGACAAGGTGCTCTATGCCAGCGGCGTTCGCGACTTCGAGCGTTACCGCGTCGATCCCAAGGTGACGCTGATGTCGGATTTCTTCGTGCCCGACGATGACGTGCCGCCGCCTGGCGTCAGCGTGATGGCGCTGCCTTCCGTTGGCGAGACCCGGAAGTCGCGCTAAAGACACCTGGCACGGCTGCCGACAGGGCGCGGGGAGAAGTTGGTGGTATCGCGAAAGCTTGTCGCAGGCGTGCTGATCTCGACCGCATTCCTGGTAGCCATGGTGGCGGCCGTCATCTTCAGGCCCGATCGGGCCATTCGCGTCGCGACCGGATATGTCGCTCACAATGTCTGCTCGAAAAGCTTTGTCTCGGGGCTCGATCCGCAAACGGTCTTCTCGGAGACCACCGATCGGGCCGGCATCCGCCGGTTGAGATGGGCGCTGAGTTATCGTGTCGATCGCACGGCACAAAGCGTCGATGCGTCACTGGCAGGGTCATTCAGCAGTCATGCGGCTTTTCACGAGGGGTTTGGCTGCGTGTTGCTGCACGGATCCAAACAGCCCTATCTGCTCAGAAGCGATATCGCCGCGTTGAGGACGCCGAAGAGTCCGCCACTGCTCGAAGAAATCGCCGGTCCGGCCGTGGTAGAGCCGGCCGATTCCGCCCTGAAGGCCGCGCTCGATCACGCATTCGAGGAGCCGGCGGCGCCGCCATTCCGCAGAACCAAGGCGGTCGTCGTGGTGCATGACGGTCGGGTAATCGCCGAGCGCTATGCCGACGGCATCGGCGTCGATACGCAGCTACTCGGCTTCTCCATGACCAAGTCGGTGATTAATGCGTTGATCGGAATTCTAACCCAGCAAGGGGTTGTGACGCCGTCGTTTCCGGCGCCGATACCGGAATGGCGGGCGGCGTCCGACCCGCGCCACGAGATCGACGTCGAGCACCTGATGCGGATGACCACGGGTCTTGCGCTCGATGAAACCAACAGCGGCTTCGATCCCTCAAGCCAGATGGTCTATTTGCACAACGACATGGCCGAATTCGCCGTGAAGGCCGCGGTGATCGCCCCGCCGGGGAAACGGTGGGCCTACTCCAGTCCGACCACCCAGTTGCTCGCGCGGATTATCCGCGACGCCGTCGGCGGTCCCGAGCAGACGCTGGCGTTCGCGTGGCGCGAGCTGTTCAACCCGCTGGGGATGCGCAACGTGACACTGGAATTCGACGGTGTCGGCACCCTGCAGGGATCAACCTATATGTTGGCGAGCGCCAGGGATTGGGCGCGATTTGGATTACTCTATCTGAATGACGGGGTGGTCGGCGGTCGGCGCATTCTGCAGGATGATTGGGTGGATTTTTCAGCCTCCGCCACGCTCGACACCGACTATGGCGCCGGCTTCTGGACCAATCGCAGTGAACACGAAAATGCGAGAGGACGCGTCAGGCTAGGGATTCCGCGCGACGCCTTTTTTGCCTCTGGCGATCTCGGCCAGCGCATCGTAATCATACCATCGCAGCATCTCGTTATCGTTCGTCTCGGCGACTCCGCCGATCCGACCGGCGATATTCGCGGCCTCGGGCGGTTGGTCAAGGAAGTGATCGCGGCGCAGCGGTGAAGCGTCGCTAGCGGTCCGGGTTTCTTCTCCCTCTCCCGCTTGCGGGGGAGGGCTGGGGTGGGGGTGCCTCCGCAAAA
>DATANB010000056.1:0-45627 GCA_036266415.1 Bradyrhizobium sp. | reverse complement strand
CCTGATGGACTACTACATCGCCGGCCTGACCGCCGGCGCCACAAAGGGTTGATGCTCATGGCTGACGTTACGTTGCGCAAGGTGATCAAGCGTTATGACGACGTCGAGGCGGTGCGCGGCATCGATCTCGACATCGCCGACCATGAATTTGTCGTGCTGGTGGGTCCATCGGGCTGCGGAAAATCGACCACGCTGCGGATGATCGCGGGGCTGGAGGATATCACCGATGGCGACATCATGATCGGGGGTGACGTCGTCAATGACGTGCCGCCAAAGGACCGCGACATCGCGATGGTGTTCCAGAACTACGCGCTTTATCCGCATATGACCGTCGCGGAGAACATGTCGTTCGGGCTGCGGCTGAAGCATTTCCCCAAAGCCGAGATCAAGAGCCGGGTCACCGAGGCCGCGCGCATGCTGGATATCGTCGAACTGGTCGACCGCAAGCCGAAGCAATTGTCGGGCGGCCAGCGCCAGCGCGTTGCGATGGGCCGCGCCATCGTCCGCAACCCCAAGGTCTTTCTGTTCGACGAACCGCTCTCCAACCTCGATGCCAAGCTTCGGGTGCAGATGCGGATCGAAATCAAGAAGGTGCACCAGAAAGTCCGCACCACGACGGTTTACGTCACCCACGATCAGGTCGAGGCGATGACGCTTGCCGACCGGGTAGTGGTCATGAACCACGGCCGCATCGAGCAGATCGGCACGCCCAACGATCTCTATCACAACCCGGCGACGCGGTTTGTCGCGGGCTTCATCGGCTCGCCCGCGATGAATTTCGTGCCCTGCCGGCTGGAGGACGTCGGCGGCAAGCTGAACATCCGGCTGACCGACCGTATCGCCTTCCCGCTGCCGCCGGCTCGCGCAGCGCGATATCAGAAAGTGACGCGTGACGAGAAATTGTTGCTGGGCATACGGCCGGAGCATATCGCCGAAGCCAGGCTGCACCCCGAGCCGGGCGTGGAAGCCTTCGACGCCGTGCTCGATGTCACCGAACCGATGGGGATGGAGACGCTGATCTATTTTACGCTCGAGGGCGCCCAGGTTTGCGGGCGGGTCAATCCCAACGCCGGCGCACGCGACGGCCAGCCGCTTCGATTGGCAGTGGACCTCAACAATATGCACCTGCTAAACGAGGGCACCGGCGCCGTCATTTGACGGTCGCGCAACGAGAAAACGCCAAGGGGCTGGGCAGGGAAAAGGGAATGGCGTCCAACAAGAAGAAAATATTTGTCACCGAATCGATGTCGCAGCCAGGACGGGCGCTGCTGAGGGAGCGAGACGACATCGAGATCGTCGAGTTTCCCAATATGATTTCCGCCAAGGATTTCGAGACCATGCTCAAGGCGCAGGCGCCGGTTCATGGTGTAGCCCTCGGCGGCACACGCTTCGGCGAACCTGAGCTCGAGGCTTCAAGGGACATGAAGGTGGTGACCCGGATCGGCGTCGGCTACGACGCCGTCGATGTCCCCGCCTTGAGCCGCCGCAATATCCCGCTGATGGTGGCGGGCACCGCCAATTCTCCGTCGGTCGCGGAACAGGCGATGTTCATGATGCTGACGCTGGCCAAACGCGCCGTGGAAATGCATTCCATCGTCAAGGACGGCAATTGGAGTCACCGCCTCGGCAAGCTGCCCTACGACCTCTTCGGCAAGACGGTTCTTATCGTCGGCTTCGGCCGCATCGGCACCCGCACTGCCAAGCGCTGCCTCGCCATGGAAATGAACGTCCTGATCTATGATCCCTACAAGTCCGCCGCAGAGATCAAGGCGGCGGGCTGCGAGCCGGTCGGCGATCTCGATGCGGCGCTGCCTCGCGCCGATTTCGTCAGCGTTCACTGCCCAAAGACGCCGGAGACAATCGGGATGTTCAATGCGGCGCGTTTGGGGCGCATGAAGCCCACGGCCTATCTGATCAATACCGCGCGCGGGGGCATTGTCGACGAGGTGGCGCTGCATGGTGCGCTGGTGTCGGGCAGGCTTGCCGGCGCCGGCCTCGACGTTTTCGAGCAGGAGCCGCCGCCGTCGGGCCATCAGCTGTTTGCGCTTCCCAATGTCATTATGGCCCCGCACGTGGCGGGAGTTACGCGGGAGGCCGTCGATCGGATGAGCGAGCAAACCGCGCGCAATATCCTGAGCGCGCTCGACGGCGAACCCATCAGGCAGAATGTCATCAATCAGGACGTGCTCGGTTGATTTCGCCGATGACTTGACCGGTTTCGTGCTTCAGCACCGCGGGTATCCATATGGCCTTCAGGGAATACGGCAGCTACGACGGGCTGGGTCTTGCCGAGCTCGTCCGGAAAAAACAGGTCAGTCCCAGAGAATTGCTGGACGAGGCGATCGCCCGTACCGCCAAGGTCGATCCGGATATCAACGCGGTGGTGGTGAAGCACTACGATTATGCGGTGCGGCAAATCGACAAGGGCCTTCCGGATGGCCCCTTCGCCGGCGTGCCGTTCCTGCTGAAGGATCTGGATATTCTTCAGGGTACGCGCACGACCTTCGGCGCGAGCGCCTACATGGACGATGTCGCCGATCATACCGGCACCCTCGCCCAGCGCTTCCTCAATACCGGCGTGACGATCTTCGGAAAGAGCGCAAGTCCGGAATTCGGCCTGATGCCGACCACCGAGTCTCGCCTGTTCGGTCCAACCCGAAATCCCTGGAATCTGGCGCACTCGTCGGGCGGCTCGTCCGGCGGCGCGGGGGCGGCTGTCGCCGCGCGCATCCTTCCGGTTTCCCACGCCAGCGACGGCGGTGGTTCGATCCGCATTCCAGCTTCCGCCTCCGGCGTGTTCGGATTGAAACCGACCCGCGCGCGAACGCCGATCGGTCCCGATCGCGGCGAAGGCTGGGGCGGCTTTTCCTGCGGTCATGTTGTGAGTATCAGCGTGCGCGACAGCGCAGCGATGCTGGACGCGATCCAAGGACCTGAACCGTCAAGCCCCTACGTAGCGCCGCCGCCGGAGCGGCCGTACCTCGAGGAGGTCGGACGCGATCCCGGCAGCTTGCGTATCGCCTTTACCGACAAGTCCCCCTATGGCGACGCCATCGATCCCGAAATCGCGGCAGCAACGCGGGAGATCGCGGCCCTGTTGGCCGCACTCGGCCACCGTGTCGAGGAGCGTGCGCCTCCCCTCGCCGCCGATCCGGCGGCGGTGATGTCGACGATCGTGGCCGCCAACACGGCGCTGAACGTGCGATTCGCCGAGCGGCGTTTTGGCCGGGCGATGACGGACCGCGATTTCGAGGTCTTGACGCTTGCAAGCGCCCACAACGCGCAAAAGGCTACCGCGACAGACTACGTCGCCGCGCAGTCCAGTGCGTTCCAGATTTCGCGCGCGCTGGCAGCGTTTTTCGCGACCTGCGATGTGTTCCTGTGCCCGACGCTTTGCTTGCCTCCCTTGCGCATTGGCGAACTCAACACCATGGCGCAGGACCTGTCGCATATCCCGCCGATTCTGCGGCGCTATATACCTGCGACCGCCATGTTCAACATGTCCGGCCAGCCCTCGATGTCGGTGCCGCTGGCCTGGAATCGGGCTGGATTGCCGCTCGGCATGATGTTCTCCGCACGCTTCGGCGACGAGGCCACGTTATTCCGCCTGGCCGCCCAACTCGAGCAGGAGCGCCCCTGGAAGAACAAATTGCCGCCGATTTGCGCGTAGCCGACAAAACTCAGCCGTATTCGCGGGCCAGGAATCGATATCGGCGTCAGCTGGCGACCCCATTTTGCGGCTGACCGCGCGATATCTGGAGGGCTGAATTTTGAGCCAAAGCGATCCCACCGACAACGCGCTGGCGGCCATTGCCAGCATCCTCGATCACCCCGAATCCCATCGGGGGCCGGAAAAGCCGGCGATTGAAGGCACGCCGCTCGCGCCGGAGCGGAGCGCCGCAGACGGTTATTACAGGGTCGGGCCAGGACCGATGGCGGCCATCCGTTTCAAATGGACGGTCCGCCGCGAGGACAGTGGCGAGTATTACGTCGATGAGACCATCGGCGAGAATTCCAACCCGATTCCCACCGGCCCAATGTCGGGGGATGCCGCCGTCAAGTTCGTGGACGACCGCGAGAGCGAGGCCAGGCGGCGATTCGAGGCGCTCAGAGCCGAAATGGCCGGACGCGGCGCGGCAGCGAAATCGGTCAGCAAGGATGGCGCCGAGACCTAGCTGTTCCGCCTGATATCTTCGACCAGGCTCTCCACAAGTCGCCGGACATAGCCGCCGAGCCGGCAGGCGATATTGCGAATAATCCATTCTGGCGCGCCGATCGATTGCGGGTAACGGCGCTATCCGACCGCTGCGGCATATTCGGCGTCGGTCACCTGCTCCATCCAGGTCACGTGGTCTCCATCCAGAGATTCCTGCATCGCGATGTGGACCACGCCGGTGGTCGGGGCGCCGCCATGCCAGTGCTTTTCGCCGGGCGGAATCCAGACAACGTCGCCCGGGCGGATCTCGCGCACCGGGCCGCCTTTGGTCTGAACCCGTCCCACTCCCGAGACGACGTAGAGCGTCTGGCCCAGCGGATGGGTATGCCATGCGGTCCGGGCCCCCGGCTCGAACGCCACCCGGTTTGCGACCAGGCGTGCAGGCATGTGGGTCGCGATGATCGGATCCTGCCAGACCGTGCCGGTGAAATACTCCTTCGGCGCGCGGCGGGTCGGCCGGGAACCGGCGAGATGGATATCCATGGGGTTCCTCCTGTCATAACGGACGTCGTGTCGCGACGTCCTGATTACTTCTTCGAAGCCGCGTAGCGCGCCTTGGTTTCGGCATTCATGGGATAGAGACCCGGCAGCACCGCGCCGGCATTCACCTGCTCGACGATCCAGGCTTCCATTCGCTCCTGCTCGGCCCCTTCGGCCAGGATGAGATCGAGAAACGCCTGCGGGATGACCACCGCACCGTCCTGGTCGGCGACGATGATGTCGTTGGGGAAGATCGCCACGCCGCCGCACCCGATCGGCTCGCCCCAGCCGACGAAGGTCAGGCCTGCGACCGAAGGCGGCGCCGCGTAACCGTCGCACCACACCGGCAGGCCGGTACCGAGCACGCCCTCGAGATCGCGCACGACACCGTCGGTGACCAGGGCTGCGACCCCGCGCTTGACCATGCGGGCGCAGAGAATATCGCCAAAAATGCCGGCATCGGTGACGCCCATGGCGTCGACCACGGCGATGCAGCCTTCCGGCATGGCCTCGATCGCGGTCCGAGTTGAAATCGGCGCCGACCAGGATTCCGGCGTGGCCAGATCCTCCCGCGCCGGCACGAAGCGCAGCGTAAAGGCCGGCCCGACCAGCCGCGGTTGTCCAGGCCGCAGCGGACGGGAGCCCCGCATCCAGACGTTTCGCAGGCCTTTTCTGAGCAGGACTGTGGTGATGGTGGCGGTGGACACACGGGAAAGGGTCTTGATCGCCTCTGAAGTCAGGGACATCGAAAACGGAACTCCGGCAAAGGGAATGATCGGGCCAATGCATCTTGCGGCACGCGGGCATCGCGTCAAGGGCGCGGCGCCGATCGCAGCGTGACAAGCGCGACATATTGCGCGAAAAACACGCGATCCGAAGAGTACATGAGGCCATGGCCGCGCCGCTCTCCCCGCCCCGTATTCTGCCCAGTGGCGACAGTGCCATCACGGTCGAATTCAGCCGCAATATCGATGACGCCGCAAACCAGCGGGTGCTGGCGCTCGATCGCATCCTGGCGAATGAGCCGGTCGCCGGCGTGACCGAGACGGTGCCGACCTATCGGTCGCTGCTGGTGCATTACGATCCCGAGAGGATCGATTTCGATACGCTGGGCGAAAAGTTGGTCGCTCTCGCGCGACTCCCGGTTCCGCCGACGGCAAAGACGCGGCGCTGGCGGATTCCCGTGACCTATGGCGGCGAGCATGGCGTCGATCTCGAGGATGTCGCCAAAATCCTCAAAACCACTGCGGACGACATCGTGGCGCGACATGTTGCCGGCGACTACCGGGTCGCCATGATCGGATTTACGCCGGGTTGGTCCTATCTCAGTGGCCTCGACAAGTTCCTGCATATGCCGCGGCGGCATGATCCGCGGTTATTGACGCCGGCCGGCACGGTCTCGATCGGCGGCGTGCAGGCGGGCATTCAATGTCTGGCCGGCCCAAGCGGCTGGCATCTATTGGGACGGACCGCGGTCCGAACCTACCAGTTGCATCGCGACCCGACCTTTCTGCTGGAGCCCGGCGACCGCGTGACGTTTTCCCGGGTCGACGCCAGGACGTTCGCGGAGCAGGACCGCGCAGCGGAAGCTGGCGAGGTCGTCGCCGAACTGATCGCCTCATGAGCAAGCTCGTCATCTCAACCATTGGGCCGGCGAGTTCCGTGCAGGACGGCGGCCGCCACGGCGCCCAGCGCTACGGTCTGACTCCTAGCGGCGCCATGGACCGGCTTGCGCTTGCGGCGGCGAACACCCTGGTCGGAAACGCGCCCTTCGCCGCTGCCATTGAAATCGGCCCGTTCGGCGCCGCGTTCACGGCCGGCGAAGGCCCGGTGCGCGTCGGATTTGCAGGAGCATCCCGCAATGCTGACATCGCGGGGCGCGCGGTTGCCCCGGATACGTCGATGATGCTGGCGGATGGCGAGACCCTGACGCTGGGTTTTGCGCGCGGCGGTTCGTTCAGTTACCTCGCGATCGAAGGCAGGATTGCGGGCGAGCCGGTCTTCGGCAGCCTTGCGGTGAATGCGCGAGCCGGCCTCGGCAGTCCCTATCCGCGCCCGCTGCAGGCGGGTGACGAATTACAGACGCGCGCGGCAAGCGGCGCGGCAGAGCGCCGGATCGATCTTCCCCCTCTCGCGGAGGGGCCGATCCGCCTGCTGCTGGGCCCACAGGACGACGAGTTTGGCGCGGACGCCAAGGCTTTCTTTCTGGACAACGAGTGGAAGATATCGGCGACCTCCGATCGCATGGGCTACCGGCTCGAAGGTCCGGTGATAGGACATCTGCACGGGCATAACATCGTGTCCGACGGTACCGTTGATGGCAGCATCCAGGTGCCCGGCAATGGTGCGCCCATCGTGCTGATGCCGGACCGCGGCACCAGCGGCGGCTATCCCAAGATCGCGACCGTGATCTCAGCGGATCTCGGCAGGTTCGCGCAAATTCCGGCGGGCAAGGCGTTTCGGTTCAAAGCGGTCAGCATGGAGGAAGCGCAAACGGAGGCGCGGAAATTCGCGCAATTGCTGCGCGCCCTGCCTGATCGGCTGCGTGGAATCGACAATTTTGATCTCAACATCGAAGCGCTAAGAGATGCTAACGTCGCAGGCAGCGCCGTTAGCGCCGTGGACGCCAGGACTTGGCAGACGCCGTCGGCCGACGCGGTGACGCAGGACTGACTGAAGGGGCTAATCAGAGCTCCACTCGCGCAAGGGGACGGACATGACGACCATCGATCTCAATTGCGATCTCGGCGAGAGTTTTGGCCCATGGGAAATGGGCAATGATGCCGCCATGATCGAACTCGCCACCTCGGTCAACGTCGCCTGCGGTTTTCACGCCGGCGATGCCGACATCATGCGCAGGACCGTGGAGTTGGCGAAGGCGCGCGGCGTCAGCGTCGGCGCCCACCCCGGCTACCGTGATTTGCACGGTTTCGGGCGCCGGCCGGTTCCAGGCCTGAAGGCCTCCGAGATCGAAAACCTCGTCGCCTATCAGATTGGCGCGTTGCAAGCGATCGCGACGGCGGCCGGCCACAAAGTCACCCACGTCAAGGCCCATGGCGCGCTTTCCAACGTCGCCTGCGACGACGACATGACCGCGAAGGCCATCGCCTCCGCCATCAGGGCGGTTGACCCCAACCTGGTCTTTGTGGTGCTCGCCAATTCGAAGCTTGTGCAGGCCGGCGAAGCCGCCAACCTGCCGATGGTGCATGAGGTGTTCGCCGACCGCGCTTATGAGGACGATGGTTCGCTGGTGTCGCGCAAGAAGCCCGGCGCGGTGCTGCACGACGCCAAGGCGATCGCGCAGCGCGTGGTGCGAATGGTGCAGGACGGCGCGGTGATTTCGGCGACGGGCAAGGTGATAAAAATGCGCACCGATACCGTGTGCATTCACGGCGATACGCCTGGCGCGGTCGATATCGCCCGCGGCGTCCGCCAGGCGTTGAAGGACGCCGGCATTGGCGTGGCGCCGTTCAAGGTGAACCAGATCATAAAATCGTAGGGTAGGCCAAGCGTAAGCATGGGGGGTATGGTGCCGCGCGCCTTTGCCTACCCTACAGTCTCTGCAATCTCAGAACGGATGAACCGAGAGCGTGCCGAATACCACGGCCGCGATGAACGCGAATGCGCCGTAGAGCGCGGCCGCATGAAATCCCGCGCCGGTTCGCCGCGAAAGGGAACGCGCGTAGAAGTGCAGGCGGGCTTCCGCCGATAGTTCCCGCATGGTCGATCTCCAACGCAGCATCGGCGGCAATGGAATGCCGTTCGCGATTGGATGCAAGCCCGAACCTGGAAATAGCAATACCGACGCTTCGGCGGCCCCCGCTCGGAGTCAAAAATTCTCTGCGGGGGGAGTCCGACGAGAATTTTATTCGTCAAACCTTGAAGTTGATTGGAACCGGTTCCGGCTCCCTCAATACACGTCTTGCTGGAACCGTCCCTTCCTCTTGAGTTCCCCGACGAACAGCACCGCCTCGTCGGTGCTTCGCGCGCCGCACTGCGCGACAATGTCCACTAGTGCGCGTTCGACATCTTTCGCCATTCGCTTGGCGTCACCGCAGACGTAAACATTTGCGCCCTCCGCCAGCCACGCCCATAACTCGCGGCCGACTTCGCGCATGCGGTCCTGCACGTAGAATTTCTTGTCACCGTCGCGCGACCACGCCAGCGACATCCGCGTCAGCAGGCCTGATGTCTTCATGGCATTCAACTCGTCGGAATAGAAGAAATCGCAGTCGCTGCGCTGATGGCCGAAGAACAGCCAGTTCTTGCCGGCCGCGCCGGTCGCCTTGCGGTCAAGCAGGAACGCGCGGAACGGGGCTATGCCGGTGCCCGGCCCGATCATGATGATCGGCGTTTTGGGATCCTGAGGCAGCGCGAAGCCATGGGCCTTCTGGACATAGGCCGTCACGGCGTCGCCCGGCTGGATGCGTTCGGCCAGGAATGTCGAGGCTAATCCCAGGCGCCTGCGCTTGCCGATCATGTAGCGCACGCAATCGACCGTCAGCGACAGCTTGCCGGGGGTGGCGTTGTGCGACGACGAGATCGAATAGAGCCGCGGCTGCAGCGGCTCCAGCGCTTCGACGAAGGCTTCGGGATGCGGACGAACGCCGGAGAACTTTTGCAGCGCCGCCATCACGTCAAGCGTCGCGGCATCGCCGTCGGGATCCTCGCCCTGCGCCAGCGCGCGCGCTTTTTCGCGCTGCGCGCCGCCGGTGATGAACGAGATCAGTTCGAACAGCGAGTCCGGCGCGGGCGCCAGCGAAACGTCCGATGTCAAGACCTCGCGTAATGTCTTGCCCCTCACTTCGGTGGTATGCAGTGCGCCGAGCAGGGCAATGATTTGATCGACATGGCCGAGGTCGTTGCTGGCGAAAATTCCGAAGGAGTCGCCGACGACATAATCGAGACCGCAGCCGCTGAGGTCGAAATCGACGTGCCATGTTTCCTTTTCCGATCCTTTCTTGTTCAGCAGGCGGCGCGACAGGAATGTCGCCGCGACCGGATTGTCGCGCGAGCGGCCGGGCTCCGCCGTGATCGCCGGCGTCGCGGTGACTGGCCCGAGCGCGGGGCTTGGCGTGGTTGCGGGCGCCTTCTCCAGTTCCTCGTGCAGCACCTTCAGCATCCGGGCGGTTTCCTTGCCGCCGGGGACGCAGAGATTGAGACGCGCCTCCGCTCGGCTCGCGATCGCCTCCGAATAGTCGTTGCAATTGTAGCCGCACTGGCCGCAATCCTGCTGCGCCATCGCCGCCATCATGCGCCGGCGCAGGGGGCGGCCTTGCGCGAGCTTCATGCGCTCGGCAATCGGCACGGTCTGGTCATGCCAGGGCGCTTCGCCGTCGTCGCCATCGCCGGCGGGGCCTCGCAAAACAGCAGCGCCCTGCCCCGCCGAAAGCGGCGCCGGGCCGTCGGTCGAGAGCAGCCCGGCGAAAAAGCCATTCAGCCAGGAGCGCTGCGCCTCGGAAAACGGTGCGCTGGAGGGAATAATTTCGATTTTCGGCGGAGGTGTCATCTGGTTCATGTGGAAACCTCGGCGTCGGCGAGCCTGCGCAGTGTTTCGCCGTCGTGGCGGCGCGCAAACGTCAGGAACGTTTCTTCCGAAGACAGTCGGTGGGCCAAATAGGCCTTCAGCAGTCTTTCGACCGTCTTCGGCGCGTCTTCGGCCTTGAGGTCGTGGTAAATCTCCTGCCCGAGATCGGCATTTGGACCGAACCCGCCGCCGGCGAACAAATGATAGCCCTCGACGGTGTCGTCGGCCTCACCAACGGGGACTTTCGCGGCGATCAGCCCGATATCGCTGATGTAGTGTTGCGCGCAGGAATGATGGCAGCCGGTGAGATGGATGTTGAGCGGTGTGTCGACCGGCACCCGCGGCTCGCACCAGTCGCCGATCGCGGCGGCGTGGCGCTTGGTGTCGGATGCCGCGAACTTGCAGCCGGCGTTACCGGTGCAGGCGATCAGCCCGGCGCGGATTTGCGATGCCGTGACCGCCAGTCCAATCGCTTCGATGGCGGCAACGGCCAACCCCACATTCTCGTCGCGCACGCCTGAGATCAATAGATTCTGCCAGACCGTGAGGCGGATATCGCCATCGCCGAGATCGCTGGCGATCTTTGCCAGCCCGCGCATCTGTTCGCAGGTCACCCTGCCAAGCGGCACCGCCACACCGATCCAGTTCAGGCCTGGCTGTTTCTGCTTGTGCACACCGACATGTGCGACGCGGTCGAAGGCCGGGCGCGGCGCCAAGGCCTCGGCCGGCACGCGGGTCAGAGCGTGGCCGAGTTTTTCCTCGACCAGCCCGAGGTATTTTTCCATGCCCATGCCGTCGACGACATATTTCAAACGCGCCTTGAGCCGGTTGGTGCGGTCGCCGAGCTCGATGAATACCCGGACAATGGCGTCGGCGACCTTGGTGGCGTCAGCCGGCCTGACGATGATGCCGGTCTCCCTGGCAAAATCCTTGTGGCCGGTAATGCCGCCAATCCCGAGCCGAAACCAGATGTCCGGTTCGACGTCGAAACCGTCCTTCACCTCGACTGCCGCGAAGGCGATGTCATTGGTGTCTTCGAGCACCGCGATCTTTCCGGCACCGTCGAACGCGACGTTAAACTTGCGCGGCAGTCCGGTCAGGGAGCGGTCGTTGAGAATGTGATAGTGCCATTCGCGCGCATATGCGCGGGTGTCGATGAGTTCCTGCGGATCGATCCCGGCGGTCGGCGTGCCCGTGACATTGCGGATATTGTCGGCGCCGGAGCCGCGCGAGCAAAGTCCGAGCTCCTGTATGCCCTCGATCATGGCAATTGCGTGCTTCGGTGGAATTTCACGGACCTGCAGATTGGCGCGGGTGGTGACATGGCAAAACGGCCCGCACAGGCGTTCGGCGAGGTCGGCCATACCCGACAACTGCCAGTGCTTGAGGATGCCGTTCGGGATTCGAAGCCGGCACATGTAGGAATCCTGCGCCGGCGCGACATAAAACAGGCCGTAATAGCGCCAGCGAAAATTATCCGCCGGCGACGGCGGCGCGTTGTTTCGCGCCTGCTCCTTCAGCCGCGGATAGGCATCGAACGGATGTTGTTCACGTTTGAATTTTTCCTGGTCCGCAAGCCGTTTGCCGGACGCGATGACCCTGTCCTGTGCCTTGATGTGCGCGACATCGGGTCCGATCGGATCAGCGCTGGCCTTGCCGGCGGCGGTTTCACCGAAGCCGCGCCCGACCTTGCTGATCTGCAGGCCAGTGGCAAAACCCTCGAGGTAGCGCTTCTGCTCGTCGGTAAAGTCGACTGCGAGCGTTTCGATTTTCATGGCGTTCGACGAGGCTCCTGCTGCCACGACCGTGGCCTCAACGGACAGGGAATGCGACCGCACGGAAATCAACTCGGCTTCGAAGCCGCTTCAATTCCCAACAAGCGGTCCGGCCAGCCTCGTTGCTGCGGAAATCCATCTCGGACCTAAGCCAGTGGGCATCGGCGACGACTGGCTGCAGTGCAACATTCAAGTTGCGTGCCATGCGGAATGGCACAAAATATCCAGTTAATTCAAATAATTACATTGGGGCGTTGAACTCTGGCCCTCGGCGCCGCTGCTAATTTCGAGCAGACAGCCTAAAAATTAGCCTGTACGGAGAGCTGCCCAATATTGCCCCAGCTCCCGGGTCAAGGTTTGCGATGTTTGATGGCGAACGCCGCCAGATGACCGCCGATATCGTCGGCGTCAAATGCCGGACCCGTGAAAGCGCCGATCATGTCGGGCGCCGCGGCGGTCTTCCCCTCGCTTCCCAGCGCCGAGTCGTAAAGGTCCGGTCGGAACACTGCCTTTGCGGTCTGGAGCGCCTCCGGGCTAAAGGAGGTCTGCCCCCAGCGCACCATCTGTGCGTAGAGCCATGCGGCATGCACCGGATCGGGCCGCGCCGCCTCTGGCCCCACCAGCAAATATCGGCTGCTCTCGCGGACGGTCCCGTCGGGTGAAATCTTGAGGCGGCCATCGAGCGTCCGCTCGATGATTTCGGCATCGACGCCAATCCGCTCCGGGTGCGCCAGGATGTGTGCCGCCTCGCCGCGATTTTGCGGCTGCTCGATGAATTCGGCGGCGCGGAACGCGGCCCGGATCAATGCGGCCACAACCTGCGGATTCTTCTCCGACCAGTTCTGCCTGACCGCGAGCACCTTCTCGGCGGCGCGCTCCAGAATATCGGAGACGAAATGCAGGATGTGGCCAACGCCGATATCGACCGCGAGGGAATTCCAGGGCGCGCCGACACAGAATGCATCGATCTGCCCGCCGGTCAGGCTGTCCACCATATAGGGTGGCGGCAGCACCACCAGCCGAACGTCCTCGTCGGGATCCACGCCGCCCGCTGCCATCCAGAACCGCAGCTGGTAATTATGGGTCGAGAACGGAAAAGTCATGCCGAAGGTGAGTGGTTCCGCGCCGCTCCTGCGCCGCGTCGCAACCACCCGGGACAGCGCCAGTGCTGTCACCATCGGATCGAAACGGTCGCCGTCGATTTCCGCTGTGATCGCCGCGTGCAGCGACGGCGACACCGTGATGGCGTTGCCGTTGAGGCCGAGATTGAAGGGTGCGGCGATCGGCACCTTGACATGTCCGAGTCCGAGGCTCGAGGCGATCGCGACCGGTGCCAGCAGATGAGCGGCGTCGAACAGGCCGATATTGAGCTTGTCGCGGACATTCGACCACGACACTTCCCGCACCAGCGTGACATCGAGCCCTTCCGCCGCGGCAAATCCCTTGTCGACGGCCACGATCAGCGCCGCGGCATCGATCAGCGGAATGAAGCCTATCTGAAGCGGACTGGTCATTTCAGCAGCTCCGACGCCGTAAGGATCGACTGTGCGATCTCGCCGATCTTCTTTTTCTCGCGCATCGCCGTCGAACGCAGCAATACATAGGCCTCGTCTTCGGTCATGCCTTTCAGCTTCATCAGGATGCCCTTGGCGCGGTCGATCACCTTGCGGTCTTCCAGCGCGGATTTGGTGCGGTCGAGTTCATCCTGTAGTTTCGAAAATGCATTGAAGCGGGATATGCACAGATCGAGGATCGGCTTGATGCGCTCCTTCTTCAGTCCGTCGACGATATAGGCTGACACGCCGGCATCGACCGAAGCCTGGATCGAGGCGGAGTCGCTCTGATCGACGAACATCGCGATCGGCCGGCGCACGGCGCGGCTGACCTGGAACATCTGTTCCAGGACGTCGCGGCTGGGGTTTTCCAGATCGATCAGGATGACGTCGGGATCGAGCGCGTAGATCCGGGTCAGCAGGCTCTGCATCTCGCTGATATGGACCACGCCGGTAAAACCCGCCTCCCGCAGTCCCTCCTCTAGGATCGCGGCGCGGATCGGGCTTTCGTCGACGATGACGATTTTAGGAGACGACTCGGCGCCCATCGCTCACTCGCATTCCGGTAAATTATTCATAGCACGCCGCAAGCCCGCTCAAAGCCTTGTAATTATGGGCAATTGGGACTAGCTCCTGCCCAACAATCGGACAGATCAAGCATGCAACAGGCCGCCGCGCCCAAAGTCAGCTTTGTTTCGCTGGGATGCCCCAAGGCGCTGGTAGATTCCGAGCGCATCATCACGCGGCTGCGCGCCGAAGGCTATGAACTGGCGCGCAAGCATGACGGCGCCGATCTGGTGATCGTCAACACCTGTGGCTTTCTCGACAGCGCCAAACAGGAATCGCTCGGCGCGATCGGCCAGGCCATGGCAGAGAACGGCAAGGTCATCGTCACCGGGTGTATGGGCGCGGAACCCGAGCAGATCGAAGCTGCGTATCCCGGCGTGCTGTCGATCACGGGGCCGCAACAATATGAAAGCGTGCTCGCTGCCGTCCATCGCGCGCTGCCGCCGGCGCATAATCCGCACCTCGACCTGGTGCCGCCGCAGGGCATCAAGCTGACGCCGCGGCATTACGCTTACCTGAAGATTTCCGAAGGCTGCAACAACCGCTGCAGTTTCTGCATCATCCCGAAACTGCGCGGCGACCTGGTGTCGCGTCCGGCGGGCGAGGTGCTGCGCGAGGCGGAGAAGCTGGTGGCCGCAGGCGTCAGGGAATTGCTGGTCATCTCGCAGGATACCTCAGCCTACGGCGTCGACGTGAAATATGCCGCGAGCCCGTGGCGGGATCGTGAGGTCCGCGCCAGGTTTTTCGATCTGGCAAAGGAACTCGGCGAGTTCGGCGCCTGGGTGCGGCTGCAATATGTCTACCCCTACCCGCATGTCGACGAAGTCATTGGATTAATGACGGAAGGCAAAGTCTTGCCCTATCTCGATATTCCCTTCCAGCATGCGAGCCCGGAAATCCTCAAGGCCATGAAACGTCCGGCGGCGCAGGAAAAGACGCTGGCGCGGATCAGGAAATGGCGGGAGGAATGCCCGGAGCTGACGTTGCGATCGACCTTCATTGTCGGCTTTCCCGGCGAAACCGATTCCGATTTTGTACTCCTGCTCGACTGGCTTGAAGAAGCCGAGATCGATCGGGTCGGCTGCTTCAAATACGAGCCGGTCGCGGGCGCCGCGTCCAACGCGCTCCCAAACGCCGTGCCCGAGGAGATCAAGCAGGAGCGCTGGAACGCGCTGATGGCGCGGCAGCAGAAGATTTCCGGGCGCCGGCTGAAGCGCAAGGTCGGCACCCGGCAGCAGGTCATCGTCGACGAAGTGGGTCCGACGGTTTCAAAGGGCCGCTCCAAGGCGGATGCGCCCGACATCGACGGCGCGGTCTATCTCTCGAGCCGCCGTCCCCTCAAGGTGGGCGAGATCGTCACCGCCAGGATCGAACGCGCCGACGAATACGACCTGCATGGCAGCGTCGCCGGGTTCTGACACCCTTGACTTCGCCGGCCGTTCGGTTGTATGGCGGCGTCATGATCTTCAACCGGACCCACCTGCGCGCCGCCGGCCGTCGTCGTACCAACGACGATGATGGGTCGCGCCGTGTCCGACGACAACGCTGAACAACCACGTCAGCAACGTTTTCGAGAAGGCCGCACCCTCAAAAGTGCGGCCTTCTTGCGTTTTGGCAGCCTTTTCCGTTCAACCGCAGGAGTATTCGACATGAACGTAGCCACCCATCCGTTCGACGCATTGATGGAAATCACCTCGCGCCCACCGGTCGTGTTCGTCCGCGGCCAAGGCTCGTTTCTGTGGGATGACAGCGGCAAGCGCTATCTCGACTTCATCCAGGGCTGGGCGGTCAATTGCCTCGGCCACTCGCCGCCCGAGATTGCGGAGGCACTGGCGGCGCAGGCAAAACTGCTTCTGACGCCGAGCCCGGCCTATTACAACGCGCAAAGCCTTGCGCTGGCGAAGCTGCTGGTCGACCGCAGCTGCTTCGACCAGGTTTTCTTCGCCAACTCCGGCGCTGAGGCCAACGAAGGCGCCATTAAGCTCGCGCGAAAATACGGCGCGCTGCATCGCAATGGCGCCTACCAGATCATCACCTTCGATGGCGGCTTTCACGGCCGGACCTTGGCGACGATGTCGGCCTCGGGCAAGAAGGCCTTTGAACCGCTGTTCGAGCCGAAGGTTGCAGGCTTTCCGAAGGCGCAACTGAACGATGTCGCCTCGGTTGAGCGCCTTATCACGGGCAAAACCATCGCCGTGATGCTGGAGCCGATCCAGGGCGAAGCCGGGGTCTGGCCCGCCACGGATGAATTTCTGCGCGCGTTGCGCGAACTGACCCGGGCGCACGGCCTGTTGCTGATCGTGGACGAGATCCAGACCGGCATGGGGCGCACCGGAAAACTGTTCCACTACGAGCATGCCGACATCGAGCCCGACATCATGACGCTCGGAAAAGGCATAGGCGGCGGCGTTCCGCTCGCCGCCTTGCTCGCGACGCAGGCGGCTTCCTGCTTCGAGCACGGCGATCAGGGCGGCACGTTCAATGGCAATCCCTTGATGTGCGCGGCCGGGCTCGCCGTGCTGCAAAAGGTCGGGGACTCGGGTTTCCTGAAATCGGTAACGGAGACCGGGCTCTATCTGGAAAACGAACTGCAGCGGATGTCCGCGCGCCACGGTCTTGGCGAAGTCCGCGGCCGCGGCCTCTTGCTGGCGCTCGACCTGAAGCACCCGATCGCCGCCGCGATCGTCGCCCAGGCGTTTCAGGACGGCGTGCTGCTGAATGCGCCGCGGCCCGATACGCTGCGCCTTATGCCCTCGCTCACCGCTACCAGGAGCGAAATTGCCGAGATGATCGATTGCCTCGACATCATCCTCGGCAAGATGGGCGCGGCAAGGCGCGTGGCATAGTTCGCTCGTCAGGCCCGGCCATGATGCAATTGAAAACCTGCCTACGGCTTGAGGATTGACGCGCCGGTGGTGGCGCGGCTTTCCAGGTCGATATGGGCCTTTGCCGCATCCTTCAGCGCATAGGCGTGGTTGATCTGCACGTGCAGCTTGCCGTTGATGACGGCGGCAAACAGGGTGTCGGCGCCCTCAAGTAATTCGGAGCGCTTGCCGATGTAGTCGTTGAGTTTCGGCCGGGTAGCAAACAGCGAACCGTGGTTATTGAGTTCGGCAATCGCAAACGGCGGCACCGGGCCCGAGGCATTACCGAAACTCACGAACATTCCGCGCGGCTTGAGGCAGGACAGCGAGCCGGGAAATGTGGTCTTGCCGACGCCGTCATAGACGACGTCGCAAAGTTCGTTGCGGCTGATCTGCTTGACGCGCGCCACGAAATCCTCGTCGTTGTAGAGGATGACGTGATCGCAGCCATTTGCGAGCGCGAGGTCGGCCTTCGACTTGGAACCGACGGTGCCGATGACATGGGCGCCGAGCGCCCGCGCCCATTGGCACGCCAGCAAGCCAATTCCCCCGGCGGCGGCATGAACCAGCACCCGATGGTGCGGTTCGACCTTGAAGGTCTTGTGGAGCAGATACCACACCGTCAGCCCCTTAAGCATCAGGACCGCGCCCTGCTCATAGGTGATATGGTCGGGCAGTTTGACCAGTTTCTCCGAGGGGATATTCCGTTCGCTGGCATAGCCGCCGAGATTGAAATAATAGGCGACGCGATCGCCGGGGTGAAAATTGGTTACGCCTGGCCCGACCGACAGAACCTCGCCGGCGGCCTCATTGCCGGCGATGAATGGCAGTCCCGGCGCCTTGTAGAGGCCGGTGCGGTAATACACGTCAATGAAGTTCAGGCCGACGGCATGCTGACGGATGCGAACCTCGCCGGGGCCGGGCGCGGGCACATCCACGGCCTCATATACCAGGCTTTCCGGGCCCCCTACCTTGTGCACGCGCACGGCCTTGGTCGGCATCTCAGAGTCTCCTCGGCATTTCCTCGCGGATCAACCGAAAACCATCAAGGCTGTATTGTCAACTCAATGGCCGCGTTGCGCTGCGCAGATTACGAATACTTGCCCGCGTAGAACACGCGCGATCCTAACCGGCGGGCTTTTTGCGATTGCGCCCGGCCAGCACGTTGAAGAACTCTACTGCCGCCGAAAACAGGATGGCGAAATAGATGTAGCCGCGCGGGATATGAAATTTGAATCCGTCGGCAACCAGCGCAACGCCGATCAGCACCAGAAACGCCAGCGCCAGCATTTTGGTGGTCGGATGCTCCGCCACAAATCTCGCGACCGGACCTGACGACAGGTACATGATGAGGCAGGCGATGACGACGGCGGCGATCATGATCTCGAGATCCTGCGCCATGCCGATCGCGGTGATGATGGAATCCAGCGAGAAGACCATATCGATGACGATGATCTGAATGATCACCCAGAAGAACGCGCCGCCCCCCGGCGCGTCGTCACGGGCTTCGTCGCGCGCTTCCACCTCGGCGTGGATTTCGTGGGTCGCTTTTGCGATCAGGAACAGTCCGCCGCCCATCAGGATGATGTCGCGCCATGAGAAGTCCATGCTCCCTAACGTCAGGACGTCCTGGGTCAGCCCGATCAGCCACACCAGCAGGCTGAGCAAGAGGATGCGGAACAGCAGTGCCAGCGCCAGTCCGATTTGCCGCGCGCGTTTTGCCCGCGCCGGCGGGATGCGCGCGACGATTACCGACAGGAAAATAACATTGTCGATGCCGAGAACGATCTCCAGCGCCGTCAACGTCAGCAGCGCCGCCCATGCTTCGGGGCTCGTCAGCAACGCGATCATGGTTTGAGCGATCTCAGGAGCCGGATCGCGGCATCGCTCGCCACGACATAGGCGGCGATTGCGCAAAGTGCGATTTTGACCGGCGCGCCCACATCAAAATCGTTTGCCACAGTGGCGACCGCGAGCACCGCCCAGACGGCGATTAGCGGCAGGGTGAGCCAGCGCAGGCGCACCACGCGCATCGGGTGGATGACGTGGAAAGGGATAAAGGTTGATACGATCAAAACGACAACCCCGAGGCTTGAGACCGCCGGCGGCGGATGAAGCAGGAACAGATAGAATGCCGCGACATTCCACAGTCCCGGAAATCCGCGAAAATGATTATCCGGACTCTTCATGCGGCGATCGGCGAAATAGAGCGCTCCTGACACGGCGATGCCCCCGCCCAGGAGCGGCGCCGTCAGCGGCAGCAGCAGGCCGCTTGCGGTGATGGCGTAGGCCGGTACAAAAACGTAAGTGACGTAATCGACCACGAGGTCGAGCACATCGCCCGACCAGTTCGGCAGCACGCGGATGACATCAAGCCGCCGCGCGATCGGTCCGTCGAGCGCGTCCACGACCAGTGCGACCCCAAGCCAGCCAAACATCGCCGCCCAGTGCTCGCGCACAGCCTCGAGCAGCGCGATCAGCGCGATGCCGGCCCCGGCCGCGGTGAAAATATGCACGGCGAATGCCGCGGGCCGCTGTCCCGGCGGTATCGACGGGGAATCCTGCTGGTTAATCTGGTCCATTTCTCGTCAGTGCTATCAGGAATCGTCTCGATTTGCACATAAGCGGTTGCGGCGTTCCGCCGCGCACGCCGCGACAACGGCCCTGCGCCGATGCGGTCTTGAAAATGCCGCCGGGAACATCAATTGTCCCGGTATGAACGATGCATCGAAAACATACGACGTCGCCGTGATCGGCGGCGGGCCCGCCGGACTTGCGGCGGCGATCGCAATGGCGCAGGCCGGTGCGAATACGGTGCTGATCGCCCGCCGCGCGCCCTATGCCGACAATCGCACCACGGCGTTGCTGGGCGGCTCGGTTGATTTCCTGCAGGCGCTGGATGTCTGGCCGCGCTGCAAGGCCAACGCGGCGCCGTTGCGGGCGATGCGCCTCGTCGACGACACCGGCCGCCTGATCCGCGCGCCCGAGGTCCGGTTTTCGGCCAATGAAATCGATCTCGACGAGTTCGGTTTCAACATCGAAAACCGTCTGCTGATTGCCGCGCTGGAAGAACGCGCCGGCGAAATTTCGCAATTGACGCGGTTGGACGATGAGGCCGATACCGTCAGCCCGCAAGACGCTGATGTGGTCATTCGCACCGCCCAGGGCAAATCGCTATCCGCGCGCCTCGTCGCGGGCGCCGACGGCCGGCAATCGCTCTGCCGCGAGGCCGCCGGCATCGAGGTCAGCCGACGCAGTCTCGATCAGGCAGCCCTGACCTTTAACGTGCGCCATTCGCGGCCCCATCGAAATATCTCGACCGAGTTTCATACCCCGCAAGGTCCGTGCGTATTTGTGCCGTTGCCCGGCGACCGCTCCAGCGTGGTGTGGGTCGCCTCGCCCCGGGAAGCCGAACGGCTGATGACGTTGAGCGATGACGAACTGTCGGAAGCCGCGGAAGCGCAATCGCATTCCATCCTCGGCCGCCTCGGTGTCGAACCGGGACGCCATCTGTTTCCGCTTGCGATCGAGCATATCAGGCAATTCGCGCGACATCGCATCGCGCTGGTCGGCGAGGCCGCGCATGTACTGCCGCCGATCGGCGCACAGGGCCTGAACATGGGATTGCGCGACGCCGCCGATATCGCCGACATCGTGGGGCAAGCGATGGCGTCAGGCGAAGACCCCGGCTCGCCGCTGGTCGCACAACGCTACGATTCGGCGCGGCGTGCCGATGTCCTGAGCCGTACCTTTGCGATCGACGTCGCCAACCGCTCTCTGCTCAGCGATCTGCTGCCGATGCAATCACTGCGCGCGGCTGGCCTGCATCTGATCGGCGCATCGGGGCCGCTTCGTCGCCTGGCCATGCGCGAGGGCCTGGCGCCTTCGTGGCGATCGACGCGGCGGGCCAAGTGATTCCGTTCCGCCTGGAATTGCGATTTCAGGGGAAGACCAGCCGGCCGGTCGGCGTCCTTCTCATCGTTATTGGCGCCGATCGGAACCCTGGGCAGAGCCGCCACTGCGATGGTTAATTCGCAGCTTTGCCTCTAGCATCGGCCACAATCATGGTCTATTCGACGAGAGATGATAAAAGCGCGGACCGCCAAATTTCAGATCGGACAAATCGTCCGTCACCGGATCTTTTCGTTTCGGGGCGTGATTTTTGATATCGATCCGGAATTCAACAATACCGAGGAATGGTGGTTGTCGATCCCCGAGGGCGTCCGGCCTCACAAGGATCAGCCGTTCTATCACCTGCTCGCCGAGAATTCAGAATCGGAATATGTCGCCTACGTTTCCGAGCAGAACCTGTTGCCTGACGATTCCGGCGAACCGATCCGCCATTCGCAGGTCGCCGAGATTTTCGTGAAGGACAAATCGGGCGGCTATCGGCCGCGTAATCCGTCGCTGAATTAGTAGCAGCAATCCGCTCGACAAAAAAAGCGCCCGATCCGGGCGCCTTTTTCGTCGATGATAGAACGGCTCTGCGTCTTACTTCGCAGCCGGGTTGGCAGGAGCGGCGCCGCCAGCGGGTTGATTGGCCTCAAGCTTCTTGCGGGCCTCCTCGGCGCGTTTCTGCAACTCTTCCTGCAGCTTCTTCTGGGTTTCCTCGAACACCTTCGGATCGGTCGGGGGACCGTCATAGGCCTTGGCGAATTCCGCGAGCGGCAAGGGCAGCGTAAGCGGCGCACCGTTGGAATTGATGGCCTGCACCACCAGGTTCTGCCCCTTCTTCATGTTGGCGAGCAGTTCCGGGGTCACCTCGTAGTCCGACATGCAGCCGTTGGCGAAGCAGATCACGTAAGGACTCTGCTGCGGCGGGTTGTTGTCGACGATGACGCGGGTCCCGTGAACCAATTGCATGCCGAGCGGCAGCGTGACGCGCAGGATCTTCTTCGGCTCGCCTTCGGGCTCGATGATCACGGCGGCGATGACGGGCTGGCCGGATTCGATGCGGCCATCCTTGCCGGTGAAGCAAACCTGCTTGGCGTTGGCATCCTGGCCCTTCAGGCAGAATTTGGTCCAGGGCGCATAGATCAGCTGGACCTGCTGGTCCTGGGGCTGGCCACCTGCCGCAGGAGCGCCATTGGCCGGCGGCGCCTGCTGAGCTGTCGGCGCGGGCGCCGGAGCAGCCTTAGGGGCCGCCTTCGGCGCGGCTTTGGCCTTCGGCGCTCCCGGTGCCGGAGCCGGCTGCTGGGCCTGGACGGGGGGGGCCAGCAAAGTGCCGGTCAGCGCGGTCGCCACCAGCAAGGCGAAGACCCGCCCACGCGGCCAGACCGACGCGGCCAAGATACGGAAATTCATTGCGGAAAACCCTTTCTGAACGGGGGGCACCCGGAAACGCTGCGGATACGGATACCTGGCCGCTTGGGCGGCTGTCTCCTTGCGAATTGAGGCGGATACGTGACGGGCCCTGCCGCCTTGGTCAATCGCACGTCTTCATACAGTGGCAGACGAAAAGATCAATGCCGACAAGCGTCGTGGGCCGATGTCGCGGCCCAGATGGCGGCGGCTATGGTAAAACTTGTCTGCGCGCAATGCCGAATCAAATCGGCGTGCTGTATTGCGGGTTTCAATGGCCAGTTGTGCTCAAGCGTTGGTTTGCGGAGTCTTCGCTTTCGGCACCCTGCTGGCGATGCACGCCGGCAAGGCGTCGGCCGAGGAGAGCTACGGCATCGCCATGCACGGTGCGCCCGCGCTGCCGGCCGATTTTGCCCACATGCCCTACGCCCGGCCAGATGCGCCGAGAGGTGGCCGACTGGTTCAGGGTATCCTCGGGACCTTCGACAGTCTCAACCCCCTGATTGTCAGGGGCCTCGCCGTGCAGCAAATCAGGGGATTTGTCGTCGAAAACCTGATGGCGCGCGGCAATGACGAGGCTTTCACGCTCTATGGCCTGCTCGCCAAGAGCGTGGAGACCGACGACGCCCGGAGTTACGTCACCTTTCACCTTGATCCCAAGGCGCGTTTCTCAGACGGCCAGCCGGTGACCGCCGACGACGTGCTGTTTTCGTGGGCTTTGCTAAGGGATCACGGCCGTCCCAACCATCGCCAGTATTATTCCAAAGTCGTAAAGGCCGAGGCCATCGATCCCCGCACGGTTCGCTTCGATTTTGGCGGCGCCAATGACCGCGAACTTCCGCTGATCCTCGGTCTGATGCCGGTATTGCCCAAGCATGCCGTCGATGTCACGACCTTCGAGGAAACCACCATGGCGCCGCCTGTTGGCTCCGGCCCCTACCGCGTCAGCGCGGTGAAGCCCGGTGCCAGCGTGACCTTGACACGCAACCCCGACTATTGGGGCCGCGACCTGCCGGTGAACCGCGGTCTGTGGAATTTCGACGAGATCAGGCTCGATTTCTACCGCGAGGCCAACGGCCATTTCGAGGCGTTCAAGCGCGGCCTCTACGATTTTCGCGTCGAAACCGAACCGCTGCGCTGGCATGACGGTTACGATTTTCCGGCAGCCCGCAGTGGCGAGGTGATCCGCGATGCCATCAAGACCGGGATGCCGCAGCCATCAGAATTCCTGGTGTTCAACACGAGGCGTCCGGTGTTTTCCGATATCCGCGTGCGCCGGGCATTGACGCTGCTGTTCGATTTCGAATGGATCAACCACAATTATTTCTTTGACCTGTATGGGCGCTCGGCAAGCTTTTTCGCCGGATCCGAGTTGTCGGCGTACGGCCGCCCCGCCGACGCGCGCGAGCGCGAACTCCTGAAGCCGTTCGCGTCTCATATGCCACCCGATATTCTCGACGGCAGTTACCGTCTTCCGGTCAGCGACGGCTCGGGGCGAGACCGCGCGGCGCTGCGCGGCGCGCTGACACTGTTGTCCGAAGCCGGCTACGATCTCGATGGCACGGTGTTGCGGCATCGTTCGACCAAAGCGCCCCTCACCTTCGAAATTCTGGTGACGACGCGTGATCAGGAGCGGATCGCGCTGGCCTACATGCGCGATCTGAAGCGCGCCGGCATCGAGGCCTCGGTGCGCGCGGTCGATGCCGTCCAGTTCGACCAGCGACGGCTCGGCTTCGATTTCGACATGATCCAGAACCGCTGGGATCAATCGCTGTCGCCCGGCAACGAGCAGTCGTTCTATTGGGGCAGCGAGGCCGCCGACATCCAGGGCACGCGAAACTACATGGGCGCCAGGGATCCCGCCATCGACGCCCTGATCGCGGCGATGCTGGAGGCTCGCGAACATCCGGCTTTCGTCTCGGCGGTGCGGGCGCTGGACCGGACACTGATGTCGGGTTTCTACGCCATCCCGCTGTTTAACGTCGGAGAGCAATGGATTGCACGCTGGAATCGGATAGAACGGCCGCAGGCCACCGCGTTGACGGGATATCTCCCGGAAACCTGGTGGCAAAGGCCGGACCAACCAGCGAAGTGATCCTGTGATCCCGAACAACGCCTCGCCAACGCTCGACGGACTGTTTCGACGGATTCTGGCCCGAAAACCCGACGCTCCCGCGCTGCTCGATCCTCTCGACAAGCCGCGCGTCATGGGTCAGCCGTCAAAGCGTCTGACCTTCGCTGCGGCCGATCGAGCGATCTCTGCGCTGGCGGCGCATTTCATCGAGGCGGGATTGCCGAACAATTCTGTCATCGCGATCCAGCTGCCTAATACCGTCGAATTCATATTGACGGTACTTGCCGCGCATCGCGCCGGGCTGGTTGTCGCGCTTCTTCCGCTGCTGTGGCGGCAGGCGGAATTGACAGTCGCGCTCAATCGCACCGGCGCGCGCGCGATCGTGACGTCAGGCAAGATCGATGGCGTCAGTCATGCCGACCTCGCGATGAACGCCGCGGCCGAAGCGTTTTCGATCCGTCATGTCTGCGGCTTCGGCGATAACCTGCCGGAAGGCATGGCCTCGCTCGATCGCGCGCTCGAAGTTCGATCGGCCGCGACACGCGCCGTCACGGAGGATGGCCGCAAGGCGGCGATCATCTCGTTCGATGTGACGGCCGAGGGCTTCCGTCCGGTACCGCGGACGCATCTTAATCTGATCGCCGGCGGTCTCGCATTGTCGCTCGAAAGCGATCTGCCACAGGGCTCAACGGTGATGTCGGCGTTGGCGCCGTCGTCATTTGCGGGCCTGACCTCATCGCTTGTGGTCTGGCTGCTGTCGGGCGGGGCATTGGCGCTGCATCACCCGTTCGACGGCGACGTGCTGGAGCGGCAGATCAACGAGCATTCCTGCACAACGCTGATCGCGCCGGCGCAACTGGCGTTGCGACTGGCCGAGATCGATATGGCTTCGCGTCTGCCGTCGCTGCGCAATGTGATCGGTCTTTGGCGCGCGCCGGAGCAGGTCGCATCCAGTCCGGGCTGGGCCGTGGAACAGGCCACGCTGACGGATGTCTATCTGTTCGGCGAAGCCGGCCTGTTCTGCGCCCGCCGAGCGGCCGACGGCGCGCCGGTGCCCATCCTGCCAGGACCGCATGGCGCCCCGCGCGAGATTGCCGGCTCATCGATCGCCGGCGAAGTTTTGCTGACGTCGAAGGGAACGCTGGCCTTGCGAGGACCGAATGTTGCGGTACAGGCCTATGCCTCGCCGTCCAGCGACGCGCTGACGGCGCATTCGCCGCGCGATTTTGTCGACACCGACTATGCGGCGCGGATTGACCGTTCGACCGGCGCGATCCGTATTACCGCGCCGCCTTCCGGCATCATGGCCGTCGGCGGGTACCGGTTCCTGTCGCAGGACCTGCAGCGATGGGCGACGCGTCTGGGCCAAGGCGCGTTGCTGACGGCGCTGCCCGACCGGCTGAGCGGCCATCGTCTTGCCGGACGCGCCCAGGACAATGCCCGCGCCCGCGAGGCGCTCGGCGAACTCGGTCTTAACCCGCTGATGGTGGAAGCCTTTCGGGATCGGGCAAGCCCGGTCCAGACCGAGTCGCACCCCATCGTTGACGCGGCATTAAGACCGGCAAACTAGGATTCCCGCGCGCAATCGATCGCGTCGATCCGAGTTTTCAGATGTCCCAGCATGGCCCGATCATTGTCGTATCGACCGCCGAGCGGCCGTCGTTCGCGGGCGCGCTCGACGACGCCAGGCTGTTTCCGGTCATCGACGCGAGCTGGGCCAACGCGTCACGCGCGGTCGAGCAACTGGCGCCCGCCGCCGTTCTGGTCGCGCTGTCGGAAACCGTTGAACCCCGCCTCAACGCGCTTGCGACAACAATCGCCGCAGCAAAACCCTATCTGCCGCTGATCGCGGTCGATCCCACGACGTCGCTGCCCGAAAACGCCATTCCGTTCTCGCAGAGCGGCGGCAATTTCGATCGGCTAATGGCGCGGTTGCGCGCCGCGCTGCGGGTGCGAACGCTGCACTCAACCGCGATGCGCCGGCTTGACGGCGACCCGGCCGCGCATGAAATGCTGGACCATAGCGATTCCGCGCGCGACGCCACCGTGCTCTTGATCGGCCGTGGCGCAGCCTATCCTTCGCTCTCTGTGGCGCTTGGCGAACGCATGGGCGTCGTCGGCGCGCTCTCCATCGAAGCGGCGGCGAAACATCTCAATACGCGCGACGTCGACGGCATCGTGCTCGGCGAAGGTTTTAGCGCGCGCGTGGAAGACGCGTTCCTGACGGTGCTGGCCGAGGATGCGCGCTTCCGCAATCTGCCTGTGGTAGTGACGTCGGATGGACTGACGCCGGCCTACGATCTGCCCAATCTCGAAATCATAACCGGCGAACCGGCACGCGTCGCCGCCAACGCCTTGCCGCTGATCCGCCAGCACGCCTTTGAGGCCCATTTGGGCCGCGCGCTGCGGTCGATCGACGCCGGCGGCCTGCTCGATCCCAGGACCGGCCTGCTGCGGCCCGCGGCATTCAACCGCGAATTCGCCACCGCTGTTTATCAAACGCTGTCGCGCGGCGGCGGTTTGTCGGTGGCGCGCTTTGCCTTCGATGCAACTCATCCGCGCGCGCAACTCGACGGCGCGCGGATTCTCAGCCGCTTGTTGCGGCAAATAGATTTCGGCGCCGCGCAAGACGACGCCTCGGTTATCGTGGTGTTCGCCGAAACCGATTTGCGCACCGCCCATATGATCGCAAGGCGGCTTTCCAGCGTGATGCGCCACACCAGCCACGGTAAACGCGACATGCGATCGGAGCCGGTTGCGACCCTCGCGACGCTACTGCCATCGGATTCGGCGGCTTCGCTGTTGGCGCGGCTCTACAACGATTCCCGCCGCGCCGCGTCGTGAGTTTAGAACCCGTCGCGATGACGTCTCACGCTGCCTTGCGATCCTCGGCGAGGTTGGCGAGCTGGCGCAGGATTTCGGTCGTGCCCAGCAGGCGTTCCTCCGGCGTTTCCCATTCCTGGAAGAACACCACCTTCATGTCCGGCCGCACCCGCGCCGCCTGGCCGTGCTGGCGGATGAAATAGACCAGCCGGTCCGGCTGCGCGAACTTGTTGTCGCGGAAGGTGATGACCGCGCCCTTCGGCCCGGCGTCGACCTTCTCGACATTGGCGCGACGGCAATAAGCCTTGATCGCGGCGATCTTGAAAAGATAGCGCACCTCGTCCGGCAGCACGCCGAAGCGGTCGCGCAATTCGGCGGCGAAATTGTCGATCTCGTCGTCGTTGTCGAGATCAGCCAGCCGCCGGTACAGCGACAGCCGCACCGCGAGATCGTCAACATAGTCCTCCGGGATCAGCACCGGCATGCCGACGGTGATCTGCGGCGACCAGCGGTCGGCCGCGGGTTCGACCACGCCGGCCTTGAGATTGAGGATCGCCTCCTCCAGCATTGACTGGTAGAGTTCGAAGCCGACTTCCCTGATATGGCCGGACTGTTCCTCGCCGAGCAAATTGCCGGCGCCGCGGATATCGAGATCGTGCGAGGCCAGCTGGAATCCGGCGCCCAGGGTTTCCAGCGACTGCAGCACCTTCAGCCGGCGCTCGGCTTGCGCCGTTATCTTTTGCTGCGCCGGCAGCGTGAACAACGAGTAGGCCCGCAGCTTCGAGCGCCCCACCCGGCCGCGCAACTGATAAAGCTGCGCCAGCCCGAACATGTCGGCGCGGTGCACGATCAGCGTATTGGCGGTCGGGATATCGAGGCCGGACTCGATGATGGTGGTCGACAGCAGAATATCGTACTTGCCGTCATAGAAGGCCGACATGATGTCCTCGATGTGGGTCGGCGCCATCTGGCCATGCGCGACCGCCACCTTCATCTCCGGCACGTTCTTGTCGAGAAAATCCTTCACGCCTGCCAGGTCCTCGATCCGCGGCACCACGTAAAAGGCCTGTCCGCCGCGATAGCGCTCGCGCAACAGCGCCTCGCGGATCATCAGGGGATCGTGCGGCGCCACGAAGGTGCGGACCGCCAGCCGGTCGACCGGCGGCGAGGCGATGATGGAGAGATCGCGCACCCCCGTCAGCGCCAGCTGCAGCGTGCGTGGGATCGGGGTTGCGCTCAAGGTCAACACATGCACTTCGGCGCGCAGCTGCTTCAGCCGCTCCTTGTGGCTGACGCCGAAGTGCTGTTCCTCGTCGACGATCAGCAGACCAAGATCCCGGAATTTGATGGATTTGCCCAGCAGCGCGTGAGTGCCGATCGCGATGTCGACGGAGCCGTCGATAATGCCCTTCTTCACCTGCGTCAGTTGTTTCGGCGCGATCAGGCGCGAGGCCTGCGCGACGTTGACCGGAAAGCCCCGGAACCGCTCCGAAAATGTCCTTGTGTGCTGACGCGCCAAAAGCGTGGTGGGAACGACAACGGCGACCTGTTTGCCGTCGAGCGCGACCGCGAAGGCCGCGCGCAGCGCCACCTCGGTCTTGCCGAAGCCGACGTCGCCGCAAATCAGTCGGTCCATCGGCCGGCCGCTTTCGAGGTCTTTTAGCGTCGCATTGATCGCACCGAGCTGGTCTTCGGTTTCCTCATAGGGGAAGCGCGCGCAAAACTCGTCGTAAACATGCGGCTGCACCGGCATCTTCGGCGCTTCATGCAGATGCCGCTCGGCGGCGATCTTGATCAGCTCGCCGGCGATTTCACGGATGCGGTTTTTCAGTTTGGCCTTGCGCGCCTGCCAGCCGCTGCCGCCGAGCCGATCAAGCTCGACATTGGCGTGGTCGGAGCCGTAGCGTGACAAAAGCTCGATATTCTCGACCGGCAGAAACAGCTTTGTATCTGCCGCATAATGCAGCTCGAGACAGTCGTGCGGCGCGCCGGCCACTTCGAGCGTCTGCAGACCGACGAAACGGCCGATGCCGTGCTCGACATGGACCACCAGATCGCCGCTCGCGAGGCTGGTGACTTCCGAGATGAAGTTGTCGAGCTTGCGGCCGGCCTTGCGCGGCCGCACCAGCCGGTCGCCGAGAATGTCCTGCTCGCTGATGACAGCGACCTGGTCGGTCTCGAACCCGGACTCCATGCCCAAGACCGCCAGCATCGCCTCGTTGCGCGGCGTCGCCTGCACCGTGCGCCAGGTGTTGACACTGGTGAGATTGTTGAGCTTGTGATCCCGCAGCATGCTGCCCATGCGGTCGCGCGAGCCCTCGCTCCATAGCGCGATCACCACCTTCTTGCGGCGCGCCTGCAACGCCTGCACATGCGCGACGACGGCTTCGAACACGTTGACGGAAGCGTCAGTGCGCTCCGGCGCAAAATTGCGCCCCTGTCGCGCGCCGGCGTCGATCACACGGGCATCGCCCTCGGGCACCGCGAACGGGGTCAGCCGCGCCAGCGCGGCCAGATCCAGGCGCCTGGTCCATTCGTCTTCGGTCAGATAGAGCCGGTCGGGCGGCAACGGTTTGTAGATCGCGCCGCCACCGGGATGCTCCAGCGCCTCGCGCCGCGCCTCGTAATAGTCTGATATCTGCCTGAAGCGCTCGCGCGCGGCGTCCTCGCTTTGCGGCTCGATCGCAACCGGCGCGCCGTCGAGATAGTCGAACAGCGTATCCATCCGCTCCGAGAACAACGGCAGCCAGTGCTCCATGCCGGGATGGCGGCGGCCCTCGCTGACCGCCTCGTACAGGGGATCGTCGCGCTCCGGCGCGCCGAAGGCGGCGACATAGCCCATGCGGAAGCGGCGGATGGTCTCGGTCACCAGCTGAAATTCCGAGATCGGAACCAGGTCGAGCGAGCGCATGTCCAAAAGCGTCCGCTGGGATTCGGCATCGAAGGAACGGATCGATTCCAGGCTGTCGCCGAAAAAATCGAAACGGACGGGCTGATCGAGTCCGGCCGGGAAGAGATCGAGAATGCCGCCGCGCACCGCGTATTCGCCGGGTTCGCGCACCGTCGAGGAGCGGTTGTAACCGTTATGCTCCAGCCAGGACACGATGGACTCCATCGGCACGACATGGCCTGGCGCCACCGACAGCGCCTGCGCCGCAATGGTTTCGCGCGCCGGCACCCGCTGCACGATGGCGTTGACGGTGGTCAGCACGATCAGCGGCTTGTCGCTGCCGGCAAGCCGCGACAGCCGCGCCAGCGTGGTCAGCCGCTGCGCCAGGATGCCGCCATGCGGCGATACCCGGTCATAGGGCTGGCAATCCCACGCCGGAAACTGCAGCACGGGTAAATCCGGCGCGAAAAATTCCAGCGTGCGGGCCAGTTGCTGCATCCGCGCCCCGTCGCGGCAGACCACGGCGAGGCTGACCGCCGGAGGTTTCGGCCGCGCCGCCACCGCCCGCGCGAGATCCGAGACCACCAGACCTTCGGCGCCTTCGGCGACATTGGCCAAGGTCAGCGCGCGGCCGGGAGCGAGCAATTCGGCGGGCGATGGTACGGACTGCTTCATGCTTCGCGATCCGCCGATCTAAACGACTTGATGCGGTCGAATAGACCGCCCGCATAGTCGGGCGCCGGTGGCACGTTGCCAGTCAGCGCGGCGTAGAGATCGGGGTCGGGCATATCCATCAGATGCTCAAATTGAGTCAATTCGCTCTCCGAGAGACCGGCGATCTCGGCATCGGCAAACCGGCCGAGAATGAGATCCATCTCGCGGGTGCCGCGATGCCAGCAGCGAAACAACAGTCGCTTGCGGCGGTCGTCCAGGCCGCCGCTCGATCGTGTCGATCCCGTCATTTTTCCGATTCCAGTGCAAACGCAGAAAGCCCGGACGTGCCGGGCGGGGTTGATATAACGTCGGTATCGGCGAATGTCAGCCTTTTCTCACTGCCAATTGGTTCACAAAGGTCAGGGCGGGGCCTTGTTGTGGCCATCCATGTCCGGACTTCGAAATCGGTCCGCGAAAAAAAGCCGTGGATGCCCGGCATAAAGCCGGACATGACGGACTGGAACGGTCTTAGGTTTCCCGATGCGCCCTGCTCTGCTCAATCCGCTGTTTGCGCCGCTCACCAGCCTTGCCGGCATCGGGCCAAAGCAGGACCGGCTGTTCCGCTATCTGCTCGGCCGCGATGAGACGCCGCGCATCGTCGATCTCTTGCTGCATCTGCCGGCGAGCGTGATCGATCGCCGGGCGCGGCCAAAAATCCGCGATGTCGTGCCCGGAACCGTCGTCACCCTGGAGGTGACCGTCGACCGGCATCGCCCGACGCCGGGGCGCAATCCCCGCGCGCCGCATCTGGTCTATGCCAGCGACGAAACCGGCGATGTGGTGCTGACCTATTTCCGCAGCCCTCCCGGCTATGTCGAGAAACTGCTGCCGGTCGGCTCAAAGCGTTACGTCTCCGGCACCGCGCAGATCTATGACGGCACGCTGCAGGTCACCCACCCCGACCGCGTGGTGGATGAAGCGGGATTTGCAAAACTGTCGGGCATCGACCCCGTTTATCCCCTCACCGAGGGTCTGGCGCTGGGCTCGGTGCGGCGCGCGGTGGCGCAGGCGCTGCAAAAACTCCCCGATCTTCCCGAATGGATCAGTCCGGAAGTCATCCGCCGCTGCAAATTTCCCGATATTGCCGAAGCGCTGCACCGCGTGCATGTACCGCTTGAGTTGACCGACATCCTGCCCGACGGTCCGTTCTGGTCTCGCCTCGCCTTCGACGAACTCTTGGCCGGTCAACTGGCGCTGGCGCTGGTGCGCGCGCAGTTGCGGCGCCCCGCCGGCGAACGGCACGCCGGCGATGGCCATCTGCGCAACAAGATCATCGACGCGCTGCCCTATTCGCTGACGGCTTCGCAGCGCGCGGCTTCCGCGGCGATAACGGAGGATTTGCGTCAGCCGATCCGCATGTTGCGCCTGCTGCAGGGTGACGTCGGGTCGGGCAAGACCGTGGTGGCGCTGCTGGCGGCAGCCGCCGTGGCCGAAGCAGGCAGGCAGGCCGCGCTGATGGCGCCGACCGAAATCCTCGCCCGCCAGCACATCAAGACCATCACGCCGCTGGCCGAGCGCGCCGGCCTCGAGGTCGCGATCCTCACCGGCCGTGAAAAGGGCAAGGAGCGGCGCGAAATCTTGCAGCGGCTGGCAGCGGGCGAGATCGATTTCCTGGTCGGCACCCACGCGCTGATTCAGGATGACGTTGTGTTCAAGGCGCTGGCGCTTGCCGTGGTCGACGAGCAGCACCGTTTTGGCGTGCGTGAACGGCTGGCGCTGACCGCCAAGGGCGAAGCCGTCGACGTGCTGGTGCTGAGCGCAACCCCGATCCCGCGCACGCTGGTGCTGACCTATTTCGGCGACATGGATGTCTCCGAATTGCGCGAGAAGCCGGCTGGGCGGCAGTCGATCGATACCCGCGCGGTGCCGAACAGCCGTCTCGGTGAAGTCATCGATGCCGTCGGCCGCGCGCTTGATGCCGGCAAGCTTGTCTACTGGATCTGCCCGCTGGTCGAGGAATCCGAAGCCGAGGGTACCCTGCATCTCACCAATGCGACCAGGCGGTTCGAGAGCCTGCAAAAGCGCTTCGGCGATCGCGTCGGCCTCGTGCATGGCCAGATGCGCGGAACGGAAAAGGATCGCGTGATGGCGCAGTTCGCCGCGCGCGAGATCGGGCTGCTGGTGGCGACTACCGTGGTCGAGGTCGGCGTCGATGTTCCCGCCGCCACCATCATGGTGATCGAGAACGCCGAGCGCTTTGGGCTCGCACAACTGCATCAGTTGCGCGGCCGGATCGGTCGTGGCTCGGAAGCGTCCACCTGTCTGTTGCTCTATCAGGAGCCGCTCGGCGAGATGTCCAGTGCACGGCTGAAAGCGATCCGGGAGACCACCGACGGGTTCCGGATTGCCGAGGAAGACCTGAAACTGCGCGGCGAAGGCGACGTGCTCGGTGTCAGGCAAAGCGGCCTGCCCGGCTACCGCATAGCACGAAGCGACGTGCACGCCCAGCTCATCACCCAGGCGCGCGACGAGGCGCTTCGCATCCTGAGGGATAATCCGAAGCTTAGGGGGGAACGCGGCGAGGCGCTGCGCTGCCTGCTCTATTTGTTCGAACGCGACGAAGCGCTGCCGCTGATCGGGGCGGGGTAAATGATCGTCATTCCGGGGTGATGCAAAGGGCTTTTCTCCCCTCCCCCCGCGCGCAGCGCGCGTGGCGGGGAGGGGTCGGGGGTGGGGGGTATCTCACAGGCGCCGGTGTCGGCGGAGGCACCCCCCACCCTTGATCCCTCCCCACCGCTTCGCGGGGGAGGGAAAAAAGACCAGCCGTCGCGGAAAGAAAGCATGGATTGCTTCGTCGCTGCGCTCCTCGCAATAACGATGTGGCTCACTCCGCCTTCGCGGGTTCCGGTTGCAGTGAAGCTGCATTCGCGACCCGCGCGGCGTTGGCCATCCCCGCGAGTGCAGCGATCTTCTTCTGCCCATCCGAGCCGGGCTGCACCACGCCGCAGGACATGATCAGGGTGGCGGCGTCCTCGGCGGTCATGTCGACCTCGATGATTTTGCTCTTCGGCACATAGAAGAAGAAGCCGGTGGTCGGGTTCGGTGCGCATGGCAGAAACACCGAAATCTGCTCTTCACCGCCAGGTAGGCTATTGGCGATCTCCACGCTAGGCGCCTGCGAGATCAGCACGATCGACCACATGCCAGGCGACGGGAATTCAACCAGGCCGACCCGGCGAAAGCTCGATCCCTGCCCCGAGAACAGCGTCTCGAACACCTGCTTCAGGCCACGATAGACCGCGCGCACCACCGGCATCCGCCCCAGCAGCTTCTCGCCGAGATCAACCAGAGTCCGCCCGATCAGGTTGGCGGTGAGGAAGCCCAGCAGCGTCAGCGCGATCACGGCAACGATCAATCCGGAGCCCGGCAGCCCGAACGGCAGATAGGTTTCCGGGCGATAGGCAACGGGCACGAACGGCCGCACCAGACCGTCGACCCAGGTCACAAACCACCAGGTCAGATAGAAGGTGATCGCGATCGGGCCGGCGACGATCAGCCCGGTCAAGAAATAGTTCCGGAATCGGGCCATGAAGCCGCTGTGGACTTCCGGCGGGATTTCGGCCGGGGACACGGTCGGGGGCAGATCGTCGTTGCGGTTCATTGGGGTTCCAGGTCGGTCGAAGCGGCCATCCTACGTTGTCAGCTAGGGTCTTCTAGCAGATTTTTGAAGACCTCAAGTGACTAAGCAGGCGAGCGGTCGGCCTATTCGACGGTGACCGATTTCGCGAGATTGCGCGGCTGGTCGACGTCGGTGCCCATGATCACGGCGGTATGATAGGCAAGCAATTGCACCGGAATGGCATAGACCATCGGCGTGAAGGTTGCGGCCATGTCCGGCAGCACGATCGTGACCAGCGACCCTACGGTTGCTTCCGCCGCTCCCCTGGCATCCGTCATCAGGATGATGTTGCCGCCGCGGGCGGCCACCTCCTGCATGTTGGAGACGGTCTTCTCGAACACCCGGTCGTGCGGCGCGATCACGACCACCGGCATGCTCTCGTCGATCAACGCGATCGGCCCGTGCTTGAGCTCGCCGGCGGCGTAGCCCTCGGCGTGGATGTAGGAAATTTCCTTGAGTTTCAGCGCGCCTTCCAGTGCCAGCGGATAGCTGGTGCCGCGGCCGAGATAGAGCACGTCCCTCGATTTCGCGATCTCGCGGGCGAGCTTCTCGATCTGCGGCTCGGTCGAAAGCGCCGCCGCCATCAGACGCGGAATTTCCACCAGGCCGTGGACAAGCTTTGTCTCGTCGTCGTCGGACAATTCGCCGCGCGCCTTGCCCGCCGCTACCGCAATCGCCGCCAGCACCATCAGTTGACAGGTGAAAGCCTTGGTCGAGGCGACGCCGATTTCAGGTCCCGCCAGCGTCGGCAGCACGGTCTCGCTTTCCCGCGCAATGGTCGAGCCCGCCACGTTGACGACGGAAAGCGTGTGCACGCCCTGCGCCTTGGCGTAGCGCAGCGCGGCCAGCGTATCGGCGGTCTCGCCGGATTGCGAGATGAAGATCGCAAGGTCGCCCTTGCGCAAGGGCGCCTCGCGATAACGAAACTCGGAGGCCACATCGAGCTCCACCGGCACGCGGCCCAGCCGTTCGAACCAGTATTTGGCGACATATCCCGCGTAGCTCGCGGTGCCGCAGGCGACGATCGAAATGCGCTGGATGTCCTTGAAATCGAACGGCAGCTTTACCGGCAGCGCCACGCGCTCCGTCGCCATATCGACATAGCGCGCCAGCGTGTGGCCGACCACTTCGGGCTGCTCGTGGATTTCCTTGGCCATAAAGTGGCGATAATTAGCCTTGTCGACCAGCGAAGTCGCCGCGCTATGCTTGAGCGCCTCGCGATGCACGATCGCGTTGTTCTTGTCGTAGATGGTGGCGCCGTGGCGCGTCAGCACCGCCCAGTCGCCGTCCTCGAGATAGGCGATAGTGTCGGTCAGCGGGCCGAGCGCGATGGCATCGGAACCGAGATACATTTCGCCCTCGCCGTAGCCGAGCGCGAGCGGCGGCCCGTTGCGCGCGCCGATCATCAGGTCGTTATCGCCGGCGAAGATGAATCCGAGCGCGAACGCACCGCGAAGCTGGGACAGTGAGGCCTTGACCGCCTCGACCGGATTGATGCCCTTGGCCAGGTAGCTGTCGACCAAATGCAGCACGATCTCGGTGTCGGTCTCGGTCTTGAACACCGCGCCGCTCTTCTGCAGCGCTTCGCGCAACTCGCGAAAATTCTCGATGATACCGTTGTGAACCACGGCGACGCCATCGGTCGCATGCGGATGGGCGTTATTTTCGGTCGGCTTGCCGTGGGTCGCCCAGCGCGTGTGTCCGATACCGGTATGGCCGGCGAGCGGCTCGGCCTTCAATCGCGCTTCAAGATTTTTGAGTTTGCCTTCGGCGCGGCGGCGCTCGAGACGGTCCCCTTCCAGCGTGGCGATGCCTGCGGAATCGTAGCCGCGATATTCCAGGCGCTTGAGCGAATCCACCAATTGCTCCGCAACCGGGCCGCGCCCGAGAATGCCGACAATGCCGCACATGCGGGCCAATATCTCCAAATCAAACAAAAAGCGCTGGCATCTCTTAACGAGAATCGCCGATCGCCTGATACTCAATAATTATTGCGGATTGAAACAGGGTTAAGCCAAAGGCTTAACAATGCGGTCGAGCCGCCGCCGGGACGAAGCTGGGCGCGATCCGGGAGCCCCAGGTGAAGATCGAATCCGCCGTCGCCCGGGATTTGTCGCGGTCACGGTGCAAGGCCCGAAGACATTGCAGAAGCCGCCCAGAAATCTGTTAGCCGCCCTTTGGCGTCTCGCCGCGCGTTTTCACCTCGCGATAACGCGTTGCCCCGCCCTCGCGGTTGTTCTGCTCGCCGCGCTCCACGGCCAGCGCGTCGTCGGGGACATCGCGGGTGATCACCGATCCCGAACCGATATAGGCGCCGCTGCCGATCTTCACCGGCGCCACGAGCGATGAATTGCTGCCGACGAAGGCGCCTGCCCCGATCGTGGTGCGGTGCTTGCCGAAGCCGTCATAGTTGCAGGTGATGGTGCCGGCGCCGATGTTGGCGCCCTCGCCGATATGGGCGTCGCCGATATAGCTGAGGTGATTGACCTTGACGCCGGCCTCCAGGGTCGCGGCCTTGGTCTCGACGAAATTGCCGATTCTGGCGCCCTCGCCGAGCGTGGTCCCCGGCCGCAGCCGGGCATAGGGGCCGACGGACGCATTCTTGCCGATCGATGCCTGCACGATATGGGAAAAGGCATGGATCACCGCGCCGTCGGCAATGGAAACGCCGGGACCGATCACCACAAACGGTTCGATCGTGACATCGCTGCCGAAGGTCGTATCGGCGGCGAGGTAGACCGTATCGGGCGCGATCATGGTCACGCCGGCCTCCAGCGCCGCCTTGCGCAACCGCGCCTGCATGACTTGCTCGGCTTCGGCGAGCTGGGCCTTGGTGTTGATGCCGCGCACTTCATCCTCGCTGGTTTCGATCACGACGGCCTCCAGCCCAAGTTGGCGAACGATGGCAACCGCATCGACCAGATAGTACTCGGCCTTGGCGTTGGCGTTGCCGATTTTTTCGATAATTTCCAGCGCCCGGCGGCCGTCGAACGCCATCACGCCGGCGTTGCAAAGCCTGATCTCGCGTTCCGTGGCGCTGGCGTCGGCATCCTCGCGGATCGCCACCAATTGACCGTTCTCGACCAGCAACCGGCCGTAGCCGGCGGGATCGGCGGCGCGAAAGCCGAGCACGGCAAGAGCCGCGCCCTTCCTGAGCGGCGCGCGCAGACGCGCGATCGTCGCGGCCGAAATCAACGGGGTGTCGCCGAACACAACGATCATATCGTCGGCGCCGCGGGCAATGGCGTCGCGGGCAGCTAACACCGCATCCGCGGTGCCGCGACGCTCGCTCTGGATGAACATGGCTGCGTCCGGACGCAGGCGTTTGATCTCTTCCTCGAGCGCCCCGTGGTCGGGGCCGATGACCACGGCGAGCGCGGCGCCGGCGTCCCTTGGGACCGCCCGAAGCACATGCGCCAGCAGCGATTGGCCGGCCAGGGGATGCATGACCTTGGGCATCGCGGAGCGCATGCGCGTGCCCTCACCGGCCGCGAGCACGACGGTCAGGCTGGATCGAGCGTTCATCCCTCATCCCTGTCTGGCGACCGAAGGGCTGCCGCCGCGGTCATAAAGTGTTTTTACCGTGCATGGAAACCGATTCAAACCCGGCAAAACGGCTCGGATTCAAGACGGAGACGCATTTCCTGTTAATGTTTGCCGCGTGATTCGGGCGGGGCCACAGGGGGGCCGGCGTCGTATGGCAAGGGATACCGACCATCTGGCTGGCCGCTTCGACACCGAGGATACCGGCGGCCTGCTGAACGGAATCCTGGCCGACGAGGATGTTCTCGACCGTCGCGCGCTGTGGCGGATCGGGTCATGGGGTGCTGGCGCGGTCGGTGCCGTCATCCTGGCGGTGCTCGCCAGCCAGTCCTCGATGGCATTGCGCCGCGAGCAGGTCGCTGCCGCCGATCTCCAGCAAGTCCGGTCGGTCGCCCGGGAAAGCCAGAGCGAGGCCCGACGGCTGGCATCCGCCATCGACACGCTCAACAGCGATCGCGACCGGCTTTACTCCCGCGTCACCGTGCTGGAACAGGGCCTGGATTCGGTGACCGGGGCGATTGCCAGGCAAAGCGCGACCGCGGCAGCGCCGCCGGCCGCTGCCACCTCTCCCGCGACATCCGAGCCGCAGTCGGCGGCTCAGAATCCGGCCCCGACCCCGTTGGTGTCCGCGGTGGCCACGACGACCGTGAAACCGGCCGCGAAGACAGCCGAGAAACCGCCGGCGGAGGCAACCGCCGCCGCGCAAGACCCAGCGACGATCTCACCGGTGGAAAAGGGCGGTTCGAATGTGCCGGCGGCGATGCCGACCACCTCGCTCGTGGCCGTGAAATCATTGATGGCGCCACCCGATGCAGCAGCCGCAAAACTGATCGAACCCGAAACACCCGCGAAAGCCGTCATCGCCGCGCCGACGCCGGAGGTGGTGGCGTACGCGTCACCCGCTGACGAGGCGGGATCGGATGCGCCGCAGGCGGTGACCGCTGGCGTCGCGGTCCGGCGGACCGAGTTTGGCGTCGATGTTGGCGGCGCGAATTCGCTTGCGGGCTTGCGCGCGCTGTGGCGCGGGCTTCTGAAGTCGAGGTCTAACGCGGCACTGACGACGTTGCAGCCGATCATCGTGATCAAGGAAGGCAGAAATGGCCTCGGCATACAGCTCCGGCTGGTCGCCGGTCCACTCGGCGACGCCGCGGCGGCGGCGAAAATCTGCGCCACCCTGATCGAAAATGAGCGAACATGCGAGACCGCGGTGTTCGATGGTCAACGCCTTGCCATGACGGCCGACGAGCCGGCGGCGGCTGCAAAGCCTGTCGCTGCCAGGCCTTCCGCCAACAGGCGAAGCGTTCCAAGGCGGGGCGCCAGTTTCGAGCCCGCCAGGAAACCGGACTCCGTGTCCACCCTGTCGTCACTCTTCGGCAGGCGATAGCGCTGACCCAATAAACTCACAATCGCAATGCCTTGGGACCGTACTCTGATATTTTTGACGTCGGTTTCGTAACGCCGCGGGCCCCGCGGCCAGCTCCGGATTGTCCGGCCCCGCATGCTCGACCATATTCGTCTTGCGCCTATTGCGCAAAAGCGGGTACCGGTTTTGCGCTACGAGCATGATCCGGAAAAGCGGGAACCGGTTTTCCGGAGAGAGAACGCTCAGATAGAAAGATAGATTCCACCTCGCCGGGAAAATGCTCGCGTGAAAAAAACTCCGTTTCGGCTTACCCCCTACCAGGTCCAATGGCTGCTGGTGGTCGGCTTCCTGACCGTCGGCTACGCGCTTTACTTGCGCTATCTCGCGATCGAGTTCTCGACGGTCGCGCTGGCATGCGATGCCGGCTTGCCGACCATACTGTGCAAGACCCGGATCCTGGTGACCTACCTGTTTCGAAATTCGGTATTCGGCGCGGTCGCGCTGATTATCGCCACGCTTCACGTCATCCGGCCGTCGATCGTTTTACTCACAGGCGGATTGATCGCTGCCGGATTTGGCATCGTGCTTTACAATGTCGCGCTGTCAGGTCTGGCGATCGGCCTGCTTATTCTGGGATTTGCGCGGCCCGCGCCTGCCACAGCGTGACGGCGAGCAGGAAATAGACCGCGCAGGTCCATAGCGATTGCCAGTTGTCCGACCCTTCATTGAACACCGTGTAGAGCGCCGCCCCGGCCAGCAGGCCGGCAAATACGCCTTCCGCGATCGGGCGCACGCCGTGCTGCGGGCGATTGAGCAGCATCAGGCTCGAAAATGGAACCACCGCCATGGTCAACGCGGCGAACGGAAAGTCTTTGTAGCGCGGGTCGAACACGAAGCCGAGCGCGGTCTCGGAGCCGATCAATACGGTCACCGCCAGCGCCGCTCCCAGGATGATGCTCAGCACCGCGCGGGTTCTGCCAGCGCGCGGCCCCAGCAGTTCGAGAAATGTCGGCAGTGACAGTCCCGACATCAAGGCGTGGGCGCACAACAGGGGCGAGACGATGGCGGCGGTCAACAGCGCGCCCCATCCAAGCCAGCCGCCGACCCCGTAGCTTTCATAGAACATCTTGTCGGCGGCGACCCCGAGCAGGATCCCCGCCGTGGTCGCCGACAAACCGACCGCGATCCAGGACGTGAGCCGCGGCTTCCAGGGCCGGCGGCGCAGGGTCAGCCACGCCGCGCCGAAAACGAAAACGCTCAACGCCATTCCGCATCCCATCTGCAGCTTCCAGAACGGATAGTTGCTGATGGCGACGCCGGGCGGGTATTTCACCGCGCGGTGCACTGAATCGAACAGCCCCCAATAGCCCCCAACCGTGCCCTCCAGCTGGCGCTTCCACGGCTGGTCGTAGGCCTCGATCAGACTGACACGAAAATTTTCCCGCTTCGCCAGGTCGAGGATTTCCGAGACGACGCGGGCCTGGTTGGTGCGCGACGGCAACGCCGCTTCGCGCATCCGGCCCTGGCTCGGCCAGCCGGTTTCGCCGATCAGGATCTCCTTGCCGGGAAACGCCACCGCCATTCGCCTGCGAATGGCGTCGACATGGGCGGCGGCATATTTCGCGCGGATCGGGAAGTCTTCCCAATAGGGAAGAATATGGATCGTGACAAAATCGACCGCTTCATAGACCTCCCGGTTGCGCAGCCAATATTCCCAGACATCGGCATAGGTGACGGGAACGGTAACCTGCGACTTGACCGAGCGAATGGTAGTGGCGAGGTCGGCCGAGGTCATCTCGCCGCGCAACAGCACCTCGTTGCCGACCACCACGGATGTAATGACGCCGGGGTATTCCTTGGTCAGGCCCACCACGGTCGAAATCTGCACCAGATTCTTGAGCCTGTTGCCGCCGAGCCAGATCCCCTGAATGACTTTCAGCCCCGCTTTGGCCGCCAGCCCTGGGACCTGGTCGAGACCGTTTTCGATCGAATAAGTGCGCACGCAATCGGATATTTTGGCGAGCTGCGCCAGATCCTGCGTGATTTGCTCTGGGGCGATGTGCGTGGTCGGCGACAGCGGCGTCTGGCTGTCGCGAAACGGTGCATAGGACACGCACTGGAGTTTGGCGCCGGGATCAATTGGCGCGCGCGCCAGCGTGACGGGCGTGGCCAGCCACCACCACACCGCGGCAATCGCAACAAGGGATATGATGAGAAGCGCCAGCGGCGTACGAAGATAAATCGGTTCCATCCTCCGGGCGAGGACCGTCGATTAGCCGGTCAATGGCCGTCTGCCAAGAGCAGGTTAGGCGCAATCAAGGGCCCGGGCGCGCGCCGGCTTTACCACAACGCGATAAAGTTGTGACTTTGCTGGACAAAATCCGAAATGTCCGTCATGGGATTCCCCGGGCGTCTCCGCCGCATTGGAGACCTATTTGAACGGCATCAACTCGTGGCCTGCGTCCCATGCCGGCGCGATCAGGAACAAATCGGGGAATTTATGCGTCGACTGCTGCCACAGCTTCAGAATGCGGTTTTGCGCCACCTCACAGCCCCCGCACTCGCACTGCTGATCGGCATCGGAGGCGCTTTCGCCCAGAGCGGCGATAGTCGGGCCCAGGACCAGTCCGGCAAGCCGGCCGGGGCAAATGCGGCCCAGCCGGCGGACGCCGCCAAGGACAATCAGCGCAGGACCGACGAATTTGTCGAGGCGGCGCAGGCCATCAATGGCCCGGCCGGAAACCCGGAATGCGTCTGGTTTGGCCGCCGGGTGGTGCGCCTGATGTGGCTCGACGACATCGATACCGCCTTGCGCCATCTCGATCTCTACGACCGGTTTGGCTGCCCCGGCGGTCACGTCCAGGCGACCTTTCGCTGCCTGACCCGATTTGGCGGGCAGATCGATCCCAAGGTGGCCGATACCCTTAACAGCCGCGTTCACGCCTGCTGGGTCAATCCATCGGCGCAACCGCAGGCGGCCACGGCTGCCACGCCCGCCGCGCCGGCTACCGCGGGAAGCGCCGCGCCGGCCCCAGCTCCCGCGGCCCCCGCCGCGGCGCCGGCGCCTGCCAAATAGCCCGACCCGGCGGAACGATCGCGAATTTTACCGGTTTTCGATGTTCGCGCCCTTAAAACGCCATGGCGTCATAAGAGTTGTTAAATCGCGTGGCAGAGATATGCTCGATTTGCCGCTGACTTGGTCGGATCTCGGGGACGGATCCGTTTCCCTGCCATATTGGCCCCGTATGGTATAGTCGCGATGCGTGCCGTCGTCGCCGTTCTGCTGTGTGTGACCGCCATTCATGCTGCGATGTGGGGTGCGCTGCGGGATAAGCGGCAGGCTCCCGATTTCACCGGTGTTCTGCCGAGCGTCTCCTACGCGCCGTTCGAGGGAACCGGCCATCCCGACGTCGACAACATTCCCAGCGTCGAAAAAATCCGCGCTGACATGAAAAAGCTGGCGCCGCTGACGCGGGCGATCCGGCTTTACTCCTCGACCGGCGGCGTCGAACTGGTGCCGCCGATCGCCGCCGAATTCGGACTCAAGGTCACGGTCGGCGCCTGGATCGACAAGAACGTCGACCGCAACGAGCGCGAGATCGACGCGGCCATCAGTCTCGCCCGGCACAACAGCAATGTGATCGGCGTCGTGGTCGGTAACGAGACGGTCTATCGCGGCGAGCAAAAGGTCGACGACCTTATCGAGCTTATCAAGCGGGTAAAGAAGTCCGTCAACGTCCCGGTCACAACCGGCGAAATCTGGAACATCTGGCGCGACTATCCGCAGCTCGGCTACTCCGTCGATTTCATCGCCGCACACGTCCTGCCCTACTGGGAAAATTTCACCGACAAGCAAGCGGTGGATCAGGCCGTTTCGATGTATCAGCTGCTGCGCGACCAGTTCCCGGGCAAGCGGATCGTGATCGCCGAATTCGGCTGGCCGAGCGCCGGATATAATTTGAGGAACGCCGAGCCCGGCCCGTTCGAGCAGGCCGCGGTGCTGCGCAACTTCGTCACCCGCGCCGAAGCGATCGGTATGGAATACAACATCGTTGAGGCGATCGATCAGCCCTGGAAATTCTTCGAGGGCGGCGTGGGTCCCTATTGGGGCATCCTGAATGCCGCACGCGAGCCGAAATTCGCCTGGAGCGGGCCGATCGTGAATCCGGACTACTGGAAGCTCGCCGCCATCGCCATTCTCGTCGGCATCCTGATGTCGCTGCCGATCTTGCGGCTGGCCCAACCCACCGTGATGCAGGCGCTGATGCTGTCGGCAGCGGCGAACGGTGTCGGCGCCTGGGCCGCGACCGTGTTCGCTTACTGGGCCGGCCATTACTTCGTTTTTGGCTCGGCCTTCGCCTTGACGCTGGGACTGCTGCTGCTGGTTCCGCTGGTCTTGATCGCAATGGCGCGGATCGAGGAAATCGCCGCCGTCGCGTTCGGCCTCAAACCGCGCCGGCTCATCGCGAAGGGCGCGCCGGTGGCGCCGGCCACCATCGGCGACAGCGTGAGCTTTCCCAAGGTCTCGATCCATGTGCCGGCCTATTTCGAGCCGCCCGAGATGCTCAAGCAAACGCTCGATGCGGTCTCGCGGCTGGATTATCCGAATTTCGAATGCGTGGTCATCATCAACAACACGCCGGATCCGGCGTTCTGGCAGCCGATCCAGGATCACTGCCGCGCGCTCGGCGAACGCTTCAAGTTCATCAACGCCGAGAAGGTCGAAGGTTTCAAGGCCGGCGCCCTGCGTATCGCCATGGAGCGCACGGCTATCGATGCCGAGGTCATCGGCATCATCGACGCAGACTATGTCGTGGAGCCCGACTGGCTGAAGGATCTGGTGCCGGTTTTCGCAGATTCACGCGTCGGCCTTGTGCAGGCGCCGCAAGACCATCGCGACGGCGACCGTTCGCTGATGCATTACATCATGAACGGCGAATATGCCGGGTTCTTCGATATCGGCATGGTCCAGCGCAACGAGGCCAACGCCATCATCGTTCACGGCACCATGTGCCTGATGCGGCGCGCGGCGATGGACATGGCCGGCGGCTGGGCCGGCGACACCATCTGCGAGGATACCGATCTCGGACTTGCGATTATCGAGCACGGCTGGCTGACGCATTACACCAACCACCGCTACGGCCACGGCCTGTTGCCGGACACCTATGAGGCCTTCAGGAAGCAGCGGCACCGCTGGGCCTATGGCGGATTCCAGATCGTCAAGAAGCACTGGCGGCGGTTCCTTCCCGGCGCCAGCCGGCTGTCGCCCGACCAGCGGCGCGAATTCGCGCTGGGCTGGCTCAATTGGCTGGGCGCCGAAAGTCTCGGCGTGCTCGTCGCCATCCTCAATCTGATCTGGGTGCCGATTGTCGCCTTCGCCGACATCGCCATTCCCGACAAAATCCTCACCTTGCCGATCATCGCCTCGTTCGTGGTCTCGCTGGTGCATTTCATGGCGCTGTACCGGCTGCGCGTGCCCGTGAAATGGGGACAGATGCTGGGCGCGATGCTCACCGCGATGTCCGTGCAATGGACGGTGTCGCGCGCGGTGGCGAACGGGCTTATCACCGAACGTCTCGCCTTCGCGCGCACGTCCAAGGGCGGATTTTCGCTGATGTCGGTGGAGTTCCAGGCGTTTTGGGAAGCCGTCATTGGCGTGCTGCTGCTGGTCGGAGCCGCCGTGCTGGTGGTCACCAACAGCTTCAAGGAAGTCCGCGAAATCTATGTGTTCGCACTCGTGCTGGTGCTGGAGAGTCTGCCGTTCCTGTCCGCGGTGGCCATCGCGCTTCTGGAAAACTCGCGGCTCAACGCGTTTGCGTTCTGGCGCAATACCGGCATCCGGACCGCGGAGCTGATCGGCCTGCGGCCGGTTGCGTTGCCCACGGTGGTTGGCACCTCGCAGCCGGTGGCGTCGGAGATTCATCCCGAAGCCCGTTGATCGGGAACGGATTTTCGCAAGCCGCCGGCTGCTTTAAGAACGTCCGGTAACGGGCAGCGGCGCCTTGTGAATCCGACCTCTCCCGGCGGTCTGTTTGCGATTGGCCGCGCTATTGACCCGCACCAAGGCGCCCCCTACACAGCCGGGCTAAGTGAGCGCGTAGCTCAGGTGGTAGAGCACGTGACTTTTAATCATGGGGTCGAGGGTTCGAGTCCCTCCGCGCTCACCAAAGAAAACATTGTCCGGCCCGGAGACATAGGTAACAGGTCGTACCTAAGACATGGGTGACAACCTCGTGCCGAACGGGTTGTCGAGAGGTTGCAGGGTTTTCTGCTCCAAATCGAAGTATCCCAGATCATAGCGCATGAAGCTTGCAAGCC
>DATANB010000055.1:0-92300 GCA_036266415.1 Bradyrhizobium sp. | reverse complement strand
TTACGCGCCCGCATCCCGACGATGAGGCTACGGCCGCGACCTTGCGCGCCAGGGGTTTCGAGGTGCTGCTGGCGCCCATGCTGCGGTTCGAACCGGTCGCCTTCCACGACGACGCCGATGCGCGCTATGGAGGGGTCATTGTCACCAGTGCCAACGCGTTGCGCGGCCTGATGCCTCACCTCACAGGCAGCCGGTTGCTCAAGCTGCCGCTGTTTGCGGTGGGCGAACATACCGCGTCGGCCGCGCGCCACGCCGGGTTCGAAAAGGTGATCCCGGCGAATGGCGACGCCTCGCGCTTGCGCGATCTTGTGCTCGCAAGCGCCAGGGCCAAGGAACTGAAGAAAGCGAGCCCGCTGCTCTACCTTGCCGGCGCCGATCTGGCGCGGGATCTGGCCGGCGAACTCGGCGAACGCGGTTTCACCGTCGTCACCCAAACGACCTACCGGATGTCGCCAGTCTCCGGCCTGCCGCAGGAAACCTGCGATGCCTTCGCCGCCAACGAGGTCGAGGCGGTGCTGCATTATTCGCGGCGCAGCGCGCGCGCCTTCCTGGAGGCGGCTCGCGCCGCCGGGGTCGAAATATCGGCGCTGGCGATCCCGCAATGCTGCATCTCCGATGGCGTTGCCGCGGTCGTGCGCGACGCGGGGGCCACGCAGGTCATGGTGGCCGCCACGCCGGATGAAAATGCCTTGTTCGGGGCGTTGGACCGTGCTTTGCGCCCGGTATCGCGCTAAGAGAGGTTACCGAATCTGGTAACGCCGCGGCGGCAAAGAGGACCCCTAGGGATGGTCGAGGACAGGCCCGAAGATATTGAATCGTCACCGGATTCGGGCCGCGCCAAACGCGCGCCGCCGACCATCGACCTGGAAGCTACGGAAGTATCGGGCGCGGACAGCAATACCGGCTCGGGCGAAGAGCCCCGGCGATCGTTCCGGTGGCCTTGGCTGGCCGCGATTCCCCCCACGATCGTGTCGGCAGCCTCCGGCGCCGGCGCTGCCGCGCTGGTGGTCGGCGTGGCCTGGCTTCTGGGATGGCCGGGCGGGCCCGTTCCGCCCGCGGCGCCTGCGGCTCCCCCGGTCAATACCGCCGCCATCGATGATCTCGCCGCGCGCATCGCCGGTCTTGAGTCCAAAACCGACAGGCCCGCGGATTCGGCCACCGCCGCACGGGTTGAAGCGCTGGATAAATCTCTTGCCGCGTTGCGCGGCGAACTCTCCGGCCTGCACGCGCAGCTGGGAAACCTGGAGATGGCGGTAAATGAGTTCAAAGTGGCGCCGAGCGGATCTGTCGCGCCGCCGGACCTCTCGGCGATCAACGAGCGCATCGCCGGCATTGAAGCCGCCATCCGCGCGCAAGGCTCCGAGATCGCACAGGGGAACGCAAAGCCGGCGGACGATGCGCCGCTGCGACGTATCGTGGCGGCAGCCTTGCTCGACGTTCAGGTTCGGACCGGCGATTCCTATCCGGCCGCGCTGGCGGCGGCGAAATCGCTGGCGACGAGCCCGGATGCGCTGAAGCCGCTCGATGATTTTGCCGCCTCGGGCGTGCCGAGCCCCGCGGTTCTCTGCCGCGAACTGCTGACGCTGGTGCCGAAACTGTCGCCGCCGGCGCGGGAGAATTCCACCACCGGCTCCAGTCTGGTCGATCGCCTGCAGGCGGGCGCGGCAAAACTGGTCCGCATCGAGCGCACCGACACGCACGGCAACGATCCCGGCAATGTGGTGGCGCGGGTCACCGCGGCGGCGCTGCGAAATGATTACCACGAGGCCAGGCGCGAATTGAATACGCTGGCGCCTGCGGAGCGCGCCGCCGCGCAAGCCTGGATCGACAAGGCCAACGCCCGCGACGCGGCGCTCGCCGCATCGCGTCAATTCGCGGCCGAGGCCATGACGGCGCTGGCCAGCCCGGCGCGATAGGATTTCGATGCATCGTATCATTCTGTTTCTGGTGTTGATTGCGCTCGCGGCCGCGGGCGCGGCGTGGGTGGCCGATCAGACCGGCGACGTCGTGCTGTCATGGGGCGGCTGGCGTGTCCAAACCTCCTTGCCGGTGTTCGCATTGGCGCTCGGCGTCACCATTGTCGCAGTCATGATGGCCTGGGGCGTCCTGCGCGCGCTCTGGCGCACGCCGGGAAAAATCCGGCGCAGCAGGCGCGAGCGGCGTCACGCGCGCGGCCGGCATGCCATCACCCACGGGCTACTCGCGATCGGCCACGGCGATGCGGGTGCGGCGCGAACTCATGCGGATATCGCGCGCAAACATGCCGGCAACGATCCGCTGGCGTTGTTGCTGCATGCGCAATCGGCGCAGCTCGACGGCGACCTCGCCGGCGCGCAACGTGCGTTCCGCGCCATGGCCGAACGCGAGGACACGCGGCTATTGGGCCTGCGCGGACTGTTCATCGAAGCGCAGCGTGCCGACGATCCGGTCTCCGCGGTGATGATCGCCGAGGAAGCGCTGAAACTTGCGCCGGCATCGACCTGGGCGTCACACGCCGTATTGGGGTTCCGTTGCGCCAGGGGCGACTGGAGCGGCGCGCTCGCGATCCTCGACAACAATCTCTCATCCGGCCTGATCGACAAGGCGGCGTATCGGCGTCAGCGCGGCGTGCTGCTGACGGCGCGCGCGCTGGAACTGGAGAATGTCGATCGCGATCTGTCGCGCGACAGCGTGAGCGAAGCGGTCAAGCTCGCCCCGACCCTGGTGCCGGCCGCTGTCCTGGCGAGCAAATATGAGAGCGAGGCCCATCAGGTGCGGCGCGCGATGCGGATCGTGGAGGCGGCATGGCTCAGGCATCCGCACCCCGATCTCGCCGACGCCTATGCGCACGTCAAGCTCGGCGATTCCGCCCGCCAGCGGCTGGTCAGGGTGGAGACGCTGGCGGCGAAAGCGCCGGGCCATATCGAGAGCGCGCTTGCGGTGGCGCGGGCCGCCATCGACGCCACGGAGTTCGCGCGCGCGCGCGAGGTTTTGGCGCCGTTCATATCGGCGCCGACCCAGCGGGTGGCGATGCTGATGGCGGAAATCGAGCGCACCGAGCACGGCGACAGCGGCCGCGCTCGGGCCTGGACCCTGCGCGCGGTGCGCGCGCTGCACGATCCGGTCTGGACCGCGGACGGCTATGTTTCCGACAAATGGCGGCCGGTGTCGCCGGTGTCGGGGCGGCTGGATGCCTTTCAATGGCAGACCCCGGTCGCGGCATTGCCGTCAGACAAGAGCGCCGCGCTCGAGGCAAAGGAATTCAACGAAGCGATGTCGACGCCGCGCCGCGTCGAGCCGCCGCGCGAGCCCCCGGCGGAGACGGCGCCACCGGCGCAGGATAATCGGCCAGCGGATTCATTGGCGCCGGTTCCGGTCGTTGAAGCAACTGGCGCCGGGGCGCCAACGCCGCCGCAATCCGAATCCTCGCAGCTTGCGGCCGCGCCGCTGTTCCGGCCGCGGCAGGACATCCCGAGAGCCGGCCCGTCCAGCATTCCCGCGGTGATTCCCATTGTCCGGCCTCCCGACGACCCCGGGATCGATGACGACCCGGCCAACGATGAATTCGCCGAACAGGCGGCTCCGGCGCAGCGCCAGGCCGGCGGCTGGCGCGGCTTCCTGGCGCGCTGGGGCGGCTGATTGGGAGGCCGCAGGGCCGCGTTTTTCTTGCCAAGCCGGGCGCTGCCCGATATCAGGGGCATGCGTTTTTTGGCCGTTGCCAAACGCAAGCCGGATGGTCCGCCGCAATAGCTCAGCTGGTAGAGCACGTCATTCGTAATGACGGGGTCACAGGTTCGAATCCTGTTTGCGGCACCAGCGCTCGAGCGGCTTTGGCGGATGACAAGGCCTGGGCCCGAACCCTTCGCCCGTTCACCGGCAGCTATACGCAGACGTTATTCCCTTGCGCCTACTCGCGGCTCTCTCGCTACAGGTCACATCGGCGGAGAGATTCCGCCGTTGCCGACGGTGACCCGATTAGCTTCCAGCGCGCCGTCCGGAGCTCTGGTTGCCGCCGGGATAAAAATTTTCGCATTTGGCTTTAGCTCGCTGCGGTCACCAGGGACGAGTGTAACCACCTTGGTGTCCGGCGTTACCGTAACGATCTTGGTGCCGCCATTGAAATTGACGGTCACATCATTTCCTTCAACCCTGTTGACCTTATTGGCCTCAACCTTGTCGGACTTTTGGGCCACCGTTCCGTTGGTCATGCTGCTCTTTGGAGCCACCGTTCCATTGGTCATGCTACTCTTTGGAGTGAGATCCCACGCGCGGTCTCCTTCGCCGGTCCCACGCATCGACTCGGGGAAAATATGGACTTCGATAGCCTGCAGTTTGCCGTCCTTTCCCGGAGTTGCTGCAGTGCCGATGAAACTTCCCGGCTTGATATCGGATAGTGAGGCCTTGGTCACCGACGCGATTTTCGCGTTGTCTGCCAGGTGAATCTTGGCGACCCCACCGTCGCGCTCCTTGATATCGAGGGTATTGCCATCGACCCGCGCGATCGTGCCTCTGACATTCGTTGGGGGGCTCGCCGCTAGCGCCGCGACGCTGAGGGCGAAAATTCCTGCTGCTGTGAAAATAAGGCAATTCCTGACACCGTGTTTCATGCTTGATCCTCCTGACTCTTTCGACATCCGCTCGCACCGCTGTGAAAAGACGATTGCCTCGGGTCCTTTGCCGCCCGAGCAGATGAATCCCCGCTGGCTGGTCTTTGTTCCTGCCCGCGTGTCACAGCTGCGTGCGCACGGTCAGCGAATTAGCTTCGGATGACCGAAAGTTCCCCGTAAGGAAATAATCCGACGCCAGCCCCTTTTACGCGGCGCGTTCCTTGTCTGAATGTTCCTCGACGGTGGCAGCGCTTTCTTCCAACCCTTTTTCGTATTTGCCCGCGAACCTCTCCATACTGTCCGCCCACATCCTCAACATTGAGATTTGAAAGTGCATAATTGGCCTCAAGGCATTCATGCCGATTGCTGTCGCTGCGGTGATGCGCTTTTGTCCGTCGCGCGCGAACATCATCGATGGACGGGACGATGAGGTATTGCCCGAGGTCACCGAATATGGACCAACCGAAGAAGTTGAAGCTGAGTAAATCTTCTCCTGGCACTCCCGTATCCGCCGACTCCCTAAGGCGTAGCGGTGCGCGCCTCCGCCGAAAAACCGATGTGCCGACGCTGATCGACCAAAGCGCACAGCTTCGGCGAGCTGCATCGCTGGCGCATCATCGATCGACAAGGCGCTTTCACGTTCTCCTGATATGTGAGGCAGATCACATCGGAATATCGGGATCGGGGCGATTAGAGGTGCAAACCCGCACATGGGAGGCACCCGTGCCGTTTTCAGATTACCAGAGTCCAGAGGAGCGCGGCATCGACTGGTTAGCGTTTGTTCGAATCCTGCTGGCGCAGGTGTTCGTTATGTTCGCCTTGGCAGCCGCCGTCGTCGGCTATGTCAATTGGTCGTCCGATGTCGCCTGGAAAGAATTTACCGGCGCCGGCAAGGCAGAGGCGTCGGAGCCGATGCACCACTCGCAATCCTCAAGCCCGGTGCAGAGAGTGAGAGACGAGGCGCTCTGCGCCCGGCGGGCTTGAGAGCCGAAGCATGCGGCGTGCGCCGAGCGCGCGGCCTCAATCCGCCCCGCGCGGCACCCTGCGATGGATCTCCGTCAACGTGTGCGCCGACCCTGCCGCGCCCGGCCACGGCAGCAGACGGCCGCGGATGAAATTCTGAGCCGGCGCTTCGAAGTAGCGGTAGGCGAGATACGACGCGAGCAAGGTCGCCGAGACGAAAGCCACGAAAAATGTCGTTTCGTAAATCGGGATCGGCGCACCCACCGTGGCGAATCCAACGACGATCAGCAACTGGATCGGAAAATGCAGGAGATAGCTGGAATAGGTCATGTTGCCGGCGGCCTCGATCAGCCTCTGCGCGCGCGCCGGCAGCCTGACGTCACGGGCGAGACAAAAGATCACCGCCGGCATGTAGGCGAGTAGCGCGTAGTCGAGCCATCCGATCGGATAGAGCGCGAACATCCAGGCCAGTAATGGAGCCACGATCACCACAAGCCAGACGATCCCGTCGAGGGTATCGCGGAATGCCGTCGCTGCGATCGCCCGGCGCGCGATCGCGGCGAGTCCGCCAATATAGAAGAATGACAGGCAGGTGAATAATTGCCCCTTTGCGCCGACGCAGCCGACGATGATGACGAGATTGAGCAACGCGGATTTGCCGCCGAAACGCAGCAATAAAAAGAAAAGGACATAGACCAGCACTTCCACCGATATCGACCACACCGGCCCGTCGAAACTGAGGGCGGACTGCAAGCCCCAGTTGCTGGCCATGACCAGCTGAAGCAGGAAATGCCCGATGTCATTGTCCTGGTAGACGAAGAAATATCCGTTCAGGTGGAAATAGATCGGCTGCAAGATGGCGACCAGCGCCAGCGTGGCGAGGTGCAGCGGATAGAGCCGCGACAGGCGGAGTACGAAAAAGGTCCAACTGTCGGTCGTACGATCGTGGATAGTGTCGCGATATTTCCAGAAAAAGATGTAACCGCTGATACACCAGAACAGCCAGACACCGTACTCGCCGACCTCGTAGAACGGTTGCAGCAGGCCATATAGCGGAAGGCCGGTCCTGGTGAGGCCAACCGCCTTGTCGGCGACATAGGCAAAATGCTGGTAGTGCCAGATCAGCACGGCAAACGCCGCCACGAAGCGGAGCAGCTCGAGGCCCAGCAGTTTGCTGGTCGGCGGAGATGTCAGCTTTTCGGGCATCTCGCGGGCTTTGCTTCCGACGGATCGCGAACGGGATTTCCGGACCCTTCGAAAGCTAGCAATTCGGGGTGAACAATTTCCTGCGGTCAGCCCACGAAAAGGCCCGCCTCGCCCGCCCCGGACATTCAACCAGGGCCGCAAACGGACGACGCCCCCTGCAGGACGGCCTTGTCCCATACCAGATAACCGGCGGCGTTCAGGTGCACGCCGTCGATGGTGTGCGGCTCAGGCATTGCGGGCAGCGCAGCGAAGCGGGCCCCGTTCCGTTCGGCCAGCTCAGCCAGCAGGGAATTGTAGCCGTCGATCGTCGCCATCACCTCGTCGCGGGCCGCAACAGCTACCCTGCCCTGGGCCTCGATTGGCGGGATCGCCAGCACGACGACACGGGGGGTCAGCTTTGCAACCTCGGTCAACAGCGTGCTGTAGGCTTCGGCGAAGGCTTGCCGGCTCCGCTCCGTCAACGCATCGTTCGTTCCCAAGGCGATAAGGATCAAGGCAGCCCGCTTGCCGGCCAGCGCGCTGGCGAGCCAATGACCAAGATCGCTCGCGGTCGATGCGCCACTAAGGCCGGCGTTCACAACAGGGTGGCCGCATAGCGACCTCGGCAGGCCAGATGCTTCGACGATGCTGTCGCCGAGAACGATGATGGGGTCGTCGACCCTGGCGAGGGTGAAGTGCAAAATGAGCTGTCGGACGCTCCGGTGTGAACCATCAATGGTCGGCCGCCTCGGCCACCAGAGATAGGCCCCCAGGGCGCCCGCCACAACGACAACGATCGCGATACGCGCCCATCTCACAGCTCTGCTCGAACGCGGCCCGGGGCTCATCTGGCTTTATATCCCGCTCGATCAAACGTACTCGGCGCTATTCGGAAACCGTCTGCACCACGCTGCCGACCGGACGCGTGCTTGCGACCGGCACCTTTATATCCTTGGCCAGCGCTTCATCATACGCGGCCAGCGTCTGCAGCGGCGCCCTGGCCTTCATCTGCACGACCTTGTAGCCGCCGGCCTTCAGCCGGCGCAGCAACGTCGGCAAGGCTTCGGCGGTGTGCTTCTGGAAATCGTGCATCAGGATGATGCCCTTGCCCTGCTTGTCCAGCTTGGTCATGACGGTATTGACGATCTGGCCGGCGTCCCTCGCCCTGAAGTCGAAGGAGTCGAGATCGCACGAGAAAATCGCGACGTTGCGCGAGCCCAGATAGGCCATCGCCGCCGGCCCATGCTGCAGTTCCGGAAACCGGAAGAACGGTGAAGGCGCCGCGCCCAGCGCCAGCTTGACGGCGCTGTAGCCCTTTTCGATCTCGTCCCTGGCAAGCTGCTCCGTCATCTTCTTGCTGTTGAGGTTGGCGTGCGACCAGGTGTGGGCGCCGATGGTATGCCCGGCCGCGGCCACCCGCCTCAGGATTTCCGGATGGTAGGTGGCGTGCTTGCCGATCGGAAAAAACACCGCTTTGGTGCATTCCTCCGCCAGCGCTCTGAGCACCGCGGGCGTATTGCCCGGCCACGGACCGTCGTCGAAGGTCAGCACCACCTCCTTGTCGGCGAGAAAATCCAGCTGCTTGAAATGTTCGAAGCCGAAACCTGGCCCGCCCGTGGTGTCGATTTCGACCACGCGAGCGACGCCGAGGGCATCCGGATTGGCGCATGCCGGCTTCTGTCCGGTGGCGACCGGCAATCTGGCCGTAATGGCCCCGGTGACCTCGACATCCCCGTGCGCGGCGGCGGTGGCGGCGGCGAGCCGCTCGGCCAGCGGCGCGCTGGTGGTACTTGGAGCCGCCAAATCGACCGGCATTGAAGGCGAAGATGTCCAGAACCAGACGGCGGCGAGCACAACCGCCGTCACAGCACTCGCCAGCATCAGACCTAACGCGTTACGCATCGTTGCACTTTCCAAAAAAACAGCGCGGGCTCCTTCGCCAGGCCATTAATGAGAAATAGTAGTTAACGCCGTGCCAACGCACCCCGGTCCCGGCGCGACAAATTGCGGCTGCGGGGGCTTTCGACCATTGCCAGGGTGATAGACGTCACACTCGGCGTCCCGGTGCTGAGGCTGGGCAAAGGCCTGGGATCCCTCGTTTGGCGTGCGGCCGGAAGTGGCGGACATCTTCCAGACCCCGCGAAATGCGTTGCGGCGCCGGTTTGAGCACATTAGAACGCGCTGGAGATCACGATCGGCGGGCGTAACAACATGACCAAATTCCTTTGCATCATTCCGCTTGTTCTGATGGCTTCGGCGGCGTCGGCGCAGCAGGGGCACGATGCCTGTGCGCGGGACGTCTCGCGGTTTTGCCGCGCTCACATGAATGACGGCGACCAGATCGTACTGGCGTGCCTGCAGCAAAACCGCGCCCGGCTCAGCCGGGCCTGCGCGAAAGTACTGACCGATCACGGGCAGTAGCGCGTCGCAAATTTCCCCACCACATCATTTCCGGGCGTGCGATGGCGCGAACCCGGAAATCCCGACCCGATCATCTCCGGATTCCGGGTTCGACCGCCCCGGAATGACGACCAGGACACTACGTGCTGCTGCCGGCGGCGGTCGCGACCGGCAATACCTCGCTGGCGGCGCGGTCGGGCGTGTCTTCCTTCCAGCGTACCGATCCGAACGGCCGCTCCAGCATGCGGCGCACGCGCACCGGATCGGGCCCGAGATGAAAATCCATGGCGCGCTGATGCAGCGCGCGTTCGGATTGGGTCGAGCGGTTGCGCTGGCGCAGATAGTCGAACCAGGTCGGGCAATGATAGCGCTCGGTCCACAACTCGGGATCGGCGATGTCGCGCGCGATCGACCAGCCATAGGCGCCATTGCGCTGCCGGCTGAGCTGCACCTCCTGCATCACGTTGTGGAACGCGCGCGCGCTTTCCTGGGCGACGCGGTATTCGATCTCGACCACCAGCGGCCCGCTGCGTCCGGTCAGCGCGAGCTGCACCTCGGGATCGGCAAGCACCTCGGCGTCTTCATTGCGGGCGCCGACCCGCGGCATTCGCAGCCACAGCCCCAGTAGCGGCGAGGCGAACATCAGTGCCGCGGAAACCAGAAGCGCGGTTTGCACGCCAGCCGCGTCGGTCAGGTGTCCCCAGCCCCAGCTTCCGGTCGCGATACCGCCGGCAATCGAGGCCTGGAAGGCCGCCAGCGAGCGGCCCGCGACCCAGCGCGGCGCGGAGAGTTGCACCCCGATATTGAACAAGGCGACCGCCAGCATCCACACCGCGCCCGCAAGCACCAGCGCCGCCGCAGTCAGTACCGGTTGCCGACTCAGCGCGATGGCCGCGATCGCACCGCCCATCGACAGCGCGCAGGCGCGCACCGCGGCCTCGCCGCTCATGCGTTTGCGCACTTCGGCGATGTTGAGCGCGCCGATCACCGCGCCGACGCCGAAGGCGCCGAGCATGATGCCGTAGGTCTGCGCGCCGCCGTGCAAGAGGTCGCGCGCCACCAGCGGCATCAGCGCCGATACCGACCCGCCGATTACGCCGGTCACCAAAGTGCGCGCCAGCACGACGCGGATCGAGGGCGAGTTGGCGATGTAGCGCACGCCCGACACCATGGCGCGGTTGAGTTGCTCGCGCGGCAGCCGCGACGGTTCGCTGCTGCGGCGCCAGAGAAACAGCACGATCATGAGCGGGATATAAAGCACCGCGTTGGCGGCGAAGGCGGCGACCGCGCCGGCAGTGGCGACGACGATGCCGCCGATAGCGGGACCAAAGCTGCGCGCGATGTTGTAGCTGATGCCGTTCAGCGCCACCGCCGAGGGCAGTGTTTCCGGCGGCACCTGCTCGCTGACGGAAGATTGCCAGGCCGGGCCGAACAGCGCCATGCCGCTGCCGACGACGAAGCAGAACCCCAGCAGGCTTTGCGGCGTGACGAGGTTGAGCCACGCCAGCACCGACAGCGCGCTCGAGCCGACCAGCGAAATCGACAGCGAGACCAGTGCCACGATGCGGCGGTCGTACATGTCGGCGATGGCGCCGGCCGGCATCGAAATCAGCATGACCGGCAGCATCAGGGCGGTCTGCACCAGCGCGACCTTGTCGGCCGATGTCGCCATCTGGGTCATCGCCCAGGCGGCGCCAACCCCCTGAATCAACAGACCGAGGTTGGAGAGCAGGCTGGCCAGCCAAATGCGCCGGAACACGCCATGCCGCAGCGGGGCCGCGACGCTATCGGCAGCAAACAAGGGGCGTTTCGGCGATTTAGTCATTGCCTGTTCCGTTGCTGCCGGTGGTGGCCGGCCCTGATTCCTTCTCGACTGGCAGTGATGCCTGCGAAAGTCCTTGGCTGTCCAGTGCTTAAGACGACTATTAGCGGCGACAGCGGGGCGTTAGGATGCCCGAAAATAACGGGAGGTCTCTGATGAACTTTTCGCGGCGGACGATTCTGAAGGGTGCCGGAACCCTGCCCCTGGTTGCCGGGAATTTTGGCCTCGCCGCCTTTGCGCAGGCGCCCCCCGCGGCCCCGAGCGCGGCACAAGTTCCGCCGATCCTTTTCGTGCACGGCAACGGCGACCACGCGGCGCTGTGGATCACGACATTGTGGCGGATGGAGTCCAACGGGGTCCCCCGCGACCGCATGCTGGCGATCAATTTCACCGACCCCCTCGCACGCGCCGATGATACCAAGCCCGAGCCGAACAAATCCTCGACCGAGGATCAGCGCCGCGAACTCGGCGAGGCCATCAAGGAATTGAAACGCAGAACCGGTGCGCCACGCGTGGCCCTGGTCGGTAATTCGCGCGGCGGCAATTCGATCCGCGGCTATATCAAGGGCGGCGGCAGCGCCGATGTCAGCCACGCCGTGCTGTGCGGCGTTCCCAACCATGGCGTCTTTGACTGGGATAGCGGCTTGAACAACGAGTTCAACGGCCGCGGTCCCTTCCTGCGCGGGCTGAACGAGGGGGAGAGCGAAGTGACGCCGGGCACCTCGTTCCTGACATTGCGCAGCGATGGCATGGACAAATATGCCCAAGCCGATGGCCGCTTCGTCGGCAAGCCGGGCACGCCGACCGGTATTACCGCGGAGGGCCCCGCGCTCAAGGGCGCCACCAACCTCGTGCTCGGCGCGGTCGATCATCGCGAGACGGCGTTTTCACCGCGCGCGTTCCGCGAGATCTATAAATTCATCGCCGGGCGCGAGCCGGAGCGGATAGCAATCATGCCGGAAGCGGAAGTCGCGCTGAGCGGCCTGGTGACGGGCACTCCGGGCGGCGTTCCAACCAATCGTGCGGTGACGGGCGCATCGGTGGAGGTGTATCGCGTCTCTCCCGATACCGGCGAACGGCTTGGCGGTGCCATTCATGCCTCGCAGACCGGCGCGGACGGACGCTGGGGTCCGGCGAAGGTCGATCCCTCCTGGTATCTCGAGATGGTGCTCACTTCGGCCGGCTCGACCACGACCCACTTTTACCGCTCACCGGTACCGCGCTCCTCCGACGTCATGCATCTTCGCGCCGCGCGCCCGCTCGGACCCGCCGACGCGGGTGCAGGCAGCGTCGTGGTGATGTCGCGGCCGCGCGGGTATTTCGGTCTTCCCCGCGACGTGGTGCTGTTCGACGGCAAGGAGCCGGCGGATGTGAAGCCGGGCGTGCCGGGCGATTCGATCAGTACATTGCGGCTCTCGGCCGCGGAAGCCGGCCGTCCCGTTGCCGCGCTCTTCAACGAGGAACGGATTGTCGCGCGGGCGTGGCCGGTGGCGGAGAACAGGATTGCGATCGCCGAACTGACTTACTAGCTGTCTGTGGTCCGCGCGACCTGATGGCGCGCGGGCGTTGACACAGGTGCGCGCCGTCGACCTTGTCATCACCTCTTGTCGCGAGGCTGCATGTGAGCATAGCCGAAGCCCGGGACATCGGGGTGTCGCGCCAGCCGCTGGTGCCGCCGAGCCCGCCGCGCGCGCCCTCGGACATGACCGTCTTTGGGCGGATGGCGGCGATGCGCGTCAGCGTGATCGCCAGTTGGGGACAGCGCGCTTACGAAGAGGATATTATCAGAGGCCGCTTCCTGGGGCACAGCAGCTTCATTCTCAACACCCCGGACGCGATCCGGCATGTGCTGGTCGATAATTACGAGAACTACTCGCGAACCCCGGCCGCCATCCGGGTACTGCGTCCGGTGCTTGGCGAAGGCCTGCTGATCGCCGAGGGCCGCGCATGGAAGCATCAGCGCAGAACGCTGGCGCCGGCCTTCACGCCGCGCGCGGTGGCGCCGCTCATTCCGCATATGATCACGGTAATCGACGAGACGGTCGCAATGCTTCAGGCAGCGTGCGGCGCGCCGATCGATCTGCGTCAGGCGATGCAGCGGATGACGCTCGAAATTGCCGGGCGCACGATGTTCTCGTTCGGGATGGACCGTCACGGCACGACATTGCGCGACTTCGTGATGGAGTATGGCGAGCGGCTGGCGCGGCCGCATTTCCTCGATCTGGTGTTGCCGCTGGGATGGCCAAGCCCGCAGGATTTCTCCCGCGCCCGTTTCCGCAAGCGATGGACGCAGTTCGTCGGCACGCTGATGTCAGAACGCCGCGTCGCCGGCAAGAACCGAAGCGCGCCGTTGCGCGACCTGTTCGATCTGATCGGCGCCGCGCGCGATCCCGAGACCGGCCAGGCCTTCACCGAAGAACAGCTCGGCGACCAGGTCGCGACGATGATTCTCGCGGGCCATGAGACGACCGCCACCGCGCTGTTTTGGTCGCTGTATCTGCTGGCGCTCGATCCCGCCACCCAGGACGAATTGGCGGCGGAGGTTGCCGGCGCCACCGTGAACGGCGTGCTCGATATCGAGCGGCTGAAATTTACCCGCGCGGTGGTCGATGAGACCATGCGGCTCTATCCGCCGGCCTTCCTGATCGCGCGCGCCGCCACGGCGCGGGATACGATCGCGGGCATGCCGGTCAGAAAGAACGACATTGTCCTGATCGCACCATGGCTGTTGCACCGCCATGAAAAACTCTGGCGCGATCCGAACGCGTTTATCCCCCAGCGGTTCATGCCGCCGGCGCCGCCGCCCGATCGTTTCGCCTACCTGCCGTTCGGCGTCGGCGCGCGGGTCTGCATCGGCGCGCATTTCGCGCTGGTGGAAGCCACATTGGCGCTGGCCAAGATCGTCGGCGCGTTCCGCATCACGCTGCTCGACCGGGCGACGGTGATGCCGATCGGCGTGGTGACAACGCAGCCGGACCGCTCGCCGATGTTTTGCATTGCACGACGCTGACGGGGCATTGCATGGACGCTCCCGCGATGCCATCTAGTTTTCCGGTATGAGCGACACCCAGGCCCAGATTTCGCTGTTGAAACAGACCGCCGATCCGGCGGTGGCCGACGCGATTCGGGATCTGATCGAGAACGGCGCGGACCACGAGCTCAACCGCATCAATATGCTGGATTTTTCGACCCGGAAGGGGCTCGACGAGGAGCGGGTGATTTCCGGTTTCCTGCATGCTTCCCGGCTCGGTCTGTTCGATCTGACCTGGAACGTGCTGTGCCCCGGCTGTGGCGGCGTGCTCGGCGCCCACTCGACGCTGAAATCGCTGCGTCCGGATGACTATCATTGCGGTCTGTGCGCCTGCGGCTACGAGGCTTCGGTCGACGAGCAGGTGGAGGTCGCCTTCACCGTCAGTCCGCGGGTCAGGCGGATCGCCGCGCACGATCCGAACACCCTGCCGGTGTGGGAATATTACAAGCAGGTGTTCTGGAGTTCGGGCATCGATTTCGACCAGAAGGGTCTTGCGACGCTGATGGACGAGGTGACGCTCGATACGCTTGAATTGCCGGCGGGTGAGAAGGCGGTGCTGTCGCTGCAATTGCCGAATGACTTCATCATCGTTTTCGAGCCGGTTACCCACTCCGCCCAATTCATCGACGTTCAGGGCGAGCCGACCAGAGAACGTCAGCAGCTGTCGCTGATTTACGACAAAACACCGACGCCGACCGGTGGCACCAGGACGATGCGTCCTGGCCCGCTGCGGCTGTCGCTCGACAATCAGGCCGATGTGCGGGTGCTGCCGTCGGTCTTCATCGCGGCGGACGCGCTCCATCACCTGATCGGCAAGCGCAAGCCGTTCCTCACCGCCAAGCGGATGCTCTCAAACCAGACCTTCCGCGACGTATTCAAGGCCGACAATCTTAACGTTGACCAGCGGCTCAAAATCACGTCGTTGACGTTCCTGTTCACCGACCTCAAGGGCTCCACCGCGCTGTACGAGCGGGTCGGCGATCTGGCCGCCTTCGATCTGGTGCGGGCGCATTTCCACGCGCTGCTGGAAATCATCGCTTCGGAGAAGGGCGCCGTGGTGAAGACGATCGGCGACGCCGTGATGGCGACTTTCGTCAGGCCCGAACATGCGATTGTCGCCGGCTTGCGCATGCGCGCCGCCATGGACAAGCTCAATGCCGAGCGCGGCAGGAATGATCTGGTGGTCAAGATCGGCATCCACGAAGGTCCGTGCCTCGCCGTGATGCTGAACGAGCGCCAGGACTATTTCGGTCAGACCGTCAACATCGCAGCGCGGGTTCAGGGCCTGTCGACCTCGCAGGCAATCCACGTTACGGGGCCAGTAATCGACGCCCCCGCGGTAGCCGCGATCCTGGACAGGGAAGCGATTACGCCGATTCAAAAACAGGCCGCGCTGCGCGGCATTGCCGACAAGATCGTCGTCTACGAGATACCCTGAGATTACCGAAACGTAATGCGTGTCGTTGGTGCCGGCATGGATTGCGCCGTTTGATTTTCCAGCCCATATACCGGGCAAGCCCCGCCGATGCGGCGGTCACCTGACTTCACACAAATTCGGCAGGACAGGATGCTGGACGGACTTCGCCAATTTATTGCCGATGTTATTTCTCCCGCCGCGCACGGGCCGCGGGCATTCGACGATACCGGATATCGACTGGCGGCCACCGCACTCCTGATCCATGTTATTTCGATCGACGGCGAACCATCCAAAACCGAGAAGCGCAAGCTTCACAGCCTGATCGAAAGCCGCTTCGGGCTTGATCCCGGCACTGCGGATCAGTTGATCGCGTCTGCGACCCTGGTCGAGGGTGAGGCGGTCGATCTCTATCATTTCACCAGCGTCATCATGCGTTCGGTCGACGAGGCAGGCAGGCTCCGCATCGTCGAAATGATGTGGGAGCTGGTGTATGCCGACGGTCAGGTCAGCGAGTTCGAGGATAACGTGGTCTGGCGCGCGGCCGATCTTCTGGCTGTGTCTTCGCGCGACCGGATCGATCTCAAGCACCGCGTGGCCGCCAGGCAGCCCGCGGCAACCGCCGGCGGCTGAGATATTGCGGGCACGGCCATGGGCCACGCCGCACTCGGCGCCGTCGACCCGTCGAATTGCGCGCTGCCGGACATGACAAAATTTTAATGTGCCGGGCAATTGGCCGCGGCGTGACGCGATTAGCCCCAAAAGGTCGCGAACCGGTTTGCAGCACTGTGCGTTTGAGCACGCCGATATGCTCGCAGGTGGCTTGCATCTCACCTCAAGCGTGTGCTCTCGTCGCAGGGCTGAGGCGGTCTTTTCCGTAATTGATTTAAGAGCATTCAATCGTGACCGAGCGTGTGACGCTGATTACGGGTGCCTCGGCGGGAATAGGCACCGAACTGGCGCGCGTTTTCGCAGCCAAAGGCCATCGTGTGGCGCTGGTGGCGCGCCGGGCAGATCGGCTGGCGATGCTGGCGGAGGAAATCGCCGCCGCCGGCGGCGCTGCGCCGATCGTGATCGCCTGCGACCTCGAACAAGCCGATGCCGGCGACAAGATTGTCGCGGCCCTCGCCGCTGAAGGGGTGGAGGTCGAGTACGTCGTCAACAACGCCGGCTTCGGCCTGTTCGGCCAAGCGATCGAGCTGGATCGCGCCGAACAGCTCGGCATGATCGCTGTCAACATTCGCGCAATGACCGATCTGTCGCTGCGGTTTTCCGATCATTTGATCCGGCATCGCGGCGGCATCCTGAATGTCGGTTCGATCTCGGGCTTCATGCCGGGGCCCGGAATGGCGGTGTATTATGCCTCCAAGGCCTATGTGCTGTCGTTCAGCGAAGCGATGCACCGCGAGCTCGCGCCTCACGGCGTGCGCGTGACCGCGCTATGCCCCGGTCCGGTGCCGTCGGAATTTCAGGCGCGCGCGGGGTTTGCGCCCGGATTCGATTCGGCGGTCCTGAATGTCTCGTCATCTGATGTCGCAAAGGCAGGGTATCGCGGGCTGATGGCCAACAAGCGGGCGGTACTGCCTGGCCTTGGCATCAAGGTGTTGCCGTTTCTGCTCCGGCTGTTCCCACGCGGGTTTATCCTGGCGGCGGTCGGCCGCTTTCAGCTGAGGAAGCGCCGATAAGGCGGCAGCCGCCTGTCTGGCCCGCAATTTGCTTTCCCAGAGCAACTCCAATTCATCTGACGCTCATACGAAATTAACAATCTGGTAGGTAAGCTTTGGTCCGATGGCTACCTGAAGAAGCTCGATGTCGTCTCTTTTGGTTCAAGATAACGCCGAAACCGTGCCTGATCTCCCCGGCGGAGTAGGAACCGCTCCGGTCGCGCCTTCAACCGCCGGACCATTGCGGCCGGTTCTGATCATCCTTCACCAGGAAACCTCGACGCCGGGCCGCGTCGGCAACGTGTTGCGCTCGCTCGGACACCGTCTGGATGTCAGGCGTCCGCGGTTTGGCGATTGCCTCCCGGAAACCCTGGACGACCATGCCGGCGCGGTCATTTTCGGCGGACCGATGAGCGCCAACGATCCGGAGGACTTCGTTCGCAAGGAGATCGACTGGATTGCCGTGCCGCTGAGGGAACAGCGTCCGTTTCTGGGAATTTGCCTGGGCGCGCAGATGCTCGCCAGACAGCTCGGCGCGCGGGTCGCGCCGCACCCGCAGGGCCGCGCGCAGATCGGATATTACCCGATCCGCCCGACACCGGCGGGGCTCAAGATCTGCCCGCACTGGCCGGACCACGTCTATCATTGGCACCGCGAGGGATTCGAACTTCCATGCGGCGCCGAATTGCTGGCCGAAGGAAGCGATTTTCCGGTCGAGGCATTCCAGCTCGACCATGCGTTCGGCCTGCAGTTTCACCCCGACGTCACCTACGCGATGATGCATCGCTGGACCACGCGCGGTCATGCGCGGCTCGAATTGCCGGGCGCGCGGGCGCGCCATCACCACTTCGCCGATCGTGCGGTGCATGATGTGACTGAGCGCGCCTGGCTGAAGCAATTCATCGACGGCTGGCTGGCCAGAGTGCCGTTCCCGGTGATGTCGGAAGCCGCCGAATAACGCCGACGTCACCCCACGGCATCTGCCAGAGCCTTTTCAAAATTACAGATGTGATAGTGTCGACCCGACAGGCCTGCGGCCGGTGACCGGCGGGCAAGCTGCGGGAGGCGACATGACTGGCAAGGAATTCGCGCAGCTATTGAACGAGCTCACCCTGTCGGCAGAATCCGGAGACGGCACACGCTTCGCCGGCCATTTCACCGAAGACGCCATCTATTATGATTACATCTACGGCCCGCATAACGGCCGTGCCGACATCGCCCACATGATGCAGAACCTGTTTCACCGCGACGCCGCCGACTATCGGTGGGAGATGTTCGATTCCGTATTCGACGGCTCACAGGGATACGCGTGGTCGCTGTCGAGCTTCACTTCGAAAATCCCCGAATTCGCCGGAAAGCCGGTGGTGATAGACGGCATCAGCCGCTTCATCGTGCGCGACGGCCTGATCGCGGAGTACCGCGAAACCGTCAACGGCGGCGTGGCGATGACGCAGCTCGGCGTCGAGCCTGAGCGTATGACCAAAGTATTCAGGCGCTGGACCACATGGCTCACCGAGCGGCCGGAAACGATGGATTATCTGGCGCGGCCAAGGGGTTCGCGCGCGAGGCGGAGCGTCTAAGGCTGCATCAACGACAACGCGCTGTCCTAGAGAGACAACAGCGAGCAGAGGGAGATCGCGGTGACCTATCAGCATATTCTCTACGGCGTGAGCGAGAAGATAGCGACCATCACGCTGAACCGGCCCGAGCGCATGAACGCGTGGACGCCGATCATGGAGCGCGATGTGCGACACGCCATGGAGGCCGCAGCCGCGGACGATAATGTGCGGGTCATCGTGCTGACCGGTGCCGGGCGCGCGTTCTGCGCCGGCGCCGACATGGACGCGCTCAAGGGGCTTGATCCCGACGATATCAAGCGTGCCCAAAGCTTGCCGGCGTTCGACATGAACCGCCGGCCCGACTGGCAGGCGCGCTATGCCTATTATCCGTCGATTCCCAAACCCGTGATATGCATGCTGAATGGCGCCACCGCCGGCATCGGACTCGTGCATGCGCTGTATTGCGACCTTCGCTTTGCCGCCGACAATACCGTCTTCACGACCGCGTTCTCGCGCCGCGGGCTGATCGCCGAGCACGGCATCAGCTGGATGCTGCCGCGCATCGTCGGTCATGCCAATGCGCTGGATTTGCTCATGTCAGCGCGCCGGGTCCAAAGCGAGGAGGCGCTGCGCATCGGCCTTGTCAATAGGCTGTATCCGCCCGACCAGCTGCGCGAGCAGACCTATGCCTACGCGCGCGACCTTGCCGACTTCGTCTCGCCGAGCGCGATCGCCGTGATCAAGCGCCAGCTCTATGACGTGCCGTTCCAGACGCTTGCCGAAGCGACCGTCGACGCCAACCGGGAGATGGTGGTGGCGCTGCGCGGCAGTGATTTCCGTGAAGGCGTCGCCAGCTTCATGGAAAAGCGGCCGCCGCGGTTTACGGGGAAATAGATTTTTCGGTGACGCTAGCCCGTCTTCGCCCAAGCGGGCTTCGCCGGGCACCACGCTTCGTCCTTTGGGCATCGCGCGGCTGCGCCACGCGTAGCCCAAAGGGTGAAGCGTGGTGGAGCCAGGCGGGATCGAACCGCCGACCTCGTCATTGCGAACGACGCGCTCTCCCAGCTGAGCTATGGCCCCATCGCGGCCGCCTCGGAAAACGGAGGCGATCGGCAATCGGCGCCATTTACAATCCGCGCCAAGGCCAAGTCAAGAACGGTAAAATCGCTGCTTTCCGCCTCATTTGGCCGGAACTTCCCTTGTTTGCCGGAGATGGAACCGATATTTAGCAGGAGGTCGAATCCACGACCGAAACTCCGAGCAAGCCAGCATGCGTGCCGTCCTCGACATCGTACTCATCGTTCTCGATCTCTACGTCTGGCTGCTGATTGCCTCGGCAATCCTGTCCTGGCTGATCGCCTTCAATGTAGTGAACACGCGCAACCAGTTCGTGGCGGCGGTGGCGGAGTTCCTGTACCGGATCACCGAGCCGCTGCTGGCGCCGATCCGCTCGTTCATGCCCAATCTCGGCGGCCTCGACATCTCGCCGATCATCCTGATCCTGATCATCATGTTTATCCAGCGGGTGATCACCTATTACATCTATCCCAGCGTATTCTGATCGCGGGCATGGTTGCTGATAAACCCTGGCGCTATTCCGCCCAAGGCGTCAGCGTGGCGTTGCGGGTGACGCCGCGCGGCGGCCGTGACGACATCGACGGGCTTGAGACGCTCGCCAACGGCCGCACCGTGCTCAAGCTGCGGGTTCGCGCGATCGCCGATGGCGGCGAAGCCAATCGCGCGGCTACAGCGCTAATCGCGAAGGCGCTCGGGGTGCCCAGGGCCAAGGTGCGGATAGTCTCGGGCGCGACCTCGCGCCTCAAGCAGATTGCCGTCGACGGCGATCCCCGGAAACTCGGCGATGCGTTGCGAGCGCTGATTGAGGCGAAGGATTGAGATGACGGCGCGGATCATCGATGGAAAGGTCATTGCATCGGAGCTTCGCGCCCGCGTCGCCGTCGAGGTGGCGCGGGTGCAGCGCGAGCACGGCCTGACGCCTGGGCTCGCGGTGGTGCTGGTCGGCAGCGACCCCGCCAGCCAGGTCTATGTCCGCAGCAAGCACAAGCAGACGCAAGCCGCCGGCATGGCGTCGTTCGAACACGTGCTGCCGGCCGACATCGCGCAAGGCGACTTGCTGGCGCTGATTGCACGGCTTAATGGCGATTCCGCCGTGCACGGCATCCTGGTGCAGCTTCCGCTGCCGAAATCCCTGCATACCGAAACCATCATCAACGCCATCGATCCCGCCAAGGATGTCGACGGGCTGCATCCGAGCAACGCCGGACGCCTCGCCGGCGGCTATGCCGCGCTGTCGCCGTGCACCCCGCTCGGCTGCATCATGCTGACCAAAAGCGTGCATGCTTCGCTGGAAGGCATGAACGCCATCGTGATCGGGCGCTCCAATCTGGTCGGCCGTCCGCTGCTGCAATTGCTACTCAATGAAAATGCGACGGTAACGATCGCGCATTCGCGCTCGCGCGATCTCGCGCGGCTCTGCGCCCGCGCCGAGCTGGTCTATGCCGCTGTGGGCCGACCCGAAATGGTACGCGGCGACTGGATCAAACCCGGTGCCACCGTGATCGACGTCGGCATCAACCGGTTGCCGGCTGCGGACGGCAAGAGCCGCCTGGTCGGCGATGTCGCCTTCGCTGAAGCGTTGAACGTCGCCGGCGCGATCACGCCGGTGCCGGGCGGCGTCGGCCAGATGACGGTGGCGTGTCTTCTGGTCAACACGCTGCGCGCGGCCTGCGCGATTCACGGGCTGCCCAAGCCGGGGGTGTGAGGGGAGAGTCGTCATTCCGGCCGCGCGAGCAAAGCGAGCGAACCCGGAATCTCGCCGCAATTACTTCGGGATTCCGGGTCCATCGCTGCGAGATGTCCCCGAATGACTGCTGCGCAATCACCCCGCGGTGTTCTCGATCAGCCGTCGATAGAAACGGATCATGTCGGCATAGCCTTCAATGCTGAGGCGCTCATTGGTGCCGTGAAACCGCTTCAGATCTTCCGAATTGGCGCGCACCGGCGAGAAGCGGAAAATGCTGTCGGCGACGCCGACATAGTGCCGCGAATCGGTGCCGCCCAGCATCAGACCGGGCGCAACAATGACATCGGGAAACACCTCCCGGATGGTGCGATTGAGTGCCTGATAGGATGGGCTTGTGGTGCCCGTCACGGGGCTAGGCTCGGCATTGCCGGAAGTCGGTTCGATGGTGATGCGGTCATCGTTGATGGTGCGGCGAACGTGATCGATCACGCTGGCCTGGCTGTCGCCCGGCATCAGCCGGAAGTTGACGGAGGCGCTGGCAAGGCCGGGCAATACATTTTCCTTGTTCCCGGCATTGAAGATCGTCAGCGCGGTGGTGGTACGCACCATCGCTTCGGTGGGGCCGGTCTTTTCGAATTCGTGCAGCAACAAAGGCTTGAACAGCCAGAGGTTGGACAGCACCACGCGATTGATGCCGCCCATCTCCGGCGCCAGCGTATCGAAGAATTCCGAAGTGACGCCGCTGATTTGCATCGGCAAGCGATGCGTTTCCAGCCGCGCCAGCGCCGCGCTCATCATGCCGATCGCGGTGTCGCGCGGTGGCATCGAGGAATGGCCGGGCGTGGCGTGCGCCGCCAATACCAGCGTAGCGTAGCCCTTCTCGGCGACGCCGATCAACGCGGCGGGCTTGTCGAGGCCCTTGATGAGGCCTTCGCTGATCAAGAGGCCTTCATCGATCACGAAGTCGAGCCGGACGCCGCGCGCGGCGAGCGTGGCGGCGATCGCGCTGGCGCCACGGGTGCCCGCGACTTCCTCGTCATGGCCGAACGCAAAATAGATGGTCCGCCTGGGACGAAAGCCGTCTTTCGCCATCGCTTCGGCGGCCTCCAGCATCGAATAGAGGTTGCCCTTGTCGTCCCAGGAGCCGCGGCCCCAGATGAAACCGTCGGCGATGACGCCATCATAGGGCGGCTGCTGCCAGTCCTTTTCGGTGCCCGGCGCCACCGGCACCACGTCCTGATGCGCCATTAGCGCGATCGGGCGCGCCTTCGGATCTCTGCCCTCCCAGCTATAGAGCAGGCTAAGGCCGCCAATGACTTCGCGCCTGGCCAGGGCATGAAACGACGGAAAACTTGTCGCGATATGCGCCTGCAGACCGCGCAGCGCCTCGACGTTGGAATCCGGATTTTCCTGATCCGAAATCGTCCGGAAGCGGATCGCCTCGCTCAGCCGCGTTGCCGCGGCTTCCCGGTCGACCGTCATGCGCGGCACGGCGGCGACCTGAAGCTGGCGCGAATCGCGGGTGAGGACGTTGAATGCGAATACGCCGGCAAGGACAACGATGGCCGCTATCAAGAGCAGTAGAATATTGCGGATAATCTTTAGCGCGCGGCGCATGTCAGGCTTTCAGTCATTCGCTTGTTACATTCCCTCTCCCGGGGGATTGAGAGAGTCGTCATTCCGGGGCGCGAGTGCAACTCGCGAACCCGGAATCCAGAGATTGTGGGCGAGATTTCGAGTTCGCGCCAACGCGCGCCCGAAATGACCGCTACGTCGTCACTTCGGCCTCGCCCGCGCGATGCCGTCGGCGATCAGTCTGTGCGCATCCTCAGCCCCGCCCCATCGCAATACCTTCACCCATTTTCCGGGCTCCAGGTCCTTGTAGTGTTCGAAAAAGTGCTGGATCTGCGCCAGCGTAATCTCGGGCAGGTCGCTGTAGGTCTTCACCTTGTCATAGCGCTGGGTCAGCTTTGAGGATGGCACGGCGATGATCTTCTCGTCGCCGCCGGCCTCGTCTTCCATCAGCAGCACGCCGACCGGCCGTACGCTCATCACCGCGCCCGGGACGATCGCGCGGGTGTTGGCGACCAGCACGTCGCAAGGGTCGCCGTCGCCCGACAGCGTATGCGGGATGAAGCCGTAATTGCCGGGATAGCGCATGGCGGTATAGAGAAACCGGTCGACCACCAGCGTGCCGGCGTCCTTGTCCATCTCATATTTGATCGGCTCGCCGCCAACCGGCACCTCGATGATGACGTTGACCTCACGCGGCGGATCGATTCCGATTGAAATGGCGTCAATGCGCATGATGGCTCCGCATGGCTTTGAAGTCAGGGGCCGGTAGCGTGGGCCAATGGTTTCGACAAGGCCGAAACCCAACGGGTTTCAGTTGGTCCAGGCGAAAGCGACCTTGTCGAGCGATTTGGGCCCGAACTTCTCCGACGAGCGGGCGACCATGCGGCCGCCAAGGGCGCGGTAAAACTCCGTCGCGGTGTCATTGTCGGAGAGCGCCCAGATCACCATGCTCTTCAGCCCGCTTTGCAACAGGTCGCGCCGCGCGGCGGTGAAAAGGCGGCGGCCGAAGCCGAGACCCTGAAACTCCGGCCGCAGATAGAGTTCGTAGATCTCGCCTTCGAAGTGAAGGCTACGGGCGCGGTTGCGGCCGTAATTGGCATAGCCGGCGACCTTGTCGCCGAACACCAGGACGCTGACGCGGCTGCCCTTGCGGATCGCGCTGTCCCACCATTGCGGGCCCCGGCGGTTGATCAGCTTCTCCAGTTCGGCGCCGGGAATGATGCCCTGATAGGCCGAGCGCCAGGCTTCGTCATGGGTGGACGCTACCGCGGCTGCGTCCGCAGCTTTGGCCGGCCGAACCTCGATCAGGGTTGTGCTCATGGTTCCGATCAAAGCAAGTCAGAGCCTCCGCTTCAAGGTCTATCGTTAATTATGGGTTAACCTGTGGATTTTCTGCATCAGTCGTTAGCGGCTGGCTGTACCGAAAAAGGACAGAAAACCGTCCGATGCGGCACTTGTGCGAATAATTGGCAGGACTGGCCGGGCGCTGCCAGGTCCAAAGCCCCGGCTTTTGCGAGGCGGCCGTCGTGGAAAAATGCGCTGGATTTGATTCGTGCGTATTCTGCTGGCCGGCGCGACCCCATTTTCGTCAGGTAAATTCATGCGATCGTTAAAAGCGCTTTTCGCCCTGGTTGTGGTGGGCCCTCTCTGTACGCAGAACGCGACTGCCCAGGCGAAATTGGGCAAGCAAGGCGCGGAAGGCGAACCGAATCGCAAGCAGCAATGGCTGGTGCCGTCGCCGGATGCGGGCACCGTGGCCCACGCCGTGCTGTTTCGGCCGCCCGGCGATGGGCCGTTTCCGCTGGCGCTGATCGCGCACGCCTCGACGCAAAACGTGCTGCGTCGTGCGCAGATGCCGCAGCCTGAATACCCTGCGCTGGCGGCATGGCTGGTAGCGCGCGGCTTTGCGGTGCTGGTTCCGGAACGGCCGGGCCATGGCGCGACAGGGGGAAAATATCTCGAAGACCAGGGTGGCTGCGATGAGGCCGATTTTTCGCGCGCCGGGCGCGCCACAGCGGATGAGATCGCGGCGGCACTGAATTTTATTCGCGGGCAATCCTTTATCCGGCAGGACGGCGCAGTGGTTCTCGGGCACTCGGCCGGCGGCTGGGGCGCGCTGGCGCTCGCGCGCGAAAATCCGCAAGGGGTGGGGGCCATCATCGCGTTCGCGGCCGGCCGCGGCGGCCACGCCAATGATTTCCCCGATCGGGTCTGCGCGCCGCACACGCTGCTTTCCTCGTCGGCCGAATTCGGCCAACACGCGCGCGTGCCGGTGACGTGGCTGGTTGCGGCCAACGACACTTACTTTTCGCCGGCACTTTCGAAACAGCTCGCCGACGCCTTCCGCGGCGGCGGCGACCGGGTGGACTTTCATGTGCTGGCGGCATCCGGCAGCGAGGGCCACTGGCTGGCGGAAACGGAGGCCGGAATAAAGATCGCGGGACCGCAACTGGATCGCGCGCTGAAGGCGCTCGCTGCCAGGCCGGACAAAAGGCGATGACGCTGTATTTTCTCGTCAAATATCTGCACGTGCTCGGCGCGACAGCGATACTCGGCACCGGAACCGGCATCGGTTTCTTCATGCTGATGGCGCATCGCAGCCGCGATCCGGCCTTCATCGCGCGTACGGCCGCGACGGTGGCGATCGCCGACATGCTGTTCACGCTGACGGCGGTACTACTGCAGCCCGTCACCGGCGGAGTGCTGATGGCGCTGTCGGGCGCCACGCTCGCCGAGCGCTGGCTCGTGAGCTCGCTTGCGCTTTATGTTGTCGCCGGGCTGTTCTGGATTCCCGTGATCTTCATGCAGATGGAAATGCGCGACCTGGCGCGAGCCGCGGTGGCACAGCGAGCGCCGCTGCCGCCACGTTATTTTGCGTTGTTTCGCCGCTGGTTTCTGTTCGGCATTCCCGGATTCGGGTCGGTCATGGTCATTCTTTGGCTGATGATAGCCAAGCCGTTTTAGGTGCCGTATGAGCGAATCGCGCAACATCCTCGTGCTCGGTGCCTCCGGCCTGATCGGGCGGTTCGTCGCCGACGATCTGCGGGCGCGGGGCTTCCATGTGATCGCCATCGCGCGGCGATGCCCGCCGTCGCAGAATGTCGGCGCGCTCGATCTGGAGATGCCGCTGTTGTCGCTGGATCAGGCGCGGCTTACGAGTACGATCCGGGACCATGAGATCGATGTCGTGGTCAATTGCCTCGGCGTGCTGCAGGACGGTCCCGGCAGCGACACCCGCGCCGTGCATCGCGATTTCGTCGCGCGGCTGCTGCGGGCGATCCGCGACTCCGGCCGCGCGATCCGCCTTGTCCACATTTCGATTCCCGGCGCCGCGGGCGAGGATCGTACCGCCTTCAGCGTGACGAAACGCGAAGCCGAAAGATTGATCGCGACATCCGGCGTCGCTTACGCGATCCTGCGGCCGGGTTTTGTCGTGGCGCCGTCGGCCTATGGCGGCGGCGCGATGCTGCGCGCGCTGGCGGCGCTTCCGATCGATCTTCCGACGGCCGAATCCGCCAAGCCGTTTCAACCCGTGGCGGTTGAGGACATCGCGGCCACGGTCGCCTGGCTTGCCCGGCTCGATCCGGCTGACAACACCGCCGACGCGGTGACGTGGGATTTGATGCAGCCGCAGCCGGTCACGCTCGGCGGCGTGATCGCGCAATATCGACAGGCGTTCGGCACCGCCGGCATGCGGCGCCTCGCGCTGCCCGGCTTCCTGCTCGATCTCGGCGCAAAACTCGGCGATCTCGCCGCTCTGTTGGGCTGGATGTCGCCGATGCGCACGACCGCGATCACGGAGTTGCGGCGCGGGGTCAGCGGCGATCCGCAGGCCTGGATCGCGGCCACCGGCATCGCGCCGAAAACGCTGACGCAGATGGTGGGCCGTGGCTCCGCCACCATCCAGGACAAATGGTTCGCCCGGCTGTTCTTGATCAAGGCGCTGGTGATCGCGAGTCTTGCGGTGTTCTGGATCGCGTCGGGTTTCATCGCGCTGGCGATTTCCTACGACGCCGCCGCGGCGATCCTGAGTTCGCACCGGTTTCCGGCTGCGCTGGTCGGCCCCATCACCGTCGGTACCAGCCTGATGGACATGACGATAGGCGCTCTGATCGCGTTCCGCCGCACTTGCGCCGCAGGATTGATCGCGGGGCTGGCCGCCTCGCTCGGCTATTTGGTGGGTGCGGCGATCCTGACGCCGGATCTGTGGATCGAGCCGCTCGGCGCGCTGGTCAAGACCGGGCCGGCGATCGTGCTGATGCTGGTGGCGCTGCTGACGCTGGATAACAGGTAGCACGATTCGAAGCATGTCCTCGGCTTGACCCGAGGGTGGGTACCGGTTCGCGTCAAGAAAACGCGTCAAGAGAAGAGATAGTTCGTGAACAACGGCTGGCCGGACGATGACGTAATTCTCTATGACGGCGTCTGCGTGTTCTGCTCGCGCTGGATCCGCTTCGTGGCGAAGCGCGATGTTAAGCGGCGGTTTCGCTTCACCGCGATTCAATCCGGTTACGGCACCCGGCTGGCGCAGGCGTTCGGCATCGATCCCGATGATCCCGACACCAACGCGGTCGTTCACGCCGGTGTGGCGTATTTCAAATCCGACGCCGCGCTGACGGTGCTGGGCGCGTTGCCGGGCTGGGGCCGCGTGCGCGCATTGCGCGCGGTGCCCAAACCGCTCCGCGACGCCGTCTACAATCTCGTCGCCCGCAACCGCTACCGGATTTTTGGGAGGTATCAGGAATGCTTCGTTCCCGATGCCGGATTTAAGGACAGGGTGATGGAGTAGAATCCAACCCGCCATTCCCGGGCGACGCGAAGCATCGAACCCGGGATTTCGAGATTCTGGTCTGATCCTCAGGACCATCCCGGAATGACGGAGCCTGGATTGCCTGGTCGCTTTGCCCCTCGCTATGCCGGTGTCAATCCTTTGGGAGCGAAGCCACCACCTCCGTCGCCGCGCGCTCCCCTGAATCCCGCGCCCCGTGCGCGGTGGAGAAAAAACCCGGCGAGGTGGCTTCGCCGGCAAAGAACAATCGGCCATCGACCGGCGCTGCCAGCACGGCGCGGGCGCCGGCGTGGCCGGGAAGGGCGTGCGAATAGGAGCCGCGCGCGAACGGGTCCTGCGCCCAGCGCGACCCGGCAAGCGGTTTTAGTCGTTGGCGAAAATCCGAGCCGAGCAGCGCCACGATCTCGTCGATCGCCTGCGCCGCCAGCGCGCCGCGGCCGGCGTCTTCCAGCTCGCGCGCGAAGCGCCCCCCGAAATACCCTTCGATGCAGGGTTGCCCGAACGGGCGCAGATGAAAGCTGCCCATCGCGGTGCGCATGGTGGCGCCGCGCAAATTGCCGTCCTTGGGCAACGTGTCCGGTTGGTCCAGTGCCAGCATCACCTTGTCGGCCAGGCCGAGCGGCAGGCCGCGCGCGGCGTCCACTTTCGCCGGCAGCGCGGGGTGAAAGCTGATTGATTCATCGGCGATCAGATTGGTCGGCACGGTGACGATCGCCTCGCCGGCGACAAGCGTGCCGCGTGATGTTTCGATCCGCAAGCGCTTGCCGGAATGATCGATCAGGGTGACTTGCGTGTTCAGCGCCAATGGACAGGGCGCGCCATAGGCCATGATCAACGCGCCATAGCCGCGCCGCACCCGCCAGTTGATCCCGGTGTCCTCATAGGCGTCCATGTCGAGAATAGAGACACGGTCGAGCTCGCAGCCGTTCACATAGGTCGAGATCGCGTCAATCATCGGGTTCCAGCGATTGCCGGGTTCGAGCCAGGCGCTGGCGGCGCTGTCGCGGCCGCTTTTCGCGGCCTCCTCGGCGCGGTCGTAGAAGTCGTCGATCGCCGTGATGAAGTCGGCGCGCTCCTTCGGCGGAAAGCCGGCATCAAGGCTCCGCTCGCGCCACGGCGGGCGGGTCTTGTCGATTTCGAAATCCAACCGTTCGGCGATCTCGACGAATGAATTCTCGTCAGCCGAATGCAGCCAGCCGCAACCGAGGTCGAAGGTGATGCCAGGCGCGGCCGTGATGGTGTGGCCGCGACCGCCGACGCGGTCGCGCGCCTCGAGCACGATTGTAGAGAGGTTGGAGTTTTCCAGCGCCCGCGCCGCGCCGAGGCCCGCTGCGCCGGCGCCGATGATGGCGACATCGACTTCGGAAGGGAGGGACATGGGTATTTTCCTCTCCCTCTCCCCGTCCTTTACGGGGAGAGGGCCGGGGTGAGGGGTCGTATCCGCAAATGCAGAAGGTGAGGCGATCAGAGTGCCTCGCCCCTCACCCGCTCGCAAGATGCTCGCGACCTCTCCGCGTAAAGAACGGGGAGAGGTGAAGAAAGATCACGCCACCGCTTGCTTGGCCTTATCGGCGCGCTTGCGGTCGTTGGCGTCGAGGAATTTTTTGCGCAACCGGATCGACTTTGGCGTAACTTCCACCAGCTCGTCGTCCTCGATATAGGCCAGCGCCTTTTCCAGCGTCATCTGGATCGGCGGCGTCAGGCGCACCGCTTCGTCCTTCGAGGTGGTGCGGATGTTGGTGAGCTGCTTGCCCTTGAGGATGTTGATCTCCAAATCGTTGTCGCGGGTATGTTCGCCGACGATCATGCCCTTGTAGACCTTGCAGCCGGGCTCGATCATCATCGGGCCGCGGTCTTCGAGCTTGAACATCGCATAGGCCACGGCCTCGCCCTGGTCGTTGGAGATCAGCACGCCATTGCGGCGGCCCTGGATATCGCCCTTGTAGGGTGCGTAATTGTGGAACAGGCGGTTCATGACCGCAGTGCCGCGGGTATCGGTGAGCAACTCGCCCTGATAGCCGATCAGGCCGCGGGTCGGCGCGTAGAACACCAGCCGCTGCCGGTGGCCGCCGGAGGGACGCATCTCGATCAACTCGGCCTTGCGTTCGCTCATCTTCTGCACAACGACGCCGGAATGCTCCTCGTCGACGTCGATCACGACCTCCTCGATCGGCTCCATCCAGTCGCCAGAGGCTTCGTCCTTTTTCAGCACGACGCGCGGACGCGACACGCTGAGCTCGAAACCTTCGCGGCGCATGGTCTCGATCAGGATCCCGAGCTGCAACTCGCCGCGTCCTGCGACTTCCATCGCGTCGCTGTCATCCGATTCGCGAACCCCCAGCGCCACATTGCCTTCGGCTTCACGCAGCAATCGGTCGCGGATCATGCGGCCAGTGACCTTGGTGCCTTCGGTGCCAGCCAGCGGGGAATCGTTGACGCGAAACGTCATCGCCAGGGTTGGCGGATCGATCGGCTGCGCCTGGATGGGCAATTCCACGGAGGGATCGCAGATGGTGTGAGCGACGGTGGCGTTCGGCAGGCCGGCGAGCGCGACGATGTCGCCGGCTTCCGCCTCTTCCACGGCGGTGCGTTCAATGCCGCGGAAGGCCAGCACCTTGGTAATACGGCCGGTCTCGATCAGCTTGCCATCATGATCGAGCACCTTGACGCTCTGGTTCGGCCTGACCGATCCCGAAGTGATGCGTCCGGTGATGATGCGGCCGAGATAGGGATTGGCTTCCAGAATGGTGCCGAGCAGGCGGAACGGGCCTTCCTCCACCACCGGAGGCTTGACGTGGCTGAGGATCAGATCGAACAGCGGCTGCATGCCGTCGCCGTGCGAACCCTCAAGCGACGTCGCCATCCAGCCCTGCTTGGCGGAGCCGTAGAGGATCGGGAAGTCGAGTTGCTCCTCGCTGGCGTCGAGCGCCGCGAACAGATCGAACACCTCGTTGATGACTTCGATGGGGCGCGCGTCGGAGCGGTCGACCTTGTTGATGACGACGATCGGCTTGAGGCCCATCCGCAGCGCTTTCGAGACCACGAATTTGGTTTGCGGCAGCGGACCTTCGGCAGCGTCGACCAGTACCAGCGCGCCGTCCACCATGTTCAGAATGCGCTCGACCTCGCCGCCGAAATCGGCATGGCCCGGCGTGTCGACGATGTTGATGCGGGTGTCTTTCCACTGCACCGACGCCGCCTTGGCCAGAATGGTGATGCCGCGTTCGCGCTCCAGATCGTTGGAATCCATTGCGCGCTCAACCTGGCGCTGGTTGTCGCGGTAGACGCCGGATTGCTGCAGCAGGCGATCGACCAGCGTGGTCTTGCCGTGGTCGACGTGGGCGATGATGGCGACGTTGCGAAGTTTCATAGCTCTTCTTCTGGCTCGGACAATGGCTGGAGCGCGATCTCGCCGGAAAACCGGGACCCACTTTTCCGGATCACGCTCAAAACCTGGAATTCGACGGGCGCATCGCGCCCAAAAAGGAAGCCCGGCCAAAAGGACCGGGCACAACCCTGCTCGTTGCGCTGCAATATAGTCAGAAATCGCCGAAAAACAATGCGTTGTTTGCGATTTGGTTAGCCGAATTTCGTCGCCAAACAGCGCCGCGCTAGCCCGGCGAGGCCTCCTCGGTGGGATAGACCCCGCGCAGTACTTCCTCGAAGTGGTTTTTAATGGCTTCGTTGCAGAGGCAGGCCCGTAAATGCAGGGCCTCGGGGTCGCGCACCAGGATCGAACCGCGCCGGGTCTCCAGAATCCCTTCCGCCCTGAACGTCTGCATCACCCGGCTGGCATAGCTGCGGCCGACCCCAAGCATGGTCGCAAGCTGCTCATGCGTCAGCGGCACGATATTGTCACCGTCGGTACGCTCCATCGCCGAGATGATCCACTTCGCGGTGCGCTGTTCGATCGAATGGATCGCGTTGCATGCCGTCGACTGGAAGATCTGGGCCAGCATGCAGTCGGCGTAGCGCGCGAACACGTTGCGCAGCGTGGCCGACTTCGTCTTCGCCGCATCCAGCTTTCGGACATGCAGGCGCACGAACGGCCCGCCGAACTTGACCATGATGCGGGTATAGGCCGGCAGATATCCCTCGCTGACAATTCCGCCGACCGCGCCTTCGCGGCCGACCAGAATAGTCTCGACGTCGCGGCCATCCTCATTGGCCACCAGGTAAGTCGCCAGGCTGGGCCCGCAGGGAAAATGCACGATCTCGACATCGTCGCCGGGATTATAGAGCAGGTTGTTGGACCTCGCTTCCTCATGCACGAGATATGGCGCGATAAGCGCAAAATCGGCGGTGGAGAGACGCCGCAACAGGTTGTTGTGGGGTCGATCGCCGACGTCAGGCGCGGTTTTGCGTGCGATCATCCGGAGTTCCTTGCTTCGCGGTCTTCATAATAATCGCTTCCACCGAGTTGTTGCGTGCACAAGTGCACAGACAAACGTACCAGCGGTGTGATGGTTTCATGATGGAACCAGCCAACCGCGTCTGCAGGGCATCGGTGGCAGGTCCGTTTGAATCAGGTTGGATTTCTCGATTTGAGACCCGTCGGTGAGCTCATGGAACCCGCCGCTTTGGACCTCACGCCCGAGGATGTGCTGATCGTCGAGGATGATCTGCTCATCGCGCTCGACTTCGAGGAAACGATGATCGGCTTCGGGGCGAAGACGGTGCGGACCGCGGCAACCGTGGCCCGGGCGCTCGAAATGATCACCGATCGCGCGCCGGATTTCGCGTTGCTCGATGTCGGGCTGATCCGTGAAAAGAGCTTTGCGATCGCCGAGCGGCTGGACGCGCTGGAAATTCCATTCGTCTTCGTGACCGGCTATGGCGCCAATGGGGCGTTTCCCCCGGCGTTCGCGGATAAGCCGATACTGCCCAAACCTTGTTCGACAGAAGCGCTGCGCGCGGTGTTGAGACGCCAATCCGGCGACGGCGCCAGCCGCTGACCGACCAGGCTTGCCGGTCCGCGATCCCGCCAGCCCGGAAACCGCCGTCGTCGACGCTTTACACGGTACCGGTCGCCCGGAACTGCGCACCCGCCCTTTGCAGATTTTGCGGCATGCTTGTCAGCAATGCCTTGCGGTCGGCGACCGCATTGTGGAATTGCTGAAGGACGATACCGAAAGCTGTCAGCGCCCCTTCCTCGATGGCGCCATCATCGAAGCAGCGCAACATGTCGCGCATGATACCGTCCGCCTCGGCCTGCAGCTGGTCGAGTTCCTCGGTCGAATCGCCGCGGCGCGCGGCCGCGATCATCTCCTGCAGCCGTTCGCGCAGCGTAATGTTGTTGTTGCGCTCGTCCTTCTTCAGGTAACCCGCGAACCATGCGCCGGCGGAGCCCATCGCCGACAGCGCCATCAGCCCCCACCAGATGTAATCGCTGTAGCGATCAAGGAAGGTTTTTTCCTCGCCGTCGACATAGGCCGCGGCGCCCGGATGCACGGGGATCACGGCGTCCTTGTCGGTATCCGGAGTCTCGATTTTCGCAGCCAGCGGGAATTCCGTCATGAGCTGCTGCCGGATCGCAAACAGCTGCCGGGTGAAGGCGGCGACCGTCGGTTCCGAGAGGCCTTTGCGCGCGACGATATGGTGGGAGAAGCTGATCGTCTTTACCTCATCATCGGGCCTGGCGGGCGAGCCGCCGAAGACGCCGGCGGGAATTTCGGATGCCTCGTAAACCGGATGGTTCTGCGCAATCGCCTCGGCGGAATCGATCGCGAGGAATGTCGGCGTACCGCCGTCGCGCGTCGATGCGTTGATGGCATCCGCGGTAATCTTGCTGTTGACCGGTCCGGCGGCGAGATAAGCGTCTGCCTTCTGGTTGTGGATGGCGTCCGCTGCCTCGGTGGCCGGAAATTGAACGATGTCGACCTTGCTCGGATCGACGCCATATTGCTGCAGGATTACCCTGAGCAAATTGACATTGGCTTGGGTGCGGCCGACGACACCGACGCGGCGTCCGGCGAGCTCCGGAATTTTGGTGATCTTCGGGCCGGACTTTTTGCCCTTGCCCTTCACCGCCGGGGGCACCCAGAGCACCGCCACATTCTTGCGCAGCGTCGCCACGGCCTGCGCGTTTTTCGGGACCTCAAGATCGCCGCGGATGATGGCGAGATCGGCATTGCCGTCCGCCAGTGCCTTGGCGCTCGCGCCGGCGCCATCGGTCGGCAGCGGGCGCAACCGGACATAACCGCGCGCATAGGCCTGTGTCAGGGCCTGCACCACCTTGAGGTCATCGCTGCTCGCAGGACCGACCGCGATCCGCAAGGTCACCGGCCGCATGGCAAAATAGTAGGCGCCGGCGATCACGCCGGTCACGGCGAGGACCCCGGCCAGCGTGATAAACATAATCTTCCGCTTGGCTGAGCGCGGCGACGGAGGTGGCCCGACAAGGTCGAGTTCCCCGGTCATCGATCTGGCAAATAATCGTTTGATGTCCAATGTCATCTTGCCAATGCGGTTACTCGCGTATTGTAGCAAATTTCCCGCCAGCGCAGGGTTACATCTGCGTCATGGTTACCGGCCAGTCCCCGACCGGGTCTATCGCCCGATTGCGGCTGGGATCCCGGGCGTCCGGTTCGGTGTTAGGGTAGGTTGGCCAGAAACGGGAGGTTGTCATGGCGGAGCGGTTGTCAGCGGAGGCGCGAAAATCGGCCCTGAAGGGGCTGCCTGGGTGGACCGAGGTGCCCGGCCGCGAGGCGATTGCGCGGACCTTCATTTTCAAGGATTTCAACGAAGCTTTCGGCTTCATGTCGCGTGCCGCGCTGGTGGCTGAAAAGCGCGATCATCACCCGGAATGGCGCAACGTTTACAAGACGGTGGAAGTGGTTCTGGCGACCCACGACGCCGGCGGCGTCACCGCGCTCGATATCGAGCTTGCTACCGCGATGAGCGCGATCGCGAAACAACTTGGCGCCGCCTGATCCGGCTCTGTGCAATCTTGCGGAGGTGGCGCGACATCCCCATTTTCGAAATGGGTCCGCGGCGGCGATGTGCCGCGCGGGCTTTCGGGGAGCGTTGGCGATGGCAACTGAACATACCGTGGGCTTTGAGCCGGCCGACAGGCTGGCGAAAGACCGCGAAACCGTGCGCCGGCGCTTCTGGATCAAGTTCAAGCGGGTCGTTGCAAAACTTCCGTTCGCCGAGGATTTGCTCGCCGCCTATTACTGCGCGTTCGACAAACAGACGCCGCGCCATGTGCAGGCGACGCTGTTGGGCGCCATCGCCTATTTCATTCTGCCGTTCGATTTCATCCCGGACATGCTGCCGGTGCTCGGCTTTACCGATGATGCCGCAGTGCTCGCCACCGCGATCCGGCTGGTTGCGACCCACATCACGCCGGAGCATCGCGATGCTGCCCGCGCCGCGCTGAAGCGAGGAATCGACGGCGGAGATCCCGGTCGCCACGAAGGCATCGCCGACTAACGGAGAGATCCTGATTTCGTTGCGGCGCGGCTGGAGCCGGACGATGCCATGCTCACGGGTGCAGGATCACCTTGCCCATCGCCTTGCGGCCCGCCAGTACCTTGAGGGCGTCGGCGGTTCGCGCCAGCGGGAAGGTGCGGTCGACATGCGACGAGATCTTGCCTTCCGCGGTCCACTTTACCAGCTTCTCCAGATTGGAGCGGTTCTTCTCCGGGTTGAGCCGCGCCCAGGCACCCCAGAACACGCCGCGGATATCGCAGCCCTTCAGTAGCGCCAGATTAAGCGGCATCTTCGGAATGTCGCCGGCGGCAAATCCGATCACCAGGAAGCGGCCTTCCCATGCGATCGAACGCAGCGCGGCCTCGGCATAGCTGCCGCCGACGGGATCAAAAATAATGTCGGCGCCTTTGCCGCCGGTCAGCCGCCGCAAGCCGTCCTTGAGATCTTCGGTGGCGTAATTCAGCCCAAGCTCGGCACCGTGCGCCTTGGCGAATTCCAGCTTTTCGTCCGACGACGCGCAGGCGATCACCTTCAGGCCCATCAGTTTGCCGAGTTCGCATGCCGCCAGACCCGTGCCGCCGGCGGCCCCCAGTACCGCCATGGTCTCGCCGGGTTTCAGGCTGGCGCGGTCTTCCAGCGCATGCAGCGCGGTGCCGTAGATGATGATGATCCCGGCGGCGCGATCGAAATCCAGATGGTCGGGAATTTTGACGATGGAACTGGCCGGCAGCGCGATCTTCTCGCGTGCGCCGTTATGGCCGCAGGACGCCACCACCCGATCGCCGGCCTTAAGATCGGCGACCCCGGCGCCGACGCTTTCGATCACGCCCGCGACTTCGGCTGCCGGTGAAAACGGAAACGATGGCTTGATCTGGTATTTGCCCTGAATCATCAGGAGGTCGAAGAAGTTCAGCGCCGCGGATTTGATCGCGATCACGGCCTCGCTGGGCCCGGCCACGGGATCGGGCACGTCAGCCAGCACGAGGTCGTCGGGACCGCAATATTGCGAGCAGAGAATGGCTTTCATGGACACACCTGGTTTTCGGACGCACAGTCGAGGCTTGAGCTTCATGCCGGATTTGAAGCCGGGCTACAATCTGAATCAGCGACAAAGGACCTGCCGTCGTCATTGCGAGGGCGGGTCGCGCGAATGCGCGCCCGATGACAGGCTCCGCGACGAAGCACTCCAGCTTTCCGTGTTGCCGGGTGATGGATTGCTTCGCTACGCTCGCAATGACGGCGGTAAATGAGGGATGCAACGATGTTTGAAAAAGGCCTGCTCAAGGGAAAACGGATATTGGTAACCGGCGGCGGCTCCGGGCTGGGGGCCGCGATGGGGCGCCGCTTCATCGAGCTTGGTGCCGAACTGGTCATCTGTGGCCGCCGGCTCGAATTGCTCGATGCGACGGCGGGCCAGATGCGCGGCGATCTCGGCGGCAAGGTCACCGCAATCAGATGCGACATTCGTGACGGGGCGGCGGTCGAGGCCATGATGGACGCGGTCTGGCGCGACAAGCCGATCGACGTGCTGGTCAACAATGCCGCCGCGACCTTCATTGCGCAGACGGAAAAATTGTCGTTTCGCGCCGCCGACGCGGTGCTGGCGCCGACGCTGCACGGCGCGATGTATTGCACGCTCGCTGCCGGCAGGCGCTGGATCGAGGCGCGGCACAAGGGCGTTGTGCTGAGCATCCTCTCGACCTCGACCATTACCGGCCGCGCCTTCACCGTGCCCTCCGCGATGGCGAAATCGGCTATTCTCGCGATGACCAGGAGCCTCGCGGTGGAGTGGGGACCCAGGGGCATCCGAACGGTGGCAATCGCGCCCGGCGCGTTTCCGACCCCGGGCGCATCCGGTCAGCTTCGCCCGCAGGGCCGTGATGAAAACTGGGGTTTGAGGAATCCGCTCGGTCGCGTCGGCGAGCACCGCGAGCTTGCCGATCTTGCGAGTTTTCTGGTTTCCGATTCTGCAGGCTACATCAATGGCGAGATGGTGGTGCAGGACGGCGGCGCGCATTTGCGCGGTTCGGGCGCCGAGGATTTGCTGCAATGGACCGAGGCGCAGTGGGAGCAGCAGCGGGCGGCGCGGTCGAAAGCGCAAGCATGAACCGGACGGAACGCGTTCGCGACCAGGGTGGGTTCGTGAGGCGCCGGTTCGCGAGCCTTCCCATAAAGATGTTTCCCGGCTATCCATCGCCGGTGTGACGGAGTGATGTCGGAGCCATCTTCCAGTCACAATGATGAGGGAATCAGGCCGGGTCATGTCCATGCGGCGAATGCTGACGGCTCTGGGGCTGAGTGTGCTGGTGTGCGGGGCAGCAGGCCTCGCGCAGGCGCAGAGCACGTTGTCGAAGGGCACGGCCAAGCCGGCCCCTGCAAAACCGGAAACCAGGCCTGCCACCGCCGCCGCGGGCAGCGCCGAGCCGACGCTGATCGGCCAGTTCGGCACCTGGGGCGCCTATACGGCGACGCCGAACGGCAAAAAGGTATGCTTCGCGCTGGCAAAGCCTTCATCGTCGAAAACCAATCCGCCAAATCGTCCGCGCGACCCGGCCTATGCCTTCGTCTCCACGCGTCCGGCGGAGAAGGTCACCAACGAAGTCTCGGTCATGATCGGTTACACGCTGAAGCCGGGCTCGGAATCGACGCTCGAGGTCGGTGGCGCGAGCTACGCCATGTACACCCAGGGCGACGGGCTCTGGATCAAGAACGCCGCCGAGGAAGAGCGAATGGTCGAGGCCATGCGCAAGGCCGCGGACGTGACCGTCAAGGGCATGTCGGCCAAGGGCACCGAGACCACGGACACGTTTTCGCTGAAGGGCCTGTCCCAGGCCCTCGACCGGCTGGCGCAGGATTGCAAGCGCTAGGTATTTGAATCACGAAGGGCGGCGAATTTGCTTCACCTCTCCCAAAGGGAAAGGGAGCGCATTTGCGTTGTGGCAATAATGCTGCATTTGGTGGCTTTCCAGCGGACTGCGGAAGGCCTATCTGATGTTCCATGACTGAGACAATGACCAGCACTTCAATCGAAGCCGGTTGCGGAGCAAATGCGCCGCTGGAAAAGACCGCGCTCGAAACCTATGTCCCGCCGGCAAAACCCTCGCTGGTCGGTCTGTCGCGAGCCGAGATCGCGGATCGGCTGGGGGCGATCGGCGTTCAGCCTTCGCAGCGCAAGATGCGCACGCAGCAGCTCTGGCACTGGATCTATGTCCGCGGCGCGCAGAATTTCGGCGAGATGACCAGCATCTCCAAGGACATGCGGGCGCAACTCGAACAGCATTTCACGGTGGCGCGCCCCGAGGTGGTCGCCGAGCAGATTTCCAGCGACGGCACCCGCAAATGGCTATTGCGGCTGCCGAGCGGTGATGCGGTCGAGAAGGCGCATGAGATCGAGTGCGTCTACATTCCGGAGACCGACCGCGGCACGCTGTGCGTTTCCTCGCAGGTAGGCTGCACGCTGAATTGCTCGTTCTGCCACACCGGCACGCAGCGGCTGGTGCGTAATCTCACCGCGGGCGAAATCGTCGGCCAGATCATGGTGGCGCGCGATCGGCTCAATGATTGGACCGACCGCGTCACCCCGGGCGGCGGCCGCCTCATTACCAACGTGGTGATGATGGGCATGGGCGAGCCCTTGTATAATTTCGACGCGGTGCGCGATGCGCTGTTGATCGCTTCCGACAATGAGGGCATCGGCATTTCGCGCCGCCGCATCACGCTGTCGACCTCCGGCGTGGTGCCGAACATCATCCGCACCGGCGACGAAATCGGCGTCATGCTGGCGATCTCGCTGCATGCGGTTCGCGACGAACTGCGCAACGAGCTGGTGCCGCTAAACCGCAAATATCCTATTGCCGAATTGCTGCAGGCCTGCCGCGATTATCCCGGGTCCTCCAATGCGCGACGCATCACCTTCGAATATGTGATGCTGAAGGGCGTCAACGATTCGCTCGATGACGCGAAGCTTCTGGTGAAGATGCTGAAGGGGATTCCGGCCAAGATCAATCTCATTCCGTTCAATCCGTGGCCGGGCACGCGCTACGAGTGCTCGGACTGGGGCCAGATCGAAAAGTTCTCGGAATACATCTTCAACGCCGGTTATTCCTCGCCGGTGCGCACTCCGCGCGGCCGCGACATCCTGGCCGCTTGCGGCCAGCTGAAATCGGAGACCGAAAAATTGTCGGTGCGCGAGCGGCAGGCGCTGCGCGCCATGGCGATGACGGATTGAACTGGCTGGTTTTGGATGGCGTTGTTCCAGCGAGCAGTTATGATCCTAAAGGCGTTCGTCGCGGGAAACTTTCTTGCGGTGCACGTCTGTTGGCTGGCAAGGTGCTCGCTGACTCCAGCAATCTTTACCACTACACGCACTGGGATTATTTCGGCGGACCATTTGTAGGCTATCTCTTGCTGGTCGTATTCAGCACGCTAGCGCATTGCGTAATAGCCGTAATTCCCACACTGCTTGTTTTGGTCTTTACGGAGACGCTTAGAATTCGCAGCGCTTGGTTCTACGGGATGGCCGGTGCGTTGGGAGCATTTCTGTTCGATGTAGTTTGTAGCAGCAAACCGGGTCTCGTGGGCATGCGGTCGTTTTGTGTGACTCTTACAGTCAGCGAGGTGGTAATCGTGACTATCGCTGGAGCGGTGGCTGGTTTGGTGTTTTGGAGGATCGCTGGCATTCGTTCGGGTGCGTGGCGCTCTGGAACACCATTGAATAGTTCGGTGGCGATCTAGCATGCCACTGATCGGCCGCCTGTTCGTCATCCTGTTCGCCTTTCTCGCCGCCTGCCTGGCGGCGGGGATGATCGTGGTCGGCGCGGTGCTGTTTCCGGAATTCAGCGATCTCGGCGCCGGGCCGGTCGACCAGGGCGCGTTGAATATCGTGCTTGGCTTCGGTTTCATCTTTATCAGCGGTTTTGCGCTTCTCCCCGCGATGCTCGTGGTCGCGATCACGGAAGCGTTTTACATCAGGGGCGCGCTGACCTATGCGGTCGGCGGCGGTCTGGTCGGGCTCGCCTGCTACCTCGGCCTGGTCCCATTCGACCCCGATACGCTTCGCTTCGAGGGCATTGTCCGGCGTCATCTCGAGATCATGACCGGCGCGGGGATCGTCGCCGGTCTGGTCTACTGGATGATCGCGGGCCGCAATGCCGGCGCCTGGCGCGAACCGCCGCGCCCGATGACGTTACCGCCGCCGTTGCCGTCGCACTCGCCTTCACCGCCGGCATCGTCAATGTGATAGTGCCGTCATTCCGGGATGGTGCGCTAGCACCAGACCCGGAATCTCGAGATTCCGGGTTCGATGCTGCGCATCGCCCCGGAATGAAGGGGTTTTCATCGCGGGCCGCCTCGGCTAAACCCCGCGCCATGAACCGGTCAGGACTTTTCATCGCGCTTGGGCTTTCGCTCGTGGTCGGATTGGTGTTCGGAATCTATCCCGAGCTCGATCTCAAGCTGGCCGGTCTGTTCTACGACGCGACGACCAAATCGTGGCCATTAAAACTCAACACGCTCGCCGCGATCGCGCGCGACGGCGCGATGTGGATCGCCTGGGGGCTCGCGGCGCCGGCGCTCGTCGCCCTGGTGGTGAAGCTGGTGCGCCCGGACCGGCCGCTATTGATATCGGGCCGCGCGATCATTTTCCTGCTGGTGACGCTGACGCTTTCCGCCGGTATTCTGACCAATCTCACCTTCAAGAGCTATTGGGGCCGGCCGCGCCCGGTGGTGGTCACGCAGTTTAACGGCGATCAGCAGTTCGTGCCGTGGTGGGATCCGCGCGGGAGCTGCGACCGGAACTGCTCGTTTTTCTCCGGCGAGGGCGCTACGGCATTCTGGACCTACGCGCCGGCGGCGCTGACGCCGCCGGCGTGGCGGCCACTGGCTTTTGCCGCCGCGACCCTGTTCGGCGTGATCACGAGCGTGCTGAGGATGGCGTTTGGCGGACACTTCTTCACCGACGTTGCCGCCGCCGGGCTGGTGACGTTTGTGGTGGTCTGGCTGGCGTATGGCTACATCTACCGCTGGCCATCGACCCGATTGTCCGACGAGCGCATCGATGCCGCGCTCGGCCGGCTTTACTGGCCGTCCTATCGCTTTTTTCAGAGATGGCGCGGACGCGACGTCGGGCCGTATCCGTCGGTGTGAGCGATTTCATCATGTCGGCGCGATTAAAGGCGTGCCCACCGGCGTGAAATTTGATATTCGCGCACTCGAGCCGCAAACGACATCAGCCATTTCGACCGATTGGAAGCCCTATGAGTACGATCTTGAAAGGCCTGCCCAAAGGGGAAAAAGTCGGCATTGCTTTCTCGGGCGGTCTCGACACCAGTGCCGCGCTCTTGTGGATGAAGCAAAAAGGCGCCCGCATTTTTGCTTATACCGCCAACCTTGGCCAACCGGACGAGGCCGACTACGACGAGATTCCGCGCAAGGCGCTGGACTTCGGCGCGGAAAAGGCGCGGCTCGTGGATTGCCGCGCGCAATTGGTCCACGAAGGTATTGCCGCCATCCAGTCCGGCGCTTTCCACATCAGCACCGGGGGCGCCACGTACTTCAACACCACACCGCTCGGTCGCGCTGTGACCGGCACGATGCTGGTATCAGCCATGAAGGAGGACGGCGTCAACATTTGGGGTGATGGCTCCACTTTCAAAGGCAACGACATCGAGCGGTTCTATCGCTACGGCCTGCTGACCAATCCGAGCTTGCGGATCTACAAGCCCTGGCTCGACCAGCAGTTCATTGACGAAATGGGCGGCCGCGCGGAAATGTCGGCGTTTCTGAGCGCTCACGGATTCGACTACAAGATGAGTGCCGAGAAGGCCTATTCGACCGACAGCAACATCCTCGGTGCAACCCACGAGGCCAAGGATCTCGAGCGGCTGGACAGTGGCATCAAGATCGTCAATCCCATCATGGGCGTGTCGTTTTGGCGCGACGATTGCATCGTCAAGGCCGAAACGGTGACCGTGCGGTTCTTGGAGGGCCAGCCGGTCGCGCTGAACGGCCAGACCTTCGCCGATCCGGTCGCGCTGTTGCTCGAGGCCAACGCCATCGGCGGCCGACATGGCCTTGGCATGAGCGACCAGATCGAGAACCGCATCATCGAGGCGAAGAGCCGGGGCATCTACGAGGCTCCCGGCATGGCGCTGCTGCACATCGCCTACGAACGACTCATCACCGGCATCCACAACGAAGACACCATCGAGCAATACCGGATCGGCGGCCTTAGACTTGGCCGATTGCTCTACCAGGGACGGTGGTTCGATTCGCAAGCTCTTATGCTTCGCGAAACCGCCCAGCGTTGGGTGGCTCGCGCAGTTACCGGCGAGGTGACGTTCGAGCTGCGCCGTGGCAACGACTATTCGATCCTGGGCACCGAGAGCCCCAACCTGACTTATCGGCCGGAGCGGTTGAGCATGGAGAAGGTGGGCGATGCCGCGTTCACGCCGGCGGACCGCATCGGCCAACTGACGATGCGCAACCTCGACATTGTCGATACCCGCGCCAAACTGAATCTCTATGCGGAGGCAGGCTTGCTGTCGATCGGGGAAGGCTCCCACATCTTCAGGCTCGATAGCGACAAGGGCTGACCGCGGCCGGCACAAAACTCCCATCGTTCGTCTCTGCGGTCGTGGGGACGACGAGCAACAAAAATGGCCGGGATTGCTCCCGGCCATTTTTCGTTTCGCAAATGCCTGTCGCTACCGCGGCGGCGCGATGCCTGGCGGCGGCGGCGGTAATGATGCCGTTCCGCCATTGAGCAACGGCGTGATGCGGCGGATGGTGACGCGCCGGTTGATGCGGCTCGGCCCTGAGGTCTGCTCTTTCAGATATTGCGAACCATATCCCTGCGAGGTCAGGTTTTCCGCGGGGACGCCGAACTGCTGCGTGAGCAACTCGGCCGCGGATTGGGCGCGACGGTCCGACAGCGACAGATTGTCGACATCATTGCCGACCGCGTCGGTGTGGCCCTCAATCAGGAAGACCTCGCGCGGGTTGCGTGCGATCGCCCGGTTGAGGCCGTCCGCGATCGCCTGCAGCTTCACCGCCTGATCGGGGGGTATCTCCCACGATCCGGTCTCGAAGTTGATGCTGTTGAGATCGATGCTCGGCATCAAGGCTCGCACCGACGGGCTGTAGCGGATTTCGTCGAGCGAATAGCGCCGATCGATCCGCTCCACCGGCGGGGCCTCCATGGTGTCGTAGATCAGATCCGGTGGCGCGTCGTCGGCCTCGACGATGTAGCGGTTGTAGGGAATTCGGAGCACCGGCGGCGGCAGGTCGACATAGAAGCCGCCGAAGGCGCGGGGATCACGATAGGTATTGTCGATGATGATGATCTCGCGGCCCTCGCGGTCCCGCCTGATCCGGCGCAGCAACTGACCGTCGCGGCCAACCACGGTGATGATCTGGCTGCCGTCGGGACGAATCACGATGGTCCGGGTGTCGGCGCCGACACGCTGGGTCTGGATGTCGCGCGCGCCGTAGCGGAATCGTTCGTCTTCGTTGTGACGGATGAACGAATGGCCGCCGGGGTCGACAACGATAACGCGGCCGGGTTCGGTGAAGACCTTGCGGCCACCTTGGTCGCTTTCCTGTCGCGCGCCGCGGAAATCTTCCATGCGTCGGGGTCCCGGTGTTGCTGCGCCAGGCGCTATTGGCGCCAGGGCCTGCGCCGGCGGCGGGGCGGCCGGAATCGGCGCGCTGACCGTTGGCGGCGGCCGATGCGCCAATGGAGCGGCTCCCGGCGGCAGCGCGGTCTGGCCACCCCCCGGCGCGGGAGCGGCGTTCGGCGAGGTCGCCGGAACATTGGAGGGTTGTCCGCTCCGCCCTGACGGCGGCGGCGTGCCCGCGGCTCCGCCTGCAGGGGGTGTCGACGGTCCCGGCTGAGGCTGCGGCGCAGCTGCGGGCGGAGTACCCGGTCCCTGCGGCAATTGTTTTGCGCCGGGGGGCGGCGTCGGCGCGATCCTCTCCTGAGGCTGCACGGTAGGCGCGGCCGGGGGCTTCGGTGTAGCAGGCGGCGGCGCGGGAGGCGGGGGCAGAGGACGCGACGGTGCTGCCGCCGGCGGAGGCGGTGGCGCAGGATGCGGCGGTGCTGCGGCCGGTGGAGGCGGGGGTGCAGGATGGGGTGGTGCTGCCACAGGCGGGGGTGCAGGATGGGGTGGTGCTGCCACAGGCGGCGGCGCCGGATGCGGTGGGGGAGGCGGTGGCGGCGCGGGATGCGGCGGCGGAGGCGGCGGTGGTGGCGCTGCCCGGGGCGGCGGTGGCGGCGGCGGTGCGGGCCGGGGTGGCGGCGGAGCTGCTGCTGGCGGCGCCGGGCGCGCAGGCGGCGCTCCCTTCTGCGGCTGCTTGGGTTTTCCGTCGGGACCGACTTCGCCAGCGCCTTGCGCCACCACCAGCGGCGCGGTTTGCGCATGCGATGGCGGGCCGGCGAATTGCATTGCCGTAAACGCTGTCGTGGCGAGCAGCAGGAGACGAAGGTTTGTCATGATGGTCTGGATCCCCGGAGAATTCCTGGCAACAACGACGATCAACAAATAAGCGTTAGGCCGGATTGTGGCGGCCCTCAAACGCGGACTAGCATTTATTTCCGAATCCGCAGCGTCTCGGCATGCACCTGTTCATCGCGCATTCAGACCATTGTTTCAGACCTACTATCACATTGTCCGCGACGGGACATCCGCTGGAACTGGATTGAGATCGGTTCCCGGGTCCGGAAAATCGGCGATCCGGGCGTCGGTCGGGGGCGTGGGTGGTTCCGGCGGTCCCCGCACCGGCAGTTCCTCGGGAGTGCGGCCCGGCAATTCGTCCGGCCGCGGCGGCTCGCCCGGCTCCCGCACAGGCGGCGGCACCTCCGGCCGCGGACTTCCCGGCGGATCCTCCTGCGGCGGTTCGGTCGGATGGCCCGGCGTCGGCGGCGGAATTTCGGGCGGTTCGATCGGCATCTACATCGCAACCTTGCGGTTGTTGCCACGGAAATCAGGACGGGTGCCGGTGGCCATGGCCGCCGCCATCTTCACGGAGGTGATGACGGTGCCCGGCGAGTCCCAAAACTCGGCGCCATCGGGCGTGACCTTCAGCACGCGGATGTTCGGATCCTCCGCCGAGTCCCACCATGCCTTTGCCGGTGTCGAAAACAGCTCCCTGATAGTGGCGCGGTCATTGGAAACCGCGGCGGTGCCGGTAACGGACACATATTTCTGTTTGCCGGCGTCGGCGAATGAGAGGTTGACGTGGGGATCGCGGGAGATCTCTTCGTCCTTGTGTTGGCGGGCGTCGGTCAGGAAATAGATCGCGTTCTCCTCCCGCGCCGGATAGGCGTTCATCGGGCGAGCGCGAAGCTTGTCGCCGTCGCGGGTGACGAGCATCGCAAAGCCGATCTTCTTCATGAGATTCCAGGCGCGGTCGATATCGCGTGCGGCACTGTCGTTGGCCATGTTTTGCTCCATTGCTGCTGAAGAATTAACGGCCCTGGTCCGGCGATGTTCCCTCCCCCAAAGTGGCGGACTATTCGAAACAGCGCAGCAACAGCGTGTTGCTGCGGGTCCCGCCGGCCTCGCTATAGCCCCGCGCGCGCATGCCGGCGATGCAGTCGTCCTGCCATTCGTTGCGCGACAGATGCTCGATGACCACCGCGCGCGGCCACAGCGATGGTAGCGCTTCCCGGAAGAAGCCGGTTAGCACGCGGTCTTCAAATCCCTCGACATCGATTTTCAGCGCATCGACGTGATCGATCCCGGCGTCGCCGAGAATGCGCCGCAGCCGCAGCGATGGTACCCTGATCGCATCGCCCAAGCTTTTGCCCGACACGATGTGGCTGGCACCAAGATTGTCGCCGTCGGTCTCGATCATCAGTTCGCCGTCGGCAGGGCCGGCTGCCGCGGCCACGAGGACGACCTGGGTGAAGCCGGACGCGGCGCGGTTGAACGCGAGGCGCGCATGGGTGACGGGATGCGGCTCGATCGCGATCACCTTTCCGCTCTCCCCAACGTGGCGCGCCAACGCCATGGCATAGGTGCCGACATTGGCGCCGACATCGACGAACACGCCGCCAGGAGGCGTGTGCGCGCGCAGAAAATCCAGCTCCTCGAGATTGTAGTCGGGATTGAACAGGGCGCCGCGCTCGGTGGCGCTGGTCTGATGATAGAATCGAAACGCCGCGCCCTGATATCGGACATCGACCGGACCGGCGCGCAGCAGGTTGACCAGCCGCGACAGCATCGGACGAAACGCGCCGCGCTTCAGCCGCGAGCGATGCGCGAGCGCGATGACGGCGGCCTGCGCGCGTGTCGGCGCGAAAGCGCCGAAAGGCGGCGCCGCCGGATCGTTGGCCGCGGCTATACCGGGCGGAGGGGCCGTTGTTGTCAAAAAATCCTCGTCGCGTGTCTGGAGAAGCGGGTCTACATAGCCGACTTTAGGCACGTCTCCAATGACGCAGCCGATGTCGCCGCGACTGCACTCTTACGCCGCCTTGTTCGATGCCGTCTTGTGCCGGCGTAGCAAGCGGCCGAGCAGCCGGCGCCTGCCCTTGCGCGGAATCAGGTCGACGTCGCTGACGAGTTTGGCGCCGTCCTTTCGCCGTTCCAGCACAATCTTGCGGCTGTGGAAGGCCTCGAGCTCGGCGCGGTGGGCGACACTGACCACCGTGGCCCTGGGCAGTTCCTTGCTCAACAACGCCATCAATTGATCCTGGCTCTTCTCATCGAGCGCGGAAGTCGCCTCGTCCAGCACGACCACGTCCGGGTTGTGCAGAAACAGCCGCGCGAAGGCGAGCCGCTGCTTCTCGCCGCCGGACAGCGTCTGGTCCCAGGGCGCATCTTGCTCGATCTTTTCCTTGAGATGGCCGAGGCCGACCTTGTCGAGCGCTTCGCCGATCTGCTCCACGGTCCAGTCCTCGGCGGCGGCTGGATACGCCGCCGCCCGGCGCAGCGTGCCCGACGGCACGTAAGGCCTTTGCGGCAGCATGAACAATCGCCGGTCGGGATGGTGATTGACGCTGCCGCCACCCCAGGGCCACAGCCCCGCGATCGCCCGCACCAAAGTGCTCTTGCCAGTGCCGGATTCGCCGGCCACCAGTAGCCATTCGCCGGGTTCGATCACCACTTCCGCTTCGCCGACCACTGCTGTGCCGTCGTCCAGCGTCACCGACAGATTGTTGAGGCTGAGGATGGCGTCACCCTCGGTCGCGCCGTGGTGAATGCGGCCGATACCGTCGCCGGTCTCGGCGCGCTCGAGCCGGTCGAGTGACATCATCAGCGAGGCGATGCGCCGCGCGCAGGCGTTCCAGTCCGCGAGCCGCGGATAATTGTCGACCAGCCAGCCGAACGCGGTCTGCACGATGGTGAAGGCGGACGCCGCCTGCATCACCTGTCCGAGCGTCATGCTGCCGTCGAGAAATTTCGGCGCGCACAGCAGCAGCGGCACCACCGGCGCGATCAGGCTGGATCCCTGCGACACCAGCGTCGTGCGCATGTGCTGGCCCGCGAGCCGCGCCCATTGCCGCAGCACATTGGTGAAGGTCTTGTCGATGCCGTCGCGTTCTTCCTGCTCGCCGCCAAGCAACGCGATGCTTTCGCCGTTCACGCGCACGCGGGTGAGGCTGTAGCGGTACTCGGCCTCGGCCTGGTTCTTGTCCTCGGAGACCTGCACAAAGCCGCGCCCGATCACCATGATCGAACCCGAGGCAATTGCGGCATAGAGCACGGCTGCGATCACCAGGAAGCCTGGAATGGTGATCGTGGATCCCGCCACCGTCACCGTCAGCGCGCCGCCGATGGTCCAGAGCACCACGATGAAGGTCGTCGCCGACAAGAACGCCGAGGTGACACCGGCGGCGAAATCCACCGGCGAATCGGTGGCGATCCGCAAATCCTCGGCGATGCGATATTCCGGGTTCTGATGGTCTCCGCTGACCAGATTGAGCTGGTAATAGCGGCCGTTGGTCAGCCAGCGCGACATCACCGAGCTGGTCAGCCAGGCGCGCCAGCGGCGCTGGATGCCCATCCGCGCGAAAACCTGCGCCACGCCGAGCGCGACGCTGCCGATCGCAAGCGGGAAGAACACCGTGCTCAGATAGAACACGGTGGCGGAATCGCGCTTTTCGATCGCATCGAAGATCGCCCTGTTCCAGACATTGATGCCGTACTGGAAGCCGACATTGACGACGATCAGGACCAGCAGTCCGATCGAAAACAGCCACGCCAGCCGGTCTCCGCTGTTTCCCCAATATCCCCGCGCGCTGATCCAGAACCGCGTCAGGAGGTAATCCTTGCGCGCCTGCTCTGCCTCTTCCGCAGACATTTCCGGCTCGGTTGCATTATCCTCGGGCGGCGGCGGCTCGGCGTGGCCGCCGGTCTCGGCGACCGCCTCCACGATAGGGGGACAGGACTTCGCGGGGCCTTTGGGCATGGCCGATAACGCGAACAAAATCAAAAGGTTCCGGATCGGGTTCCGCGCAGGTAACGGCGCTGGAGGCGCCGGAACCGGTTGAGCATCGCGCTGGTGAAAAAGAACGTCGCGTCAGATCTGGCGCTCGACCATCTTCAGCTTGAGCTCGGCGATAGCCTCGGCGGGATTGAGGCCCTTCGGGCACGCCTTGACGCAATTCAGAATGGTGTGGCAGCGATAGAGCCGGAACGGGTCCTCGAGATCGTCGAGCCGCTCGCCGGTGGCCTCATCGCGGCTGTCCTTGACCCATCGGTTCGCCTGCAGCAATGCGGCCGGTCCGAGATAGCGTTCGCTGTTCCACCAGTAGCTCGGGCACGAGGTCGAGCAGCAGGCGCAGAGAATGCATTCATAGAGGCCGTCGAGTTTTTCGCGGTCCGCGTGGCTCTGTCGCCATTCCTTTTGCGGCGTCGGCGAGGTGGTCTTCAGCCACGGCTGGATGGAAGCATATTGCGCGTAGAAATTGGTCAGGTCGGGCACCAGGTCCTTCACCACCGGCTGGTGCGGCAGCGGATTGACCTTCACCGCCCCGTCCTTCACGTCGTCCATCGACTTGGTGCAGGCCAGCGTGTTCTGGCCGTCGATGTTCATGGCGCAGGAGCCGCAGACGCCCTCGCGGCAGGAGCGGCGGAAGGTCAGCGTCGGATCGACATTGTTCTTGATCCAAATCAGCGCGTCGAGAACCATCGGGCCGCAGTCGCCGGTGTCGATGTAATAGGTGTCGACGCTAGGATTTTTGCCGTCGTCCGGATTCCAGCGGTAGACCTTGAGTTCGCGCGTCTGCGCCGCGCCCGCCGGCTTCGGCCAGGTCTTGCCGCCTGATATCCTTGAGTTCTTTGGAAGCGCAAATTCAACCATATGTCGTAACCCTTGCGGTTCAATTCGTCATTGCCGGGCTTGACCCGGCAATCCATCTTCTTCGAGGAAAGATGGATCCGCGGGGTCGGACCCGCGCATCACAGGCAGCCCTCAATACACCCGCGCCTTCGGCGGAATGTATTGCACGTCATTGGTCATGGTGTAGTCGTGCACCGGCCGATAATCGATCGCGGTGTCGCCTGCATCGTCGATCCAGGCCAGTGTATGCTTCATCCAGTTCTTGTCGTCGCGGTCCGGGAAATCCTCGCGCGCATGCGCGCCGCGGCTCTCGGTGCGGTTCGCCGCCGAGTCCATCGTCACCACCGCCTGCACGATCAGATTGTCGAACTCCAGCGTCTCGACCAGATCGGAATTCCAGATCAGCGAGCGGTCGGTCACCGCGATGTCGCTGACGCCGCCATGCACCTTGTGGATCAGATTGTGTCCTTCGTTCAGCACCTCGCCGGTGCGGAACACCGCGCAGTTGTTCTGCATCACACGCTGCATGCTGTCGCGCAGCTTCGCGGTCGGTGTGCCGCCGGAGGCATAGCGATAGCGGTCGAGCCTGCCGAGCGCCTTGTCGGCCGAACCGGCCGGCAGCTCGGGCTGCTGGCCATTCGGCGTCAGCTTTTCCGCGCAGCGCAGCGCCGCGGCACGGCCAAACACCACGAGATCAATCAGCGAGTTGGAGCCGAGACGGTTGGCGCCATGGACGGAAACGCAGGCGGCCTCGCCCACCGCCATCAGGCCCGGCACCACGAAGTTGTCGTCGCCATTCTTCTTGGTCAGCGCTTCGCCGTGGAAGTTGGTGGGAATTCCGCCCATATTGTAGTGCGCGGTCGGCACGATCGGGATCGGTTCGCGCGTCACGTCGACATTGGAGAAAATCCGCACCGTTTCGGAAATGCCCGGCAGCCGTTCGTGCAGCACCTTGGGATCGAGATGATCGAGGTGCAGGAAGATGTGGTCCTTTTTCTTGCCGACGCCGCGGCCTTCGCGGATTTCGATCGTCATCGCCCGCGAGACCACGTCGCGCGAGGCGAGATCCTTGGCGGAGGGCGCATAGCGCTCCATGAAGCGCTCGCCTTCGGAATTGACGAGATAGCCGCCCTCGCCGCGCGCGCCTTCGGTGACAAGACAGCCGGCGCCGTAGATGCCGGTGGGGTGGAACTGCACGAATTCCATGTCCTGCAGCGGCAGGCCGGCGCGCAGCGCCATCGCGCTGCCATCGCCGGTCTGGGTGTGGGCGCCGGTGCAGGAATGGTAGATGCGCCCACAGCCGCCGGTCGCCAGAATGGTGGTCTGCGCGCGGAAGCGATGCAGCGTACCGTCCTCGAGCTTGAGGGCGATGACGCCGCGGCAAATGCCCTGATCGTCCATGATCAGGTCGATGGCGAAGAACTCGATATAGAATTCCGCGGCGTGGCGCAGCGCCTGGCCGTACATGGTGTGCAGCATGGCGTGGCCGGTGCGGTCGGCGGCGGCGCAGGTGCGCTGGGCCTGGCCCTTGCCGTAGTCCAGCGTCATGCCGCCGAAGGGCCGCTGATAGATTCGGCCATCCTCGGTGCGCGAGAACGGTACGCCCCAGTGCTCGAGTTCGTAGACCGCGGCCGGCGCATGGCGCACCATGTATTCGATCGAATCCTGATCGCCCAGCCAGTCCGACCCCTTGACGGTGTCGTACATATGCCAGCGCCAGTTATCCTCGTGCATGTTGCCGAGCGCGGCCGAGATGCCGCCCTGCGCCGCTACCGTATGCGAGCGCGTCGGAAATACCTTGGTGATACAGGCGGTGCGCAGGCCGGCTTCGCTGCAGCCGACCACCGCGCGCAAGCCCGCCCCGCCGGCGCCAACCACGACCACGTCGTAGGTGTGGTCCTCGATCGGATAGGCCTGTCCGTTGGTGGCCGGAGCGCCGTTCCCCTTGCCATTTCCGCCGCCGGCCATGGGCTACACTCCAGATGACAATTTGAGGATGGCGTAGATCGAGGCCAGCGCCACCGCAACCGAGAAGAAATTGTTGGCCATGATGGCGGCGAGCTTCATCATCTCGCCATGCACATAGTCCTCGATGACCACCTGCATGCCGATTTTCATGTGCCAGACGCTGGCAACGATGAATAACAACATGACGATCGCGACCAGCGGCGAACCCAGGATCTGGGCGGCGCCGGCCTGATTGCGGCCGAGCAGCATCATCACCACCACGATGACCGGCAGGATCAGAAGGAGCATCGCCATCGCGGTGAGGCGCTGACGCCAGAAGTCGGAGGTGCCGGAATGCGATGCGCCGAGACCGCGGACGCGGCCGAGCGGCGTGCGTATCGATTTGCCGCTTTCGGATTCCGACACGCTCATCGTCCGCCCCCGATCGCGTAAGCCGCGATCCACAACAGCACCGTCAGCGAAATTCCGCCGATCAGCGCGCCCCAGGTCATCGCTTCGCGCTCGCTCGCCTTGAAACCGTAGCCGAGGTCCCAGAAGAAATGCCTGACGCCGCTGAGCAGATGATGCAGCATCGCCCAGGTATAGCCGAACACGATCAGCCGGCCGATGAAGCTGCCGGTAAAGGCCTGTACGTTGGCATAGGCGGCGGGCCCGGAAGCCGCCGCGATCAGCCACCATGCCAGCAGCAGGGTGCCGAAATACAGCGCAACGCCGGTGATCCGATGCACGATGGACATCGCCATCGTCAGGGTGAAGCGATAGGTCTGTAGATGCGGCGAAAGCGGTCGTTCGGTCCTGGCGGTCATGGCGGCTTTGACGGTTGGCGGGCCCACCCAGGGACCCCTGGTGGGATCGCGGTAGACGAATCCTATTTACGAAGTCGAAACAGTCAGCGCAACGGCCAAATCGGCCGTTTGCGAATGAAGGTTCATATTTATGGATGAGCTTTGCAATTGTGGGCATTGACAAGGTCGACGGTCGCTGATGGCTGGTATACCTGAAGCACGATTCATGAACGCGCGCATATTCGACGCGGGAAGATGGCAGAACCGGGATGGCAACCGCTGGGCTTGGTGTCTCCGAGTTATCGGAGCTGGTGCTGCTGCTGGTGGCGGTAGGGGCGCTGTCGGGATTTCTCGCCGGCCTATTCGGCATCGGCGGCGGCGCCATCCTGGTCCCGGTATTTTATGAATGCTTTCGCTTAGCCGGCGTGCCGCTCGAGGTGCGGATGCCGCTGTGCATCGGCACCTCGCTCGCCATCATCATCCCGACCTCGATCAGTTCCTTCCGCGCCCATTACCTCAGGGGGGCGGTGGACATGGAAATCCTGAAAGCCTGGTGGCTGCCGGTCGTGACCGGGGTGATCGCCGGCAGCGTCACCGCACGCTACGCGCCGGAGCGCCTGTTCAAGATCGTGTTCGTGATGGTGGCTTGGTCGGCCGCGACCCGGCTGCTGCTGGCGCGCGATACCTGGAAGTTCGGCGAGGATTTTCCGAAAGGCCCGCTGATGAGGCTCTACGGTCTTGTCGTCGGACTTCTCTCCACCTTGATGGGAGTCGGCGGCGGGCTATTCCTGAACCTGCTGATGACCTTCTATGGCCGGCCGATCCATCAGGCGGTCGCAACCTCCTCGGCGCTCGCCGTCCTGATCTCGATTCCCGGCGCGCTCGGCTATGTCTATGCCGGCTGGCCTGTCGCCGCGCGTTTTCCCGACACCGCCGCGCTGCAATTGCCGTTCGCGATCGGTTACGTCTCTCTGATCGGCGCCCTGCTGGTGATGCCGACCAGCCTGCTGACCGCGCCGCTTGGCGTGCGGGCCGCGCATGCGATGTCGAAGCGCACGCTGGAAATGGCTTTCGGCACCTATCTGTTCATCGTCGGCGGAAGGTTCGTGGTTAGCCTGCTGTAACTGACTGGGTCGGCAGCATCGAACCGAACATCAGCCTCATCGTTGTAATCTGCGGCGATTTGGATGAATGTTGCCGGGCGATGAGAACGTTCGGACAGGGACATTGATGAAACGGCGCGAATTCATCACATTGCTTGGCGGCGCGGCGGCGAGTTTGCCGCTCGCGGCGGGCGCGCAGCAGCCAGCGATGCCGGTGATCGGATTCCTCAGCCCGCGGTCCCCCGACGAGAGCGCGCATCTTGTGGCCGCGTTCCATCGGGGATTGGCGGAGACCGGCGCCGTTGAAGGTCAGAATCTTGCTGTCGAATACCGTTGGGGGCTAGGAGATTATGATCGTCTGCCGATGCTGGCGGCCGAACTCGTGCGCCGACCAGTCGCAGTGCTCGTTTCGGTCGGCGGCGAGCCTTCCGCACTCGCAGCCAAGGCTGCAACCGCAACGATCCCGATCGTCGCCGTGTTTGTCGATGATCCGGTTGAAGGCGGCCTGGTTGCGAGCCTCAGCCGACCCGGGGGCAACGTCACCGGAATAAGCGGCCTCAACGGTACCTTGGAAGCAAAGCGGTTGGGCTTATTGCATGAGGTCGTACCACAGGCAACGACGCTCGGTTTCCTCCTCAACCCGACATTTCCAGCAGCCGCGCGTCAGTTGCGAGACATGCGGGAGGCGGCACGCGCGATCGGCGTGCAGCTTCGCGTTTTTGACGCCGGGACCGATCTCGAAATCGATACCGCCTTCGAGACCATTGCACAGCAGCGTATTCCTGGTCTCGTGGTGGCCGCCGACACGTTGTTCGTCACGCACCGCGACAGACTCGTGGCCCTGGCTACGCGGTACGCGGTCCCAGCCATGTACAGCTTGCACGAGTTTGGCGATTTGGGCGGCTTGATGAGCTACGGGATCGATCTGCAGGACTTGTATCGCAACGTTGGCGTTTATGCTGGTCGTATTCTCAAGGGGGCCAAGCCCGCCGATTTGCCGGTCATGCAGCCAACCAAATTCGGGTTAATGCTCAACCTCAAGACCGCGCGGACCCTCGGCCTGACCATCCCGCCCGGCGTGCTTGCGATCGCCGACGAAGTGATCGAGTGAAGCGACACGCTTAGACGCGCGACTCCTCGCCGTGAGGGGTCGTATGATTTGCAGCTAGATTGTCTCACTGCGCGTCAGTTCCTCGACCTCGCTGGCGCTATAGCCGAGCAGGCCGGTCAAAATCTCCCGCGTATGTTCGCCGAGCCGGGGCGGCGCCGCATAGGTATCGAGCGGGGTATCGGAAAGATGCATCGGGTTCTTGATGCTCTTGACGATGCCGACGCCTTTGCCGGCATGCGGCATTTCCGCGATCATGTCGCGCGATTGCAACAGCGCGCTCTCGCAAACTTCGCCGACGGTGCGGACGCCGCCGCTCGGAATGCCGGCGGCATCCATGAGCGGCAGCCAGTCGTCGCGCTTGCGCTGCTTGACAATGTCCTTGACGATCGGGACCAGGATGTCGCGGTTGCGGACCCGGTCGGCGGCTTTCGCAAAACGCGGATCGTCGGTCAATTCGGTGCGTTCGACCAGCTTGCAGAAGCGCCTCCACAATTCGTCATTGGCGACCCCGAGGCTGATCCAGCCGTCGCTCGCCTCGAAGGTTTCATAGGGCACGATGGTGGCGTGCGCATTGCCGCGGCGTTTCGGGGATTCGCCGGTGGCGAAATAGATGCTGGCATTGAAGCTGAGCAGCGCAGCCACGGATTCGTACATCGAAATCGAAACATGCTGGCCGCGTCCGGTGGTCTTGGCGGCGTAGAGGGCGGCGAGAATGGCCTGCGATCCGTTCAGCCCGGATACGAGATCCGCGATCGAGGTGCCGACCTTGTAGGGCGCGCCGTCGGCCGGGCCGGTGATGTCCTGGATGCCGGCTTCGCCCTGCACGATGACGTCGTAGCCGGGCCGGTCTTTCATCAGCCCGGTATTGCCGAATCCGGATATCGAGCAATACACCATGCCGGGGCGGCGCGCGCTGACGGCGGCGTAACCGAAGCCGAGGCGGTCCATCGCGCCGGGCCGGAAATTTTCGACCAGCACGTCGGAGGTATCGATCAGCCGCCACAGCACCTCGCGGCCGGCTTCGCTCTTCATATCGAGCGTAATGCTCTTCTTATTGCGGTTGACGGAGAGGAAATAAGCCGCCTCGTCACCTTGATAGGGCGGCGCAAACGCGCGGGTGTCGTCGCCTTCGATAGGCCGCTCGACCTTGATGACCTCGGCGCCGAGATCGCCGAGTTGCATGGTGCAGAACGGCCCCGACAGCACCCGGGTGAGATCCACAACACGTAATCCTTCAAGCGGGCGCATGCGCTTCTTGCCTCATTTTGTTGCGAAAGAAATTTTGGGAAAACAGCCAGGCGTTCATGATGGCCTTCTAGATCGCGTTCATGCATCATTGCTGGAGGGCGGACGCGGCCCGTGGGCCGCGACATCGATAGTTTCAATAGCAAAAACGCCCTTCACAAAGCAACGGAGACAGTTTGCATGTCAAATAGCGGGAAACGCGTGGCCTGGGTGACCGGCGGCGGCAGCGGCATCGGCGAGGCCGGCGCCGAAGCGCTCGCCGCGGATGGCTGGACGGTGGTGGTTTCGGGCCGCCGCAAGAATGCGCTGGAGGCCGTGGTGGCCAGGATCACCAAGAGCGGCGGCAAGGCCGAAGCGATCGCGCTCGATGTCAGCAAGTCCGACGACGTGACCAGGGCCGCCGAGCAGATTCTGAGCCGTCATGGCCGCATCGATCTTCTGGTCAACAGCGCCGGCATCAACGTGCCGAAGCGCAGCTGGGCCGACATGGAGCTGGACGGCTGGAACAGGCTGGTCGAGATCAATCTCAACGGCGTGCTTTATTGCATGCGCGCGGTGCTGCCGGCGATGCGCAGGCAAAAGGACGGCTGCATCATCAATGTCGCATCCTGGGCCGGCCGCCATGTCTCGAAAATGCCCGGGCCCGCCTACACCACCACCAAGCATGCGGTGCTGGCGCTGACCCATTCGTTCAACATGGATGAATGCGTCAACGGCCTGCGCGCCTGCTGCCTGTCTCCCGGCGAGGTCGCAACCCCGATCCTGAAGTTGCGCCCGGTGGTTCCCTCGGAGGCCGAACAGGCCCGGATGCTGCAGTCCGAAGATCTCGGGCGCACCATCGCCTTCGTAGCCTCGATGCCGCCGCGGGTCTGCGTCAACGAGATCCTGATCAGCCCGACCTGGAACAGGGGTTTTGTGGCGACACCGAACAACCGGGACTAGCGCTGGCAGGGCGTAGGATGGGTTGAGCCCTTGCGAAACCCATCACCTTGCTAGACGTGACTGCCGTGATGGGTATCGCTGCGCTCCACATCCTACGGGCTGGATTCCCATCTGGAAATCGCTGCTCCTTCAGCTCGACGATTCCGAGGGGATGCCTCCTGCCGCATCCAGCGACTTGCGCCTAAAATCTAATTTCCTGAGCCCGATCAAGCTGATTTTACCTGTCCAGTCCCTCCCGGAAAAATATTCTGGTTTTCCGAAATCGCAAATCACTTTATACACGCTGCCGTCCACCCCACTCGAGGGGCGTATCGCGATCGTCACGGACGCGGGGCTGGATGCGATGGCCGCAGGCGGCGCTTCTGACGAGGGCACCTGGCTTGCGGACGGCAAAATCGTGTGGTCCTGACGCCTCGACGCCGGCGTCAAGTTTGCGGGAAGCGATTTCCGCAAGCGACGGTGACAAGAAAGCCCGATCACCGCGGAGAGCGCGACATAAGCCGTAAAACCATTGCGCAGGGAAGGCCGGACTGCTTCCGCTGAACCTGTATGCTCGTGTGCGCTTTTTTGCAAATTTTGCACGCGAGACCGCGGGTGCAGCGCGCACCCGGCCTTCCCTGCGCCCTCTTTTCGAAGAGGGCGGGAAGAAACAGCCAAACCCCGGGCGAAACGCGTCGCGGGAATTATATGCATGTTCAGGAGATCGTCATTGCGAGCGCAGCGAAACAATCCAGCGTTCTTCCTTGCTGCGCGAGGGATTGCTTCGCTGCGCTCGCAATGACGGATCGGCCCACACGTCCACTCCCGGAAAAAGTTTCACGCATCACGATAAATTATTCTTCGAAACCGGCCCGGAAACCTCCCGTAGCTCGGGCCAATGGCGACGCGGTGACGTCATCAACGCTCCAGCGTCGCTGTTGCCCTCATTGCCGGCGCCGCCGGTCACTCAATCCATCGGGAGACGATCCATGTCGAAGCGTATTGCACTGTTGTCCGCCGCCGCCCTCGCCGCGCTGGCCCTGACCGCCGCCGTTATTGCGCCCGTGAGCGCACAAGACAAAATGATGAAAGGCGAGATGTCCGGCGAGAAGACCGTGATGGTCGGAGGCGCCGCGATGTTCCCGTCGAAAAACATCATCCAGAACGCCGTCCACTCGAAGGACCACACCACGCTGGTTGCGGCGGTGAAGGCCGCGGGTCTGGTCGAGACCCTGGAGGGCAAGGGCCCGTTCACGGTTTTCGCGCCGACCAACGCCGCCTTCGGCAAGCTGCCGGCCGGCACGGTCGACACGCTGGTCAAGCCCGAGAACAAGGCCAGCCTGACCAAAATCCTGACCTATCATGTGGTGCCGGGCAGGCTCGAGGCCTCCAGCCTGACCGACGGCAGGAAGTTCAAGACTGTGGAAGGCGAAGAGCTGACCGTGCACGCCTCGGGTGGCAAGGTGATGATCATCGACGCCAAGGGCGGCTCCTCGACCGTCACGATTCCAAACGTCAATCAGTCGAACGGCGTCATCCACGTGGTCGACACCGTGCTGATGCCGGCGTCCTGACCCCGCGCCTTCCCCGATCCAGCCCCAACAGGACTGGCGATCGCGAGCCGGGGGTAAACCCGGCTCGCTTTTTTGTGACCGCGATGCCCGGCAGGCATCGATCTGATAGCCAGTATTGAGGTAACGCAGCAGCGGTTCCCGTCGTATATTCGGGGTATCGACTGCCGGGACGGAACACAGGGAACCGACATGACCAGCCTAGCCGCCAGCGACGAGCGCGCAGTCCCGACCACCGCGCAGGTCATCCAGCCGGCCTGGGTACGGATCGCGCACTGGATCAATGCCGTGGCGATGATCCTGATGATCATGTCGGGCTGGCAGATCTACAACGCCTCGCCGCTGTTCGATTTCCTGAAATTCTCCAAGAGCATCACGCTTGGCGGCTGGCTCGCCGGGGCGCTGCTTTGGCATTTCGCGGCGATGTGGCTGTTGGTCGTCAACGGCCTTGTCTATCTCGCGCTGGGGTTTGCCACCGGCCGCTTCCGCAAGAAGCTGCTGCCGATCACCGCCGGCGGCGTGATATCCGACGCGAAGGCGGCGCTGACCGGCAGGCTGTCGCATGACGATCTCACCCGATACAATTATGTGCAGAAGCTGCTTTATGCCGGCATCATCGCGGTCGGAATCGTCATCGTGCTGTCGGGGCTTTCGATCTGGAAGCCGGTGCAGCTGCAATGGCTGACGGCCCTGTTCGGCGGCTACGACGCGGCGCGTTACGTCCACTTCATCTGCATGTCGGCGATCGTTGCGTTCCTGATCGTGCACGTCGCGTTGGCGGTACTGGTGCCGAAAAGTCTGCGCGCCATGATCATCGGCCGCTAGAAAATCTGGAGGACATATCATGGGCCGACTTCGCTCGCTTCTGATTCCCGGCGTCGACAAGCAGCTCCTGGTCCGGGACGCCGTAAAGCTCATGCCCGACCCGGCGCGGCGGCGCTTTATCGCCGGCGGCGCCAGCTTCGGCGCGCTCACGCTTCTGACCGGCTGCAACGTCTCCGACGGCTTTTCGGCCGAGGAGATGCTGAAGAAAGTCTCGAAGTTCAATGACGCCGTGCAGGCGCTGATCTTCAACCCGAATGCGCTGGCGCCGACCTTTCCGGAAAGCGCGATAACAAAACCATTCCCCTTCAACGCCTATTACGACCTCGAAGACGCACCCACGATCGACGGCAAGGACTGGAAGTTTGAGGTGCGCGGCCTCGTCGACAACAAGAAATCGTGGACGCTGGAGGAACTCTACCAGTTGCCGCAGGTCAAGCAGGTTACACGCCATATCTGCGTGGAGGGCTGGAGCGCGATCGGAAGCTGGACCGGCACGCCGTTGCGCGACTTCCTCAAGCTGGTCGGCGCCGACACCCGCGCCAAATATTGCTGGTTCCAGTGCGCCGATACCGAAGGCTACAATTCACCGCTCGACATGGCGACTGCGCTGCATCCGCAGACCCAGATGACGTTCAAATTCGCCGACGAGATTCTGCCCCGCGCCTACGGCTATCCGATGAAAATCAGGGTGCCCACGAAACTCGGGTTCAAGAACCCGAAATATGTGATCTCGATGGAAGTCACCAACGACTACAAGGGCGGCTACTGGGAAGACCAGGGCTACAATTCGTTCAGCGGGAATTGACATTCCTGGCTTTCGCCGGCGATCAAGTGCCTTCGGCGTGCGAGGCGGAGTACCTTTTCGCCATCACGCTGTCGAATGCCATTCCCATCTCGGAGGCGGACGGCGCGTACCCCGTGAATAATTCGAACGCGTCCACGGCTTGATGAATTGCCAGTTCGCGCCCGGTCATGACGGTAGCGCCCTTTGCCCGGGCGGCGGTCAGGAGCGGCGTCCAGAGCGGTGAATAGACAGCGTCGACGACCCATAGTCCGGGATGCAGCAGGGTGTCGGGCACCGGTGTGTCGAGGCTGGGCAGCATTCCCACCGGCGACGCGTTGACCATGCCCGCGACGCCGCGCAGCGCATCCTCGACGCTGTCGGCAACGGTCGCCTTGACCCGCTGTCCGAGTTGCCCAGCCAGCCGCGCGGCTTTGGCAGGCTCGCAATCGAAGATCCGCACCTCGGCGACGCCGAGGTCCGCGAGTGCGAACGCGATCGCCCTTCCCACGCCGCCGGCGCCGATCACGGCCACGGCGCCGTGCGGGGAGATGGTGACGAACTGGGTGACGGCTCGCGCGAAACCCGATGTATCGGTGTTGTGGCCGATCAATCTGTTATCGCGGACCACGACCGTATTGACCGCGCCGATCCGTGCCGCGCCCGGCGACAATTCGTCGAGCAGGTCAAGCACCGCTTCCTTGTAGGGAAAGGTGACGTTGATGCCGGCGAAGCCGAGGCGGCGAACACCCTCGAGCAAGAGCTGCAGATCCTGGCGGCGTGCGCCGGGGATCTCTATCAGCTGATAATGGCAATGAAGGTCGAGCGCCTCGGCCGCCCGTTCGTGCATGGCGGGTGCGGCCGATTGCGCGATGGGCGCGCCGAGCAGACCGGTCAGAAAACGGCGGGTTCGGGAAGACGGGTCAGGCGCGGTGAATGTCATCGTCTCGGCAACCCGGGTGTCGGCGCGGGCTTGGCGGATATCCTGTCCACCATCGCCGCACCGGCAGGCACTTTAGCCCGGCTTACGATTTTCGCGCCAGCCTTGGTTGGAACCCCGAGGCGATCGCGCCCACCGCCAGCATCGCGGCGGAGGCGTTCAGTGCATAGGTCAGGCTGCCGAACGCGTCGGTGACGGCGCCGACCGCGATTGGCCCCAGTGTCTGGCCGATGCCGAACGCAATCGTCATCGCCGCAATGCCCTTCGGCCAGGCGGAAGGCGGATAGTTATAGCGCACAAAGGCGGTCGTCGATCCCACCACCGCGAAGAACGCCACCCCGAACACCAGCGCCGATATCGCCAGCAGGACCGCGGAATGCCCGAGCAACGGCAGCCCGGCGCCCAGCGCATTGACGCCGAGGATAACAGCGGTAGAGAGGCCGCCGCGGTCGAACGCCAGCACGCGGCGCCACACCCACGGCGTCACGAAGGCGCTGACGCCGATCAGGCTCCAGAACGCGCTTTGCGCCGCAGGCCCGCCACCGGCGTCGCGGACGTAGGCGATCATGAAGGTCATGTAAGCGATGTAGCCGGCGCCGAACAGGAAATAGCCGGCGAGATAGATCAAGACCGGCCGGAGGGCGAAACTCGCCGGCGCGGCGTCGGCGAGCCCGGCATTGCTATCGATCGGCGCCAGCAGCAACGGAATCGTCATGGCGACCGACAGCCCCGTCATCGCCCACCACACGATCCACCACGAGCCCGGTCCGAACGCCTGCAGCACGAAGGGCGCGATCAGGCCGGAGGACAGGATGCCGAGCCCGGGTCCGGCGTAGAACAGACTCAGCAGAAAATTCGCCCGCATCGGCTGCGATTGCGCGATCCGCGCTGCCAAGGCGGCGCCGGCAACGAATCCAAGCGCCGCGCCGACGCCTACCAGTAACCGCGCAAAGCTCAAGACGATGAAATTGCCTGATATCGCGCACAGCGCCAGGGACACCACGCAGGCCAGCGTTCCCCAGCGCACCGCCGCGGACAGGCCGTATCGCTTGATGAGTCTTGAGGCCATCAACGCACCCGCCAGATAGCCCGCCGCGTTGATCGTGTTCATGAAACCCGCGGCCGAATAGGACCAGGCAAGCGAATCGCGCATGTCCGGCAGCACCAGCGAATAGGCGAAGCGGCCGATGCCGAGCCCGACGGTCGGCGCCAGTGACAGGATCAAGATCAGCCGCGCGGGATGCGCAGGTGGCGAGGCAGGAACGGCGGCGTGCAAAGGAGGTGTCTCCGGCAGCGGCCAATGTGGCAGGGTCCCGAGCGATTGCACAGGGCGGCGTCCGCAATGGTGTCTTGCCATCAGCGCAACACCGCTTTAGCACTCCGCGCGAACTCGTCTTGCCCGGGCTCGACCCCGGCATCCATCGCCCTCAAGAAAGTTGGATTGCCAGATCAAGCCCGGCAATGACGACAAACAATGTGTCGAGGTAACCATGGCGACCCATAAACTGCTGCTTCTGCCCGGCGACGGCATCGGCCCCGAAGTAATGGCGGAGGTGAAACGCCTGATCGACTGGCTCAACGCGCAAGGCATCGCGCAATTCGAGACCGAACAGGGCCTGGCCGGCGGTTCGGCCTATGACGCGAGCAAGCAGAGCATTACCGATGCGACCATGGCCAAGGCGCAAGCGGCGGACGCCGTGATCTTCGGCTCGGTCGGCGGTCCGAAGTGGGACAGCGTCCCCTATGAGGTGCGCCCGGAGGCCGGGCTGTTGCGGCTGCGCAAGGAACTCGGCCTGTTCGCCAATCTGCGCCCCGCGGTGTGCTATCCCGCGCTTGCGGACGCATCGAGCCTGAAGCGCGAGGTGGTCGAGGGCCTGGACATCATGATCGTGCGCGAGCTCACCGGTGGAGTCTACTTCGGCGAGCCAAAAACCATCACCGATCTCGGCAACGGTCAGAAGCGCGCCATCGACACGCAAGTTTACGACACCTACGAAATCGAGCGCATCGCCCGGGTCGCGTTCGATCTGGCGCGCAAGCGCCGCAATAAGCTGACGTCGATGGAAAAGCGCAACGTCATGAAATCGGGCGTGCTCTGGAACGAGGTAGTCACCCAGGTGCATGCGCGCGAATACAGGGATGTCGAGCTCGAGCATCAGCTCGCCGATTCCGGGGGCATGAATCTGGTGAAAGCGCCGAAACAATTCGACGTCATCGTCACCGATAATTTGTTTGGTGACATGCTTTCGGATATCGCGGCGATGCTGACGGGCTCGCTCGGCATGCTGCCGTCGGCCTCGCTCGGCGAGGTCGACGTCAAAACCAGAAAGCGCAAGGCCCTGTACGAGCCGGTACACGGCTCGGCGCCCGACATCGCGGGCAAGGGGCTGGCCAATCCGATCGCGATGATGGCGTCCTTCGGAATGGCGCTGCGCTATTCCTTTGATATGGGGACGCTGGCCGACAAGCTCGATACGGCAATCGCGGCAGTGCTGGCGCGCGGCCTGCGCACCGCGGATATCAAGTCCGAGGGCGGCAGTTCGGTCTCAACCACGCAGATGGGGGAAGCGATCCTGAAGGAATTGCAGGCGCTGCACGCGTAAAGGGAAATCTGGCCCGACAAAAAATGCCCGGCCTTGGCCGGGCATTTTCGCAAACAGGCATGCCCGCTCAATACAGCGGAAAGCTCTGCGGATATCCGCCCATGTCCGACGGTGGGTTGAGCGGCTGGCGATCAATCGGGCGGTTCAAATTCTCGCGCGCGAAGGAGGGGTATCCGATCGCCGGCGGGAACGCGTAGTCGCTGAACTTGCGGTCGCCCGGCAATACCTCGACCCCGGCGTCGAGCCAGGAGCGCTTGGTGACGTAGATGCGGGTGCGCGGTCCCTGCTGATAGGACACGTTGGGACCGCTCGGTCCGTAATAGGGACGGCCGCGGTCGTCATATTTGCGCTTCGGCTCCGCGTTGGCCGATGTGGCGAGGCCGACGGCAACGACGGCGAAGACAGCCAGCAACAGCGCGAGCTTGTTCGCAGCAGGGAATCTTGGGGTCATCATGTCCTCACGGGCGGCCGGGCCGCCATATCCGATCGGCCGCCACTTTAGCTGCCGGCGGTATAGCGTCACAAGGTCAATCGGGCCACAGTGCGGCAGATAATGCTGCGCGGCGAGAAAAACTTGCTTGAAATCCAGCACGTTGCGGGAAGGTGGGCTCAGAGCGTGCCGCGCAAAAGCGGATTTCCCGCAGATATCACCCAGTCGGTCGACGTGGCTGTTGGAGCCGAAGCGGCGCAGCTGCTCCGCTTGAGCTCGGCGCGGGCGAATAATTCAGCGAGTTTCGGGTCGTTTCCGGCCGTGAGCAGGATCAGCCGGCTCAAAATGCAGCCGATCGCCGCCCGTTGCACAGCCCATGCATCACCCTGGCACGACCAGCCGGAGATCTGAAGATTGGGCTCGTCGAGACGTTTGATGAATCCCAGACAGGACCGGGCGCCGGCATCGCCGGGGTGGCGAAGCAGGGTCACCGCGCCGAACTTGCTGTCGATGACCCCGGCCGCTTCCAGCTCGCGCGCGCCGTCGGGGTCCATACGCGCGGCGATATCAGCGGCGGGCTCCAATGGGCTGAATTCGCCGCCGGGGCGATAGATTTCCAGTTCAGCGACCGGCTTTTCGCCCTGTGCCGACCAGCGCATGACGTCCTTGCGGCCGCCTTCTGGATGCCGGAATATCTCGTAGGCCTCTGTTTTTTCAGGCAAATCAAATTGACTGACGGCAAACGCCGGATGCGAGCGGAGAGCCGCGCTCCAGCCTGCGGTGGCGGAAGGCTCGATGGCGTCGGCGCCCGGCAATTGGTCCCAAAGATGGATGCCGACGATGACAAGCAACGCCAACGACCCCACATAGGCAATCAGATGCGCCAGCATGCTGGAGCATTCGTCGGCAAAGCTGGTCAGCGCCGGATGAATTTGGGTCGGATAGGAGGAGTTGACCCGGACGGCCCCGTACGATCGCATCAAACGTCCAAGCAAGTCGGTCTAACGTTGTGTTAACGGCGTTTGTCGCATAGAAGCGCTGCCTCTTCCCTTTCCGCGGCAGACGGCGGGCAGGCATTTTTCTTCGGAGAGTGAACGATGGGTTACAAAGTCGCGGTGGTCGGAGCGACCGGCAATGTCGGGCGGGAAATGCTCAACATTCTGAACGAGCGCATATTCCCGGCTGACGAGGTCGTGGCGCTGGCCTCACGCCGCAGCATGGGCGTCGAGGTGTCCTACGGCGACCGCACCCTGAAGGTCAAAGCGCTCGAGCACTACGATTTCAGCGACGTCGATATCTGCCTGATGTCGGCCGGCGGCGCGGTGTCGAAGGAATGGTCGCCGAAAATCGGAGCTGCCGGCGCGGTCGTGATCGATAACTCCTCCGCGTGGCGCATGGATCCCGACGTGCCGCTGATCGTGCCTGAGGTCAATGCTGATGCGGTCAGTGGCTTCGTTAAGAAGAACATCATTGCCAATCCGAACTGTTCGACCGCCCAGCTCGTGGTCGCGCTGAAGCCGCTGCACGACAAGGCGGTGATCAAGCGCGTGGTGGTCTCGACCTATCAATCGGTGTCGGGTGCCGGCAAGGACGCCATGGACGAGCTGTTTTCGCAGACCAAGGCGGTCTACACCAACAGCGAACTCGTCAACAAGAAATTCGCCAAGCGTATCGCCTTCAACGTGATCCCCGAGATCGATGTGTTCATGGAGGATGGCTACACCAGGGAAGAGTGGAAGATGATGATGGAGACCAAGAAGATTCTTGATCCCAAAATCAGGCTCACCGCGACCTGCGTACGGGTGCCGGTGTTTGTCGGCCATTCCGAGGCCGTCAACATCGAGTTCGAGAATCCGATCTCGGCCGACGAGGCGCGCCACATCCTGCGCACCGCGCCGGGCTGTCTGGTGATCGACAAGCGCGAACCGGGCGGCTACGTCACGCCTTACGAGGCGGCGGGCGAGGACGCGACCTATATCAGCCGCATCCGCGAGGATGCGACCGTGGAGCACGGTCTGGTGCTCTGGTGCGTGTCGGACAATTTACGCAAGGGCGCCGCGCTGAACGCGATCCAGATCGCCGAATGCCTGATCAACCGCAAGCTGATCAGCGCCAAGAAAAAGGCGGCATAGCCGCCGGCATCGAAGCGGCAAAGGGCGAATGGAATTCCCGCAACCGGCTATTCGCCCGCCTCCAGTGCTTCTCTTACGCTGCGAAATTCCTTCGCCTCCTGATCGAGCACGAACAGCGAGCCCTCGGCGACGCCGAAATAGGCGCCGTGCAGCTTGAGCTCGCCGCGCTCGGCGGGCGTTCGCACGAACGGAAACGTCATCAGGTTTTCCAGGCTTCGGAACACAGCGGCCTTCTCGATCCTGACCGTAAAATCAGGCATTGTCTCGCGGTCACGCTGCTCGACGATCTCGCCCGGCTTGATGAACATCGCCATCCATCGTCCGATAAAATCGCCCTCGGAAAGCGGTTCGATCTTGTCGATGAAGGCACGAATGCCGCCACATTGAGCATGACCGAGAACCACGACGTGTTTCACTTTGAGCACGTTGACCGCGTATTCCAGCGCCGCCGAGACGCCATGCGCGCCGCCGTCGGGCTGATACACCGGCACCAGATTGGCGACGTTGCGGACCACAAACAATTCGCCGGGACCGGCATCGAAGATCACTTCCGGCGATACCCGGGAATCGCAGCAGCCGATCACCATCACCTCAGGCGATTGTCCGCGCACGGACAGATCGCGGTAGCGCGATTGTTCGGTGGGCAGCCGCTGCGATGTGAAGGCCCGGTAGCCATCAAGCAATTGTTGCGGAAACGACGACATGCCAGTTGCTAACCATATCGCGCAAGCCCGAACAAGGCTTTCGGACCGGGAGCTGAAATGTTATCGCGTGGGCTTCGTTAACGCCAAGGGACTGAAGCCATGATCCGTCCGCGCCGCAGCCTGTTGTTCATGCCCGGGTCGAATGCGCGCGCGTTGGAAAAAGCGCGCAATCTCCCGGCCGACGGCATCATTCTCGATCTCGAGGATTCCGTGGCTCCGGAGGCCAAGGCAATGGCGCGCCACCAGATCGCGCAGGCGATCGCGGCCAAGGGCTTCGGCAGGCGCGAGGTGCTGATCCGCGTCAATGCGCTGGATTCACCGTGGTGGATCGATGACGTCACGATGGCCGGCAAGGCCCGGCCCGACGGCATTCTGGTTCCGAAAGTTTCCAGCGTGAAGGATCTGACCGCGATCGCCGATCGTCTCAGCGATATCAACGCCGACACGTCGATCAGGGTATGGGCGATGATCGAGACCGCGCGCGCGGTGCTGCATGCCGAGCAGCTCTCCGCAGCCTCGCGCGATTCCGAGACGCGGCTTTCCGGTTTCGTATTCGGGCCGAACGATATCTCGCGCGAAACCCGGATAGCAATGCAGCCCGGCCGCGCGGCGATGCTGCCGATGATCACCCACTGCATTCTGGCCACCCGCGCCTACGGTCTCGAAATTCTCGACGGACCATACAGCGATTTCAGCAATTTCAACGGCTTTGGGGAGGAATGCACGCAGGCGCGCGATCTCGGCTTCGACGGCAAGACGCTGATCCATCCTGGCCAGATCGAGGCCTGCAACGCGATCTTCACGCCGCCGGCGGAGGAAGTCGCGCGCGCCCGCAAGGTGATCGCGGCATTCGAACGCCCGGAAAACGCCTCGCGCGGCGCCATCCAGCTCGACGGGCAGATGGTGGAGCGGCTGCACGCCGATATCGCGCGGCGCACGATCGCGATCGCGGACGCGATTGCGGCGATCGGAAGCTGACGCCGCACCAGCCTTCCGGGACTCGCTCCGCGAGAGGATCGCCAATAAGAAGCGTCGGAGGCGGGTGGGGCTTTGACCCGCCGATCATCCCACCCCGCCAAGCATCTCGCTTCGCGCGATGCTTGCCGACGTTCCCGTTGCAGGGGAGGTTAATTGGCTGCCTACGGAAAAAATGCTGCCGCCCGCATTGTGCAGGCGGATCAAGAACAGCGCCGCGATAGCAATGATGATGGCCAGGGAAATGTGGATCCAGGCCGAGCGCGATATTTTCATTTGTTTACCGTAACATTCGTTTGCGGCGGCGCCTTATTTGCTCGCGGGCTGATCCAGCAGCTCGATCGTGGGTGCGTTGAGGCAATATCCCTTATAGTGCTCGGCGGAGGTGCCGGCGGCGAGATCGCGGTCGCATTCACCCTTGTTCGCGCACAAGGCGCAGACGCGCTCCATGTCGCGCAACACCAAAGGCTGCGAGCGGGCGAGAGCATCCTCGTCGATGCCGAGGACCTTGAGCAATTTCGGCAGTTCATCCGCAGCATGCGGCCCCTGACGGATGAGTTCGTTGAGGTCGCCGGGGGAAACCCGGAGTTCGCCCGCGATGCGGTCGAACTCGGACGTATTGAGCTGGCGCAGTTCGTTCAGCTCCCGCCGATGTCTCAACCAGTCGTTAAACGTACTAACCAGACCTTCAACGACGGAATATGCCTTGCTTTGGGCGGTCATGGGACACCTCTGGTCGCGAGTAATATGAGCACGAATGGAGGTGAGCGGTTTTGCGCTAGATCAAATCAGTCCAGGGACTTACACCTTGCGGGGGAATGGCAAGCTAGGTCCGAACCGCGCCGCCGCCCAAGCATAGAGGCTGCCGGGAACGGGGGGCATGCTGCCGCGGCCTTTGGGTGAAATGTGCAGCCCGATGATGTCGGCATCGCCGATCAGCCCGGAATAATCCGAGGGCTCGAAGAACAGCTTTGGGTTGGCGTGTACCGAATAGAACGACTTCCTCGGCAAGGCGTAGCGTAGTTCGCCGGCGCCGCGGGCCAGCGCGGTCAGGGCCGCTGGCCCATAAATCGCGACGCGAATGTCGGAGAGACGGCGCGATCCGCCGCGCAGCCCGCGCAGTGCGAAAGTCAGGCGGTGCCGCAGTGCCAGCCAGTCCGGAGTCAATTTCTCCTGTCCCATCAGCCTCTCGAACGCCGCCACGATGGGATCGCCGGATGGCAGATAGAGCACGGAGTTGCCGAGCTGGCGCGGCCTCTCCCAGGCGAAATAAGGTTTTGCGGGATCGATCTCGACGGGTTTGAACAGCAGCACGTCGGCGTCAAGCCAAAGGCCGGCGCCCCGCGCCATCAGCCGCATCCGGAAAAAGTCGCTGAACTGCAAAATGGTCCAGTCGCGCCACGTGCCGTCCGGCAGTGGTGGACGCAATCTTTCGGAGAACGCGTGTGGCAGGATCGCCTCGGCCTCGGCGTTGCCGACGCCGTCGGGCAATTGCCCAAGTGGCTCGAAACTGTAGACGGTGACCTTATGGCCCGCCGCGACCTGCGATCGCAGGCATGTCAGCCGGAGCGGATCGAGCGGGCCGTGCCAGAAGGTGACGACATCGGCCCGCATGCGCCTCACCTTCAATCAGCAGCACGAGCGTCAGATCAGGCCCAGGCGCGTTCGGTCCGCGCCTTGGCTTCGTAGGCGTCGATCGAGGCCTTCTTTTCCATGGTGAGGCCGATGTCGTCGAGACCGTTCATGAGGCAGTGCTTGCGGAATTGATCAATCTCGAATTTCAGCGTGCCGCCGTCGGGGCCGCGGATTTCCTGATTGGCGAGATCGATGGTCAGCGTCGCATTGGCGCCGCGTTCGGCATCGTCGAACAGTTTGTCGAGGTCTTCCTGGCTGACCCGGATCGGCAGAATGCCGTTCTTGAAACAGTTGTTGTAGAAGATATCGCCGAACGAGGTCGAGATCACGCAGCGGATGCCGAAATCCAGCAGCGCCCACGGCGCGTGCTCGCGGCTCGAACCGCAACCGAAATTGTCGCCGGCGACCAAAATCTTGGCCTTGCGATAGGCCGGCTTGTTGAGGATGAAATCCGGATTCTCGCTGCCGTCATCCTTGTAGCGCTGCTCCGAAAACAGCCCCTTGCCGAGGCCAGTCCGCTTGATGGTCTTCAGGTACTGCTTGGGGATGACCATGTCGGTATCGACATTGATGATCTTCAGGGGCGCTGCGACACCTTCCAGTGTGGTGAACTTGTCCATCGGAAAAGCACTTCTTGTTGGAATTGACGAAAACCTTTTCGGGCGTGTGGTTTATCGCGAATACCACCGGTATTAAAGGGGCAAAATACCCGGCTCCGCGCCGGCCTCGATCGCCTCCATATCGTGGTCGGAGAGCCCGAAATGATGGCCGATCTCGTGAATCAACACATGCCGGACGATATGGCCCAACGCCTCGTCATGTTCGGCCCAGTAATCCAGGATCGGGCGGCGGTAGAGCCAGACCATGTTGGGTAGCCGCGCGATGTCGTCGTTGCTGCGAAACGGCAGGCCGATCCCGACGAACAGGCCGAGCAGGTCGAATTCGCTGTCGGCGTTCATCTCGTCGAGCACCTCCTCGGTCGGAAAGTCGTCGACGCGGATGATTACGCCCTCGCACAGGTCGCGAAAAGTCTTCGGCAGGCGTCCGAAAATTTCGTGCGCCATGGTCTCCATCTCGCCAAGCGAGGGGGCTTTCGCGGTTCGCCACATCCTGCCTGTTTATAGCGTTTTCGAGCAAAGTGGCTACCGGTCGCATGAAGGAAACGCGTCAAAATAAAGGACAGAGCCTCGGTTCTGAATTAATCGGAACCGAAAGGGTCCAGTGGGTTTGCGCGCTCGTGCATGCTGTTTTGAAGCCCGCAGTTGACCTTGACGCGGCAATCGGAGACGTTGCGATCCATAACAGGTTTGGGTGGGCGTGATGATGCGGATCAGGACGGCGGCAATATGGGTCGCTTTTGCGGGCGCGATTTCGCTGCCGGCGGCCGGGGCGGGTGCGCAAACCGCGCCGCAGGGATTGTGGGCCGCGCAGGTTTCGCAGCCGGCCTCAACCGATGCGTCGGCACAACGCCGGATCCGGCCTCCGACGCGCCTGCGGGTCTATCCTTATTACGAACCGAATCCCGAGGGGGTCTATCCCCGCTATTATCCGGGCCGCAACGCGGTGCGCGAATGCAGCGCGACTTATGTGCAGGAATACCGGCCCAGCGGCACGGTGATCGTGCCGCGCATGAGCTGCTTCTGGCGCCCCGGCTAGCGCTTGATCCGGCGCGCCGCGCCGATCAGCCCGGCGCCGACCACCAGCGCCGAGGTTCCGTAGACAATGATGGCCATGGTCAGTTGGGTGAGGCCGCTCGCGGTGCCCGGACCTCCGCCCGGGCCTTGAGAGGCGAAGGCCGCTTCAGCCGACAACAAGGCGGCCGTTGATGCGACGGCGAAAGTGAAGTGCGATATCGGCGGTCTTTTGCAAGACGTTGCCATGAAGATCTCCTGGTGAGTAATTTTCAGAAGATACGAACGACAGCCTATGCCGGTTTCGGAAAATGCTTGGGTGAATGTTGTCTTGCGAAGCGGAAAACGGTTTGCAGATTGACCAAGTCAGAGCTTCTGACGCATCGAGGAGTGTTGCATGACGAGATGGATCGGTGCAGCCATCATGGCGTTCACGCTGATGTTCGCAGACCCAACGGCGATCAATTCCGCGGCCGCGTCGCCGTTACAGACCGCGGCGCCAAGGCAGCGAACGGCGGAAGCCGCCGATTTCGGTGCACGGCGTGGCGTTCCGCATCAGCGTCGCTACGCAAATCCGCGGTATTTTGGGCCGTATTATCCGCATTACTATGATCGTCCCTATTACTATGCGCCGGCGCCCTTCTTCCCCTTCCTCGGGCTTGGCTACGGGCCGTGGTGGTAAGCGCCGGAAAAAATGCGCAGCGCAAAACGCGGCCTTTCGGGAAACGAAATAAAACAACTTTGTCGCGATCCGACCGCCTTGGAGGATCGTCGGATTTTTTCATCGACTGACATCAGCCGTTCGCGGAATTTTCCGAAGACAGCGAAGACGCAGCGCCTGCTAGCGATCATGAGCGATGGGGTCCTGTCTCTAGCCACGGTTTGCATCGACAGCCATTAGCGGTTCCGTGTTCATCATTGCGGCCCGCGCATTCATGGCGCGTTCACATCGTCATCCCTAGTTTAACACCGGGAGCGATCACAAATGAATGCGCCGAAGCAGGGCCATCTTCTGGCCCGGGGCTTTCGTTGCGCCGATTGAGGAGGGTTCACCCATGATGAAGATTCCAGATCCCAGGCGCGGCCTTGTCCGTTGCTCTGTCCATGCCCTGGGCCTTGCGGCGGCCGCGATGCTGGTGATGTCGGCCATTCCAGCCCAGCGCGCCGAAGCGCTGTCACTGATCAATCCAGGCGCGGCGGCCACGGCGAAAATAGCCTCCGGCGGTTTAACCACCGAGGTTCGCGGCGGCCATGGTGGTCATGGTGGTGGCGGAGGAGGAGGTTACCACGGTGGCGGTGGTTACCACGGCGGTGGCGCGTTCCATGGCGCGGCCATTCATGCCGGCGGGTTTCGAACCGCGCATGTTTTCCACGGTGGCGGCTTTCACCACGGCGGATTCGCGTTCCGGCATCACCGCAGGCACTTCTTCTATGGCGCGTCCTATTACGGCTACCCCTATTATTACCCGTACCGCCGTTGTCACATTGTCCGGACCTATTACGGCCCCCGGCGCGTTTGCCACTATCGCCACTGGCGCCACCACTATCGCCGGCATCATCACATCTATTGGTGATCCCTGAGACGATGGATGAAATGAATCGGGCACCCACCGGGTGCCTGATTTATTTGCGACGGAATTTTGAGTTCAATCCCAGTTCTTGAATTTCCAGGGTTTAAGCTTCCATGGCGTGAGCGTCTCGATTCGCCACTGTACCCACCGCTCCGTTGGCCAGCGGCTGAGCCGCGAGATTTCCTTGACCTGGCGCGCGACGACGCGCGGCATGACCCGGCGGTAGCTCTGGCGCGTCGCCGCGGCGATCATATCGACGAATTCAGGCTTGTCGGCCATGGCGGGCACCTCGCAAAACGCCTCGCGTGTTTAAGCGGCCCAGTTTGCTCCCAACTGCTTAACGACTTCCTTCGGGAATGCCTCGAGCTTGAGGCAAGGGGCGCCTCACTTCCACTCCCTGATATCGACAAAATGCCCGGCGATCGCCGCCGCCGCGGCCATCGCCGGCGACACCAAATGGGTGCGGCCCTTGAATCCCTGGCGGCCCTCGAAATTGCGGTTCGAGGTCGAGGCGCAGCGTTCCTCCGGCAACAGCTTGTCGGGGTTCATCGCAAGGCACATCGAGCAGCCCGGCTCGCGCCACTCGAAGCCAGCCTTGATAAAGATCTTGTCGAGGCCTTCGGCTTCCGCCTGTTCCTTCACAATGCCGGAGCCAGGCACGATCATCGCGTTGAGATTGCCGTTGACGGTCTTGCCCTCGACCATCTTCGCCGCCGCGCGCAGGTCCTCGATCCGGCCGTTGGTGCAGGAGCCGATGAAGATACGGTCGAGCTTGATGTCGGTGATCCTGGTGCCCGCCTTCAGGCCCATGTAATTCAGCGCGCGATGTTTCGAGAGCCTTTTGGCTTCATCGGCGATCCGGTCGGGATCCGGCACCACGCCTGTGATCGACACCACGTCTTCCGGCGAAGTTCCCCAGGTCACGATCGGCGGCAGTTTTGCCGCATCCAGCCTGATCTCGTGGTCGAAATGCGCAGCCTCGTCGCTGCGGAGCGTCTCCCAGTAGCGCATCGCGGCGTCCCAGGCGGCGCCCTTCGGCGCTTTGGGGCGGCCCTTCAGGAACTCAAACGCCTTTTGATCCGGCGCCACCAGCCCGGCGCGAGCGCCGCCCTCGATCGACATGTTGCAGACAGTCATGCGGCCTTCCATCGAGAGCGCGCGGATGGCCTCGCCGGCATATTCCAGCACGTAGCCGGTGCCGCCGGCGGTGCCGATCTCGCCGATGATCGCCAGGATGATATCCTTGCCAGAGACGCCGTCGGGCAACTTGCCGTCGACAACGGCGCGCATGTTTTTTGCCTTCTTCTGGATCAGGGTTTGCGTCGCCAGTACGTGCTCGACTTCAGAGGTGCCGATGCCGTGCGCGAGCGCGCCGAACGCGCCGTGGGTGGAGGTATGGCTGTCGCCGCAGACGATGGTGGTGCCCGGCAGCGTAAAGCCCTGCTCGGGGCCGATGACATGGACGATGCCCTGACGCTTGTCGAACTCGTTGTAATATTCGATGCCGAATTCCTTTGCGTTCTCCGCCATCACCCGCATTTGTTCGATGCTTTCCGGATCGGGATTGGGTTTTGAGCGATCTGTGGTGGGGATGTTGTGGTCGACCACCGCCAGCGTCTTTCCCGGCGCGCGAACCTTGCGGCCGGTCGCGCGCAAGCCCTCGAAGGCCTGTGGCGATGTCACCTCGTGGACAAGATGGCGGTCGATATAGAGCAAGCAGGTGCCGTCGTCGGCTTCGTGCACCAGATGGTCGTTCCAGATCTTGTCGTACAGCGTGGTCGGCTTTTTGTCAGACATGGTTTCAGGCCTTGAATCGGGATTGAATCGGAAAAATGCAACCGCGCGGGCAATGCGGCGCGCCGGGTGTCAAGCCGCGAGAGCGGCAGTCGTTAGCCGACCGAAGAAGCGCCACGGCAAACGACGACGGTCGTCGAGAACGACGCGAGACGCGATTGTCGGGCGATCCCTGAACATGCCAGCCATATAGCACGTGGCCGATCGAAGCGCGATACGCATAAAAAAAGCGCGGGGGCGAGCGCCCCGCGCTTTCCGGCAAATCCATGCCGGCCAGGAATTATTCGCCGACGGCGGCGGCGCGATCTGACTTCTTCTCGACGATGCGGGCCGACTTGCCGCGCAGATTGCGCAGGTAATACAGCTTGGCGCGGCGCACCTTGCCGCGGCGCACCACCGTGATCGAGTCGATCATCGGCGACATCACCGGGAAGACGCGTTCCACCCCTTCGCCGTAGGAGATCTTGCGAACCGTGAAGCTCTCGTTGAGCCCGCCGCCGGAGCGGCCGATGCAGACGCCTTCATAGGCCTGCACGCGCGAGCGGTCGCCTTCGACCACCTTGACGTTGACGATCACGGTGTCGCCGGGTCCGAATTCCGGAATCACCTTGCCGGCTGACAGTTTTTCGAACTGCTCTTTTTCGAGTTCCTGAATGAGGTTCATCGCGAAATCTCCATCGGCGGCGCGCCCCAGCCGCCAAAGCGCGGGCTGCGCGGGTGTTCGTTTATCCTGCCATTGCGCGGATTTGGCGCTCGTATACGGCAAAGGCTGCGACTTGTCACCCGTCTGTCGCGTTTTTCGGGGGTTTTTGGTCCGCGGTCCTGGCTACCAGGAGGTCTGGCCGCCGTACCCTTGTCAGGGCCTCGGCTTCGGCCCGGCGCCAGGCCGCGATCCGGGCGTGGTCGCCGGACAACAGCACGTCCGGGATCGGCCGGCCCTCGAACTCCTGCGGTCGGGTATATTGGGGGTATTCCAGTAAGCCGTCTGTAAAACTCTCGTCAGCCCCGGAAGCCAGCTTTCCCATCACCCCAGGCAGCAGCCGTACGCAGGCATCGATCAGCGCGAAAGCCGCGATTTCGCCGCCGGACAGCACAAAATCGCCAATGGAAACCTCCTCGAGCCGGCGGGCCTCAATCACCCGCTGGTCGATGCCCTCGAACCGGCCGCAGACGATCAGCGGGCCGGGTCCGGCCGCGAGTTCCACCACCCGGGACTGGGCCAATGGCCGACCCCGGGGGCTCATCAGGAGCCGCGGGCGATCGGCAGAGACGTCCGCCGCATCGATGGCGGCGGCGAGCACGTCGGCGCGCAGCACCATGCCAGGGCCGCCGCCGGCCGGGGTATCGTCGACGCTGCGGTGGCGGTCGGTGGCGGAGACCCTGATATCGCGCGCCTCCAGCGCCCACAGGCCTGAGGCAAGCGCTTTGCCGGCAAGGCTGACGCCGAGCGGGCCCGGGAACATCTCCGGAAACAGCGTCAGCACGGTCGCGCGCCAGATCGTCGCTTTGGAAGTCATGGCCTTCAATGGCTCGTCCGGCCGAGGCCGTCAAACGTCGAGATTGCCGCGGCTAGCGGAAGGCCGCGCAAGGGGGCGGGTGGCACTGCCCGGAGTGATCCAGCATGCCCCGGAGGCCGTTACCGCTTGCGACCATATTCAATCAGCTCAGTCGTGTTGCTGATTTGCAAACGCTTGCCGGCCCTGGAAACGAAGGTCCTTCTGACCCAATGATCAATCGCAGGCGCGTACCAGGTCAATGATGTGACCTCGTTTTTTAATGTAGGGTTATTGACGTTACTGCCCGTAAACGTCGTTTCGATCTTGAACGTATCGAAGGTGCCGGCCTTGGTGGTGACGCTTTCCTGTCCGACGACCTTCGAAGTCCCCGATCGTTTCCAGATACTGCCGTTGGCGCTGTTGATGTTATTTGTTCGCACGGGCCACGTCTTGCCGACGGCGAGCGGCGTTTGGATGCCGCTGCCGTCATGGGGCGAGTATCTCCAGGGCCGGTCCTCGACCACGTTCCACGATCGGTCATAGACGTTAAGACCTTCGTTGGTGCCGCCAAGGTTCTTGTACCGCACACTAATTTCCGTCGGCGTCACCTCGGTAACGACATTTTCCCGAGTGGCGCTAACTGAGCCGGTGATCTCGTCCCGAACTTCATAGGTCCAGTGATCGCCGGGTTGCGGTTCTTCCATGCGGTTGACCGCGGTGGCAGGGTGAACCGATGCGGGCGATGACGCGGCGGCAGGCGCCTCCGCTTGCGGCGGCGCCTGCTGCGCCCACGCACCGCTGGCAAGGAGCCCGACCACCCACAGAACGACGTAACGAAGCATTGGCGTTTCCCTTGGTCCGCATTTCATTCTTGCGACGATTCGCGCGCCGGCCACCTAGCGGCGGCGGTACTCGACCAGTTCTACTGAGCTCTTCTCGCGCACGCGACCGTCGGACCGCGAGACGAAACTGCGCTTCACCCAATGATTGATTGCCGGCGCGTACCAGGTCTGTGCTACAGCCTGGACCTTCTTGGTTGGGTCGTTGGCGTTCTGTATCTGAAAAGAGGTCTCGATCTTGAACGTGTCGAATGTGCCCGCCGGCGTCGTGACACTTTCCTGCGCAACCACTTTCGATGTGCCCGAGCGCTTACCGCTAAGCCCGGCCGTGCTGTTGAGATCGGTGGCCTTGAACGACCAGGTCTTGCCCGCGACCAGCGGCGCCCGAATGCCAGTACCGTCGTTGGGCATGTAGCGCCAATCGCCGCTGTTGACCAGATTCCAGGAACGATCGAAGGTTTGATAGCCAGAGTTAGCTTTGCCGACGCGGGCAATCCGCACGCCAATCTGCGAATCCGTCACATCGGTCACGGTATGGGCGAGGACCGATTTGACATCTCCGCTGATGTCGTCCCGGAGTTCATAAGTCCAGTGGTCGCCGGTCTGCGCATCTTCCATCGCTTCGGGGCTGGTCCCTGATTCGACTGCAGGCGAAGATGCCGCGGGGGGCGACGCGTTGGGTGCCGTTTGGGCAGAAAGTGAACCTGTTGTTACGATCAAGCCAACGGCCGCCAGAAAAGCGCGACGCAACATGGAATATCTCCGGGTGGGGACATCGAGCCTACAATTGTGGGGCGATGGCGCTGGATGAGACAACTCGAACGTGCCTGAGCCGAAAATTGAACGCAAGCATTTTTGCAAGTGCAGCCGCGCTTTATTCTTATCAAATTCTTATGACGGCTGACGGCCAAATGTCAGGGATGCCTGCGGCGGATCACGGCTAAATAGTGGTTGAGTCTTTGCCGTCGCCTTCGATCTCCGCGGGCAATTCGATCACCACGCGCCTGCCGGCGAGATCGACCGAGGGCACCACCGCGTTGGTGAACGGCAGCAGCATGGTCGGGCCATGGGGGGGCGCGATCTCGATGATGTCGCCGGCGCCGAAATTGTGGATCGCGATGACGCGGCCGAGCGGTTCGTTCGACGTCGTCACCGCGGCAAGCCCGATCAGGTCGGCGTGGTAATATTCATCGTCGTCGGTGTCAGGCAGCCTTTCGCGCGCCACATAGAGTTCGACGCCGTTGAGCCGCTCGGCGTCCTCGCGCGTCGCGATGCCCTTCAGCGTCGCGACCAGATGGCCCTTGGCCTCACGGGCATGCGTCACTTCGAACTGACGCGCGCCGTCTTTTGTCACCAGAAGTCCGTAAGTCTTCACGGCAAGCGGGTCTTCTGTAAAAGTCCACAGCTTCACCGCGCCGTGCACGCCATGCGGCGCGCCGATCCGGGCGATGCAGATTCGGGCCGACATCGCCGCGCGCCGTCGCGCCTACTTCTTGGCGGCGGCGGCGGCTTCGGCCGCCGCGGTCTTTGCTGCCGCTGCGGTAGCCGTTGCGGCCGTGGCGGCGGCTTCGGCGTTGGCCTTGCGCTCCTTGCGCGGCACGGCCTTTTCCGGATTGTTGCGCGCGGCGCGTTTTGCCACGCCGGCGGTATCGAGGAAGCGCGACACACGGTCCGAGGGCTGCGCGCCCTTGGCGAGCCAGGCCTTGACCTTGTCCATGTCGAGTTTCAGCCGCGCCTCGTTGTCCTTCGGCAGCAGCGGATTGAAATGGCCGAGACGTTCGATGAAGCGGCCATCGCGCGGAAAGCGGGAGTCGGCGACGACGACGTGGTAGACCGGACGCTTCTTGGTGCCGGCGCGGGCGAGGCGGATAACGACTGACATTTGGTTCTCCTGTGAGGTGTCGGTTTGAATGGAAGTGAATGGATCGCGATTATTTCTTCTTGCCGAGGCCGGGAAAGCCGCCGAGGCCCGGCAGGTTCGGCTTGCCGCCGAGACCCGTAAGTCCGGGCAAATTCGGCAGGCCGGAACGCAAGCCCGCAGGCAAATCCTTCGGCAGCGCCGGGATCCCGCCAGGTCCGGCACCGCCTGGCATCTTCTCGGCCAGCGCCTTCATCTGTTCGGGCGAGGGCATGCCGCCGCCAAATCCCATCGCCTGCGCGATGCCGGCCATCGGGCCGCGCTTGCCCGAGCCCATGGCCTTCATCATGTCGGCCATGTTGCGGTGCATTTTCAGGAGCTTGTTGACTTCCTCGACCTTCAGACCCGCGCCGGCGGCGATACGCTTTTTGCGGCTGGCTTTCAGGATATCGGGGTTCTTGCGCTCGGCCCGCGTCATCGAATCGATCACCGCGACCTGACGCTTGATGATCTTGTCGTCGATGCCGGCGTTCGCAATCTGGTTCTTCATCTTGGCGATGCCCGGCATCATGCCCATCAGTCCACTGATGCCGCCCATATTCGCCATCTGCAGCAATTGCTCGCGCATGTCTGTGAGGTCGAACTGGCCCTTGCGCATCCGCTCGGCGGTGCGCGCGGCTTTTTCCGCATCGATATTGGCGGCGGCTTTCTCTACCAGCGACACCACGTCGCCCATGCCGAGAATCCGGCCCGCGATGCGGCTCGGGTGGAAATCCTCCAGCGCGTCGGTTTTTTCCCCGGTGCCGATCAGTTTTATGGGCTTGCCGGTGACCGCACGCATCGATAGCGCAGCGCCACCGCGGCCGTCGCCGTCGACTCGCGTCAGCACGATGCCGGTCAGCCCGACGCGCTGGTCGAAGGAGCGCGCCAGATTGACGGCGTCCTGGCCGGTCAGGGAATCGGCGACCAGCAGCACTTCATGCGGATTGGCCGCGGTTTTGATCTCGGCGGCTTCCGCCATCATTTCTTCGTCGAGCGTGGTGCGGCCGGCGGTGTCGAGCAGCACCACGTCGTAGCCACTGAGCCTGGCGGCTTCCAGCGCGCGCCTGGCGATCTGCGCCGGCTTCTGGCCGGCGACGACCGGCAGGGTCTGGATATCGAGATCGCGCCCGAGCACCGCGAGTTGCTCCATCGCCGCGGGGCGATAGATGTCGAGCGAGGCCATCAGCACCTTGCGCTTTTCGCGTTGGGTCAGGCGGCGGGCAAGCTTGGCGGTCGTGGTGGTTTTGCCGGAGCCCTGCAGGCCGACCATCATGATGGCGACCGGCGGCACGGCGTTGAGGTCGATAGTCTGGCCGTCGGAACCGAGGGTGGCGATCAGTTCGTCGTGAACGATCTTCACCACCATCTGGCCGGGCGTCACCGACTTGACCACGGTGGCGCCGATCGCCTGCTCGCGAACTTTTTCGGTAAAACTTCGGACCACGTCGAGCGAGACGTCGGCTTCCAGCAGCGCACGGCGCACCTCGCGCATTGCGGCGTCGACATCGGCCTCGGTCAGCGACCCGCGCCGGGTCAGCCGATCGAGAATGCCACCAAGTTTTTCCGACAGATTGTCGAACACGTCAGCTTTTCCTTCTTAGCCTCGCCCCGCTTGCGGGGAGAGGTCGGCTGCGCAGCGGCCGGGTGAGAGGGTGCCGGACCCAAGCAAGAGCCCCTCACCCCCACCCTCTCCCCGCGAAGTGGGGGGCGAGGGAGAAGATAGTCTTCCAAAACACTTTTTCGCCCGAGGGCGCATCGCGCTGTCGGGCGTTGACCTCCGGCCTCTGGGGCCGGGCGGCGGGTCGAAAAGAACGTCTTTCCGAGGATTGCGGGGTTAAACCCCCGCATGCCCCAAAAGTCAAGAAAAGTCGCGGGAAAATAGCATCTTCGTGAACCCCGATGACCGGCTTACCCCTTGCCGAGGCACATGTTTTTGAGGCCAATCGGGCCATGCGCATTACCCGCCGTCACGTGCTTGGGCTCTTCTCCGGCGCCGCCGCCGCCATCGGCGTGCCATTGGTCTGGAACTACAGTATGAAAATCTACGATGGGCCGCCTTCCGATCATTTCGACGGCAGGCAGTTTTTCGATCCTGACGGCGTGCCGCCGAAATCGCTTCGCGAGTTGCTGCGCTGGCAATTCGGCAGTGACAGGCAGCGGCAGGTCTGGCCCGAATGGGCGCCGAGCCCGCACGCGGACGCCCCGCCGGAGCGCGTCAACGGCGACAAGGTGCGGTTGTCGTTCGTCGGCCACGCCAGCTGGCTGATTCAGACATCGGGGCTTAACATTTTGATTGACCCGATGTGGTCGGAACGCGCCTCGCCGGTCAGCTGGGCCGGGCCGAAGCGTCACAACGACCCCGGAATCGCCTTCGACGCGCTTCCGCCCATCGACATCGCGCTGGTGTCGCACGGCCATTATGATCATCTCGATCTGGCAACGCTGTCGAAGCTCGCCGCGAGGTTTGCTCCCCGCGTGATTACGCCGCTCGGCAACGACATCACCATGCGCGGTGCCGACAGCGCGATCCGCGCCGAGGCGTTCGACTGGCATCACCGCGTTGAACTCGGCAGCGGCGTCGCGGTGACGCTGGTGCCGGTACGGCACTGGTCGGCGCGCGGGTTGTTCGACCGCAACAAGGCGCTGTGGGCTGGCTTTGTCCTGGAGACGCCGGCGGGCAAGATCTTCATCGTCTGCGATTCCGGCTATGGCGAGGGCAAGCATTTCCGCCGGGTCGGGCAAGCGCACGGTCCGCTTCGTCTGGCGATCCTCCCCATCGGCGCCTATGAGCCGCGTTGGTTCATGCGGGATCAGCACATGAATCCGTCAGACGCAGTGCAGGCGCTAAAGGATTGCGGCGCAGAACAGGCGCTGGCGCATCACCACGGCACGTTTCAACTGACCGATGAGGCCATCGACGCACCGGTCGCGGGCTTGCATGCCGCGCTCGATGAAGCGAAGATTCCGCGCGAGCGCTTTGTTGCGCTCAAGCCGGGGCAGGTGGTGGAACTCTGAGGGGTCGTTTTCGTCATGGCCGGGCTTGACCCGGCCATCCACGTCTTTCTTGCACGATGATGGCAATAGCGTGGATGCCCGGCACAACGCTGCACAACGCCGGGCATGACGGCATTCGCCGTAAAACACTCTGGCTACCTTTTCGGTCAGTATTTGGCCGGAAGAACTACTGCCCCGCCTGCTTGATCGCCCAGGACACGCTGACTGCGACCTGCAGCGTCTCTTCGCCCTGCGCCACCGGCGCCGCCGACACCGCCATGCCCTGGGCCATCCTGCCGCGAAACACCGGGCCGGGCGCGCCTTGCTCGGAGATATCGAGCGGCGCGCCGAGCGTGACGCCGGCGGCCCTGGCGTAAATCTCGGCCTTGCGACGGGCATCGGCGATCGCCTGTTCGCGGGCCTCGTCGAGAAGTTTCGACGCGTTGGACACCGAGAAACCGATGCCGCCGATATCGTTCGCGCCGGCGCCCACCAGCGTGTCGATCACGCTGGCAACCCGGGTGACGTCGCGCAGCCGGATCGTGACGCGATTGCTGCCGCGATAGCCGACGATGGGAGTTGGCCCGGTGCGGTTCGGCGCATATTGCGGCTGCAGCGACAGCCGCGAAGTCTGGTAATCCTTCTCCGCGATCCCGGCGCCCTTCAGCGCCAGCAAAATCTTTCCCATCGCCGCGTTGTTGGCATCGGAGGCCTCGCGCGCGGTCCTGGCGTCCGAGGTGACGCCAGCATCGATCTGCGCCTGATCGGGCGCCACCGATACCATGGCCTGGCCGCTGACGGTAATCATCGGCGGCGGTACGTTCTCGGCCCGCGCGGGCGCGGTGAGCAGCGTGACCGCAACAATGGCGGCGGCGAGGGCGATGCGATGCTTCATGAGGCTCATTTCAGCGGCACATAGACGTCGATGACCAGCTTGTCCTCCGCGGTTTTCAAGGGGTCGGTGATGTACTCCTCGATGAAGGTGTCCTTGGCCTCGAGCTTCTTGTCGTCGAGGTGATTTGTGATGGCCTCATACGTGTTGTCCATGTTGTCGTAGGACCCGCGATGGACGAACTTCAACGCCTTGCCCGCGGGCGATTTGCCCATGCTCATGTCCTTGGTCAGGTTCTTCGCATCTTGGTCGACCGGAATTTCAGCGAGGAAGGTGAAGCCGGTGTCGTCGGTCGAGGTGTAGACGATCATCAGGTTGCCGGCGCGCTTGATGCCCTGCTTGTCGAGCAGCGCTGACAGCGACTTGAAGGAATCGATCAGGGTGTCGAATGCCGAATCCCAGTTGGCGTTGCCCTTGGCGATGACCACGGTTTTCGGCTCCAGCACGATTTCTTCGCCAAACGCATCTGCGGTCTGAACCGGCGCGGCCGCCGGCGGTGGTATCGCCGGGGTTTCCGCCGCCGCGGGCGGAGCGGCGGGCGCGGCCGAAGGGCCCGCAGCCGGTGCCGGAGGCGCAGGCGGCGCCGGAGCGGGTGTTGCCGGCGCGGCGGGTGCTTGCGCCGCCGGTGCGCTGACCGCAGGCGGCGACTGCGCCAGGGCATTGCCGAAGCCGAACGAAATCGCGGCTGCCGGGACCAGCGCGACCATGGCAAGGCGGAAAAAGCTGATTAAATTCATTCGGTATTCTCCATCGACACGTTCGGCGTCGCGCCCGGCTTTGGTTTCCCGGTTTCACCGTCGGCAAAGCGCGTGACGAACCCTGACATGTTAGCACGCAAGGCCCGCTTTCGTCCCATGACAGATACGTCATGGCCTCTCTGCCATCGGTCAGGAGCCCCGACACAGATTCACCACACTGGCCAATCCGCCATCACTGGCCATATAAGGCAGGCACAAGTCGGGAAATTCCATGAGCGCGCTCGCCAACCATGCATTTGCCAAGATGAACGGCATCGGCAACGAGATCGTCGTGGTCGATCTGCGCGATTCGTCGGCCGTGGTCACGTCCGAAGATGCCCGCGCGGTGGCCTCTCCGGCCGGCGTGCATTACGACCAGTTGATGGTGCTGCAGCCGCCGCGCCTTGAGGGCACCGAGGCCTTCATCCGTATCTACAACAACGACGGCTCGGAAATCGGCGCCTGCGGCAACGGCATGCGCTGCGTCGCCCGCCGGCTGTTTGAGGCCACCGGCCGGACCGCCGCCACTTTCGAGACCAGGGCCGGGCTGTTGAATTGCTGGCAGGGCGCCGACGGTCTTTTCACAGTCGACATGGGTGCGCCGAAGTTCGGCTGGAAGGATATTCCGCTGGCGGAGGAATTTCGCGACACCCGTTCGATCGAGCTGCAGATCGGCCCGATCGACGCGCCGGTGCTGCACACCCCCTCGGTGGTCAGTATGGGCAACCCGCACGCGATCTTCTGGGTCGACGACGTCAACGCCTACGATCTTGCCCGCTTCGGGCCGCTGCTGGAAAACCATCCGATCTTTCCGGAGCGCGCCAATATCACGCTGGCGCATATCGTCGACCGCGATCACATCGCGATCCGCACCTGGGAGCGCGGCGCCGGGCTGACCAGGGCTTGCGGCTCGGCGGCCTGCGCTACCGCGGTGGCGGCGGCGCGGCTGAAGCGCGTCAACCGCGCCGTGCGGATATCGCTGCCCGGCGGCGAACTCTCCATCGAATGGCGCGAGCGTGACGACCACGTGCTGATGACGGGCACCGCGACGTTTGAGTATGAAGGCCGGTTCGATCCGGCGCTGTTTGCGACCGTCGCGTAAGATGAGCGTCGATGTCATCACCTTCGGCTGCCGTCTCAACGCCTTCGAATCCGAGGTGATTGCCCGCGAGGCCGAGCGCGCCGGGCTCACCTCGACCGTCGTCATCAATAGCTGCGCGGTCACCAACGAAGCGGTAGCGCAGGCGCGGCAATCGATCCGCCGGCTGAAGCGCGAAAAGCCGGGGATGCGGATCGTGGTGACCGGTTGCGCAGCGCAGACACAAGCCGAGATGTTCGCCGGCATGGCCGAGGTCGACCGCGTCGTCGGCAATGACGACAAGATGCGGGGCGAGGCCTGGCGCGCGGCGCGAACTGCATTCGACGCGGTTAGCGGGCCTGGCGTCGCAAGCGGCGAAAAGATCGCGGTCTCCGACATCATGGCGGTCTCCGAGATGGCGCCGCACCTTCTGGAAGGATTCGCCAGCGCCCTGCCGCGGGTGTTCGTGCAGGTGCAGAACGGCTGCGATCACCGCTGCACCTTCTGCATCATCCCCTATGGCCGCGGCAATTCGCGCTCGTTGCCGGTGGGTGCTGTCGTCGAGCAGGTCCGCTCGCTGGTCGAGCGCGGTCATGCCGAGATCGTGCTGACCGGCGTCGATCTCACCAGCTACGGCGCCGATTTGCCGGGCATGCCGAAACTCGGCAGGCTGGTCAAACAGCTATTGCGGCACGTGCCGGAACTGAAACGGCTGCGCATTTCATCGGTCGACTCGATCGAGGTTGACCGCGACTTGTTCGACGTGCTCGCGGAGGATGAGCGGCTGATGCCGCATCTGCATCTGTCGCTGCAGTCGGGCGACGATCTTATCCTGAAGCGGATGAGACGGCGGCATTGCCGCGCCGACGCGGTTGAATTTTGCGCGCGGGTGCGTCGGCTGCGGCCGGATATCGCGCTCGGCGCCGATGTCATCGCGGGCTTTCCGACCGAGACCGAGGAGATGTTCGCGCGCTCCATGGATCTGGTGGAGGAGTGCGGCCTCACCTTTCTGCACGTGTTTCCCTATTCACCGCGTCCGGGCACGCCGGCAGCGCGGATGCCGCAGGTAGCGGGCGATGCCATCAAGCAGCGCGCGAGGCGGTTGCGCGCTATAGCGGCGGCGGCGCTGCGAAGGCGGCTGGCGTCTGAAATCGGCGCGACACGCCAGGTCCTTATCGAGAGCGCCACGCAGGGCCGCACCGAACACTTTATTCCGGTCGCGATCAGTGGTGGCGAGATTCCGGGTGCGGTGCGCGCGCTGACGATTACGGGGAATGACGGCGCACGATTGACGGTGTGAGGGCGCTACTCCCCGGTCCATCCGCAGGCCCTGAGCTGCTCCCGCAAATGCGCCGGCGCCGGCGCGACCACGCGCACCGGGTCCTTGTTCTTCGAGATCGGGATCACGATCTCGCGGGAATGCAGATGCAGGCGCGGTTCGCCGAAACGGGGACCGTTGCCGTAAATGTTGTCGCCGACGATCGGCCAGCCCGACGCGGCGGAGTGGACGCGCAATTGGTGGGTGCGGCCGGTGACCGGTTCGAGCGCGAGCCAGCTGAGGCCGTGGCCGCGCCCCAGCACTTTCCAGTTGGTGAGTGCAGTCTGCCCCTCCGGATCCGGCTTCTGCCACCAGCCGCGCTCGGCGTTGAGACGGCCGAGCGGCATGTCGACGGTCCCCTTGTCCTCGGCCGGGCCGCCTTCGACCACCGCCCAATAGGTTTTTGAAATTTTGCCATGCTTGAACAGCAGGCCCAGCGAGGCCGTCGCCTTGCGGTGCCGCCCCAGCACCAGGCAGCCGGACGTATCGCGGTCGAGCCGATGAGCGAGAACCGGTGGCCGCGGCAGTCCGAATCGCAGCGCGTCGAAGGAGGATTCCAGATTGGCGCCGCCCTTGGGGCCGCGATGCACCGGCAGGCCAGCGGGCTTGTCGATGACAAGCATCAGCCCGTCGCGATAGAGCACGCGGGCCTGGATTTCTTCCGCGGTCAGTTCGGGAACGTCGATGGCTCGATCGAGACTTTCGCTCATGGCGCGAAACCGCTAACACACCCCCGCAATGAACGACACTCCGGAAAAGACCAAACCGAGCTGGTGGCGGCGGCTGTCCAGCGGCCTGAAGCGCACCTCGAGTTCGCTCGGGACGGCGGTGGCCGATCTTGTAACCAAGCGCAAGCTCGACCGCGCGATGCTCGAGGATATCGAGGACGTGCTGTTGCGCGCCGATCTCGGCACCGAGGTGGCGGCGCGGATTGCCGCTGCAGTCGGCGTCGGCCGTTACGACAAGGCGATCACGGCCGATGACGTGAAGTCGGTGGTGGCGACCGAAGTCGAGAAAGTTCTGGCCCCGGTGGCGATGCCGCTTGAGATCGACGCGATGCAAAAGCCGTTCGTCATCCTCGTGGTCGGCGTCAACGGTTCTGGCAAGACCACCACCATAGGCAAGCTTGCGGCAAAACTTGGCGCTGAAGGCCGCAAGGTGATGCTGGCCGCCGGCGACACGTTTCGCGCCGCCGCGATCGAGCAGTTGAAGATCTGGGGCGAGCGCACCAAGTCGCCGGTAATTGCGGGCGTGCAGGGCTCGGACTCCGCAAGCCTTGCCTTCAATGCACTCACCGCGGCGCGCGAGGGCAAGCTCGACGTGCTGCTGGTCGATACCGCCGGCCGGCTGCAGAACAAGGCCGAACTGATGAACGAGCTTGAAAAGGTGGTTCGCGTCATCAGGAAGGTCGATGCGTCGGCGCCGCATGCGGTGCTGCTGGTGCTGGATGCCACGGTGGGACAAAATGCGCTGTCGCAGGTCGAGGCGTTTCATCGCACCGCGGGCGTCACCGGCCTGGTGATGACAAAACTCGACGGCACCGCGCGCGGCGGCATCCTGGTGGCGTTGGCCGAAAAGCACAAACTGCCGGTGCACTTCATCGGCGTCGGCGAGGGCATCGACGATCTCGCAGCTTTCACCGCACGGGATTTCGCCCATGCGATCGCAGGGATAGAATAATGGATAAAACGACGCCGCACCCTTTGTTCAAACTCGCGACCGAGCTCGGTCCGCTGCTGGTCTTCTTCGTCGCCAACGCCAGATTCCACCTGTTCGTCGCCACCGGCGCCTTCATGGTGGCGATCGTGGCGGCGATGATCGCTTCCTATGTGGTAACGAAGCACGTCCCGATCATGGCGCTGGTCACCGGCGTCATCGTCATCGTGTTCGGCACGCTGACGCTGGTCTTGCACGATGAAACCTTCATCAAGGTCAAGCCGACCATCATCTACGGCCTGTTCGCCGCGATCCTCGGCGGCGGTCTGTTGTTCGGCCGCTCCTTCATCGCCATCATGTTCGATCAGATGTTCAATCTCACGTCGCAGGGCTGGCGTATCCTCACCTTGCGCTGGGCGTTGTTCTTTTTCGCAATGGCGATATTGAACGAAATCATCTGGCGCACCCAGAGCACGGATTTCTGGGTCGCCTTCAAGGCGTTCGGCGTGATCCCGCTGACCATGGGATTTGCGATCGCGCAAATGCCGCTGACCAGGCGCTACCATCTTGAGCCGGCGTCGCTCGAAGCAAGCGAGGCGGAAGCCGGGGATGTGTCGAAGGGGTGAGTGCTTCGCCTTGCGCCCCTCGTCTTCCGCTCGTGTTGGGGTGGGGGCTGTTGACGCAAATACTTACTGACTCGTGGATAGATTTTCCCCGCCCGCCGCGCTCTGTCGAGCGCGTCGACCTCCCCCGCAAGCGGGAGAGGTAAGGAGCCGCCTCAGCTCACTTCTGCTTGGCGATGATCTTGTCCTTGATGCCGTCATAGGTCTTCTGCGGCACGATGTTCTTGTTGACGAGGTCATCCTTGCCCTTGTAGGGGCGGCCCTTGATGATTGCGGCCGAATAGGCCTTGCCGATCCCCGGCAGCGCATCGAGTTCATCGGCGCTTGCGGAATTGATGTCGAGCAGGTCCGACTTGGTGGCCGGCGCCATCTTCGACTCGGCCTTCGGCGCGGGAGCCATCTTGTCGGACTTGGCGGCGGGCTGCGGTGTCTGGGCCATCGACGGCGAAGCCGTCAACAGGCCAAAGGTGAGCGCAGTTGCAGCAAGGCAAGCGAGCGTGAAATGACGCATTTGGGTGTATCCCTCCAAGGACGGTTTAAGGCAACGCCGTCAGGCTAGCTTTGAATTCGTGGCGGCGCCATGGCCACCAAATGAACGGCAGATAAAAGCAAAGATTTATTTGAACGTCATTCCGGGGCGATGCGCAGCATCGAACCCGGAATCTCGAACTTCCGGGTTCGCGCTTGGGCGCGCCCCGAAATGACGGCTAGGCTAAGACCCCGTCTTCAGCGCCTTGTCGATCTCGACCTTGAGGACGCTGTCGATATTGTCAGGCGTCACCGGTCCGACCAGCTTGTAGACGATGGTGGCTTCGCGGCCGACAATAAAGGTCTCGGGCACGCCGTAGACACCCCATTCGATCGCAGCGCGGCCGTTGCCGTCGACGCCGACGACGCCATAGGGATTGCCATAGCGGGCGAGAAAGCCCCGGGCTTTATCAGGCGCATCCTTGTAGTTGATGCCGATCAACTGCAGCCGCTTGTCACGGCCAAGCCCGATCAACAGCGGCGCTTCATCGTGGCACGGGATGCACCACGAAGCCCAGACGTTGACGACGCTGACCTTGCCCTTGAACATGGCGGGATCGAGCCCGGGCACCTGGACGCCGTTGTCGACCAGGCCCGCAAGCGGCGGCAGCGCGGTTTGCGGCGCCGGATGGCCGATCAGGGCGGAGGGGATCCGCGACGGATCGCTGTTTCCCAGCCGAAACCAGAAGATCGCGGCAAGGGCTGCGAACACGATCAGCGGCAGCGCCATCAGCCAGGACCGTCGTTGCGGCGGGATGTCGGTTGTTGAAGGCTCGCTCATTTCAGGTCCGCCGCACTGCGCCCGGAGCGCCTGACGACGCCCGAGGCGTCGAGTTCGCGCAGGCGCTGTTTCTGGTGGCGATAATCGATCGCGATCCAGGCAATAAGGGTAAGCACCACCGCCGTGACGAGCAAATAGGAGGTCACGATAAAGGGCGCGTAGGGGCCAAGCGACATCGCGTTCACGCCGACCGCTGGCTGGCTTGCATCATCTGCAGGGCGCGCACCCGGCGGCGCAGGATTTCGTTGCGCATCGCCGCCAGATGCAGTGTGAGGAACAACAGCGAAAACGCCACCGCCATCACCAGCAGCGGAATCAGGAACGCGCGGTCGAGCGCAGGTCCGCCCATCCGCAGCACCGACGCGGGCTGGTGCAGGGTATTCCACCAGTCGACCGAGAATTTGATGATCGGCAGATTGATGGCGCCGACCAGCGTCAGCACCGCCGCGGCGCGCGCGGCGCGGGAAGGATCTTCAACCGCCCGCCACAGCGCGATCAGGCCCAGATACATCAGAAACAGGATCAGCACCGAAGTCAGCCGCGCGTCCCATTCCCAATAGGTGCCCCACATCGGCCGTCCCCACAGCGAACCCGTCACCAGCGCAAGAAACGTAAAGCAGGCCCCGATCGGCGCGGCGGCCTTGGCGGCGACGTCCGCCAGCGGGTGCCGCCACACCAGCGTGCCCAGCGCAGCCAGGCTCATTACGCCCCAGACGAACATCGCCAGCCACGCATTCGGTACGTGGATGAACATGATTTTCACGGTGGCGCCTTGCTGATAGTCGTCCGGCGCCATGGCCGATTGGTACAGGCCGATCAGCAACAGAAGGGCGGTCGCGGCTGCAAGCCACGGTAACAGGCGCGCGGTCAGCGCCAGGAACCGGGTGGGGTTGGCGAGATCGATCAGTGTCATGGCAATCCTGTTAATGGTCGCGGCCGTTAGAGGCAATCAGCACGAAGGCGCTCCGCGAGAGTTGATCGACGTCAATACCGACCCCGATCAGTCCAGACCGTGCCGCAGGCTGGCGGCGGCGGCGAACGGTCCGATGACAAAACTGACCAGCGACAGCGCGCACAGGATCGAAAACGGCGCGCCGAACGACAGTCCCGAGATTGCGGCCTGCGAGGCGGCGACGCCGAAGATCAGCACCGGAATCGACAGCGGCAGCACCAGCACCGCCAGCAGCAATCCGCCACGATGCAGCGTCACCGCCAGCGCCGCGCCGATCATGCCGGTAAAGGTCAGCGCTGGCGTGCCCACTAGCAGGGTCAACGCCACCGCCGAGGTCGAGATCGCATCGAGATTTAACAACAGCCCCAGCACCGGGGTGGCGATGACAAGCGGCAATCCCGCCGCCAGCCAGTGCGCCAGCGCCTTGGCGGCACAGGCGAGTTCCAGCGGCGTTCGGCTCATCACGATCAGATCGAGCGAACCGTCGTCGTGATCGGCCATGAACAGCCGGTCGAGGGTGAGCAGGCTTGCCAGGAGTGCGCCGAGCCAGAGGATGGCCGGTCCCAGTCGGGTCAGCAGGGCCAGATCGGGGCCGACCGCGAACGGCATCAGCACCACCACGGTGAGAAAAAACAGGACGCCGATCAGCGCGCCGCCGCCGACCCGCAGCGCGATCGCGATGTCTCTGCGAACCAATGCGGCGAGCGCGGTCATGATGCGTCCCCGATCCGCAATTCGCGCGCGGCAATTCCAAGGGGCGCGTGGGTGGCGGCGACGATGAGGCCGCCGCGGCCGAGATGATCGCCCATCAGGCCGGCAAACATGCTTTGCCCGGCGGCATCGAGCGCGTTGGTCGGCTCATCCAGCAGCCAGATTGGCCGGTGAACCGTCAACAGCCGGGCGACCGAGAGCCGCCGGCGCTGGCCGGCCGACAGATACGCCGCCGGCAGGTGAACGGCATGATCGAGCCCTACCGCGGCAAGGCTTTCCCTGGCGTCGAAGGCTTCGCCGCCGAGAAAATCGCGCCAGAAAGAGAGGTTTTCGATCACGCTCAAAGCGGGTTTCAGTGCGTCGCGGTGGCCGAGATAATGGGCCTGTTCGGCCAGCGTCAGCTCGTTCGCGCCGCCCTCCAGCCCGATTGATCCGCCGGCGATCGTCAACAGTCCGGCGATCATCCGCAACAGCGAGGTTTTGCCCGATCCATTGGCGCCGGTGACGGCCAGCGCCTCGCCCGAGGAAGCCTCGAAATCGAGGCCCCAGAACACGTCCCGGCCGCCCCGCACACATCTGACGCCGCGCCCCGAGAGCCGCATATTGCCCTTTCACAGCCCTCTAGAAATTAGGGGTACCGCAGCGGAATTTTTGGGTAACGCAATGCTGCGGCACAATTGTCGGTGTGGCGGTGCCACTGGAATGATTCTATAAGCCGGAACTTGATGCAGCACGCAATCCGCGTCTGCAAGCCATCAGGCCAGCCTCGCTGACGGTGTTTAAATACCCTTACCGGGTATAACTGACAATTGGGATTTCCTCACATGACTTCGCTCGACAGCTTCAAATGCCAGAAGACCCTCAAGGTCGGCGGCAAGACCTACGTCTATTACAGCCTCTCCGCCGCCGAGAAGAATGGTCTGAAGGGGATCTCCAAGCTGCCTTATTCCATGAAGGTGCTGCTGGAGAACCTGCTGCGCAATGAAGACGACCGCACCGTCAAGAAGGACGACATCGTTGCGGTCGCGAAGTGGCTGAAGAAACGCAAGCTGGAACATGAAATCGCATTCCGCCCGGCGCGGGTGCTGATGCAGGACTTCACCGGCGTGCCGGCAGTGGTCGATCTCGCGGCGATGCGCAACGCCATGCAGGCGCTCGGCGGCGATGCGGAAAAGATCAATCCGCTGGTGCCGGTCGATCTTGTCATCGACCACAGCGTGATCGTGAACTTCTTCGGCGACAACAAGGCGTTCGCCAAGAACGTGGTCGAGGAATACAAGCAGAACCAGGAACGCTACGAATTCCTGAAATGGGGCCAGAAGGCGTTCTCGAACTTCTCCGTGGTGCCGCCCGGCACCGGCATCTGCCACCAGGTCAATCTCGAATATCTTGCGCAGACGGTATGGACCCGCAAGCAGAAGATGAAGATCGGCAAGAAGACCGGCACCTTCGAGGTGGCCTATCCGGATTCGCTTGTCGGAACCGATTCGCACACCACCATGGTCAACGGCCTTGCCGTGCTCGGCTGGGGTGTCGGCGGCATCGAGGCGGAAGCCTGCATGCTTGGCCAGCCGCTGTCGATGCTGTTGCCCGAAGTGGTC